>NZ_LMRR01000004.1 GCF_001426085.1 Rhodococcus sp. Leaf278
GGTGCCAGTGCCCCCAGGATCTTGTTGCTGCCCAAGCCGTCCGGGCCCTCGACGACGACCTGGTCACGAAAAACCCTGCACGACTGCTGAAATTGCCGAAGGACAAGCGCGACACCAACACCAAGGTGCACCTCGACCGCAACGAACTACAGGCAGTGTGCCGTCAGGCGTACAACTCCTCGCCCGTCGACTACGCGTTGGTTGTCATCATGGGCTACACCGGATTACGAGTGTCCGAGGTGTGCAGCCTCGACATTCCTGATGTACTCGGCTACTCCCGTGGCCACCGCGTCATGACCTTCACTCAGAAAGGTGGCGCACAGGCCATTGTCCCGCAGCCCGCCGTGGTAATGCGCGCGATCGACGCTGTGATCGATGGACGCACTGACGGACCGCTACTGCTGCGTCGCGATGGCTCGCGCATGGTCCGGCAGTCGGCGGCCAAGGTGTGCACCCGGGTGGCCAAGCATGCTGGTATCACGATGCGGGTGACGCCACATACGTTCCGGCACAGCATGATCGTCAACGCGATCGATGCGGGCGTGCCGCTACGTGAGGTGCAGATCGCGGCGCGGCACGCCGACATCTCGACAACCATCGGGATCTACGACCGTGGTCGGCGCAACCTCGATACGCACGCAGCCCACACGCTCGCTGCGTACCTCGGCGCGGTGGCGTGACGTAAGTGGGCGCGCGCAACGCCAATCAATCTGCGCGCGTCCACTTCCCGCAGTCATTCGAGGTGAAACCGGCGTCCGCTTCGCCTATGACGACAGTGATCGGGGGAGCGATGGAAATGAAATTGTTATCGATGATGTTGCCCTGTGCGTCGGACCGTTCCCAGTAGCAGTCGGAGACGGCAGCCTCCGTGGTCCAGGTACCGGGCTGGATGGTGCGTGAGCCCTCGATCGGTGCCTGCGCCACCAGGGCCTTGCCACCCAGGAAATAGGTCTGCCTGACCTCGCCGAAACGGGCCGCGTCGATTGCGGGTTGCATGTCGGGGCAGAGTAACGGGACCATGACCGTAATGCGCAGACCGTTGATGTCTTGCTTGCGCACACCTTCCCGGTCGGCCAGGCTCCAGGTGTCGAGGCTGCCGTCACGAAGTTGCCCGCAGATCGAGACATCGGTGTCGTAGGTACCCGACGAACCGGCCCGTATCGGGATGCGCCGGTCTTTCATCAGCTTGACGTATCGGTCGTACTCGGTCAGAGCTGCAGGCGACGTCGTCGGCGGTGCAGTGGTCGGTGTTACCGAGTTGGACGTCGGGGCTGCGACGTCCAACTCGACCTGTGGATCATCCGCGCAGGATGTCAGGAGGGCCGCGCTCGCCACCGCGAGCACCACTGTCGTCATCGTCCGAGTCATGCACGATGTGTACCAGACTCAGCGGTCGGTGGTGGAGGTTATCCAGCGGCGCGAGCCTCGCGAAACGAAGCCCCGAGGTCGGGCACCTCGCTCCGATCTCCGCGTGCAGTGGTGAGAAGCGGTGCGATCTCGGCGACGGTCACACTCGGTGCGTTCAGTACCGAGGCCTGAGCCTCGCCTGCCTCGGTAGCGGGTTTCGGACGATGGGCCAGCAGATACGTCAGGTGAGTGACGGCCAGCAGTGACAGCGGCGGCACGGCGGCGACAAGTATGCGGACCGCGACGGGCAACTCCCCGGTGTACGTCGCGTGCAGTGAGTTGCCGGCCAGCGACAGGCTCGCGCCGATGCCGAGCAGCGTCCAGGCGTACCACCGGTGTTCGTCGAGGGCAACGACGGCGACGGTCGCGACGAGGACCAGGCCGTCGACGATGAGCGGCCAGACCCAAGCCTGCTCCGTGGGTACGCCAGATCTCTCGGCGAGGTCGCGTAGTGCGGTGAAGCTGAGCCAGAACGCGCCCAGTGCGATCAATACGGTCCCTGCGATCGAGGCCGCAGTAGGGAAGCGGGACATGGTTTCTCCTGTGTCAGGCCGCGTTGGCGAGTGCGTTGACTGCCGCGCGAAGGTCTTCGTTGCTGGTGGCGAGGTAGCGCTGGGTGGTAGCGACGTTGGAGTGGCCGAGGAGGCGGCAGACGATCATGATGTCGCGCCCGCACGCTCGGTACATCCGTGTGGCGAATCGGTGGCGCAGTTTGTGCATGGTCCATCCAGTGGGCAGGAGGTCGCCAACGAGCTTGCCGACGTAGTGCGCCGAAATGTGCCCGTCGACGGCACCGGGAAACAGGTAGCCACGACGGCCGAGTCCGTAGGTGTGTCCGCCCGGTCCTCGGAGGATGTCCTTCGCGAGCTTGTCGGTGATCGGCACTGTCCGTTGCTTGCCGCCTTTGCCGTGCACCACGAGCTCGTACCCGTCGAACGATTCGAGTACGTCACTGGTGTGGCACTTGGCGACTTCGTCTCGGCGCATGCCGACCTCGTCGGCCAGACGTGCGGCCATCAGCTCGCGGGGGTCTGCGTTGACGATCAGCTGTGCCCACATGTTGTCGGGGACCGGTCGTGGTCGCGGCCGGGATTCGGAGACCTTCGGTAGATCGATCGCCGGGTTGGTGGTGGCGATGCCGACCCTGATGGCCCAGTCGAAAAATTTGATCAGCGACGACTTGAGGCCGCGACGGTGGTCCTTCGACCAATCCTGGTGGGCGGTCACGTGCACGATGTCGTCGGCGGTGACGGTCGCCGGAGAATCGGATCCCAGTTTGCGGGCAACGCCGCGGACATGGCTGCGGCGTGTGCGAATGGTGGTGGCCGGCGCTCCACCGGAGATCAGCCATTCGACCCATTTGATGACAGCGTCCTCCCACGCAGGGGGCAAGGAATACATTTGCTTGTGCATGGATGCACTGTGATGCAGATAACGGGCCGCATGGTTGGGTTTCGGAACACCCGTCCCAGAATTCTCACCCGGATTTATCGTGAGACGCAACTGTGTCTTGGACATGGCCACCTCACGCTGCCTGGGGAAACACCACGGTCAGGACGCTGCCAGACTGGTAATCGAAGGGTTCCTGGTTCGAGTCCAGGTGGGGGAGCGCAATCCCCGTCCGGTGCTCCGGGCGGGGATTTTTGTCGTTCCAGTCGGCGGCACCGTGAGTCTCGATCGGTTATCAGATCGTGACTCTCCTTGCTGTATATCGATTGAATGAATACGTCCAACGGATGCCTGTTTTGTCGGTGGTCCGCGACATACTGAACAAGCGGTCCGGGAGGCTCAACAGTGCTATAAAAAACCGGATCGGTCGGTTTTAAGGGGCTTCATGAGTTTGAGTTACGCAGCAACCGTTCCACGTCACCTCGTGCATCGGCGGTCGCCCGCCGACGTGCTGTTGACCGATTACGAAACGGTGGACGGAACCCATCGGGCGGCTGTTCAGCTCCCGGCTTCCCATCGGATGTTCGCTCCGGTTCGTCGAACCCACGACTCACTGCTGGTGGCCGAGGCTCTGCGCCAAGCGATCAGCCTCTTCTGCCACGTCAATCACGGCGTTCCGCTCGATCACGTCGTGTTCATCGAGCACTCTCGATTCGAGATTCTCGATCCTCTCTCGGTCGACGAGATCGACGATTCGCTCGTCGCCGAATCCATCACGACAGACGTGACGTTCGACGACGCGTCGTTGGACAACATGAAATTGTCGGCCAAGCTGTTGAACGGCGACCGCCTCGTCGCGTTCGGAACAGCGTCGGTACGGTCGCTCGGTCCCGACGTCTACTCGCAGTTTCGCACCCCGTCGATGGCAGACCCTCACTTCCGGCATCTGCCGGCCGGGACCGAAGTGGTGGAGGCCTCGGCCGTAGGACGGCTCGATCCCTCCGATGTCGTGTTGGCACGGCACACCTCGGACGGGACGATCGTCGTTGCACCCGATCCTCGTAACCTGGCGATGTTCGATCATTCCGTCGAATATCTTCCCGGCGTCACCATGCTCGAGGCCGCTCGTCAGGCCTTGCGTCTGGCGACCGGAACGCCGACGCTGGACTTCACCTCGTGCGAGGTGCGCTTCATGGGCTTCGCCGAGTGGGCGAACCCGTGCTCGGCGATCGTCGATACCGACTCCACGGACGGCGTGCACCGCATCCAGTTCGAGCACGACGGTGCGGTGTTGTCTGCGGTGTCCGTCTCGGCGACGTCCGAACCGTGGCTGGCTACTGCCGAGCGCTCCAGTCGATAACGGAGTCCTCCGCGAGCGCGACGAGTCGCGGTAGGCGTCGACGCGGGACGACGGCGGGGAGCACTATCTGCCACATCTCGGTCAGTCGTTGCTGCAGATCGGCACGCCCGGTCATCATTTCCGAGACCGTGTGCACTCCGGTGAACGACGCCACGATGTACCGACCCACCGCGCTCGGGTCGACGCCGTCGACGATGTCGCCCTCGGTTTGGGCACGCTCGATCAGATCGCCGATCTTGTCGATCCACTCTTCGAACGCCCCCGCGTGGGGACCGTCGGCGATGGCAGATTCGAGTGTCAACCGCATGCCCCCGCGCGAGATCGACTCGGTCTGCAGCTGACGTCCCAGCTCCTTGGTCACGAGAATCAACGCATCGAGCGCCTTGGGGGTGTGGTCGACAATGGCGGCCGTGGCAGTTGCCGCCATCGTCAGTTGCGCGTCGATCACGGCCTGCGCCAACTCTTCCTTGGACGAGAAATGGAAGTACATCGCGCCTTTGCTCACCTTGGCGTGAGCGATGATGGTGCTCAAACTGGCTGTGCCATAACCGAACTTCTCGAAGCTGGCGGCCGCTCCTTCGAGTACGGCCTGCCTGGTGGACGCTGCGCGCTCTTGCATCGGTAGACAATAGCTGTTACGCGTGTTCACGGCACGGCGGGTGAAGTAACCGGCGATTGCGATGGTCTGTGACGGTGTCGAACCATTCGGTGGCACCCTGTTGCCATGGTCGATACGAGTGCAGGAATCCTGTTGTTTCGCGTCGGTGCCGACGGTCCGGAGGTTCTGATCGCACACCCCGGTGGTCCGTTCTGGGCGCGTAAGGACGACGGAGCGTGGTCGATCGTCAAAGGGCTACTGGCCGAAGGTGAAGACCTGTGGACGACGGCCCGCAGAGAGTTTCGGGAGGAAACCGGGATGGATGTGCCCGCCGGAGAGCCTGTGGACCTCGGCACAGTCAAGCAACGCGGAGGAAAAATCGTCACCGCCTTCGGCGTCGAAGCCGACCTCGACGTCTCGAATGCGGTGAGCAACACATTCGAGATCGAGTGGCCGCCGAAATCCGGTGTGAAGACATCGTTCCCCGAGGTGGACCGCATCGAATGGTTCGGGCTCGAGCAGGCGAGAGCGAAGCTGCTGGCGTCGCAGCACCCGTTTCTCGATGCCGTTCAGGCGGTTGTTGCAGCGCGATAGTTTCGGCAGGCGGGCCCGGGGTATTCAGCGGCCGGAAATGACGAGGTTCGCAGATGCAGGGTGGGGAAGTGGATCATGATGCCGACGGATGCGTCCAGCGCACAGACCGTGGTGGAATCGTCTCCGGTGGAAACGTCCGTCGTGGACACCTCACTCCTGGAGACGCAGTGGGCCGGACGCGTGGTCGCGTCCGCATTCGTTCTTCTGGCCGCAGCATTGTCGTGGGTGTTCGCGGCAACTGCCATGATCGGCTAGCGGCCATCGGTCGGTTGGCCGATACTGCTCAGCTACAACTACGAAGGGCAGCACAGTGACCGACCGCAGTGTCTCCGACACTCCACCGGCAATCGAAGTACCCAAACGTTCCTGGCAAGCGCTGTTGGTTCTGTTGCTGGGTATGTTCATGGCCCTGCTCGACACCACCATCGTGAACGTGGCTCTGCCTACCATCAGCACCACGTTGGACGCGTCGGAATCGGTTCTGTCGTGGATCATCTCGGGATACGCGCTGGCATTCGGCCTGGCTCTCATTCCTGCGGGCAAGGTAGGCGACCGCGTCGGTCACAAATGGGTGTTCTTCACCGGCCTCGCGTTGTTCACCGTCGCGAGCTTCGCGTGCGGGCTCGCTCAGGACGATCTGCAGTTGGTCGTCGCGAGGGTCGTACAGGGCCTGGCGGGTGGCATGTTCGTACCCGCGGTCACCGCTTTCATCCAGCTGCTGTTTCCCGGGCCTGTGCGTGGCAAGGCTTTTGCCATCATGGGTGCCGTCATCGGAGTCTCGACTGCGCTGGGACCCATCGTCGGAGGCCTGATCATTCAGGCGTTCGGCGACGAGAACGGGTGGCGGTTGGTCTTCTGGGTCAATCTGCCCATCGGAATCGTAGGCCTGGTGGCTGCCGCCGTACTGCTCCCGAAAAAGGAAGATTCCGCTCCCACGACCCGGCCCGGAATCGACTGGCTCGGACTGGTTCTCATCTCCGCAGGACTGATAGCCCTGCTGGTTCCCTTGATCGAGGGCCAAGAACTGGGCTGGCCACTGTGGACCTACCTGACGATCGCTGCTGGGCTGGTGCTGATTGCCTCGTTCGGATGGTGGGAAGTGATCCACACCGGCCGTGGACGCAGTCCACTGGTGCCACCGCGGTTGTTCACCCGCCCGGCATTCACCGGAGGTGTGATCCTCGCGCTCGTCTACTTCGCAGCCTTCACCAGTATCTTCTTCACCATCTCGCTGCTGTGGCAGACCGGACTCGGCAATACAGCTCTGTCCTCGGGCCTGGTATCGATTCCGTTCGCGATCGGCAGCATCATTGCCTCGTCACAGAGCAACAAGCTGACCGTCCGTCTGGGGCGCACAGTTCTGATACTCGGAGCCTCGCTCGTCTCGATCGGGTTGATTTGGCTGTGGATCATCTTGGCCACCAGCTCGGCCGACACCATCTCGCACTGGACGCTGTTGGTTCCGCTGTTCATCGCAGGGCTGGGTAACGGTGCCTTCATTGCGCCGAACGCGCAGTTCATCGTGGCGACCGTGGATCGTGATGACGCGGGCGCGGCAAGCGGCGTCATTTCTACGATGCAGCGCGTCGGCTCCGCGATCGGCATCGCCGTGATCGGCAGTGTTCTGTTCGGAAGTCTGACCATCACCGGGCCCGACACGGTGGGATCCGGATTTCTGCACGGAGCGGCGATGGCAATGGCGGTCAGTGCGGCGTTCAGTGTGGTGGCGCTGGCGCTGGTCTTCGCGCTTCCCAAGAAGGTTCAGAGCGCGGGCTGAGCACACGTGCTCAGGTGTTCAGACCCTTGCTGTGCCGGTCGATGACAGATGCTGCCAGATCGGCAATCTTGACGTTCAAGTCCTGGGACGACTTCCGCAGCAATGCGAATGCCTCGTCTCCGGACACGTCGTGGAGAGCCATGATCAGACCGATGGCCTTGCCGATCTCCCTGTTGCTTTCGAGCCCGTCACGAAGCGTCGACGCTTCTTGCCCGCTGCTGACTGCGGCAACCGCGACCGATGTGAACGCCGTCAGAATGATCGCCTTGCTCGCACTCTCGAGGTCGAACACACCCGGCTGGTCGGTGAACAGGTTGAGCGCGCCGACCTTCTGATCGTCCACCTTGAGCCGAAATCCCATGGCACCTCGCACCGGCGTGCGGTTCAACACACCGCGCGCCATCGCAGGCCACTGGGTGGGAGTGCGGAAATCGGACTCGAGCTGGGCTGCCTCGCTGGTGATCGCGTCCAGGCAAGGTCCTTCGCCGGTAGCGCGCTCGATATCGTCGATCACGCGCGCGATGTCGTCCGAGGCGGCCACTGTGACGGGCTTGCCGTGGCGCATCAGCATCAGGCTGGCGTGATCGCAATGCGGAACGATCAGCACGGCGGCGTTGCAGATCGCGGTGTAGATTTCCTCGGCGCTGCTGCCTCGATACACGATGTCGGCCAGGGCGGCGAACACAGTGGCCGGATCGGTCGACGGGCCGTCGTGCTGCGAGACGTCGTTCACTTGCAACTCCCGTCCTTGTGATCGTCCTAGTGTGATCGTTCGAGCAACCGACACTCGATGTGCGTCAACCGTACCGCCACGGCATGGGGTGTTCGAACGGGTGGGTACCGGCAGTAGCCTCGGGTCGTGAGCGATGCGCAGGAGTCCACCGGGTTCGAGTACGGCCACGACGGACCGAAATCGATAGTGGTGGGAGTCGACGGGTCCGACTCGTCCTGGCGTGCCGCTGCCTACGCCGCAGGACTGGCCCGCAGACAGCGATCGCTGCTCGTGCTGGTGTACGTGCAACCCATTGCGACGGCATCGTGGGGCCAGGCCGGTATATCACTGGTCGAGACCGGTCAGCAGATTGCCGACGAGTTGCTCGACTACATCAGAACCTCGGCTGCCCAGTTCGGTGATCGAGAGCATGTTCGGTGGGAGTTCCGCACCGCACAGGGTGATCCGTACAACGGGCTGATCGCCGTCGCAGAGCAACTGCGTACCGATGCCGTAGTGGTGGGGGCGTCGGAGAATGCGGGACATCGAATCGCCGGCTCGGTGGCGGTGCGGTTGGTCAAAGCGGGCCGGTGGCCGGTGACCGTGGTGCCCTGAACGAGGCGAAATCGAGCCGATCGGCGGTCTGCCCTGTAAAAATAGGCAGCCACCTCGTCGGGTGCGAGGCGCACGTGGTGCCGTTTTCGGATCCGAGGAGTTCCATGACCGGGCTTTCGCGTAGACAATTCGTGGCTCGCGTCGGGACACTCGCGGCGGTGTGGGGAATCGCGCCTCAGGTGCTCGGTCAGGCTCTGGTCGCTCGTGCCCAACCTGCGGAGACAGTCGGGACCGGGACCCTGACGCAGACAATTTTGCGATCCGCGACCGGTCCCGGGCAGTACCGCGTCCTCGGTGCCGGTCCGGGCGAGCCGTACGTTTCTCGATCGGACATTCTGGGCCGCGCACCACTGTCGTCTCGGGTGCAGTCGAGGCGGTCGTTGCTCTACCTCGGGCACCTATCCGACATGCATGTGATCGACGCCCAATCGCCCGGCCGGATCGAGCCCATGATCGTCTCCGATCACGCTGCGTGGGGTTCGGCCTTCCACCCGCAGGATCCGCTGACCGTGCACGTCACAGCGGCGATGGTGAAGGCTTTCGCCGACGCTCGGATCAGCTCGGTCACCGGCGCACCGATGGGAGCCGCGGTGGTCACCGGAGACAGCGCCGACATGCATTCGCATCTCGAATTGCGCTGGTACATCGATGTTCTCGACGGAGTCCCGGTGAGGCCCACGAGCGGTGCGGCAGACGTCTTCGAGGGTGTTCAGGCGTGGCCGGAGGCACAGTGGGCCTATCGGCCGGGGGATCCTTCGGGAGGGTCGTTCGGCGACTACGGATTCCCCACGCTTCCCGACCTGCTCACCCAGGCGATGTCGGGAACCGTCGAGTCGGTGGGGCTACCCGTACCGTGGTACTCGGTCTACGGGAATCACGACACCCTGTTGCTCGGCACGTTCGATCTGTCCTCGCAACTGCACGCCCTCGCCGTCGGCGGTCGCAAGGCGTACACGCTGGAGGCGACGGCCACGTCGGCACTCGCCGGCTATGCCTCGACGGCAAGTCCGTTGCAGCGAATGATTGACGCGCTCGGCGTCGGATCCGGTGCGCGACCCGGCTTTCGCGCGGTGTCGGCCGATCCGTCGCGTTACCTCTTCGAGCAACGCGAATTCATGGAAGAACACTTCGAGACCACTCCGACGCCGGGTCCGATCGGGCACGGCTTCACGCAACACAATCTCGATTCTGGCGAGACCTGGTGGACGGCAGACCCCACCCCGAACATTCGCACGTTCGGACTCGACACGTGCAATGCCGTAGCCGGACCCGACGGTGCGATTCCGGAGCAGCAATTCGACTGGTTGACAGAGCAATTGGAGCGGGCGCAGGCCGAAAACAAGCTCGTGCTCATTTACACGCACCACAACAGTCTGACGCTGGAGAACCGGGCGCAGCGGCCAGGTCGCTCGGTGAAGCTCTACGGTGCAGACGAATTCGTCGATCTACTGTTGAAATATCCGGTGGTGATCGGCTGGCTCAACGGTCACACCCACCAGAACCAAATACTGGCGCACTCGAGCGGAGGACGCGGATTCTGGGAGATCACCACCGCGTCGTGCATCGACTTCCCGCAACAGCAGCAGGTGGTCGAGATCGTCGACAATCGGGACGGGACCCTGTCGCTGTTCACCACGGTGCTCGATCATGCGTCGCCGATGACGCCCGGAAACAGTGGCAGCTACCTCGATCTCGCGTCGCGCAGCCGTGAACTGGCGGCCAACGATTGGGCCGAGAATCCTCTGATGCGACGAGGTTCGCGACTGGATCGCAACACCGAACTGCTCCTGCCGGCCCCGTTCGATCTGAGCACCATCACCGACGCCGCTCTCGAGCAGCAACATCTGGACGAGCACGCGCGTTTGATCGCCCACGAGACGAGGCGGGCCCGATGAACAGTGTTCACAGGAAGATCTTCCTCGCAGCTGCGGTGGTGGCGTGCGCGGGATGCTCACAGACCGCAGCGCTTGCGCCGGTCGGCGGAGCCGAACTCGGAAACCTGCGCTACGCAGTCAACGACGTCCTGTTCGAGAAGGGAATCGACATCTTGGTCGCGCCGGTGTGCTCGGGTACCGGTGCCGACATCGAATGTGCCGGGGAGACAACCGACAACGAGGCGATTTCCGGTTCGGCTACGTCGGACGACGCGAGCACCGTCGAGATCAAGGTCGGTACGGAGGTTCTCTACTCGGGCTCCGTGCAGGACGTGCTCGATCGCAATTCGACGGTCGGTGCGCCGTGAGGGGGAGTGCGGTTCTGGCTGCCGTGGTGGTCGTGTCGGCGCTGATCCAGGCGCTGACTGTGCTGGGGGATCCGGTTCCGATGTCGTCACTCGGTTTCGCGGGATTGGTTCTGGCTTCTGGTGCCGCGGTGGTACTGGCGCTGTGGATCACCGCGTCGACGGCACTCGATGTTGTGGACGGCAACGCGTCCGGTGCGCTCGGTCGGGCTTGGCGACGGCCGGGCGTCCTGGTGTGGTGCGTGGTGCTGACCGGGGTGGCCGCTGCGCTCGCGATTCTGTTCCCATTGCTGCCGGCTGTCGTGATTCTGGTTGCGTTGCTGATACTTCCGGCCGCGGTCGACGGTCACCGACATCCGTTCCGCGCAGCGTCGGCTACGGTCGGGCAGTCGCCAGGGCGGTGCGCAGTCGCGGTTGCGGTCACCATTGTGGCCTACATCCTCGGCTGGGTCGCGGCGCTGGTGCTGGGTTTCTTCGTCACCGGCCTGGTGGCGGCGTTCCTCACGTGGGTGTGGTTCGGAGCCACTGCTGCTGTGCTGCTGACGTATTGGTCTCGGCTTTACCGACGGGCAGCGCCGGTCTGATCTCCGTCGACGGCACTCAGCCGCGGGCTCGGCGACCGGCCGCGGCTTCGGCGACAACCTGAGCTATCCGAGTTGCGCGAGTGTCGTCTCGCACGGCGCTGACAATCCACCACAGCATCTGCTTGCGGGCGCTCGGCGGAAAGCCGTCCCAGTTGGTTCGAGCGTTCGGGTCATTGTCCAGCGCCGTCGTCAACTCGGGTGGTTCCAGGAGGTCCTCGACCTGATCGGCAATCGTCCACCAGCCGTTGGATTTCGCGGCCGCGATGGCACGGCGGCCTGCTTCGGTCATCAGCCCGCTGACTTCCATATCGGCTGCGCGTTTCCGGTTCAGACGGGTCCACGGGCTCTTGGTCCTGCGCGGCGTGAACAGCTGCAGGCTGCGCTCCTCGTCGAGATTGCTGCCGGTGGAATCGATCCATCCGAAGCAGATGGCTTCCTCGACGGCGTCGGGGTACGGGCAGCGTGGTCGGTCGGTGGTGTTGCGCCACGAACACAGCCACACGCCTCGGATGGATGCGTGATTGCGCTTCAGCCAGGAACGCCACTGCGTGCGAGTTTCGGCATGCACGATCGGGTAGTCGAATTTCCATGTAGCGGGGTGGTCGGATGCCGGCGACGAAGATTTTTCAGCAGTCACGTGCACGCTCCATCTACTCGTCGTGGCGTTGCACACCGGGCTTTGGATGCGTTCAGTGTGCCCACAATCGAGGACATCCTAAGTCCGCAATGAGGCCGAGGTATTCATCGATCGGCAGGAATTCTGGCTCGGCTGTCGACACCGTGGTGGGGCGGGCGGGGCTCGAACCCGCGACCAATGGATTATGAGTCCACGGCTCTAACCGACTGAGCTACCGCCCCATGCTCGTGCCAGGTACGAGCCTGCAGAATCGTACAGAATCCGGCACCCTCGGTGGTGCATCGGGTGCGCTACTTGGCCCGGACCTGCACCGGGACCCCGTTGAGGATCGCATTGGCCGAGACGGCGTCGACGCGGCCCGGGTCGGTGATGTCGTTGACGCTCGGCCCCTGCACCGTCGTGGCAACGGACAGTTGCACGCCGGGACGCTGATGACCGAAGCCGTGCGGCATGCTCACCACGCCCGGCATCATCTTCTCGGACGCCGCCACCTCGATATCGACGGTTCCGGCAGCGGAGGTGACCGACACCATCGACCCGTCCTCGATACCGCGATGTGCGAGATCGTCCGGATGTGCCAGAAGCTGATGTCGCGCTTTGCCTTTGGTGAGCCGGGCGGTGTTGTGCATCCACGAGTTGTTGCTGCGTAGGTGCCGCCGACCGATCATCAACAACTCGTCACCATTCGCAACTGCACTGGAATGCATCAGATCCACCAACGCGGGAAGTTCGGTGACCACCACATCCTGAATCAACTGGACACGCTTGTCTCGCGTCTTCAGCTTCTGCGGGAAGCCGGGACGCAGTGGTCCGAGATCGATCCCGTGTGGATTGGCCCGAAGCTTACGCAGCGACAAACCTTTTCGACGGCTACGCAGCAGGATATCCAGAGTGCGAGCGGGGGACAGGCGCAGGCGAGCCTCGCCGATGATGCTCTTCGGGCTCACTCGTGCCTTCAGCCGATCGACAGTCGAACCCGCCATGCGGTTCTTGTAGCGGATCGACAAATCTCGGAAGATCTCCCAATCATGCTTGGCATCGGCCTGCTTCGGCAGAACCGCGGGCGAGTATTTCGCGGTGTTGTGTACCGCGAAGGAATTGAAGATCAGGTCGTAGTGATCGCGTTCGAGCGACATCGTCGGCGGCAGAATCACGTGTGCGTGACGCGAAGTCTCGTTGATGTAGAAGTCGAACGACACCATGAAATCCAGGCCCGCGAATGCGTCGTTCAGGGTGGTGCCGCCGGGCATCGACAACACCGGGTTGCCGGACAGCACCGCCATCGCGCGGATCTGGTCCTTGCCCTCGGTGGTGATCTCGTCGACAAGCGTCGAGCAGGGGTATTCGCCTGCGAACTCGGGCAGGTCGCGAACTCGACTGCGCCACTTGTCGAAATGGCCGCGGCCGACGATGCCCTGCTCGATCAAGTCGATCGCAGGATCGGTCACCATGGCCCCGCCGGGACGATCGAGATTGCCGGTGATGATGTTGAGCACCTGGATGGCCCATTGACACACGGTGCCGAACTGCTGGGTCGATACCCCCATCCGGCCGTACGCCGCGGCAGATTTGGCCGCAGCGAAATCACGAGCGAGGGTGGAGATCTCGTCCGCCGATATGCCGACGACGGGAGCCACCGCTTCTGGAGTGAACTCGGCCACCAGATCGGCCAGTCGGTCGGCCCCGTCGATGTAGTCGGCCACCGTCGTCGTGCCGTCGGCAACGATGGTGTGGATCATCGCGAGCAACAACAACGCGTCGGTGCCTGGACGAACGAAGAAGTGTGTGTCGGCTATATCGGCGGTTTCGGTCTTGCGCGGATCGACCACCACCATGCGTCCGCCCCGCTTGCGCAGCGCGCGAGCTCTTTTGGCGAAATCGGGCACCGTCATCATGCTGCCGTTCGACGCCATCGGGTTGCCGCCCAGGACGAGAAAGAAGTCGGTTCGATCGATGTCCGGAATCGGCAGCAGCAGCTGATGGCCGTACAGCAGATGGTCCACGAGTTGATGCGGCAGCTGATCCAGCGAGGTGGCGGAGTAACGATTTCGCGTCCGCAGCAGCGAGGTGAACGGAATTCCGTGCGTCATCGCGCCCATCGAGTGCACGTTGGGGTTGCCCTGGTAGATGCCGACCGAGTTGCGGCCGTACTTCTTGCGTGTCGAGACGAGACCGTCGACGACGAGGTCATATGCCTCGTTCCACCCAATCTTCTCCCATTTGTCGCCCACGCGCTTGACCGGTGTGGTGAGCCGATCGGTGTCGGCGTGCAGATCGATCAGCGACAGCGCCTTGGGGCAGATGTGACCACGCGAGAGAGGGTCTTTCTCGTCACCGCGGATGGACGTCACCGCATCGTTCTCCACCGTGAACTCGAGACCACAGATGGCCTCGCACAGATTGCACGATCCATACACAACCGACATCGCATTCCTCCCACTCATGTGCTGCGAGCGTAGCCCGGCGGGGGACCGAGGCACTGGCATCGGCAGACAATTAGGCTCGTGAATCGTGACCACCCTCGATCTCACGGCCTCGTGGCCCGTCGACCATGTCAGTGCAGCAGTCGTCACCGACTCCGGAGTTCGCGAAGAGGTCGGCGACACCGAGCGCGTCTACGAGCTGGCCTCGGTCACCAAATTGCTCAGTGCGTACGCAGTGCTCGTCGCCGTCGAGGAAGGTGCGGTGGAGCTCGATCAACCCGCAGGGCCCGAGGGTTCGACGGTGCGTCATCTGCTGGCACACGCGTCGGGCTTGGCGTTCGGCGACCGGACTGTGCAGGCACCGGCAGGCGCCAAGCGAATCTACTCGAGCGCAGGATTCGAGGTGCTGGCCGAACTGATCGAGACCGAGGCGGGTATCGCCTTCCCCGATTACCTCGACGAGGCGGTGTGCGTGCCCCTGCAGATGACGGACACGTCGCTGCCGGGATCGGCCGGTCACGGCGGCCGCTCCACGCTCGCCGATCTGACGAGGTTCGCCAGCGAGCTGCTGGAGCCGACGCTCCTGGCGTCGCAGACACTCGCGTCGGCGACAGAGGTGCAGTTTCCCGGCCTCAACGGGATCGTGCCCGGGTACGGGTCGCACAAGCCTTGCGACTGGGGGCTCGGGTTCGAGCTGCGTGACGACAAGACTCCGCACTGGACCGGGAGCAACAACTCGTCGTCCACGTTCGGTCACTTCGGGCAAGCCGGAACGTTCCTGTGGGTGGATCCGGCGGTGCGGACTGCCTGCGTGGTGTTGACCGATCGAGCGTTCGGAGACTGGGCCAAGCCGCTGTGGCCGGAGCTGTCCGACGCAGTCCTGGCGGGGTGAAACTCGTCTGTTCACAGATTGCACTGGCGCAACAGGGGCAACTCGGGGCACACTAGTACACATACGCATTGATTCACTGCAGCCAGCCGAAGCATGTCGAGGTCGTTGGGGAAGACGTCCCTCGTCGAAGCTGGAGGTAGTGCAATGCGTGGATCGAATCAATTCGCAGAAGCGACGTCGGGTGTTGTGTACATCCACTCGTCGCCCGCTGCTCTGTGCCCGCACGTCGAATGGGCGTTGACCGACGCCCTGGATTCCCGTGCGAATTTGAAATGGTCTGCGCAGCCTGCCTCCGATGGTCAGCTCCGCGCCACCACCGACTGGGTGGGCCCGGTCGGTACCGGAGGCAGGCTCGCCGGCATCCTGCGCTCGTGGCAGATGCTGCGGTTCGAGGTGACCGAGGACGCCAGTGACGGCGTCGACGGCGAACGGTTCTCACACGTACCCGGATTGGGCCTGTGGCGCGGAACGACGAGCGCGAACGGTGACGTGGTGCTCGGTGAGATGCGACTGCGCGCCTTGATGGAAAACAACCAGGGAAATTTCACCGCAGCCGTGGAACATGCTCTCGGCTCGGACTGGGACGCTGCCCTCGAACCGTTCCGCACCGGTGGTGCGGGAGCGGAAGTGACGTGGTTGAGCCGCGACGTCGGCTGACCGTAGGGGTTGCTGGGGCCTGAGTGTCGCGGTAGTTTCGCGGGCGTGCCTGGGGTAGGCATGTGGGAACGACCGTGGAGTGGTGAGTTCGATGCTGTCGACTGGAAAAGTGATTCGATTCGACGAGTTCAAGGGGTACGGGTTCGTAGCGCCGGACGAGGGCGGCGAGGACGTGTTCATTCACGTCAACGATCTGGACTTCGACAAGAGGCTCTTGGCACCGGGGGTTCGAGTCGAGTACGTCGCCGTCGAAGGCGACCGGGGTCTCAAGGCCACTCAGGTGCAGATCATCGACGGTCCGGCATCCACTGCCCTGGTAACCCGACACAAGCCGGACGTGCCGTTCCGCAATGTCCCGATCACCGAACACGAGCAACTCGAAGACGTCATCTGCGACGTGCTGTCCGAAGGGGTTTTCACCGCGGAACTGACCGAGGCTCTCCTGACCGCCAACGGCACCTTGTCAGCGACGCAGATTCTCGACATTCGATCAGCGATTTTGAGACTGGCTCACGACCACAAATGGATCGAGAGCTGACCGACGCTTCAATCGCCTGCAGCTGTCCCGAACCCGAACCCTGCCCCGGCCCCGCCTGGCCGCTGAACCCCGCCCGGCGCTGAACCCGCCCGGCCGCTGAATGAATGCGACTTTGTTGCAGTCTGAGCGACTGAAAGCCACATTGATCCCAAGGGGCGGGCTTGCGGGGCGGGCGTGCAGGCGAGAGGGCGGGGCTGGCGGCGAACCCCTAGCCGATCAGAGCGGAATGTTCTTGTGGTTGCCCCGCGCCGCAGGGGCAGCAGCGAGTGCTTTGGTGACCGTGCTGCGAGTCTTGCTCGGCTCGATGACCTCGTCGACGACACCGATGGCCACGGCACGCTCGACGCCACCGGCGATGCTCTCGTGCTCGACGGTGAGGCGATCGTGCAGGGCCTCGCGCTCTTCCTCGGGCGCGGCGGCGAGGGCCTTCTTGTGCAGGATGCCGACGGCTGCCTTCGCGCCCATCACGGCGACCTCGGAGCCGGGCCAGGCGTACACAGCAGTGGCACCGAGTGCGCGAGCGTTCATGGCGATGTACGCACCGCCGTAGATCTTGCGCGTGACCAGGGTGACGCGAGGAACGGTCGCTTCGGCGAAGGCGTGCAACAGCTTTGCGCCGCGGCGGACGACGCCTTCCCATTCCATACTGACACCGGGGAGGTATCCGGGAACGTCGACGACCACGATCAGCGGAATGCCGAACGCATCGCACAACCGCACGAAACGTGCTGCCTTCTCGGCACTTTCGGAGTTGAGGCAACCGCCGAGACGAATGGGATTGTTGGCGATGACGCCGACGGTGCGGCCGCTGATGCGTCCGAGACCGATGACGATGCTGCGGGCCCAGCCGCCCTGAAACTCCTCGAACGTCGATTCGCCTTCGACGTTGTCGAGGAGCTCGTGAACGATCGGGTGCACATCGTATGCGCGACGGTTGGATTCGGGCATCAACGCCCGGAGGTCGGTGTCTCCGTGCTCGGCGGCTGCGATGTCGAATTCGCCCTGCTCGCAGAACATCGACACCAGACGGCGGGCGCGGGTGAACGCGTCCATCTCGCTGTCGGCGACGATATGGCAGACACCGGACTTCTTGTGATGGGTGTCGGGGCCACCGAGCGAGGCCATGTCGACCTGCTCGCCGGTGACGCTGCGGACGACGTCGGGACCGGTGACGAACACGCGTCCCTCGGGAGCCATGATGACGACGTCGGTCAACGCAGGACCGTAAGCGGCGCCGCCGGCAGCGAAGCCGAGGACGACGGAAATCTGGGGGACGAGGCCGGACGCTCGAACCATGGCCTCGAAGACGAGACCTACGGCGTGGAGAGCTTCGACGCCCTCGGCGAGGCGAGCGCCACCGGAGTGCCATACGCCGACGAGCGGGGCGCGTTGTTCGATGGCGGTATCGATGGCGGCGACGATGTGCTTGCAGCCGTCGACGCCCATGGCACCGCCCATGACGGTGGCGTCGGAGCAATACGCGATGGTGTGGACTCCGTCGATCTCACCGGAGGCCGCGAGAATGCCGGATTTGTCCCGATCGTGCAGGGGGACAGTGGTTCCGGTGTCGAACAGGTTCTCGAGGCGGGCGAGTGGATCGCGGGGATCGGTAGAAGTACCGGATCGAGTGACGGGAGCCAGAATAGTCATCGCTTGTCCTTCTTCAGGGCCCCCGTGGGGGCGAGGCCCGAACCGGGGCCGTTCGCGAGGAACGGACCCCGGTTCGGATCATGCACTGCGAGAGCGAGATTCGCTGAGTCGAAAGATCGACTCAGTGCATCACGCCTTTCCGAAGGCGAGCGCTACGTTGTGCCCACCGAATCCGAACGAGTTGTTGATCGCGTAATCGATCTGTCCGACGCGGGGCTCGCCCTTGACGACGTCGAGATCGATCTCGGGATCCTGATTCTCCAAATTCAGTGTGGGAGGGATGATTCCCTCACGCACTGCCAGCACCGTCAGAACCGACTCGAGGGCACCGACGGCACCGATCGAGTGGCCGAGAGCGGATTTCGGTGCGTACACCGCTGCGTGATTTCCGACGGCCTTGTTGATCGCCAGCGCTTCGGCGGTGTCTCCGATGGGAGTTGCCGTTGCGTGTGCGTTCACGTGGGTGATGTCGGACTTCTGCAGGCCTGCGGTCTCGATGGCGCGCTGCATCGCACGCGCGGCACCCTTTCCTTCGGGGTCGGGTGCCACGAGGTGGAACCCGTCGGAGGTGATTCCGGCACCGAGCAGGCGGGCGTGGATCGTTGCGCCGCGAGCCTTGGCGTGCTCCTCGGTCTCGATGACCATGAGCGCACCCGCTTCACCGAAGACGAAGCCGTCACGATCCTTGTCGAACGGACGTGAGGCACCCTTCGGGTTGTCGTTGTTGGTGCTCATCGCCCGCATCATGGAGAAGCTGGCGATCGGAACCGCGTCGATGTAACCCTCGACGCCGCCGGTGACGACCATGTCCGCGTCGCCCATCACGATCATTCGCCATGCGTGAGCGATGGCTTCCGATCCCGAGGAGCAGGCCGAGACAGGAGTGATGACGCCGGCCTGCGCTTTGAGCTCGAGTCCGACGACCGCTGCGGGGCCGTTCGGCATGACCATCTGAACGGCGAGCGGGGACACCTTGCGGTAGCCGCCGGCCTTCATCTTGTCGTTGGCGTCGATCAGCGAATCGCCGCCACCGAGGCCGGTACCGATCGACACGCCGAGGCGAAGAGGATCGACGTCGGGGGTGCCGGCGTTCTTCCATACTTCGCGACCGAGCACGGTGGCCAGCTGCTCCACGTAGCTCAGGCGACGAATCTCGACCCGCGAGAGCAGGCTCTGCGGGTTCACCGCGAGGTGTCCGCCGATCCGCACGGGCAGGTCGTACTCGGCGACGAAATCGTCTTCGAGAGTTGCAATTCCGCTGTCGCCGTTCAGCAGACCCTTCCACGTGGCATCGACGTCACCCGCAAGTGACGTGGTCGCAGCGAGGCTGGTGACGACGACACTGGGGAAGCGTCCGTTGGCGGTGGATGGGTTGGTCATGGGCCGTGTCACTCGCTCGCGGAGTCGTCGAGCTTGGCCTTGATAGCTTCTGCGGCTTCGGGGTTCTCCGCTTCGAGCTTCTGGATGTAGTTGACGGCGTCACCGACGGTGCGCAGACCTGCGAGGTCCTCGTCGGGGATCTTCACGCCGTACTTGTCTTCGGTCTGCACTGCGATCTCGACCATGGAGAGCGAGTCGATGTCGAGATCGTCGACGAAGGACTTCTCGATGGTCACCTCGGACGGTTCGATGCCCGTGACCTCTTCGATGATCTCTGCAAGTCCGGCGATGAGGTCTTCCTGGCTGGCCACTGTTGTGGGTCCCTTCTCTTCTGTGTCGAACGCCGAAGTCATGTGCTTCGAGACGCGGTTGTGCATTTCTGCCACTCGGGGAGTGGAAGTGGATCCGCAGTGCTGGGACTGCGGTGTGGTGTGCCGAGCTATCCGAGCTCGGCCAATGCGGAAATGTCCGCCGGTGTTTTCAGGCCGAGGTTGGCGACGCCGCGCAGTTCACGCTTGGCGATGCCGACCAGTGCGCCTGCCGGGGGCAGTTCCACAAGTCCGGTGACCTGCGCCGTGCGCAGGTAGGCGTTGCACAGATCCCATCGCACGGGGCGAGTGACCTGAGCAGCAAGTTTGTTCAGTGCGTCGGCACCCGAGGTGACCGGCTGGCCGTCCGAGTTGGACAGCAGCGTCCGCGTGGGGTCCGACGGCGTGATGGCGGCTGCTGCTGCAGCAACGGTGTCGCCCGCCGACGCCATGTACTTGGTGTGGAATGCGCCTGCGACCGGCAGGGCTCGAACGCGCGCCTTCTCGGGCGCACTCTCGGCCAGTTCGGCGAGCTTGGTGAGCAGGCCCGCTGCGACGATCTGACCTGCAGCATTGACGTTGGCCGGAGCAAGGTCCAGCTCCTCGAGTCGAGCCAGCACGGCAGCTTCGTCGCCGCCGAGTACGGCGGACATGCCGGTCGGCTCGAGTGCGCAGGCCTTGGCCATCGCAGCGCCGCGGACGGCAGCGAGCGACACCGCATCATCGGAGGAGATGACGCCGGCGATAGCCGCGGCAGCAAGCTCGCCGACGGAGTGCCCGGCGATGACGGCATCCTCGGGAAAAAGGCCGCGCGACGCAATCTCCTCGAAGGCGAGCAAGGCAGATGCCACGACCAGGGGCTGTGTCACTGCGGTGTCGGTGATCTCCTCGGCGGTGGCCGTGGTGCCGAGGCGAACGAGATCCAGGCCGGAAGCCTTGGACCACAGCGCGAGCCGGTCGGCTGCGCCGGGCAGTTCGAGCCATGGCAGCAGCATACCGGGAGTCTGGGAGCCCTGACCGGGCGCAAGCAACGCAATCACAGAGTTAAGGGAACACTGTCGGCCCGTCTATCAGTGATGTCGCGCCCGATGAACTCTCGACAAGCAATTTGTGGGAACCCTACAAATTGCCTCGTGGAGATCCGCCATCGCCGGACGGTACCCGAGCGTTACGTGACGACTTCGCCGAATGTGACCTGTGTGACAAATGGGGCAGGATGGGGCGGTTCGTGATGCGTTCGAGCCAACCTTCCTACCGTTGCTGCAACTCGGAGGACGTACGCATCGCGCGGGTTGGTGGGATCGCGCCCGGTTACCTCGGCTATGCGCTTGAGGCGATAACGGACGGTATTTGGATGAACAAACAGCTGCCGTGCGCAGGTTTCTACGGCACCGCCGCAATCCAGATAGGCGTCGAGCGTGTCGGCCAGTCCGGAACCCGCCGCAGCCAACGGAACGACCACATGATCGTTCAACGCCGATATCGCTGCACTGTCGTTCAGCAGCGCACGCTCGGGTAGTAATTCGCCCGCATGCACCGGACGCGGTGCGCCTCGCCAGCCCGCCACGGCCTGCATCCCCGCGAACGCCTCCACGGCGCTCGAATGCGCTGCTCCCAGAGTGCGGGTGGTGGGACCGATGACGACGGGCCCGTCGGAGAAGTTCTGCAGCATGTCGTCGATGAATGCGTGGTGGGCGGACGAATCGCCGATCTGGCCACTGACCACCATGACCAACCGCGTGCCCTGCACCACGGCCAGTGCTGCGCGTCCGTGCTTCTGCGCCACCGCGTGCACGGTTCCTACGACGGATACACCCCGATCGTCCGGGGGAGTGCCGACCAGCACAGTCGCGGGAGCGGTGGCGTCCCAGTTCAACGTGGCGGCGCGAGAAAGCATGTCCGAGCCGGTGTCTCCGCGCACGACGGCATCGACCACGAGGGCTTCGAGGCGGGTATCCCAGGCTCCACGGGACTCGGCGGCACTGGCGTACACCGATGCGGCAGCGAAGCCGAGCTCGCGTCCGTATCGCAGCACTGCTTCGGTCAGCGCGACCAATTGCTGATCGTTGCGCGCGAGAGCCGGCAGCCACTGCTCGAAGAACTCCATCGCCACGCGGACCATGTCGACGGTCTGGCGCAGGGTGAGGCGTCGGGCGAGGTCTTGGGGGATGACCTGAAAGGCATCGAGTGAGAAGCGAATATCGCTGTGGGGATTCTTCAGCCATTCGAGAAAGTTGTCGACGGCTGTCTGAATCAGGAGCTGGACACTCGCACGTTGAGCGGCATCCAGATCGCCGAAGAACGGTAGCTGGCCCTGCATCGTCGTCACGGCCTCTGTCGAGAGTCGGCCGGAGAACTGCTTGACCCGTCGTAGAAGGGCGTCGGGCAGAGGATCGCGCTTCTGGCGGGAGGGTGCAAGTGAGGCGACCGGAAGGTGCACCTCGTTGTCCGACGTCAGGGAATCGCGGGTCAACGATTCGCGCAACGCTTCGCGATAGGCGTCGCGTCGGGACACATCGCGTGCGGACGCGCTGCCCGGTGGGTCGGGTTTCGCATCGGACATAAGGAGAACCTACGCCCGACCCCCGCCCCTATCGCGATGGACATGCTTCGCGACGTGGGACGGGGGTCGGCCGAACAGGGGTGGAACCTACGCCGAACCGGTATCGGCGTACGACGTCGGAGCTGCAGTGACGTCGTCGATCTTGTACTTGTCCGCAGCCTCGACGGCTTTGGACTTGTCGATCTCACCGGATGCGGCAAGTGCGGACAGCGTGGCAACGACGATCGACTCGGCGTCGACGTTGAACACCCGACGCGCGGCCGGACGGGTATCGGAGAACCCGAAGCCGTCGGTGCCGAGAGTGACGTAGTCGCCCGGAACCCACTGGCGAATCTGGTCCGGCACTGCACGCATCCAATCCGAGGACGCAATGACAGGGCCGTTGGCGTCGGCCAGTGCCGAGGTGACGAACGGAACGCGCTTGTCCGCACCGGGGTTGCGCAGGGACTCCCGCTCGGCGTCGACGCCGTCGCGGCGCAGTTCGCCCCACGACGTCACCGACCAGACGGCCGAGCGCACACCCCACTCCTCGAACAGCAACTCTCGGGCCTTGCGGGCCGAGACCATGCCGACGCCCGACGCCAGCAACTGCGCCTCGGGTCCGTCGCCGTCCTGCGGAGCGGCGAATTGGTAGATGCCCTTGAGCAGACCCTCGACATCGAGGTTCTCCGGCTCGGCCGGCTGCACGTACGGCTCGTTGTACAGGGTGATGTAGTAGAAGATGTTTTCGCCGCCGAAGCCCTCGACACCTTCGGTGCCGCCGTACATCCGTCGCAGACCGTCCTTGACGATGTGTGCGATTTCGTAGGAGAACGCCGGGTCGTAGGCCACGGCCGCCGGGTTGGTCGACGCCAGCAAGAGCGAATGACCGTCGGCGTGCTGCAGACCCTCACCGGTCAGGGTGGTGCGGCCGGCGGTGGCACCGAGGACGAAACCACGAGCCATCTGGTCCGCCGCGGCCCAGAGACCGTCGCCGGTGCGCTGGAAACCGAACATCGAGTAGAAGATGTACAGCGGGATCATGACCTCGCCGTGTGTGGCGTACGAGGTGCCGACCGCGGTGAACGACGACGTGGAACCGGCCTCGTTGATGCCCTCGTGCAGGATCTGCCCGACCGAGCTCTCCTTGTAGGCGAGCATCAGCTCCGAGTCCACCGAGGTGTACAGCTGGCCGTTGCGGTTGTAGATCTTCAGCGACGGGAACCACGAGTCCATGCCGAAGGTGCGGGCCTCGTCGGGGATGATCGGCACGATTCGGTGGCCGATCTCCTTGTCGCGCAACAGCTCCTTCATGACGCGCACGAGCGCCATGGTGGTGGCGACTTCCTGCTTGCCGGAGCCCTTGCGGAGGGTTTTGTACGTGTCGTCGCCCGGCTGCGGGAGCGGCTTGACGCTCACCCGACGTTCGGGGACGAAGCCGCCGAGCTTGTTGCGACGATCGAGCATGTACTGGATCTCGGGAGCATCCGCACCGGGGTGGTAGTACGGCGGCATGTACGGATCCTTCTCGAGCTCCTCATCGGAGATCGGGATGTGCTGAAGATCGCGGAACGTCTTGAGGTCGTCGAGCGTCAGCTTCTTCATCTGGTGCGTGGCGTTACGGCCCTCGAAGTGCTTGCCGAGGGTGTAGCCCTTGATGGTGTGCGCCAGGATGACCGTCGGCTGGCCCTTGTGCGACATCGCCGCCGCGTAGGCAGCGTGCACCTTGCGGTAGTCGTGACCGCCGCGCTTGAGGTTCCAGATCTCGTCGTCGGACAGATCCTTGACGAGTTCCTTGGTGCGCGGGTCACGGCCGAAGAAGTGATCGCGGACGTAGCTGCCGTCGTTGGCCTTGTACGTCTGGAAGTCGCCGTCGGGGGTGGTGTTCATCAGGTTGACGAGCGCGCCGTCGCGGTCCTTGTGCAGCAGCGCATCCCACTCGCGGCCCCAGACGACCTTGATGACGTTCCACCCGGCTCCGCGGAAGAACGACTCCAGCTCCTGGATGATCTTGCCGTTGCCGCGGACCGGGCCGTCGAGGCGCTGCAGGTTGCAGTTGACGACGAACGTGAGGTTGTCGAGACCCTCGGTGGCGGCTACGTGCGCGAGACCGCGTGATTCCGGCTCGTCCATCTCGCCGTCGCCGAGGTAGGCCCAGACGTGCTGATCGGAGGTGTCCTTGATGCCGCGGTCGTTCAGGTAGTGGTTGAAGCGGGCCTGGTAGATGGCGTTCATCGGGCCCAGGCCCATCGACACCGTCGGGAACTCCCAGAAATCCTGCATCAGACGCGGGTGCGGGTACGACGGCAGTCCGCCGCCCTCGCTCTCGTGGCTTGCCTCCTGGCGGAAGCCGTCCATGCGCTCGGCCGGGATGCGGCCCTCGAGGAAGGCGCGGGCGTAGATGCCGGGGGAGGCGTGGCCCTGGATGAAGATGTGGTCGCCGCCGCCGGGGTGGTCCTTGCCGCGGAAGAAGTGGTTGAAGCCGACCTCGTACAGAGCTGCGGAGGATGCGTACGTGGAGATGTGACCACCGACGCCGACGCCGGGACGCTGCGCGCGGTGCACCATGATCGCGGCGTTCCAGCGAATCCAGGCGCGGTAGCGGCGCTCCATCGACTCGTCGCCCGGGAACCACGGCTCGTTCTCGGTGGGGATGGTGTTGACGTAGTCCGTGGACGTCAGCGACGGCAGCGCAACGCGGCGCTCGCCGGCGCGCTCGAGCAACCTGAGCATCAGGTAGCGAGCGCGGTTGGGTCCGGACCTCTCGAGCAGGCCGTCGAACGACTCGATCCATTCGTTGGTCTCGTCGTTGTCGATATCGGGCAGGTACGACGCGACACCCTCACGGATGACGCGGACCCGGCCGTCCGAGCCCTTCTTGCCTGCAGACGATGTGTTCTGCCGTTCGCCGCTGTTCACTTCGGACAACGTGTGCACTCCTCAATGTGGCGGACGCTCGGTGTGGCGCCCGGTCCCGGTAGTCCCGCCCCTGTGACGGCGGTCTACTTTCCTCGTTCTCGTGATTCCTCCCCAATCCTGCCGCATCCCGTCGGTTCTGGTAGTACAGAGGTCCAATACCCACCAGTAGAAATTTATGTACTCAATTTCGGCGCGGTCAGCTTGCGCGAACGGCTTCAACACTGTTCGCTTTGACTACTGCACCCACAATTCAAGGAGGTCACCACCGTGGTCGCCGCGGCGGACGCTCAGAACTACGCTCAGAAACTTGGCATAACTCGCGACATGGTCGTTCAGGAGCTGGGCTGGGACGAGGACACCGACGATGATCTGCGCGCCGACGTAGAAGATGCGATCGGTGGGGAGACCCTCGACGAGGATTCCGACGAGGTGATCGACGTTGTGCTGCTGTGGTGGCGCGACGGAGACGGTGACCTGGTCGATGCACTCATGGATGCGATCGGTCCGCTTTCGGACGATGGCATCGTGTGGGTCCTCAGCCCCAAGACCGGCATGTCCGGTCATGTCGAACCCAGCGAGATTGCCGAATCCGCCCCGACCGCAGGATTGACGCAGACCTCTGCGGCAAACCTCGGCGACTGGATCGGAAGTCGATTGGTTCAGCCCAAGACTCCCGCCACCAAGCGGTAGACCGATTCTCGACACAGGAAGACGGTTCTAGATGCCGATCGAGGTTGGCGCGGAAGCGCCCGACTTCACCCTCAAAGACCAGAACAACCAACTGGTCACGTTGTCGTCGTACAGGAACGTGAAAAACGTTCTGCTCGTGTTCTATCCACTGGCGTTCACCGGTACGTGCCAGGGCGAGCTGTGCAAAGTGCGCGACGAGTTACCGTCGTTCGAGAACGACGACACCGCGATCCTGGCGATCTCGGTGGGTCCGCCTCCGACTCACAAGATCTGGGCCGCAGAACAGGGATACACATTCCCGCTGCTGTCCGACTTCTGGCCGCACGGTGCAGTAGCTCAGGCATACGGGGTGTTCAACGAAGATGCCGGATTCGCCAATCGCGGAACGTTCGTGGTCGACAAGTCCGGAATCATCAGGTTCGCCGAAATGAACGGCCCCGGGGAAGCACGAGACAGTTCATCGTGGTCCGAGGCACTCGCACAGGTGAGCTGACCTGCGGAATTGTAGTTAGAGATCAGACACGATAAATTTCTCCAAGCGTTCCGGTGGCCCGGGGTTGTCCCCAGGCCACCGGTACTCGGGCGTATAGCTCAGCGGTAGAGCTCTGGTTTTACACACCAGCGGTCGGGGGTTCGAACCCCTCTGCGCCCACCAGGGACTTGACGTCCGAACCCTTGTCATTGAAGTCATCCTCAACTCAAGGTCATCCTCTCCTGGTTCGACCCGTAGATTCTCATTTGCCGATGCTGTTCTCAACGCTTCGATCAAATCCATAGAGTCTGCCTCCTGTCTGGACAACCTCGAACTCGTCGGCATCGAGGCTGATCCGCTCGAACCACGCCTGGTTGTAGTCGCGCCGGGTTGGGCCGGATGCGACTTCGTAGGCGGCACCGCACCGATTCAGTAAGGAAGTCGCAGCACGATTGCCGCATTCATGTCCACGGCTGACCGATCGAAGACCGTGAGGTGGCCTTCAAGCTGGTCAAGCAGTGTCGAAGGGGTTAATTGCTTATCCCGAGCGATATCGCTCGGGGTCGAACCATCCACTGCCATCTCCGTCCAGTTCAGGCGATCGTGCTTGACGCGCGCTGTGAGTCTGCGACGTTCCGATTCCCACCGCCGCGGGCCGAGCGTGACCGCAACTAAGACGCAGTCACCGACCTGGTAGCGGAACGGGTCGCGAAATCGAAGGGCAGAATCTCGGCGAGACGGCTCCTGCCGATCGCCCGCAAAGCCGGATGCAAAGGGTCGGACTGCAACTTCCGCCGCCTGGTAGCCGAAGCCGATGCCCCGAAAGTGTTGTAGGCGATCGACATTCGGTTGCACTTCCGCTGTGGTGGACTCGGGAACGTCGGCGGCGGCTACACCCGGTGCGCCCAAAGCCCAGGTGATCGCTGAGAGCCCCACGGCAGCCGCGTAGCGGCGGACCTTACCAACACGGACCAACGAATGCTTCGACGCGAGACCACCCCTTCGCTTGACGGGGTGATCTCAACACGAGACGAGTCCGCCGAGCGAACCCAGAGCGGGGTATTCATCCAATTTCATTCGATCGCAGTAACGGCTACGTCAGCGACGCGAGGCGGACATGTCGTCCGAATGGAGGATCGGAACTCGATGCTTAGACCCGTAATGTCTTGCGATGGTCTGGATGTTTTGCTGAAAGGTACTGCGTGCGCAAACCGGTGTTCTTCCTGGTGGTGTCGGTATGCGTCATTTCGAGTCTCACGGTCTCGTGTGCGCAGATTCGCGGTCTCGTGAATGGGGACGAGACCGTCTCGAGTAACGCGATTGTCGACGGCAACGGCTTTGCCGTCGTAGTCGACGGATTCACCGTCAGCGCTCCTGCAGGGGTTGCCGCCGAAGGATCGGAGGTGGTCGTTACCAGCCACACCAGCGATCGTTTCCAGGACACAGGTCAGTTCGCCGGCCGCGTCGGAAGTGCCATCGAGGTCGTCTTGAACGACGGCGAGCAGCCTGCTCAGCCGATCACCGTAGCGGTATCACTCGCCGAAGATTCGGTGCCCGAGAATTTTGCTCCGCTTGCCGTCACCGACGGTCCCGATGGTCAGGTCGAGATCGTCGCTACGACCTATGATCCAGCATCGAAAGTGCTGTTCGCCAAAATGAATCACCTGTCATTTCTGCAATTCCTGCACGTTGATTTCGGCAAGATCAGTTCGTTCATGGGGGACTCGACCAAGGAATTCTTCGGCTTCGGATCGGCTGACGCACCGGACTGTGTCGGCAGACCGGTGGAAGTCGGTGGTCGAATCATCACCGCAAGCCGCACCAAGAATCTGAGCGGCGACGAGAAGAACGCGGCGTGGCCGTGCGTCGCGGTCACCGACGGCAAGCTTGAGCTCTCAATCGAATCCAACAGCAATCTTTCGTGGCTGACCTACTCTAGACCCGAGACGGCACCTGCGTACTCCTCAGGTTCAGGGTCGGCAGACACCGGCGCGCAGGCTATCTACCGGCAGCTCTCCTCCGGCAAGGAAAGAACGGCGGGTTTTCTGACGCCCGGTGGGACGGTGCGGCATACATTCCCGATAGGAACTGTTCCCGAACTCGTGGGATTGCGCAGCAGTGCGGCGCTCGGACTCACTGCAACCTTCTTGTACATGCTCGACTCGGTGGCCACGCTGTTGGGAGTGAAGTCCGATATCGCGTCCGGTGCCGGTGGGTACGACTGCATCAGAAGTGCTGTGGATACGGCAGACACAAGCTCGAAGTCCCCCGGTGAGTCCGCAGGGTCGATGCTGAGAACCGAACTGGACTGTTTGAGTGCGGTCGCAACCGGTCCACTCGGATTCTTCCTCGGCGTGCTGGGCGGTGGACTGGGCATCATCGTCAGCAGCATCACTGGCATATATACCGAGCTATCCGGCAATGCCAAGCAATTGATCAATTTCGAGGTAGAGGGATCCGCGCCCGCACCGGCCGTGGGCGAGCAGCACTTCCAAAGCCCGAGCCGTAACGTTCGCTGCCAGATGGGTGATTCGATGGCGGGGACGTGGGGTGCCGATGGCATCGGAGTCCCGGCAGTGGGATGTATAGCGATCGAATACAACGGTCCTGGTGTGGGAGTGACCTGCGAAACCTCAACATTGAACCCCTGGCAAGGCGCGGCAGCACTCGGGGTCGACGGCGCCCCTGGACGTACTCTCTGCACTGGCGGACAACCCTTCTCCAAGTCACCGTCCGAGGACTTCCCTGTTCTCCAGTACGGCGAATCCGCGGAATGGGGACGCTTCAGCTGCACAACCGACTACGTCGTCGGGGTGATCTGCCGAGACACGACGACCGGAAACGGCTTCTCCGTCTCGCGCGACAACGTGGCAATCACCGGCCAGGACGCCACCCGGTACGCCACATCCGGTGGAAACGACAGTCCGATGGACGCAGAGCTCGGTCTGTTCAGTAACACCTTCGCGGTGCGCGGAATCGAGCTGACCCTGATTCCGGACGGCACAGGCACGCTGTATCGCAACAGTGGGGCCACCGACATCGCCACCTGGCCGATCGTCTGGGAACACACCGGAACGGCCCGAGCAACGATTGTGCTCGGCAGCCCCAACCTCTCTTCCAACCAACCGAGCGCGGTGAACACCGACTTCCAAGCCGGCGCGACTTACAATGTCGTGATCCAGGACAGCCCGCGCGTGATGGTCATCGAAGGACCCGTCGCGGGTAGTGGCCGCGACCTTCCTCCGCTGTGCCCGGAAGACGATAGAAGCGCCTGCGGAGAGTGACCGGTAAGTCGAGCACGCCTCTATCGGTCGAACAAATGATTCTTCTTCACAAATTGCGCCTGTTCGGACGTGCGACTGACGATCTTGGAGAGCGAACGTAGAGTCAACTGTCTTGACAGCAGAAAGGTGGTAGACAGCGTTGCCATCCACCGCGATTTTCATCGACTTGGAGAACATAGTTCAGCCCGCGCAGATGCCAGAGAAGGCTCGTGCCGCCGACAGTCGACTCCGAAGCGTGTCGAGAGCAACGGCTGAGGGGATTTGTGATTTCGCGGAGGGTACAGTAGCGATAAGGCGCGCGTACGCCTACTCCAATCTCGAAAGATCGAACAGAGCGCTCGTCGATGCCGGATTCAGATTTGTTCCAGTCTCGGGGTCTGGAACTTCAAAGAATGCATCGGATATTTTTATGGCGACGGATGTAATGGAAGTGTTGTACACAAAGCCGGAGATATCCAGATTTGTACTCGTGACGGGCGATTCTGACTTCTCCCCTGTTTTGGTGAAGCTCGTCGAACACGGTAAGTCGGTCATCCTGATCGGTCGCAGCACGACTCGGCAAAGCATGCGGGCGAACGCGACCGATTTCATCGATATCCAAAAATTGGCAACCGCGGACAGGGGCACGCCTGTGGTTAGCGCGGCATCACAGGTGCCAGTTCAGGAGCGCGTGACTCCAGTTCTTGTGGCGCAATTGGATGAAGCGCCGGATCGGGATGTCGACGTGCGTAGTGAGCTGGCCAGTGATCTCCTGGTACGTGCCTTCAATCTGGCGGTTCCGCCTGGAAGGGGTTCAGGGGACAGAGACATCAGAACCCGGTCAGGTGGCCTCATCTTCAAAATCTACAAAATTTTGGCCGGTATCGAGGGCTATCGCGTGCAGTTTAAGTTGTCGGAAATAGTTGCGCTTTGCGGAGATATGTTCCAACAAAATGCTGGAGAAATTTCTGCTACTTCTCTGCATTCGCTGTTTCGGCAATCCGATAATCCACTGTTGAGCGACCTGCAACAAAAGCAGATTGCAACTGCCGTAAGTAATTTCGCAAACGGCGGCGATGCGCGTGTGAATCTATCGGAAGTCCAGCCGGCTGTGACTCCGTATATCGGATCCAGGATCTGTAGGCAGTACCACCTCTGGGACCTATGGAATCTGGCCGCCTATCTCGACCTGTACGTCGACACGGTCGAAATTTTGAGGCCGACGTCGACGAGAGCCTGGGGCATCACGAACATCGACGGTGTTCGAAGCCGAGTAGGTTGACCCGGGGCACGAGCGCATACTTGCCGCGGCCGTGAGCTCAACTTTTTTCGCACGCAGTCATATGTGTCGGCGTGCCCGCATGGCCCACAGGACTACCTCGCGGCCGGCATCCCCGTCGAGAAGCAGATCGTCGCACCGCCGGCACCGGACGAGTTCGCCGGTCAACGCACGATCGGTAGCCGTTGGGCAGATACCGACAACATCAAGAACCTCGTCGCCGCGTTCAAGGATCCTGCGGTGCAGGAATTCCTGGCCACCGACCCGCGTGTCAAAGACATTCTGCTTCCCCTGCAGTAGCGGCACCCGGCGTCCGACGGTCCGGCACTGGACCGTCGGGCGCAGTCGTGGTGTTACCTTCGATCCGCACCCGACAGCACTGACACGAGGCGGATGACGTGACCCGGTACGAATCGCTGACAGAACTACTCGACGAGCGGTACTCGTGCCGGCAGTTCTTGCCGAAGCAGGTCTCTCACGAGGTCCTCGAACAGCTACTCGCTGCCGCCCAGCGAACTCCCTCCTGGTCCAATACCCAGTCGTGGCAGATCATCGTCACCGAGGGCGATGCCACCCGGAAGTTCTCCGAGGCGTTGGTGGAGCACGTCGCATCCGGGGTCCCGCAACCGGACTTCGCCTTCCCTGCCAGCTACAACGCCCTGCACCGCGCTCGGCGACGCGAATGCGGTGGGGCGCTGTACGAGAGCATCGGGGTGGTCAAGTCCGACACCGAGGCCACGACGCGTCAATTCATTCGCAACTACGAGCTGTTCGACGCCCCGCACGCGGCCATCATCACCACCGATGCCGACCTGGGTGTGTACGGGGCAGTCGACTGCGGGTTGTATCTGCAGACTTTCCTGCTGGCCGCCCAGAGTCTCGGTCTCGGAGCCATCGCGCAGGCAGCATTGGCTGCGTACTCACCGTTTCTGCACGAGTGGTTCGACATCCCGGACACCCGCCGCGTGGTGGCCGGGATCTCCTTCGGCTACCCCGACGAGACTCACCCGATCAACGGATTCCGCACCAGCCGAGCGCCTTTGGACGAGACGGTCAGATTCGTCAGCTGAGCACGTGCGGCGTCAGTTCCGAAGACGACGAACCAGCTCGGTACCGACATCCGTGCCCGAACGCCATGCGCTTTCCACCCTGGGCGCTCCGGATGCACACCACTGATCGCCGGCGAACCCGACGAGTCTTCCGTCGCGCTGCTCGAGCGCAAAAGTGCAATCGTGCTGCGACGCAGGCTTTGCGAACGTCCATCGATGGGCGTGCGTCCACGTGGGTGCTGAAGAGACGACTGATAGTTCGCGCAATGCTTCGAGAACCAGTGCGATCGCGCCGTCGGGATCGTCGAGGTGCTGCTGGGCCCGCTCGGACGTGGTGTGCACGACGAGAACCGAAGCGCCGTCACCCCGCCGGGCACCGTCGTCGACGACGAACGCGATATCGGGATGGTCGTTGACGAAGGCCGCGTCGCGGAAGGGCACGTCCAAGCCGTCGAATCCGCATGCCACCGCGATGACAGGTTCGTACTCGACGGCGTCGGGGACTGCGGTCAGTCGCGTCGCTTGAGGATCGGGCATCGCCAGCACGACGTGGCCGTCGGGTAGGTCGGTCAGATCGGAGGATCCTTCGATGTGGAAGTCTCCCAGCAAGTCTCGTACCAGAGAACGGAGCCCGGTCGGGGTGGCCCATCGAACAGGGCCGGTGGTGGTGCACGGTGCCGTTTCTGCCTTGAGAATTCCGAACGTGTTGGCCCACTGCCGCGCCAGACCCCTCGACTCCCAATCTGCGACTACTGTTGTGAAATCTTGGTCTCGGACGGTGAAGTACCCGGCACCCAGATCGACTCGCCGTCCGTGCAGCTCGGGGGACGACATACGCCCGCCCGGGGCGCGTCCTCTGTCGACGATGCGAAACGGCACGGCTGCGTCGTCGAGAACCCGGGCACATGCCGCGCCGGCAATACCGGCACCGACAATGGTGATCGAGTCCGTGGAGCGGTCAGCGTCGACATTCATGTCGTCAGTATGCCCGGAGGGGGCTTTGCGTAAGCCCACCGTATGTACCACCGTTTGTCTGGACAATTCGGTCAAGGACGGCGGCAACGCTGACTCTGTGATCGACTATAGGTATGTCAATCACGGACAAGCCGGAAACCGGTGAGCAAGGACTGGGCACCAGCCTCAAACCACGGCACGTAACGATGATCTCGATAGCCGGTGTTATCGGGGCAGGGCTGTTCGTCGGCTCGGCCAACGCCATCGCCACCGCAGGACCTGCGGTGCTCCTGGCCTATTTCTTCGCCGGATTGCTGGTGATCCTGGTGATGCGCATGCTCGGGGAAATGGCCACCGCCAACCCCGACACCGGTTCGTTCTCGACGTACGCGACCCGAGCATTAGGGCATTGGGCCGGCTTCTCCGTCGGCTGGCTGTATTGGTGGTTCTGGGTATTGGTGATCCCCGTCGAGGCGACCGCCGCTGCCGCTATTCTCACCAACTGGCTGGGCGGTGCCCAGTGGATGTGGGCTCTGATCATCGTTGTCGCGCTCACTGCGACAAACCTGATCAGCGTCGGCAACTACGGCGAGTTCGAGTTCTGGTTCGCGCTGGTGAAAGTCGTGGCCATCATCGCCTTCATCGGCCTCGGCATCGCAGCCATCCTGGGATGGCTGCCGAACTCCGAAGTCAGTGGTGTGGACCAACTCTGGGCCTCGGGTGGCTTCATGCCGCTGGGCTTCGGCGCGGTGATAGCCGCCATGCTGACCACGATGTTCTCGTTCATGGGATCGGAAATCGTCACCATCGCTGCGGCCGAATCCAAGGACCCCGCGAAGGGAATCACCCGCGCGACGAACTCGGTGATCTGGCGAATCTCGATCTTCTACTTCGGCTCGATCTTCATCATCGTCGCGCTCGTGCCCTGGAACGAACTGGACCCCGCGACCGGCTCCTACCAGTATGTGCTGTCCAAGATGGGAATTCCTCACGCGGAGACCATCATGGACATCGTCATCCTGACCGCCGTCGCGTCGTGCCTCAATTCGGCTCTCTACACCGCGTCTCGCATGTTGTATTCGCTCGGTGATCGAGGGGATGCGCCCAAGGCGGTCAAGAAGATCACGTCCAACGGAGTGCCGTGGGTTGCCGTCATCGCCTCGATGGTTCTCGGCTTCCTGGCTGTGGTGGGCAACTACATCCTCCCCGAGAAGCTCTTCACGTACCTGTTGGCTACTACCGGTGCCGTCGCACTGTTCGTCTACCTCGCCATTGCCAGCAGTCAATTGGTGCTGCGACGGCATCTCGACCGCGACGGCGAACGCCCTGCCGTCCGAATGTGGCTGTACCCGTGGCTCACCTACTTGGCCATCGGATTCATCGTCTTCGTCCTGGTGATGATGGTGGTGCGGCCGGAACAGCGGTCGTCCATCCTGCTGTCCGCCGTGCTGGCGGCAGTGACGGTGATCGGCGGGATCCTGGTGCAGCGCCGAAATACGCGGCGCGACAGTGTTGCCGCCCGCGTATCCGGTACACCCGACTAGATCCCTGAGTACACCTGTCGGTACAGGTCGACGATCTCCTCGGCGGTGGGCACCACCGGATTGTTGCCCGGGCTGCCCGAGGCGAGAGCCTGTTCGGCCATCAGCGGCAACAGGTTGTCCCACTTCGATTTGTCGATACCGAACGTCTCCGGAGTGGGAACCTCGACCTCGCGGCACAGGGTGACGATCGCGTCCTGCAACTTGCCCCCGGCAACCTGATCCGAATCGCTTTCCGAGGCCGCACCGAGAGCACGCGCGCAATCGGCGTAGCGCGTCTGTGCCCCCGTGATCGAGAAGGCCGTGACGGCGGGCAACAGCATTGCATTGGACAGCCCGTGTGCCACATGGAAATGAGCACCGATCGGCCGACTCATGCCGTGCACCAGACAGACGCTTGCGTTGGAGAACGCCATTCCTGCCTGCGTCGAGGCATGCATCATCGCCTCGCGCGCCTGCCGGTCGGCGCCGTCCCGGTACGCCCGCAGCAGCGACGTTCCGATCGTGCGAATTGCACTGAGCGCCAAGCCGTCTGAGATGGGGTTGGCCTTCTTGCTGACGTACGCCTCGATGGCATGCGTCAGCGCGTCGACTCCGGTATCGGCCGTCAAACGTGCGGGCATCGACATCGTCAACTCGAAGTCGATGATCGACGCGATCGGCAGAAAAGAAAGGCCGGGGCACAGCATCTTCTCGTCCGAGGCGACATCGGTGATGATCGTGAACTGGGTTGCCTCCGAGCCACTTCCGGCTGTGGTGGGAATGGCGATGATAGGCAGGGCCGGGCCGGTCGAGAGTACGGGAGCTTTGAAGTCCCGCATCGTCCCGCCTTGCACCGCGAGAATGGCCAGCGCCTTGGCCGTGTCCATCGGACTGCCGCCGCCGAACCCGATGATCGAATCGGCCGAATGCTGCTGCACCGCTTCGAGGCCGGCGATCAGCGAATCCGTCGTCGGATCCGGGACGGTCCCCGAGAACAGTGCGGGCGTCTTCCCGGCCTCGGTCATGATCTGCATCAAACGATCGGCGGAACCGTTGCCGGCCATGAACGCATCGGTGACGAGTAGCGGCCGTGATACGCCCAGGTCGGTCAGAACTGTGCCCAGCTCTTCGACAGCACCGCCGCCCAGCTTGAGGAACCGAGGAAACGAAATATTGGCAACCATGGTGTGCTCCTTTGCGAGGTGACCATGTGCACGGAACTTCGTAGCGGGCTACGAAGTTCCGTGCACCTGGGTTGGCTGTTTTCGGGGCTCAGCTGTTTTCAGGGAAGCCGAGGTTGATGCCGCCGTGGCTGGGGTCGAGCCAGCGGCTGGTGACGGCTTTGCCTCGGGTGAAGAAGTGCACTCCTTCGGTGCCGTGTGCGTGGCTGTCGCCGAAGAGGGAGTTCTTCCAGCCACCGAAGCTGTAGTACGCCATGGGGACCGGGATCGGCACGTTGATACCGACCATGCCGACCTCCACCTCGTTCTGGAAGCGGCGGGCAGCCCCACCGTCGTTGGTGAAGATGGCGGTGCCGTTGCCGTACGGGTTCTCGTTGATCAACTGCAGTGCGTCGTCGTAGGTGTCGACGCGGACGATCGAGAGAACCGGTCCGAAGATCTCGTCGGTGTAGACGCTCATCTCGGGAGTCACGTGGTCGATGAGCGTGGGGCCGAGCCAGAATCCGTTCTCTCCACCATCAGCCTTCACGCCGCGGCCGTCTACGACGAGGGTGGCTCCCGCGGCTTCGCCTGCATCGACGTACGAGGCGACCTTGTCGCGGTGGGCCTTGGTGACGAGCGGTCCCATGTCTGCCCCGCGGGTTCCGTCGCCGGTGACCAATGGCGTGGTGCGTTCGGCGATCTTGGCCACGAGTTCGTCGGCGATGTTCCCGACGGCGACGAGTGCGGAGATGGCCATGCAGCGTTCGCCTGCCGAGCCGAAGCCGGCGTTGACCATGGCGTCGGCGGCGAGGTCGAGATCGGCATCGGGGAGGACGACGGCGTGGTTCTTGGCACCGCCGAGAGCTTGGACGCGCTTTCCGTTGGCGGTGCCGGTGGAGTACACGTACTGGGCGATGGGGGTGGAGCCGACGAAGGAGATCGATTTGATCTTCTTGTTCTCGAGCAGCTCGTCGACGGCCACCTTGTCGCCCTGCAGGACGTTGAACACGCCGTCGGGCAGGCCTGCCTCGGCCCACAGCTTTGCCAGCCAGATGCTCGCGCTCGGGTCTTTCTCGGAGGGCTTGAGGACGACGGTGTTGCCGGCCGCGATGGCGATGGGGAAGAACCACATGGGGACCATGGCGGGGAAGTTGAAGGGGGAGATGATGCCGACGGGTCCCAGCGGCTGACGGATCGAGTAGACATCGACGCCGGTCGACGCATTCTCGGTGTATCCACCTTTGAGCAGATGCGCCATGCCGCAGGCGAATTCGACGACTTCCTGGCCGCGCGAGATTTCACCCAGGGCGTCGGAGAGGACCTTGCCGTGCTCGGCGGTGATGATGGCGGCGAGCTCGTTCTTTTTGGCGTTCAGCAACTCTCGGAACGAGAACAGAATGGAGGTTCGCTTGGCCAGTGACGTGTCGCGCCACGCCGGAAATGCGGCGGCGGCGGCGTCGATGACCGCGCGGGCGTCGTCGGTGTCGGCCAGGGCGAGGGTGCCGGTGACTTCGCCGGTCGCAGGATTGGTGACGGGGGAACTCCGGTCGGACTTGCCGGAGTAGGTCTTGCCATCGATCCAGTGCGCAATGACGTCGGTCAACGTTCGATCCTTTCCATCGGTGTGTCTCGAGTCTCACTTGTAACGATGCACATGTCAAAGGTTAAAGACGCAGATTGCCGTGCAGAAATGCACAGCGCGATAGGCTCGGTGGGTGTTCAACCCGGATCACCTCCGCTACTTCCTCGAAGTGTCGCGAACAGGACGCCTGACCGACGCGTCCCGGACTCTCGGCGTGGACCACACCACCGTCGGCCGGCGCATCACGGCACTCGAAAAGTCGGCCGGACAGCGCCTGTTCGACAGAACCCCGTCGGGATGGCGATTGACCGAGGCGGGGCGGCGGCTCGTCGGCTACGCCGAAACCGTGGAGTCGACGCTCATCGCGGCGTTCGAGGATCAGACGTCCGACACCGGATCCCTGCGCGGCACCGTCCGTATCGCGGCTCCGGACGGCTTCGGAGCCTTCGTCCTGACACCGAAACTCGGGGTACTGCGGGACAAGCACCCTGATCTCGATATCGAACTGGTCACCGCGACAGAGCACAACTCCTTGGCTACGAGAGAATTCGATATCGCCATCACACTGGAGCGGCCGTCGCCGAGATTCGTCGTCACCCGCAGACTGGCGACGTACTCGCTCGAGCTCTATGCCACCGAGGAGTATCTCGCCGCGATGTCGCCGATCCATACCGTCGACGACCTCCGAGGCCACACGTTGATTTCGTACGTCGACGCTCTGCTCGATGTCGCGCCGCTGCGAATCCTGGATTCGATTCTGCCCGAGGGCCGCGCGCAGATTCAGACCAACAACATCACCGGGCAGTGGATCGCGGCGAGATCGGGTGTGGGAATCGCGCCGTTGCCCAGTTACATCGGTGCGCCGGACGCTGCACTCACGCCGGTGCTGCCCGGCGTCGTCTCGGTCGAGCGGACGTACTGGACGGTGGTGCCGCGAGAGCTGACCGGTCTCGCACGGGTGAAGGCCGTCGACGACTTTCTGCGCTCGGTCGTGACCGACGAGAAGCATTTGCTTCCTGTGTCACAGTAACTACAGGAGAACTGCACAGCGCGAGATCGCCGGTGGCCGTTGAATTTTGGAGGTTCGGATGAGACGGGTGTCTCGTGACGACCGACACACGTGACGGCCGCCTCAAACGCGTAGGAATCGGCCTACTGGCGGGTAACAATCGGGTACAGCCAAGTCCGCACAGCGGATCCACTCGAGATTCTGGGGGAATCATGACAATGTTCGTAATGGCAGCCGTCGGCTTCGTAGGAATGGCAATCGCACTTCTCAACGACGGAAGCGACATCGACTTCGGCAACCGTCAGCTCGCGAGCGCATACCGCCAGCGCTGGGCCTGACCCACCGGGTTTCTGCGCCGGATGCGCAGTTGGCAAGATTCGTGGGATGTGGACACACCCCCGAGCGATCGGCTTACTAGTCGGCTACGGCCTCGATCGCGTGTTCGCAGACCCGAAGCGCTGGCATCCGGTCGCGGGGTTCGGCACGACGGCACTGCACGTCGAACGAGCCCTCTACCGTGACAACAGAGCCGCAGGAGTCGTTCATGCCGTGCTGCTGGTCGGCTCCATGACCGCTTTCGGTGTCGGCTCGAGCCGTTCGGCCGCTCGCCTGGGTGGACCCGCCGAGACCGTTCTGGTCGCGGCCGCCACCTGGGCAGCGCTGGGCGGAACGTCTCTGTCCCGGGTAGGTGGGCACATGGCAGACCTACTCGACAGCGAGGATCTGGTGGGCGGCCGTGAGTTGCTCCCGTCACTGTGTGGTCGCGATCCGGAATTCCTCGACTCCGATGGGCTGGCACGAGCCGCCCTCGAATCCATCGCAGAGAACACGTCCGACGCCGCGGTGGGTGTTCTCGTGTGGGGCGCGTTGGCGGGGGTGCCCGGAATTCTGGCCTATCGCGCGAGCAACACGCTGGACGCAATGGTCGGCTACCGGTCCGAGAAGTACCTTCGCTTCGGTTGGGCCTCGGCACGAATCGACGACGTCCTGAATCTGGTGCCCGCCCGGGTCACTGGACTGGCGACGATACTGGCAGCACCGCTGGTGCACGGATCGCCCGTCGAGGCGGCAAAGATGTGGCGTCGTGACGCGTCCAAGCACCCCAGCCCCAATGCAGGCGTCGCCGAGGCCTCGGCCGCCGGCGCGCTGGGGCTGCAGCTCGGAGGTAGAACGCAGTATCGACACGGCATCGAGAATCGGCCGACCCTGGGGGACGGGGCCTCACCGACCGCTCGCGACCTTCGACGAGCGGTCACCCTGTCGACTCGCGTGCAAGAACTGTCGGTGATCGCGTCAGCGGTTCTTGCCGTAGCGATCGGCCAGGCGAGGATCCGACGGCACCGTCGGACGTGATGCAGAGCGCGCCCTGGCGCGTTTCTCGCGTCGGGTGGGAAGTGTGAACTCCTCTTCCTCTACCGAACCGGGCCGGTCGTCTGGTCCGTCGCGGTCGTCGGGCACAGGACCGGGCTCGCCGGACATCGCGTCGGCCATCTCGGCACGAGACATCCGACGCTCCCTGATCTCGGCGCGAACGAAGTACGCCAGACCCAGCGGTGCCATGATCCCGAATGCAAGCCACTGCAGACCGTAGGAGAGGTAGGGACCCGCATCGGTCTGCGGCAATTCGATCAGGCCGAGTCCGCCCGGCTGGTCGTCGTCGAGCTGCAGGTACCCGTCGATTGCATCGACTCCGACCGCTGCGCCGATCTGCTCCGGGTTGATGTTGTAGACCTGCAGGTGACCGTCCTCTTCGATCGGTTCCCGCGACGTGCCCTCGGCTTGGCGCACCCGCGCGTCGAGCGTCACCTGTCCCGTGGGTGCGGGCTCGAAGTCGGGCGGTCTGGTGCCCTCCACAGGCAGTACGTAGCCGCGGTTGACCAATACGGTGGGCCCACCGTCGAGCACGAACGGGGTGATGACCTCGTACGCAGGCTGTTCACGAATGCTGCGCAGTCGCACCAACGCCTCGGAGTCGGGCAGGTAGGAGCCGGTTGCAGTCACTCGACGCCATTCGTCGTCGGCCGGGAAGCCGTTGGCGGTGAGGATGTCCGAGATCGGTACGGGATCTGCACCGACCGACCGGGTGATCAGGTCGTTGCGTGCAGAGGTCGAGGTGTTCTTGCCCAGCTGCCACGGAGCGAGCACGCTGAAGCACAGAAACGCGAAGGCCAGCGCGACGGCGGCCAGCACCAACCACTTCGGACGCAGCAAGAACCCTAACTTCTCCACCCCACCACGGTAGCCGGGTCAGCCGGAGAGCTGAGACCGTGCCCAGTTCAGCAGCCCCGGGATCGCACTTTCGATCTGCTCGCGCACCTCGGTGAACGCCGAGTCCGACGAGTAGTACGGGTCGGCGACCGACGAGTCGTCGGCATCGGGATCGAACGATCGCAACAGCGCCACTCGATCGGCGGGCGCACCGAGTTGCAACAGCGCCTTCGCATGGCCCGTGTCGAGCGCGACGATCAGATCGGCTGCCAGATGGTCCGGTCCGACCTGCGCGGCCTCGTGCTCACCGTCGTAGCCGTGGGCAACGAGCTCGGCGACAGTTCGGGGATCGGCACCGTCGCCCACGTGCCAGCCGCCGGTGCCTGCACTCGACACCCGCACGGCATCGGCCAGGCCGGCGTCGCGCAGATGCGCCGCAAAGACCTTCTCGGCCATCGGCGATCGGCAGATGTTGCCGGTGCACACGAATGTCACATGCAGTGGCTCGTTCACCGGGCTGCCACCGTGTTCTGCTCGAGCACCGCAGTCAACTCGTCCATGTTCGATGCAGTGAACGCGGCGTCGTCGCTCTCGCCGTCGATGCCGTAGCCCCACTCCACGTAGACGGTGGGAATGCCGAATCGAGCCGCACCGTGCACGTCGTGGTCACGATCACCGATCATGATCACCCCGGCGGTGCCGCCGTTCGTGTGTTCGACCGGGTCGATGCCGAGATTGGACAACGAGTGCGCGATGACATCGGACTTCGCTCGCCGGGTGCCGTCGTTGCTGGCACCGCCGATGAACTCGAAGTATCGAGACAGACCGAAGTGGTCGAGAATTCGTACGGCGAAGCGCTCCGACTTGGACGTCGCCACTCCGAGGCGCACGCCGCGTTCCTGCAACCGCGTCAATACCGGTTCGATGCCCTCGAACGCGGTGTTCTCGGCCCAGCCCCGCTCGTCGTACCGCTCGAAATACGCCGCCAACGCTCGTTGCGCCGCGTCCTCGTCCAGTCCGAGCCCGCGCAAGGTGTCGATCAGGGGCGGCCCGACGACCAGCGACAGCTGCTCATCGGTCGGCTCGGGCGCGTCCACCGAGGCCAGTGCGTGGCGAAAACCGGCATGAATTCCCGGTGCGGAATCGGTCAGAGTTCCATCGAGATCGAACAGAACAACGGACGCGGGGGTAACGGCAGGCATGTTCGAAGCCTATCGGTGCGGACTGTTCGGGTATGTCTGCGGCTACGCTCGTCGCGATGTCCGATACAGCTGCCGAACCCGACGCGCTTCTCCGTCACAAGCCGGATGAGCTCCTTCGTCACAGGCCGGATGAGCTCCTTCGTCACCACGGCGACGTCGAGGTCGAGTCCGGTTTCGTCGATTTCGCCGTCAACGTGCGCGGCGACGGCCCGCCGCCCTGGCTACGGGATCGGCTTGCCACCGCACTGAGTTCACTGGGTTCGTACCCGAGCGCTGCAGCCGAGTACGCCGCACGAGAGCAGGTGGCCGCACACCACGGGCGCTCCCCGGACGAGGTGCTGCTGCTCAGCGGCGGGGCCGAGGGCTTCTCGATGCTGCCGCGCTTGGAGCCCTCCCTCGCGGCAACGATTCATCCGTCCTTCACCGAGCCCGATTGGGTGCTGGAACAGGCGGGTGTACCGGTGCATCGGGTAATCCTTCCGCCGCCCTTCGCACTCGACCCGACGCTCGTGCCCGAGGCCGCCGACATGGTGATCATCGGCAACCCCACCAACCCGACGTCGGTTCTGCACCCGTGCGAGGCGGTGCTGAGCCTGCGTCGGCCCGGCCGAACGGTGGTGGTCGACGAGGCCTTCGCCGACGCGGTGCTCGGGGCCGGAGAATCGGTCGCGTCGCAGAGCCTGGATGACGTAGTGGTCCTGCGCAGCCTGACGAAGACATGGGCGTTGGCGGGGCTGCGGTGCGGATACGCGGTGGGGCACACCGACGTTCTTGCCAGGATGCAGCACGGCCGCGCGCACTGGCCGCTGGGGAGCCTGCAGATCGAAGCGATCCGTGCCTGCACCGAACCGTTTGCCATCGATCAGGCACGTGCCGAGTCCGAGCGCATCGATCGTGAACGAACAGAGATGATCGGACGACTCGATGCCCTCGGTCTCGAGATCGCCGGTCCGGCCCGTGCACCGTTTCTGCTGGTGCGTGTCGACGGTGCCGATTCGGTACGAGAATGCCTGCGCGCGAGGGGTATCGCGGTGCGTCGCGGCGACACGTTCCCGGGACTCGACCGTCACTACCTGCGTGTGGCGGTCCGCGACTCAGTGCAGGTCGACATACTGGTGGATGCGTTGAACACCGTTCTGTGAGGAGAGCAACGAACATGGCAGTGACACTGGCCGAGGTCATCGAGGTTCTCGACACCGCGTACCCACCGCATCTGGCCGAGAGCTGGGACTCGGTGGGGCTGGTGTGCGGAGACCCCAAAGCTGCTGTGCAGCAGGTGTTGTACACCGTCGACGTCACCGAGGCGGTGGTCGACGAGGCCATCGCGTGGGGTGCCGATCTGATCGTCGCCCACCACCCGCTGCTACTCAGAGGCGTCGACACCGTGGCGGCCGATACCGCCAAGGGCTCGGTGATCCACCGCCTGATCAAAGCCGACTGTGCACTGTTCACCGCCCACACCAACGCAGACTCTGCCGATCCCGGTGTGTCGGACGCGCTCGCAGCCGCGCTCGGCGTGATCGACACCAGACCACTCGACCCCATTCCTGCTCCTGCACACGACAAATGGGTGGTCTTCGTACCGACCTCCGATTCGGCCACGGTGCGACAGGCGCTGTTCGACGCCGGAGCCGGACAGATCGGCGACTACAGCGAAGCGAGCTGGCACGCGACCGGTCTCGGCCAGTTCCGCCCCGGTCCGAATGCGCACCCGACATTGGGCATTGTCGGTGAGGTGCACACGGTGACAGAGGATCGCATCGAGGTTGTTGCCCCTAAATCGGAACGCGCGCATGTGCTTTCGGCTCTACGCCACGCGCACCCCTACGAGGAGCCTGCGTTCGATGTCTTCGAGTCCGCGGCCTTACCGTCGTGCACCGGCTTGGGGCGCATCGGCCGACTGCCGAGTCCGATGACCCTCGCCGAGTTCACCGACGTCGTTCGGGGCGCGTTGCCGGCTACCAGCTGGGGCGTCCGAGCCGCCGGTGATCCCGAGGCCGCGGTCTCGGTGATTGCGATGTGCGGGGGAGCTGGCGATTCGTTCCTCTCTGCAGTCGCGCGGACCGACGCCGACGTGTACGTCACCTCGGATCTGCGGCACCACCCCGTCGACGAACATCTGCGCGCGGGTGGCCCCGCGGTGATCGACACCGCGCACTGGGCGTCGGAGTTCCCATGGTGTGAACAAGCACGCAGCATCGTCGACGCGAAGCTCGGTGACACGGACGGGTGGAGCAGCCGGGTGACCGAGGTGCGCACCGACCCGTGGAGGCTGTGACGGATGAACCCCGCGACCGGCCATCGAGTGGATCGGGCTCGCTCGGTTTACTGCAGCCGGTAGGGTAATCGGAATCAACTTCCATAGTCGCAGGAGTCATCAAGCGTGAACGTCGATCCCAAAGTCCAGGCCTCGCTACTCGAATTGGCCGGTGTGGATACCGAACTCTCGCAGATCGCCCACCGCCGCAAAAGCCTCCCCGAGCAGCAGGAGGTGGACAAGCTCGAGACCGAGCGCACCACCCGCAAGGACGCCGCGGTGACGGTGCAGATTTCTATGGACGACCTCGATCGAGACATTCGTAAGCTCGAGGGTGAGGTCGACGCGGTTCGTCAGCGCGAGGCGCGCGACAAGAAGATGCTCGAGAGCGGCACGATCGCCCCGAAGCAGATGACCGAATTGCAGCACGAGCTCGGCAGCCTCGAACGTCGCCAGGGCATCCTGGAGGAGGAACTGCTCGAGGTCATGGAGCAGCGTGAGGCCAGTGAGCGGGACTACGAGCACGCCGGCGCGCAGCTCACCCAGATCGAGGACGAACTCGTCGACGCCGGTCGACGCCGAGACGACGCCGTCGCAGACCTCGATGTCGCCGAGAAGCGCAGCGCCGAGCGGCGCGAATCGTTGGTCTCGGGATTGCCCGCGGATCTGCTTGCGCTGTACGAGAAGCAGCGCGCGCTCACCGGCCGCGGTGCAGCCTTGCTGCAAGCTCGCCGCTGTGGGGCATGCCGAATCGAGCTGGATCGCAACGAGATCGCAAGCATCGCCAACAAGCCGGCCGATGCATTGATTCGCTGCTCCGAGTGCAACGCAATCCTGGTGCGCACGAAGGAATCCGGAATTTGAGCCAGGTGTCGCGGGTTGTCGCCGAAGCAGACGGTGGATCGCGGGGAAACCCCGGGCCCGCTGGATACGGCGCAGTGGTGTTCAGCGCCGATCGCTCGCAGGTTCTTGCCGAGCGTCGTGCGTCGTTGGGAGTGGCGACCAACAATGTCGCCGAGTACAACGGCCTGATCGCCGCACTGACTGCGGCTCGCGACGTCGGGGCACGTGAGGTTGCCGTGCGCATGGACTCCAAACTCGTCGTCGAGCAAATGTCCGGACGCTGGAAAGTGAAGCATCCGGACATGATTCCGCTTCAGCGGAAAGCGGCCGAACTGGCTCGCGGCTTCGATTCCGTCACCTACGAGTGGATTCCGCGCGCGCAGAACTCGCACGCCGACGCACTGGCGAACGAGGCTATGGACGCAGCGGCCGAGGGCGTCGACCTGACACCCAAGTCCGATGCCGAGCCGGTCGCCAAGAAGACCGAGTCGCCGGGGTGGACCGGTGCAATGGGGGAACCGACGCGCCTGCTGTTGCTGCGCCACGGACAGACCCCCATGTCGGTCGACCGGCGATACTCCGGCCGCGGCAATCCGGACTTGACCGAACTGGGTCGACGCCAAGCTGATTCTGCCGCAACGGTTCTCGGTTCGCGTACCGATATCGATGCGATCGTGGCCTCGCCGTTGGCGCGGGCACAACAGACCGCCTCAGCGACGGCCGACCGCCTAGGATTGCCCGTCACCACCGTGGACGGTCTCATCGAGACCGATTTCGGTGATTGGGAGGCTCTGACGTTCGGTGAGGCGAAAGAGCGATTTCCAGAGCAGCATCGGGCGTGGATGGGCGACACCTCGGTAGCCCCGCCGAACGGGGAGAGTTTCGACGCGGTGCGTGTACGCATCGAAGCGACCCGTGACCAGTTGCTCACCGAGTACGCCGGAAAGACCCTTCTGGTGGTCACCCATGTCACCCCGATCAAGATGCTGCTGCAACTTGCGCTCGACGTCGGCCCGTCGCTGCTGTACCGACTGCACCTGGATCTCGCGTCACTGAGTATCGCCGAGTTCTACCCCGACGGAGGCGCGTCGGTGCGACTGGTGAACGACACCTCGCACCTGACCCCACTTAGCTGACGCTTCTGCCACGCGGGTGACGGCACCTTCACAGCCACGTGCAAGCAGCGCAGCCATTGTCGGTGGTGCCAGCAGTGACCACGGATAAACTGCACGAGTGACCGCCGCCAGAGCGCATCCCACACTGCTGTCTGTCGAGCAGTGGCGTGCGCTGGGTGAGGACGATTTTCACGCCGAAATGCAGGAGGGTGTGCCTATCGAGTCACCGCGACCGTCGAAAGCCCACGCTCGAATTCTGTTCCGTCTGTGTACACAGCTCGCCGAACAGCTACTGGTCGAGCTGGAGGCGTTACCGGAGGTCGAGGTTGTCGTCGATGCGGTGACGCCGGCGACAGTGCGCGTACCTGATGTGGTGGTGTGCGGCGGATTCGAGCGGTGGTTGCAACGTGCCTGATCATTAGGGATGTTTGCGATGGTTCACCCGGGTTTCTCTCATCAGGTTCGGATGACGTTCTGGTCACTGCGTAGCAGTGGCGTGACGGTCAAGGACGCTGCCCTCGCGGTCGGGATCAGCGAGGGCAGCGGCTGGAATTGGGTGTACGAACGCGGTGGTGTGCGGCCACGCTCGACACCGGAGCCAACGGGCCGTTTCCTCTCACTGGAGGAACGGGAGTTCATCGCCGACGGTGTCCGGGACGGGTGGACGATGACCGCGATCGCGACATGCCTTAGCCGAGCGGTGTCGACGATCAGTCGAGAACTCAAGCGGCACACTTATTCTCGAGGTCGATACAAGCCGCATCAGGCCGAACGTGATGCCCGAAAGGCAGCCAAACGCCCGAAGAAGGGCAAGCTCGAGCTCACACCGTTACTGCGGGATCGGGTGCAGGCGCTGCTCGAGTTGGACTACTCGCCCGAACAGATCTCGGCGACACTGAGGAAGGAATTTCCTCACTCGACGGGATGCATGTGTCGCACGAAACGATCTACCAAAGCTTGTACGTTCAGAGCAAAGGTGGCCTGACCAAGGAGCTGACCAGGCACCTTCGGACGGGTCGGCCGGTGCGTCTCGCGCATCGCCGTACCACCGAACGGCGATCACGCATCCCGGGGATGGTCAACATTTCCGAGCGGCCCGCCGAGGTCGCCGACCGCAACGTTCCCGGCCATTGGGAGGGTGATCTGATCATCGGCACCAAGGGCGGGTCGGCGATCGGGACGTTGGTCGAGCGGACGTCGAGGTTGGTGATGTTGCTGCATCTGCCCACCGATCATTCCGCCGCGTCGGTGGCCGAGGCGATGACGGCGAAGATCACGGAACTGCCTGCGGCACTGATGCGTTCGATCACCTGGGATCAGGGCCGGGAGATGGCCAAGCATGCCGAGATCACCATCGCCACAGGGGTGCAGATCTATTTCTGTGATCCGCACTCCCCGTGGCAGCGGGGCACCAACGAGAACACCAACGGTCTGCTCCGTCAGTACTTCAAGAAGGGCACCGATCTGTCGGTGCACGGGCCCGAACGACTCGACGAGGTCGCCGCTTTACTGAACAACCGCCCCAGAAAAACCCTGGGGTGGGATACTCCCCTGGAGGAGTACAACAAACGACTGCTCGTTGCGACGACCACGTGAACCCGTCTGCGAAATCGACTCACCCGAGGCGCTGTACGCGAAGGACGTCGTTCTGGTCGTCGAGGTCATCTCGCCTGGGTCTCGGCGTACCGATGTGGTGACCAAGCGCAGCGAGTACGCCGACGCGGGGATCGAGCATTACTGGATTGTCGATCCGGAGGCTGCCACGCTGACAACGCTGGATCTGAGTTCGCGCGGCTATGTCGAACAGGTCCGCCGAGGGCTGTGCGTCATCGAAGCCCCGTTACCGGTGACGATCGACCTCGACGCCGCGCTGAGCTGAGCTGATTCTGCTTTTTTCGCGACTTATCCCGCTCGAATCGCGGCCCGACTGGCAAGGCTCAGATCTGCAGCGCAAGCCACAGGCCCGCCACCGCACCCACGATGGTCAGCGGTGTGGTGATGACGCCGAGTACGGTGAACGTTCGCAGATCCGCTGGCTCGCCATTGGCCGATGCGACGCGTCGCCACAGCATGATCGCCAGCGACCCGACGTAGGTGAGGTTGGGGCCGAGGTTCACCCCGATCACCATGGCCAACAACAACGACGGGGGAGCGTCGGCACCGAACGCGGCCAGTAGCAGCAGGGTCGCGGGCAGGTTGTTGACGATGTTCGACGCCACCGCCGCGATGGCAGCTGCGGCCAGCAGGGACGCGAAGGTGGTGTCGGACGGCAGGATTCGCGCCAGCCAGTCGCCGATCGGACCGGTTGTCACGCCGAGAACGACGATGCCGAGAAGAAAGACGAAGCCACAGAACGGAAGATCGGCACCGCGCAGTATGGCGCGAGGTGTGGTGTGCCGAGCTCGAAGTGCCGGGATCGCGAGCGCAATCGACCCCACCGCAGCGACCCAGAACGGTTCGATATCGAACAATCCCGCGACAGCGAAGCCGACGAGTGTCGCACCGAGGATGAGCAGCGTGCTGCGCGGTGCGGGCACGTCGTCGGTGTCCTGCTCGGTGGGACTGCTCGGTGGGGCCCCCGTGCCGGTCAGATCCTTGCGGAAGAAGATCAGGAACACCGCTAGTTCGATAGCGACCGCGAAAATCCACGGCAGTGCCATCAACGCGGTGAAGTGCAGGAAGGTCAGGCCGGTTGCGGCAAAGGCCAACAGGTTGGTCAGGTTCGACACCGGCAGCAGAGTCGACGCCGAATTGGACAGGTGCGCAGTGGCGTAACTGTGTGGACGCGGCGACATCCCCAGGATGCGAGCGGCACCGATGATGGCCGGTGTCAGGAGAACCACGGTGGCGTCGAGGCTCAGCACGGCCGTGGTTGCCGCGGCGGCTGCGAACACGAGGGTGAGCAGTCTGCGGGGGCTGCCCTTGGATCCGCGGCGTAGCTTCGCGGCGATCCAGGTGAAGACACCGAGGGCATCCGACAGATGCGCCAGGATCAGGATGAACGCCAGGAACACGACGGTGGGAGCGAGCTCGAGTACCTGCTCACGTGCGGCATCGAGGCTGACGAGGCCGACGAGAAGAACGACGGCTGCCGCTGGAAGTGCGGCGACGATCTCGGGGAGACCGCGCGGGCGAACGATGGCGAAGACGAGGACGGCGGCGACCAATGCCGCAGCGAGAACGGTCACGCGAGAATCTTCACGAGAGTGCGCACGTTTCGCGTGGTGGTCGTGGCCTTGTACTTCGCCTTTGCCGTGGCTTTCCCGAACGTGCTGTCGGTGGTGTTGCCCTTTCGCACCTCCCAGTAGAGCACGCTGTTCCCTTCGGCAATCCTTTCCAGTTCGGGGTCGAGTTCGTCTGCAAGAGCGGACAATTCGGTCAAATGGCTATCGTCGTTGCCGAACACCACATAAGGATGCCAGCCTTCCCGTTCGGCGTCGAACGGGTAGGACTCCACTATCGCGTCCAGTGCCGGGACGTCGAGCATGACAACCCAGGCTTGGTAGCCGAATGCCTGGGCGAGCGTGCTTTCCACCTGTGCTTTCAAGGCGGCGGCGGTCAGCGGAGACTGCAGCAGCACATTGCCGGTCGCCAGAATCGTGCGGACATTCGTGAAGCCGGCCGCGCTCAGCGCCGCACGTAGGTCGACCATCTTGATGTTGATGCCGCCGACGTTGATGCCGCGCAGCAACACGACCCATTCACTCATAGGGGGAACTGTAGTTCGGTGTCCGGCGCGCGAGGATCGCCGAGTAGGCTGTGCAATCGCGAACGAGTTGGCCGGACGGCTGCGGCTCGGAGGACCGGCGGATCAGTTCCGTCGCGCTTCGGGCCGAGGAAAGTCCGGACTCCACAGAGCAGGGCGGTTGTTAACGGCAACCCGAGGTGACTCGCGGGACAGTGCCACAGAAAACAGACCGCCTGCGGATCGGTTCTTCGGAATCGAATTGCAGGTCAGGGTGAAACGGTGCGGTAAGAGCGCACCAGCACCCCAGGTGACTGGGGTGGCTAGGTAAACCCCGCCCGGAGCAAGGTCGAAGGCTGCACCGCGAAAGTGGTGCAGCTGCGCAGGTGCTCGAGGGCTGCTCGCCCGAGCCTGCGGGTGGACTGCTCGAGGTACCCGGCAACGGTGTGCCCAGATGGATGGTCGTCGACGTCGAACCGGCGAAAGCGGGAACGGCAGACAGGATCCGGCTTACAGGCCGACTCGTTCGCACTCATCATTTCTCGCGCAGTTTCTCCTACTGCGTCGCTCCATGGGGCACACTGGAAGTCATGACCGACGACGACACCTCCTGGTACTACGACATCAGCACCAAGCAGGTTGTGCAGGGCAAGGAGACCAACGCCCTCGACCGCATGGGCCCGTATCCGGACAAGGCCACTGCAGAACAGGCGCTGAAGATCGCGGCCGCGCGGAACAAGGCAGCCGACTCCGACGACGACTGGAACAACTGACGGTGCTGCTCACCCGGCTGAGGGCTCCGAACTTCGATTTCGAGGCCGTCAGATCGGAGTTCGGTCTGTCCGATGTCTTCGACGCAGCGGTGTTGGACGACGCGCAGAACGCCCGAGATCTGCACGCCGACAGCAGGATCGACCGCACCGACATTCCCTTCGTCACCATCGACCCGCCCGGCTCGAAGGACCTCGACCAAGCCGTACACATCGAGAAGACGTCGAACGGCTTGGTGGTGCACTACGCGATCGCCGACGTGGGCGCGCTGGTGATGCCCGGGGGAGCGCTCGACGCGGAAACCCGCCGACGCGGCCAGACGTTCTATCTGCCCGACGGATCTGTGCCGCTGCACCCCCGTGAGTTGTCGGAGGGCTCGGGCAGCCTGCTGGAGGGGCAAACTCGCTGCGCCGCTCTGTGGACCATCGAACTCGACGACGTCGGCGAAGCAGCTGCCTGGACGGTTACCCGCGCGCTGGTGCGATCTGTCGCACGGCTGGATTACGCCGGAGTTCAAGCCGACGTCGACGCGGGAACTCCACATCCCTCGATCGCAGCGCTGGCGGAATTCGGATCGCAACGGGCGAACGCCGCCAGACGCCGCGGAGCCATCGACATCACCCTGCCCGAGCAGGAAGTGGTGCCCGACGGGCAGGGCTGGCGCATCGTCCTGCAACCACGCACTGCGGTGGACGGGTGGAACGCCGAGGTATCGCTGTTGACGGGGATGTGCGCCGCCAGAATCATGCTCGACGCCGGAATCGGCATCGTACGCACCCTGCCGCCTGCCTCGTCCGAATCCGTGGAAACATTGAAGAAGACGGCAACAGTACTCGGAATCGACTGGCCCGCAGGAGCATCCGCCGGGTCGGTGCTGGCCGGCCTGCCCACCGACGAGCCGTCGACTCTCGCGATGATGACCCAGGCGACCGGGTTGCTGCGCGGGGCGGACTACCTCGCGGTCGACCGCTCGACGAACCCCGCCGACAGTGACGCATCGGTCGAGCATTCGGGAATCGGTGCGCCGTACGCCCATGTGACGGCACCACTGCGTCGGCTGTCGGATCGCTTCGCCACCGAGGTGTGCCTGGCCGTCGTAGCCGGATCGCCTGTACCGGACTGGGCGACGCAGGCATTGCCGGAGTTACCCGCCACCATGCGCGGATCCGATTCGACGGCGTCGAAAGTGGATCGTGCCTGCGTCGACCTCACCGAGGCTCATGTCCTGAAAGATCGAGTGGGCGAGGAATTCGATGCAATCGTGCTTCGCGGTGCCGAGGGCAAGCGAGATGCCGAGGTACTCGTGTCGAATCCGATCGTCATCGGAAAGTGCGACGGCGAACCCCCTGCGGGGGAGTCGGTGGCGGTCCGGCTGACCCAGGCCGACACCGACTCGCGCAAGATCGCTTTCGGTTACTCGCCCTTCACGGCCTGAAGCGGTCGGTCGCGTCGACGAGGTGGTGCACGATGCCGGGCTCGGCCGCGGAATGCCCAGCGTCGTCGACGATCACGAGATCGGCACCCGGCCAGGCCTTGTGCAGCGCCCACGCGCTCGTTGCCGGGCATACGACGTCGTAGCGGCCCTGCACGATGACACCTGGAATTCCGTCGAGCAGGTGCGCGTCGCGTAGCAGCTGATTCTCTTGGAGAAAGCAGTTGTTGCGGAAGTAGTGATTCTCGATACCGGCGAATGCGAGGGCGAACCGCGGATCCGAGTTGTCTTGCACTGCATCGGGTTTCGGCAGCAGGTAACTCGTTGCCGCCTCCCAGGTGGACCACGCCACCGCTGCTCGCGTCGCGGCTTCGTAGTCCTCGGACATCAATTGCCGGTGATACGCCTCGACGAGATTGCCGTCGCGTTCGCCCTCCGGAATGGGTGCGAGAAATTTCTCCCACAGATCGGGAAAGAGGTGGCCGGCACCGCCCCCGTAGTACCAGTCGATCTCCGACGGCCGTACGAGAAAGATTCCTCGCAGGATCAGCCCGCGCACGCGATCGCGGTGCGACTGCGCGTAGGCCAGTGACAGCGTCGAGCCCCACGAACCGCCGAACACCAACCACGTGTCGATACTTAGGTGATCCCGGAGCTTCTCCATGTCCGAGATCAACCGGTCGGTGCTGTTGACCGACAGATCGGCGCCGTCGGCGATGTGCGGGGTCGACTGCCCGCAGCCCCGCTGATCGAACAACACGATCCGGTAGGCCTGCGGGTCGAAGTAGCGCCGCTGCAACGGATTTGTGGCACCGCCCGGACCGCCGTGGACGAACACCACCGGCGCACCCTCCGGGTTTCCGGAGACTTCCCAGTAGATCTGTTGGCTGTCGCCGACATCGAGGTGGCCGGTCTCGGTGGGGTCGATCTCGGGATACAGAGCCCGCATCCTAGAAGCCCACCAGACCCGACGCCAGGTCCGGAATGTCGAGCGAGCGGATGGCCTCGTCTCGAACGTCCGAACACGTCTCGGTCGTGATGTCGTCGACGATCGCCCGGTTCTGCACCACCTGCAGGTTGATGACGCCGCTCTGCGCCGCCCAGGTCTGCACCAGAATATTCAGACCGCCCCGCCCGAGCGTGGGACCCTGAACGCGCCAATTGGACAGCTGCGCTTCCAGATCGGTGCACAACTGCTGCTTCTGGGCATCGGTGATCACTGCTTGCGCAGGCGTCGACGTGATCGTGGTGGTCGGTGCGACCGTCGTCGTGGACGACGAACCGGTGTTGGTGGTATCGGTGCTGCATGCGCCCACGAGAGTGAGCAGCGCAGCCGCACCGGCCAGTGCGACTGCGCTTCTACCTGCGATGGACGTAGTACCCCGTCTGGTTGTCATGGCCTCGAGTGTGCCATCCGAACCGGAAAGATCAGTAGCTGTGTTCGGGTCCGGGGAACACGCCCGAGCGAACCTCGGACATGTACGTGGTGGCCGCGGTGCGCAGTGAATCGCCGACGTCGGCGAACTTCTTCACGAACTTCGCGGTCTTGCCGTTGGTGTATCCGGCCATGTCCTGCCACACCAGTACCTGTGCGTCGCATTCGTTGCCCGCACCGATGCCCACCGTCGGGATCGTGAGCTTGCGCGTGACCTGTCCGGCGATGTCGGCGGGAACCATCTCCATGACGACGGCGAACGCACCGGCCTCCTGGACCGCGATGGCGTCGGCCACCAGCTGCTCGGACGCGTCGCCGCGGCCCTGCACCCGGAAGCCGCCGAGGGTGTTGACACTCTGCGGAGTGAAGCCCACATGGGCCATTACCGGAATGCCCGCGGCAGTGATGGCGGCGATCTGGCCCGCGACGCGTTCGCCGCCTTCGAGCTTGACCGCGCCTGCGAGACCTTCCTTCATGAACCGGACTGCCGTCTCCAGAGCCTGCTGCGGCGAGGCCTCGTAGGTTCCGAAGGGTAGGTCGGCGACAACCAGAGCGTGCGGCGCACCGCGGACCACTCCACGGACCAGCGGAAGCAGTTCGTCGACCGTGATCGGGACGGTGGTGTCGTAGCCGTAGACGACGTTCGCAGCAGAATCACCGACGAGGAGAACCGGAACGCCGGCTTCCTCGAAAATGCGCGCACTGGAGTAGTCGTACGCGGTGAGCATTCCCCAGCGCTCTCCCTCTGCCTTCATCTGCAACAGGTGGTGGGTGCGGGTCTTACGAGTCAACGCGCTGGAAGGTACTTCGTCGGAGGAGCCGCCGTACACAGCAGTTTCGGACATCTTTGTCCCTTTCTGGTCCTCGAGGCCCGCTCGGCGGGTCCCCGGGATGGGGTGTGATGACATCGACGAGTCTGCCACTGCGCAGGTTCCGCCGGAACGCTCCGGACAGTGCAATTCGTCACAGTGGATCGGGTGTTGCGTAGTCCCGCCACCCGTTGGTGATCGGCATCCGGCGGTCGCGCCCGAAGGCGCGAGAGGTGACCTTGCTGCCGATCGGATACTGACGCCGCTTGTACTCCGACCCATCGACCTTACGGAGAATGTCCGCGACCACCGCCGCGTCGAAACCGGCCGCAACGATGTCGTCGTACCCCTGATCGTTGTCGACGTACCTGAACAGGATCGCGTCGAGTTCGTCGTAATCGGGCAACGAGTCGGTGTCGAGCTGTCCGGGCCTGAGCTCGGCGGACGGCGGCTTGTCGATGCTGGACTCGGGGATCGGAGGTACGTCTCCGCGGTCGGCAGCGGACTTGTTCCGCCACCGCGCCAACTCCCACACGAGCGACTTCGGTACGTCCTTGATCGGCGCGAAGCCGCCGACCGCATCGCCGTAGATGGTCGAATAGCCAACGGCCAGTTCGGATTTGTTGCCGGTGGCCAGAACCAGATGGCCGAATGTGTTCGACAGTGCCATCAGCGTCATGCCGCGGCAGCGCGCCTGAATGTTCTCCTCGGCCAGTCCGGTCAGGTGCAGCTGGTCGACGAAGGAGGCGACCATGTCGGCAATGGGCTCGACGCTGAAGTGGATACCGGTGCGCGACGCAAGATCCTCTGCATCGGTGCGGGAGTGACCCGAGGAGTACGTCGACGGCATCGACACTGCGTGCACAGCATCGCTGCCGAGGGCATCGACGGCGAGGGCCGCAACCACCGCCGAGTCGATGCCACCCGACAAACCCAGAGCCACAGAACGAAAGCCGTTCTTGTGCACGTAATCTCGTAAGCCGGTCACCAGCGCGCCCCACACCTGTTCCTCGGCACAGGCAACGTCGGACAGAAACGGCTCGGCTCGCTGCCAGCCGGTGATCGCGACGTCGGGCAGAGTTACCCGATCGATGCCCCAACCGGGCACCGCGACCGCGTCGGGACGTGGATCGGTGGGCGCGTCCACGTCGACGATCAACAGATGCTCGACGAATTGCGGGGAGCGCCCCCAAGTGGAACCGTCGGGGCCGATGACGAAGCTCGCCCCGTCGAACACCAGCTCGTCCTGTCCGCCGACCACGTTCACGTAGGCGATCGGGACGCCGATCTCGTTGGCCCGGCGCGCGGCGATGGAGTGCCGTACCTCGTTCTTGCCTCGCTCGAAGGGGCTGGCGTTGAGGCAGAGCAACATGTCGACACCCGCTGCCCCATATGCTGCCACCGACCCGCCTGACTGCCAGATGTCCTCGCAGACAACAACTCCGAGCCTGACCTCGTTGATCTCGACGATGCTCAAGCGGGATCCGGGAGCGAAATATCGGGCCTCGTCGAACACTCGGTAGGTGGGAAGGGAGTGCTTGTCGTAGCGAGTTGCCACCCGTCCGTCGACGATCACCGCGGCACTGTTACGGGAGCCCCCGGCATCGCGATCGAGGTAGCCCACCACCACGATGCGGTCGCCGCAGCCGGCGGCATCGAGAGCCGTGGCCAATTCGGTCAGGGCTCCGACCGACGCGGCGGCGAACGACGGCCGAAGAGCCAGGTCCTCCACGGGATATCCCGTCAGGGCCATCTCGGGAAACACCACCACGTTGGCACCGTCGTGGGCGGCGCGGACCGTCCATTCGACGATTGCGGCGGAGTTCGCCGTCAGATCGCCGACGACGGAGTTGGTCTGGGCAAGGGCGAGTCGGAGGGCCTGCACCACGTAGACGCTAGTGCTCGGCGGCCGTCCCTGCCGGGCAGCGGGAATGGAGTGTGGTCGAAGAGACCTGGCACGATCGTGCCATGAGAACGCGCACCAGGAACACGGCCATGGCGCTGTCCGCCATCGCCGTGTTGCTCGCAGGGTGCTCCGGCCCCGAGCCCACTGCCGCACCGGAGTCCTCCGATCGGCCCGAAGCATCGGCTTCGGTTGCCGGTCCTGTTCCTGCGGGTCTGGAGGCGTTCTACGACCAAACGCTCGACTGGGAGTCCTGCGATCGGTACAACACCGACGGCAGCGAACTGGGTGACTCCGTCGAGTGCGCGATGGTCACCGTGCCGCTCGACTACGCCGATCCCACCGGCACGACCATCGAGGTCGCGATATCCCGGACGCGGGCGGCGGGGGAGAAGATCGGATCGATCCTGATGAACCCCGGCGGCCCCGGCTCTTCGGGTCTGTATCTGGCGACCCAGGCCGATGGCACCGCCATTGCCGACCGCTTCGATCGCATCGGATTCGATCCGCGCGGGATCGGGGCCTCCGAACCGGAGGTGCGCTGTCTGACATCCGAGGAGGTCGACGAGGAACGGCGCGAGCCGGACGTCGATGTCAGCCCCGAGGGCATCGCAGCCACCGAGGCCGAGCATCGAGACTATGCCGCCCAGTGCGTCGACCGGACCGGAGCAGACATACTCGAGCACGTCGGCACCAGAGAAGTGGTGCGCGACATGGACGTCATCCGGGCAATTCTGGGCGACGAGAAGTTGACGTACGTGGGCTATTCCTACGGCACCCGCATCGGCACCGCCTACGCCGAGGAATTCCCGTCGAACGTTCGGGCGATGGTGCTCGACGGTGCGCTCGACCCCGACCAGTCACCCGTCGACGAGGCCGTCGCCCAGGGCGCGGCGTTCCAGACCGCGTTCGATCAGTTCGCCGCCGATTGTGCACAGACCGACACCTGTCCGCTCGGAACCGATCCGGCGCAGGCCGTCGCACAGTTTCGATCCTTGGTCGACCCACTGATCGACCGTCCCGCCGAGACGACCGACCCCCGGGGCCTCAGTTACGACGACGCGATCACCGGGGCTCAGCAGGCTCTGTACTCGCAGCAGCTGTGGCGGCTGCTGCGGGCGGGGTTGAACGAACTACGCGACGGTCGGGGCGACACCCTGCTCCGCCTCGCCGACACCTACTCGGGGCGGCTGGAGGACGGTAGCTACACGAACATCGACGACGCGTTCAATGCCGTCCGATGCGTGGACGGGCCGCCGACCACGGACCGGGCGGCGGCCGACGAGGCCGACGCCAGGTTCCGCGCTGCCGCGCCGTATCTGGACGACGGCCGAGCCACCGGCAACGCGCCGCTCGACCTGTGCGCGTTCTGGCCGGTGCCGAACACGAGCGACCCGCATGTCGTCGACGTCGAGGGGCTGCCGACGCTGGTAGTGGTGTCGACGACCAACGACCCGGCCACTCCGTATCAGGCCGGAGTGGAATTGGCTGCGCAGCTGCGAGGGAATCTCGTGACCTACGAGGGCACCCAGCACACGGTGGCGTTCTCGGGCGTGGGTTGCATCGACGATCCGCTGGTGAATTACCTCGTCGATCTGGTCCCGCCGGGTGACGGATTGCGCTGCTGACCTGCTACCTCACCCGTCGCGATGTGGGCAGAGAGTTTCACGAAGTGAGACTGAATTCACGATGTAACACAGATTTAACTCCGTTTGCTTACTCTCGCGTTCATGGATCGTCAAAAGGAATTCGTGCTCCGGACCCTCGAAGAGCGCGACATTCGTTTCGTCCGCCTCTGGTTCACCGACGTTCTCGGGTATCTGAAGTCGGTGGCCATCGCCCCCGCCGAGCTCGAAGGTGCATTCGACGAGGGAATCGGCTTCGACGGTAGCGCCATCGAAGGATTCGCCCGAGTCTCCGAGGCCGACACGGTCGCCAAGCCCGATCCCTCGACGTTCCAAATTCTTCCGTGGTCCACCAGCAAGGGCCACCAGCACTCTGCTCGCATGTTCTGCGACATCGCCATGCCCGACGGCTCGCCGTCCTGGGCCGACTCTCGCCACGTGCTGCGTCGCCAGCTGAGCAAGGCCGCAGACCTCGGATTCAGTTGCTACGTACACCCCGAGATCGAGTTCTTCCTGCTCAAGGATGCTCCCCAGGACGGCTCACCACCGACCCCCGCGGACAACGGCGGCTACTTCGATCAGGCCGTGCACGATTCGGCCCCGAACTTTCGCAGGCATGCCATCGACGCACTCGAGTCGATGGGGATCTCGGTGGAGTTCAGCCACCACGAGGCTGCACCCGGACAGCAGGAGATCGACCTGCGGTACGCCGACGCTCTGTCGATGGCCGACAACATCATGACCTTCCGCTACGTGGTCAAAGAGGTCGCCATCGAAGAGGGTGTGCGCGCGACGTTCATGCCCAAGCCGTTCAGCGATCAGGCCGGCTCGGCGATGCATACGCACATGAGCCTCTTCGAGGGCGACACCAACGCCTTCCATAACCCGGACGATCCGATGCAGCTGTCGGAGACCGGCAAGTCCTTCATCGCCGGCATTCTCGAGCACGCCAACGAAATCAGTGCGGTGACCAACCAGTGGGTCAACTCCTACAAGAGGCTCGTACGCGGCGGCGAGGCCCCTACCGCCGCGTCCTGGGGACCGGCCAACAGGTCGGCGCTGATCCGCGTGCCGATGTACACCCCGAACAAGGCCTCGTCGCGTCGCGTCGAGATTCGTAGCCCCGATTCCGCCTGCAATCCGTATCTGGCGTTCGCAGTACTCCTGGCGGCCGGTCTGCGCGGAATCGAGAAGGGCTACACCCTCCCGCCCGAGGCCGAGGAAGACGTGTGGGCACTGACTTCCGCCGAGCGTCGCGCCATGGGCTACAAGGAATTGCCCGGCAACCTCGATCAGGCGTTGAACGCGATGGAGGGTTCCGAGCTGGTCGCAGAAGCGCTGGGCGAGCACGTGTTCGACTTCTTCCTGCGCAACAAGCGTCGTGAGTGGGAGGAATACCGCAGTCACGTCACGCCGTACGAGCTGAGGGCGTACCTGGGTCTTTAACAACCCAGGTACGTCATGGGCTACGTTCTAGTCGATCGAGAATGTAGTTCCGATGCCGGCGCGGGCACCCTCGCGCCGCATTACCGACGACGGGGTAAAACTGTGGCACGCCGAGGTGGATTCTGATGGTGCGTCCTCCGACTTCGAGATCCGTCGTTCCCGGGCCGGGCCGTCTCGGTCTTGTCGAAGAATCTGCTCCGAACGACTTGCGCACCCTCGGTTGGACGGGTGAAGAAAGCCTCGAACTGCTGTGGTCGCTCTCGCGTGCCCCCAACGCCGATCTCGCGCTGCGCACTCTGGTGCGAATGTACGAGTTGCTCGGTGCCGGTTGGGCGGAGTTCGACGCCGCACTCCGTGACGACAAGGGATTCCGTGGCCGGCTCCTGGGTCTCGTCGGCGCGTCCAGCGCGCTCGCCGACCACCTCGTTGCCGACGACACCACCTGGCGATTGTTGCTGACCGCAGAAGGTCAGAGCAGCGGAGTATCGGCGAAGATCCAATTGCCCACCAAGGCAACGCTGGTCGCCGAACTGCTCGAGGCCGTCGGGGCCGAGCCGGAGACCGGGCCCAACGCCGCGCCCGATCTGTATCGGGCGTCCGTCACCGGGCCGCCCGCGGTGATCGCACTGCGCAAGAAATACCGCGACCAGATCATGGTGCTGGCGGCATACGACCTCGCCGCGACCGTCGAGAACGAACCCGTCCTGCCGTACACGGTCGTGGGAGCCCAACTGTCCGATATGGCAGACGCGGCGCTCACCGCGGCTCTGTCGGTAGCCGTGGCGACCGTGTGTCCCGATGCCCCGTGTCCGATGCGGCTGGCGGTTATCGCCATGGGCAAATGCGGTGCGCGCGAACTCAATTACGTATCCGACGTCGATGTCGTGTTCGTCGCCGAACCCGCCGACGCGCAGGCCAGCCGCATCGCGGGTGAGATGATGCGCATCGGATCGTCCGCATTCTTCGAGGTTGACGCCGCCCTGCGTCCCGAGGGCAAACGCGGCGAACTGGTCCGCACCCTGGATTCGCATGTGGCGTACTACAAGCGGTGGGCCAAGACCTGGGAGTTCCAGGCGCTGCTCAAGGCCAGGCCGATGACCGGTGACATCGCACTCGGCAACGACTACGTCGACGCGGTCAACCCTATGGTGTGGCTGGCCAGTCAGCGCGAGGACTTCGTGCCGGAAGTGCGCGCGATGCGTCGTCGCGTCGAAGAGATGGTGCCGCCCGAGCTTCGTGAACGGGAGATCAAACTCGGACGCGGCAGTCTGCGGGACGTCGAATTCGCCGTCCAGCTCCTGCAATTGGTGCACGGTCGTACCGACGAGTCGCTACGCGTGCTCGGCACGACCGACGCGTTGACCGCACTCACCGAGGGCGGCTACGTCGGCCGCGACGACGCCGCGAATCTGACGGCGTCCTACGAATTCCTGCGGCTGATCGAGCACCGCCTGCAGATGCAGAGGATGCGGCGCACGCACACCCTGCCTCCGCAGGACGACGAGGAAGCTCTGCGATGGTTGGCACGCTCGGCGCACATGCGACCGGACGGCAATCGCGACGCTCTCGGCGTACTGAACGCCGAGATCAAGCGCAACGCGCAACGCATCAGGCGACTGCACGCCAAGCTCTTCTACCGGCCACTGCTGGACTCGGTGGTCAAGTTCGACTCGGAGACAGTGCGATTGACTCCGGATGCCGCGACCCGACAGCTCGCCGCGCTCGGATACCAGACCCCGCAGAACGCACTGGGTCACCTGCGCGCGCTCGTCGGCACAGGCACCCGCCGCGGTCAGATCCAGGCCGTGCTGCTTCCGACTCTGCTGGAGTGGCTCGCGGACACCCCCGACCCGGACGCCGGTCTCCTCAACTATCGCCGACTGTCGGAATCGGCAGGTGAGCAGACCTGGTTCCTGCGGGTACTTCGCGACGAAGGCGCAGTGGCTCAGCGGTTGATGATCGTGCTCGGATCCTCGGCGTACGTACCGGATCTGCTGATCAAGGCCCCCGAGGTCATTCGGCTGTTCGCCGACGGCCCCACCGGCCCGCGACTTCTCGATGTCGAGCCCGAAGAGACCTATCGCGCCATCCTGTCGTCCTCGGCCCGTTACGAGGATCCGGTGCGGGCGATCAACGCGGCCAGGGCGCTGCGGCGTCACGAGCTGGCCCGGGTGGCGTCGGCAGACATCCTCGGCATGCTCGACGTGCCTGCGGTATGCCGGGCGCTGTCGTCGGTCTGGGCCGCCGTCATCAATGCGGCTCTTGCCGCTGCCATCAGAGCCAGCGAGATCGAGCGCGGCGAACCGGCACCGGCAACTCTGGCCGTCATCGGCATGGGGCGGCTCGGCGGCGGCGAACTCGGCTACGGCAGCGATGCGGACGTGCTGTTCGTCTGCGAACCGGTGGAGGGCATCGACGAGACCGTTGCAGTCAAGTGGGCCAACACCATTGCCGACCGCATCCGCAAACTGCTCGGAGCGCCCAGCACCGACCCGCCGCTCGAGGTCGACACCGGCCTGCGACCAGAAGGGCGCAACGGGCCGGTGGTGCGCACCCTGGCGTCGTACGCCGCCTACTACTCGCAGTGGGCGCAGGCCTGGGAAGTGCAGGCACTGCTGCGCGCGCACCAGGTGGCCGGTGACCAAGACCTCGGTATTCGGTTCCTGTTGATGGCCGACAAGGTGCGTTATCCCGAGGGTGGAGTGTCCGCCGACGCCGTTCGTGAAATTCGCCGTATCAAGGCACGGATCGACTCCGAACGGCTCCCCAAGGGAGCCGACCCGGCGACCCACACCAAGCTCGGACGCGGGGGACTGGCCGACATCGAGTGGACGGTCCAGCTGATCCAGCTCCGGTACGCGCACAAAGTTCTTTCGCTGCACAACACCTCGACGCTGCAATCTCTCGACGCGATCGGGGCGGCCGAGCTGATGAGCGAAACAGACATCGAACTGCTACGCGAAGCGTGGATCCTGGCGACGAAAGCGCGCAACGCGCTCGTTCTGGTGCGCGGCAAACCGACCGACCAGCTGCCGGCCCCCGGTGCGGTGCTGTCCGCCGTGGCGCAGGTGGCGGGGTGGGAGAACGGCGACGCGGGGGCGTTCCTGGACAACTACCTGCGCGTCACGCGTCGGGCAAAAGCAGTGGTGGAGCGGACGTTCGGCGGTGCCTAGTCCCATCTCCCTCTAGTCACCGTCGACGGTGACGAAGCCCTGCTTCACCATCCAGTCGCGCGCGACATCTGCTGGCTCACGGCCGTCTATGTCCACCTGCCGGTTGAGCTCGGTGATCTCGTCGTTCGTCAACACTGCGGAGATCGGAGCGGTGACCTCGGCGATCTCCGGGTATTGCTCGGCGATCGGCGTGCGGATCACGACCGTGGCGTTGTAGCGGGGAAAGAATCTCTTGTCGTCCTGAATCACTGTCAGATCCAGGCCTTTGATGCGGCCGTCGGTGGTGAACACTTCACCGAACGTGCACTGCGAACCGTCGGCTGTTGCTTGATAGATGATGCCGCCCTGCAACACCTGCCGCGGAACGACATTGGGGTCGAAGCCGTAGGCAGCGGCCATACCCGGAAACCCGTCCTGTCGCGAATTGAACTCGGTTTCCACACAGGTCTGTGCCGCGGCCGGATCGGTCTTGGCGAGCGCGGCATAGTCCGACAGCGTCTTGATGCCGGTCGCGTCTGCCGTTGCCTGATTCATCGCAAGTGCATACGTGTTGTCCATCGGTGCTGGGTTGACCCAGGTGAGTCCGTTGGCCGCGTCCTGGTCGCGTAGGGCTTCGAACTGCCCGGTGGCGTCCGGGATGGCGGTTTCGTTTCCCAGGAAGTTGATCCAGGCTGTACCGGTGTATTCGTAAGTGACGTCCACCTGGCCGGAGACCATAGCTTGTCGAGTGCTGTTGGACCCCGAAATGTTGGTGAGATCGCGAACGTCGGCTCCGGCGGCCACCAGTCCGAATTCGAGTATGTATCCCAGGATCACCTGCTCGGTGAATTCTTTCGAGCCGACGATCAACTTTGCGCCCTCGAGACCAGGCACAGGTTGGATGCTGCCGGGTTCCACGGACAGCGGCACCGCACTACCCGACTCCAGACCGCAACTCGTCAGCGCCGTCAGCAGAACGGCGCACAGGGCAATCGATCGTCGTACGGTGTGCCGCATCAGCTTCGGTCCTTACGGTTCGAGGTAAGAGACGGCTAATCCGCGCCGGCGGTGACAAAGCCTTCTTTGACCATCCAGTCACGGGCGACCTCGGCGGGTTCGCGACCGTCGACGTCGACCTGCTTGTTCAGTTCGGTGATCTCGTCGTTGGTCAGCTTTGCCGAGATCGGTGCCGTCAACTCGGCGATCTGTGGATACTGCTCGGCGATCGACGAGCGGATCACCACCGTGGCGTTGTACCGGGGAAAGAAGCTCTTGTCGTCCTCGACCACAACGAGATTCAGACCCTTGATTCGGCCGTCGGTAGTGAACACCTCACCGAACTTGCACTGCGAACCCTCGGCCGTCGCCTGATAGATGATTCCGGTCTGCAGAATCTGACGGGGAACAGCATTGGGGTCGAAACCGTAGGCCGCCGCCAGCCCGGGAAATCCGTCCTGCCGAGAATTGAACTCGGTCTCGACGCACAACGCCGACGCGGCCGGATCGCGCGCCACGAGAGCCGCGTAGTCCGAGAGTGTCTTCACTCCGGTCTGGTCCGCCGTCGCCTGGTTCATCGCCAGTGCGTACGTATTGTCCATCGGCGCGGGGTTGACCCACGTCAGTCCATTGGCGACATCGGCGTCGCGGACCGCATCGAACTGCTCGGTGGCGTCCGTGATGGGACTTTCGTTGCCGAGGTAGTTGATCCAGCCGGTCCCGGTGTACTCGTAGGTGAGATCGACCTGCCCGGAGACCATGGCTTGGCGAGTACTGTTGGACCCCGAAATATTTGTCAGGTCGCGAACGTCGGCACCTGCGGCCGACAACGCGAATTCGAGGATGTAGCCCAATACGATCTGCTCGGTGAAGTCCTTGGAGCCGACGGTCAATTCCGCGCCCTCGAGACCCGGCATCGCTTCGATGCTCCCGGGCTCCACCGACAGTGGCACCGCGCTGCCCGATTGCAAACCGCACCCTGCCAGTGCGAGCGTGCTGATCGCGCACAGGGCAATGAGCTGTCGTGTCGAGCGCCGCATCAGCGCAGTCCTTTCGGGCCGAGAAAGGCCTCGGCGAGCGCCCCGAGCCAGTCCACGAACAACGCGAGGGCCACGGCGAGAACGCCTCCCACGACGAGGATCAGCGGCTGATAGAGCTTGTATCCGGTATCGATCAGAACTCCGAGACCTCCCGCTCCCACGAGAAAACTCAGTGTGGCCGTGCCGACAGCGAGCACCAGCGACGTGCGGAGACCGGCCAACATGTAGGGCACGGCGAGCGGAAACTCGATACGCCACAGAATGCCGCTACTCGACATGCCTTGTCCGCGTGCGGCATCGATATAGCTCGGGTCGACCTGCTGGAAGCCGAGCATCGTGTTTCGGAGAACCGGAAGGAGTGAGTAGAACGCGATGGGGAGTACGCCGATCCAGAAACCGGTCTTGCCCGTCGCGAGGAACAACAACACCAGCAGGCCGACAGCCGGAGCGGCCTGACCGATGTTGGCAATACCGATGAAGATCGGCGCCAACTTTCGGTAGCCGTTGCGGGTCAACAGAATTCCCAGTGGAACCGCTATCGCGAGCACGAGCGCGGTGACGACGACGGTGATGACGACGTGCTCGGACAGCCGCTGGAACAAGGTGCTCGCGTTCAGTGTCTCCTTTTGCGTGGCACTCAAGTCGCGGGTGAACGTGTAGGCAAGCAGAACGACGACGACCAACAAGATGATCGCGGGTTGCACCAGCAAGCGAATCCGCTCGGCTCGCTTGGCAGCCTGCTTCGCCGCCTGCGCGCCGCTGTCGTCTCCCGCTGCATCGACGACCGAGGGGTCCGCAGAGGTCGTCACGACGGACTTCCTGCAGTCACGTCTTCCGCTGAGTTGTCCTTGTCGTGGTCGTGAGCATGCTGCGAACGGATGGTCTTGATGGTGTCGATCAGTTGCTCGATGGTGATCGTGCCGGCGTATTCACCGCGCTGACCGGTCACCGTTGCGGTCGCATTTCCCTCGGCGAGAAGCGCTTCGAGTGCGTCCTGCAGCGTCGACTGCGTCGAGACCATTTCGCCCATCGGAACACCGACGTCGCGCAGGCTCTTCGCGTTCGTGAGGTGGCGTCGATCGGTCCATCGAATGGGCCGCTTGCGCGCGTCGAGAATGATTCCCCATGCTTCCGGGTCGTTTCCGAGAGCCGCGTTCATCGACTCGACCGGCTGATCCTCGCCCATGACCGGAACATCGGACAATTCGATGTCACGCACTCTCATCAGGGTCAGTTGCTTGAGAGCTGCACCGGCACCGACGAATCCGGCAACGGTGTCGTCGGCCGGATTGGCCAGTACTGCCTCTGGGGTGTCGAACTGCAGAATCCGAGACTGATTGCCCAACACAGCGATTCGATCACCGAGCTTGACGGCTTCGTCGAAGTCGTGGGTGACGAACACGATGGTCTTGCCCAATTCTGCCTGGAGGCGCATCAGTTCGTCTTGCAACAGGCCGCGGGTGATGGGGTCGACGGCACCGAAGGGCTCGTCCATCAACAGAACCGGGGGATCGGCGGCCAGAGCGCGTGCAACACCGACCCGCTGCTGCTGACCTCCCGACAGTTGGCGCGGGTAGCGGTCTCGGTACAACGCCGGATCGAGACCGACGAGATCGAGCATTTCGTCCGTGCGATCCGAGATCCGGTTCTTCTTCCAGCCGATCAACCCTGGAACCATCCCGACGTTCTCGGAAATGGTCATGTGCGGGAACAGTCCTGCTTGCTGGATGGAGTATCCGATCGTGCGGCGGAGCTCGTTCGGGTTGATCGACAACGCGTCCTTGCCGCCGATGGTGATGCGGCCCGACGTCGGCTCGATCAATCGATTGATCATGCGCATGGTCGTCGTTTTGCCACAGCCGGACGGGCCGACCAGGACGACCACCTCGCCGGCAGGAATCGTCATCGACACGTTGTCGACGGCCGCATCCTTCTGGCCCGAGTAACTCTTGGTCACGTTCTCCAGCACGATTTCTGCACCGGATACGGTCGTTTTCTCACTCACGGATACCCCTCGAGGTGGTCAATTTGCCGATCACGACGTAGATCCCATCGAGTATCAGCGCCAGCAGGACGATGAGGATGGTGCCGGTCAGGGCCTGTGGAACGGCCGTGGGGCTGCCGACCCGCGCGAGCCCGGAGAACAGAAGGTTGCCCAGTCCAGGGCCTTTGGCGTACGCAGCGATGGCCAGAATGCCCATGGCCAGCTGTGTGCTGATCCGCATCCCGGTCAGAATCGAGGGCCACGCCAGTGGAATCTCGATGCGCCGCAATACAAGAATTCGGCTCATACCGATTCCGCGAGCAGCATCGGTGACCGCTGGGTTCACCGCATCGAGCCCTACCACCGTGTTCCGGATGATCGGAAGCAGCGAGTACAGAACGAGAGCAGTTACTGTCGGTCGAACGCCCAGTCCCAGAATGGGAATCAGCAGACCCAACAGAGCGAACGACGGGATCGTCAGTACAGTGCTCGCGAGAGCTGTCGCCACGGCTGATCCGGCCGGACTGCGGTAGACGAGGATGCCGATGGCCACGCCGAGCACGGTAGCGATGATCACGCATTGCACGACGGCCGAAACATGCAGATATGAATCGATCGCCAACTGTCTTCGCCGCCCGACGATGAATTCCCACAGTGCATCCATGCAGTTGTCGTCCTCTGTTCGCCGGTAGCGGATGATTTCTTTTACCCCGCGTACCACTTATCAAACGCCGACCGGTCCGAATTCTTTGCGGATTGCTGCAAAAGTTGCCGATCGGAAACAATCGAGAACGCGAAAACGCCCGGCCGAAAAGATTCGGCCGGGCGTTTGTTCGTGCAAATCTATCGACTCACACGTCGTAGTACAGCGAGAATTCGTACGGGTGCGGTCGCAGGTTGACCGGCGCAATCTCCTGCTCACGCTTGAGCGAGATCCAGGTCTCGATCAAGTCGGTCGTGAACACGCCACCCTCGGTGAGGTAGTCATGATCGGCCTCGAGACGGTCGATCACCGCGTTCAGCGAGGTAGGTGCCTGAGGAATGTTCTTGGCTTCCTCGGGCGGCAACTCGTAGAGGTCCTTGTCGACCGGAGCCATCGGCTCGATCTTGTTCTTGATTCCGTCCAGGCCCGCCATCATCTGAGCAGCGAAGTTGAGGTACGGGTTGCCCGAGGAGTCCGGGGCGCGGAACTCGAGGCGCTTGGCCTTCGGGTTGTTGCCAGTGATCGGGATGCGGACTGCCGCAGACCGGTTGCGCTGGCTGTAGACCAGGTTGATGGGGGCTTCGTAGCCCGGCACCAGACGATGGTAGGAGTTGATCGTCGGGTTGGTGAACGCCAACAGTGACGGCGCGTGGTGCAGGATGCCGCCGATGTAGTGGCGTGCAAGATCCGACAGTCCGGCGTATCCGGCCTCGTCGTGGAAGAGGGGCTTTCCGTCCTTCCACAGCGACTGGTGCACGTGCATGCCCGAGCCGTTGTCACCGAAGAGCGGCTTCGGCATGAACGTCGCCGACTTGCCGTTCTGCCATGCGGTGTTCTTGACGATGTACTTGAACAGCTGCAGATCGTCGGCCGCGCGGAGCAGCGTGTTGAACTTGTAGTTGATCTCCTGCTGACCGCCGGTGCCGACCTCGTGGTGAGCGCGCTCGAGCTCGAAGCCCGCGTTCTGCAGGTTGGTGGAGATCTGGTCGCGCAGGTCCACGTAGTGGTCGTACGGAGCGACGGGGAAGTAGCCACCCTTGAAGCGAACCTTGTAGCCGAGGTTCGGGCTGCCGTCTGCCTCGGTCTCGGCTCCGGTGTTCCACCAACCCGAGGAGGAATCCACCTCGTAGAAGGCACCGTTGGCCTGCGAGTCGAAGCGCACGGAATCGAAGATGTAGAACTCGGCCTCGGCACCGAAGTATGCGGTGTCGGCGATGCCGGTGCTGGCCAAGTACTCTTCGGCCTTGCGAGCCACGTTGCGGGGATCGCGGCTGTACGCCTCACGCGTGAACGGATCGTGGACGAAGAAGTCGATGTTCAGCGTCTTGGCGTTGCGGAACGGATCGACCTGAGCGGTGGCGTAGTCCGGAAGCAAGATCATGTCGGACTCGTGGATGGACTGGAAGCCACGGACGGACGAGCCGTCGAACGCGAGACCGTCTTCCAGGGTATCGGCCGTGAACGCCTTGGCAGCGATCGAGAAGTGCTGCTGCGCACCCGGCAGATCCGTGAATCGGATGTCGACGTATTCGATTCCTTCATCTGCGATGAACTTGATGACCTCTTGGGCCGTGGAAAACGCCACGCTTTTGCTCCTTTGTTGAGTCCGTCGAACTGACGTTATGGACTTGGTGTTGCCCACCCGTCAAGGTCGTGTTTCGCCCGTGTTACGCGTCCTGGTTCACGAGCGGCACGGACAACAGTACGTCCGTGTGTTTTCCCGTGTGTCCGGTCGCGCCTATCCTGGAAATCATGGCACGAATGACAGGGTCCTGGTTGTCCGGACCGGCGGCCGCGAACCCACGACAACCACAGAACTTTCGCGGCGAAGAACTGGGCCTGCCTCAGCAGGGGGTCGGAGCACTGGCTGGTGCAGGGCGCAGAATCTTGGCCCTGATTCTGGACTGGACCATGGCGACCGGCGTGGCGTCGCTGATACTCGGCGGTTACACCACGAGTGGGCTGATCTCGACGATCGTGCTCGGCGTGTGGTTCGCAGTAGGACTGGTGACCGTCTCGTTGTTCTCGTTCACCCCGGGGCAGTTCGTGGTCGGCATCCAGGTCGGCCGCATCGACGCTCACGCCCGAGTCGGTTTCGTCCGAGCCTTGGTTCGTCAGCTGATACTGCTGTTCGTCGTCCCGGCCGTCATCACCGACATGGACGGTCGCGGAATGCACGACCGCGCAACGGGAACAGCCCTGCTGCGAACCCGTTGAGGGGGCGCACCAGGGCTGCTGTCGAGTATCGATCGGGGATCTAGCGGCGCTTCATGGTCCGCTGGACGCCCTTCATCTTGGCCCCGCCGGGAACGGGTCCCTTCGGCATTGCCGGGCCGCCCTTCGTGCCGAGCGCGGAGAGCCGTGACTCGATGGTGTCCATGCGCTTGCCGTCGATGTTCTTGGGCAGCTTCGACAGATACTTCTGCAGACCCGACAGAGGAATCTGGTTCTCTCCGTTTCCGACGATGACGTCGTAGATCGGGGTATCGCCCACCAGGCGGGCGGTCTTCTTCTTCTCCTGCGCCAGCAATGCCTTCACTCGCTGGGGCGCACCCTCGGCGACGAGAATGACCCCGGGCTTGCCGATCACCCGATGCACGGCGTCGAGGTGAGTGGTGCCGGCGATCGCGTTGGTCACCCGCCACGAACCCTGCAGGTTGTCCAGGGCCCAGGCCGCTGCACCGGCCTGACCGTCGGCCTTCTTGTACACCGACTTCTGCACTCGGCGACCGAAGATGATGAAGGCGACCAACACGCCGAGCAGTAAGCCGATGGGGAGCAAGAACCACTGGAAGCCGAAAGCAAGGCCGATGAGGAAGCCGACGAGCCCGAGCCCGACCACCGCCCCGATCATCAGCGGAAGGAGAGCCTTGTCGTCCTTGCGCTGCATCTGGAACGCCTGCCACAGCTGACTGCGACGTTCCTTCGATGCCTTCTTGCGGGCCGCTTTCGCGGCTGCTTTTACTTCCTTGCTGGGCTTTGCTGCTTTGCCAGCCTTACTGCCGTTCGCCATACCTCACAGGATACGTCCTGTGCCGACGCTCACGTGCACCGCTCCGGGTTGGGAACGACGATCAGCGCGCGGCCAAACGGGCCATCAGCGAACTGGCCTCCTGTGATGCTTCGCCGCCGTCGGTCAGATGGCTCATGCTCTCGGGCAGCTCACGACCGTGGTGCGCCATGGCCTGCGCGTACAGGCGGCCGGCACGGTAGGAGGAGCGGACCAACGGCCCGGCCAGAACTCCTGCGAAGCCGATCTCGGTGGCATAGTCGGAGTGCTCGACGAACTCCTCCGGCTTCACCCACCGCTCGACGGGGTGGTGTCGCGGCGAAGGCCGCAGGTACTGGGTGATGGTCAGGATGTCGCAACCTGCCTCGTGCAGGTCGCGAATCGCTTCCTGCACCTCCTCGGGTGTTTCGCCCATGCCGAGAATGAGGTTGGACTTGGTGACCAGACCGTCGTCGCGCGCTGCGGTGATGACGTCCATCGAGCGCTGGTAGCGGAACGCAGGACGGATGCGCTTGAAGATGCGCGGCACGGTCTCGACGTTGTGGGCCAGCACCTCGGGTCGCGAGGAGAAGACCTCGGCCAGCTGATCGGGCTTGGCGTTGAAATCCGGGATGAGCAGCTCGACACCGGTGTTCGGGTTCAGCTTCTTGATGAAGCGCACCGTCTCGGCGTACAGCCACGCACCGCCGTCCTCGAGATCGTCACGAGCGACGCCGGTGATCGTCGAGTAACGCAGACCCATGGCCTGTACGGACTCCGCCACGCGGCGTGGTTCGTCTCGATCGAGGTCCTCCGGCTTACCGGTGTCGATTTGGCAGAAATCGCACCGACGGGTGCATTGTTCACCGCCGATGAGGAAGGTCGCCTCGCGATCTTCCCAGCATTCGTAGATATTCGGGCAGCCGGCTTCCTCGCACACCGTGTGCAGACCCTCGCGCTTCACAAGACCCTTGAGCTCGGTGTATTCCGGGCCCATCTTGGCTTTCGTCTTGATCCAGTTGGGTTTGCGTTCGATGGGGGTCTCCGCGTTTCGGATCTCGAGGCGGAGCAGCTTGCGTCCTTCTGGGGCCACAGTCACAGATTCGATGCTACGCGCCGAAGCGAACGGTGGTGAACTGCGGGTTGTTTGACGCGCCGACAGTCGCCGGATGCTCTATGTCGTGGTCCTGCACCGGCATCGAACCGTCGAGGGCTGCCAGTATCGCGGAGGTGACGGCAGCGACGACGTCGGCGGTTGTCACGTCACGTCCGAGTTCGAGTGACAGAGAGGTGACGCCCGCATCGGCGATACCGCACGGGACGATCGCATCGAAACCGGTCATGGCCGCGTTGCAGTTGAGCGAGAAGCCGTGCAGTGTCACTCCGCGTTGCACGCGGACCCCGATCGCGGCGATCTTCCGCTCGGGAAGCCAGCTGCCGTCGCGCATCTCGGCTGCGAGCCACACCCCGGAGCGGCCGTCGACACGTCCGCACTCGATGCCGTAGCCGGACACGACGGAGATCAGCGCTTCTTCGATACGCCGCACGTACTTGACGACGTCGATGGGCTGCGCGAGCTTGACGATGGGATATCCGACCAATTGGCCAGGTCCGTGCCAGGTGATCTTGCCGCCGCGGTCCACCTCGACGACGGGAGTGCCGTCCCGGGGCATGTCTTCATCGGCAGTGCGTCGACCAGCCGTGTAGACGGACGGATGCTCGAGCAGCAGCAGTGTGTCGGAGCCGATGTCGTCGGCCCGAGCACCTGCAAGATCACGCTGGAGAGCCCACGCCTCGGTGTACTCGACGGTGCCCAACTCGCGCACCTCCACAGGGTCGGTGCTCGCGCGTGCCGATGTTCGGACCGACGAAGAGTTCGCGTCACTCATGATTCGGAACGGTACGCCGCGTCAGCTGCCCACAGCTACTCGCAGTGCCTCTCCCACGGTGTTGTGCTCGAAGGTGTACCCCGCGTCCTCCAGAGCCTTCGGAATGGCGCGTGGACCGGTGAGAATGGCTTCCTCGGCGAATTCACCGATCACCGCCTTGAGGGCGAAGCCGGGGACGACCCACGGTGCCGGGCGGTGCACCGCACGCGACATCGCACTGTTGAACTGGGCGTTGGTCACCGGGGTCGGACCCACCATGTTGACCGGTCCACGCAAGGAATCGTTCTCTATGCCGTGAACGATGGCACCGATCTCGTCTTCCAAGGAAATCCACGGGAAGTACTGACGTCCACTGCCGAGGCGCCCGCCGAGGGCGAACAGGTACAGCGGGCGGAGCTTGCCCAACATGCCGCCGCGCTGCGACAGCACAACACCGCTGCGCAGCATGATCGTGCGAACACCGGCTTCCGACGCGGCAGACGTGGCGTTCTCCCAGTCGCGACAGACCTCGGCCAGAAAACCCCCACCGACGGGGGCGCTCTCGTCGACCACTCGATCGCCGGTGTCACCGTAGAAGTTGACGCCGCTGGCGTTGATCAACGTCGGTACTCCCGCGTCGGCGGCAGCTCCGGCGAGCACCTCGGTCGGAGCGATTCGACTGTCGCGCACCAACTGCTTGTACGCACCGGACCATCGCTTGTCGCCGATTCCGACACCACACAGATTGACGATCGCGTCGGCACCATCGAGGGTGGCCGCGTCGATGCTCCCGCGGGACGGGTCCCACTGCGACTCGTCCGGTCCCGCCGGTGAACGCCGTACGAGACGGGTGACATCGTGGCTCCGCCCCCGCAATGCTGCGACCAGGGCTGTGCCGATCAATCCCGATGAACCTGCAATGACTACGCGCATATGAACGAAAGCCTCCTTGACGCAAGCCGGGGCATCATTCGCGAACGAATGATGCCCCGGATGCTCGGTTCGTGCCCCGCTTGTCGAGACTCCGATGCGAATGTGTCGCGCTCCTACGAGAATACGTGAGGCGCGAGACCCGCCGGTTGTCTAGAGGCCGAGATCGGCCTCGAACGACGCCACTTCGAGACGCTGCTTGATCGTCGTCAGGAAGCGGCCTGCGTCGGCTCCGTCCACCAACCGGTGGTCGTAGGTGAGCGGCAGATAGCACATCGAGCGGACACCGATCGACTCGTTCCCCGAGTCGTCCTTGACCACCACGGGGCGCTTGACGATCGCACCCGTGCCCAGCATGGCCGCCTGCGGCGGAACCAGGATCGGGGTGTCGAACAGCGCGCCCTGGCTGCCGATGTTGGTGATCGTGAACGTGCCACCGGAGAGCTCGTCCGGCTTCAGCCCACCCGAACGTGCGCGGGTCGCGATGTCGTTGATCGCCCGAGCCAACCCGGCCAGCGACAGGTCACCGGCGTTGTGGATGACGGGGGAGAGGAGACCCTGCTCGGTGTCCACGGCAATGCCCAGGTGGACATCGGCGTGATAGGTGATCTCCTTGGCGTCCTCGTTGATGCTCGCGTTGACGTTGGGGTGCGCCTTGAGTGCCTCCACGACGGCCTTCGCGAAGAACGGCAGGTACGTCAGGTTGACGCCCTCGTTCTCGGCGAACTTCGCCTTCGCCTTCGTCCGCAGACCGGCGATCTTGGTGACGTCCACCTCGAAGGTCTGCGTGAGCTGCGCTGAGGTCTGCAGCGATTCGCGCGTCTTCTTCGCGGTGATCTGACGGATCCGGTTGATCTTCTGCGTGGTGCCACGAAGATGCGCGAGCTCCGGACGAACACCGGCGGTAGCCGGCGCCGCAGGCTTGGCGGCAGCTGCGGGCGCAGCCTCGGCGGCCGGGGCAGCCGGAGCCTTCTTGGCCTCGGCGGCAGCGAGCACGTCCTGCTTGCGGATGCGTCCACCGACACCGGTGCCCTTGACGGTGGCGAGATCGACGTCATTGTCCGACGCCAACTTCCGCACGAGCGGTGTGACGTACGGGCTGGAATCACCCGACGGTGCCGACTCCTTGGCGGGAGCGGCCTTGGGAGCTTCCTGCTTGGGCTCGGGCTTGGGCTCGGCCTTCGGAGCTTCCTGCTTGGGAGCCTCCTTCTTCGGCTCTTCCTTCTTCGGCTCCTCGGCCTTGGGGGCCTCGGGCTCCGGGGTGGCCTCGGGCTCGGGGGCCTTCTCGGCCGGCGATCCGGATCCGATGACGGCGAGCTGGCCACCGACGGCGACCGTGTCGTCTTCCTCGGCGGAGATCTCCAGCAGAGTACCGGCGACCGGAGAAGGAATCTCGGTGTCGACCTTGTCGGTGGAGACCTCGAGCAGCGGCTCGTCGACTGCAACCTCGTCGCCGACAGCCTTGAGCCAGCGGGTCACGGTGCCCTCGGTGACGGACTCACCCAACTCGGGCATCGTCACCGGTGTACCGGAGCCGGACGAGTCGGACGATGCACTCGCTGCGGGTGCCTCCTCCTCGGCCTGCGGCTCGGGCTCGGCTGCGGGAGTGGGCTCCTCGGCAGCCTCTTCGGGTGCGGACTCCTCGGCGGGAGCAGCGTCTTCGGCCGGTGCGTCCGACGAGGGGGCCTCGCCTGCGTCACCGATCTGGGCGAGCTCGCCACCGATCTCGACGGTGTCGTCTTCCTGAGCGACGATCTTGGTGAGAACACCGGCAGCAGGCGACGGGATCTCGGTATCGACCTTGTCCGTGGAGACTTCGAGCAATGGCTCGTCGACTTCGACGGTGTCGCCTTCTTGTTTGAGCCACCTCGTGACAGTTCCCTCGGTGACACTCTCACCGAGAGCTGGCATCTGGACGGAGAAGGCCATGTCTGTTGACTCCTCGACAGTTGTATGCGGGTGATGTAGTTCTTACGACTTGTGGTCGCAGACCATTGTGCTGGCGGAACAGGGTTCATGGACGAGAGTTGCGTGATTCGGTTCGACGGAGGCACCGGTGCACCAGACACCGACCGAGCATGTTCGGCTCGATACAGCGCCCACGTCGACACTCCCTCTCGGCAATTCACTCACTCACTTCACGAGCCTTGGTTCACTATCAAGAGAGTTGAACCCTCTACCGGCATCCTTCCATTGTTATCGCCTCGCCGTTCCCCTAGGGCGCAGAACACGCCTGGCAAACTGGCGGGTAACAACATTTCCGGCATCCGTGCCGGGAATCCATCGGCCGTACGAAAAGGATGTTCTCGTGGGATTGTTCGATCGACTCAAGCGGCGCGGCGGGGCCGCGAAACGTGGTCCCGAAGGGTCGGTCGCCCAGTACCTGGCCGATTGGACTGCGGCGCGAATCGGTGTGGAGGCCTATGTCGAGCCGAAGACGACAGTGACTCCACTGACCGTCGTCCTGGTGGCGAACGACGGCGAATGGACCCGGCGTCCGCTGGATGAAAAATATGCACGAAAGATCGGACCCGACCTGAAGATCCCGGTCTACGACGTCCGGAAGACCGGGTACCCCCAGCGAATGCGCGACCACGATGCTCGCCAGAAGATCGTCAAGAGACGCGAACAGGAACGGCGCGACCGGTGATCGCGTCCGTGCGCGCAGATCCGCGCGCACGGACGTCCGCGATCAGCCGTTCTCGACGATGTCTTCGAGAACCGCGAACATGGTCCGCACGGGAACTCCGGTGCCGCCCTTGCCGGTGTAGCCGAAGGGGCCTCCGGTGTTGTAGGCCGGGCCCGCGACATCGATATGAGCCCATTCGACGCCGTCGGCCACGAATTCCTTCAGGAACAGGGCTGCTGCCAGCATTCCGCCGGCCCTGCCATTGGTCACGTTCGCAAGATCGGCCACCTTGGAGTCGAGTTCACGTCGAATCTCTTTCGGCAGCGGCATGGCCCAGCCGTTCTCGCCGATCGCTTGGGAGATTTCGGCAACCCGGTCACGGAAGGTGTCGGTACCCATCACGCCGGGCGTTCGGTTGCCGAGCGCCACGACCTGAGCTCCGGTGAGCGTTGCGGTGTCGATGAGGTAGTCCGGATCGTCCTCGCAGGCACGCACGATCGCGTCGGCCAGCACCAGTCGACCTTCGGCATCGGTGTTGATGACCTCGACGGTGATCCCGCCGTATTGCGTCAGCACATCGCCGGGACGCTGCGCGGTTCCCGACGGCATGTTCTCCGCCATAGGCACCGTCGCGATCACGTCGAGCGGCAGACCGACCTTGGCGGCCAGCACGACGGTGGCGATAACCGCCGCGGCACCGCCCATGTCCGAGGTCATGTTCTCCATTCCCGCAGCAGGTTTGATGGAGATGCCGCCGGTGTCGAACGTGATTCCCTTGCCCACCAGAGCAACCTTCTTGGCACCACGCTTGCCGCCGGTGTGGGAAAGGCGAACCAATCGCGGCAACCGCGAAGACCCCTTACCCACTCCGTGAATACCGCCGTAACCACCCTTCTCGAGGGCCTTGTCGTCGAGAATCTCGACCTTCAAGCCTGCCGCAGTACCCAGGGCCTTCGCCTGGTCCGCAAACTCCTCGGGATAGAGGTGGCTCGGTGGGGTGTTCACGAAATCGCGTGCTAGCGCCACTGATTCGGCAATGGCGACAGAGCGTGCGAGCTCGTTCTTCGCGTCCTTCGATCGAGTGTCGGTAACGAGCAATTCGACGCGTGCGAGAGGAAGAGCGTCGGCCTTCGGTGCCGACAGTGCGGATTTGAACTCGGTGAACTGATACGCGCCGAGGAAGAACCCCTCTGCGGCCGCTCCGAGGTCGAGTGCGGACAACGTCGTCGCTACCGTATCGACACCTTTGAGCGAACGTGCCGCGGTACCGGCCGACTGACGGATGCGCTCGCTGTCGATGTCGGCAGCGTTGCCGAGGCCCACCGCCAGGACACTGGAGACGGGCAGCCCGGACGGAGCCGGGATGCGAACGAGCTCGTCGGCTTTGCCGGTGGCACCGACGGATTCGAAGGCGTCCAGGAGTCCGGCAGCAACGGCGTCGTCGGAAATGTCGTCGGTGATGGCGAGCTCGAGGCCGTCGTCACTGGTACTCAGCGCGACAACGAGAACGTCGACTTTCTTGCCGAGCTTGCCCGCGAGGACCAGGTCGGGTCCGAGAGTGCGGGATAGCGTCGAAGGTGAAGGCACGTGGCTGCTCCTGTAGGGGTTGACGTGTAGGTACCTCGATCCTAATGACGACCCATGGCGCAGCGGAGCGAGGGACGAACTCGGTCCGCAGCGCCCGCACGAGCCGTGATGTGGACTAGCGTGACCGCCATGACCGACACCGACCTGATCGAGGGACCGCTGCACGCCGTACACACCGAATTGGGTGCGACATTCGCACCTTTCGGCGGTTGGACCATGCCGGTGTCGTACGCCGGAGTGGTCGTCGAGCACACCGCGGTGCGGGAAACCGTAGGCCTGTTCGACGTCGGCCACCTGGGCAAGGCTTCGGTCACCGGACCTGGCGCTGCCGCCTTCGTCAATTCCGTCCTGACCAACGACCTCGGCCGGATCGAACCCGGTAAGGCGCAATACACCCTCTGCTGCACGGAATCCGGTGGTGTGGTCGACGACCTCATCGCGTATTACGTCTCCGACGACGACGTGTTCCTGGTGCCGAACGCCGCCAACACGGCCGATGTCGTGGCAGCGATGGCAGCGCAGGCACCTGCTGGGGTGTCGGTGGTGAACCAGCATCGCGAGTTCGGGGTGCTGGCCGTTCAGGGGCCGAAAGCGGCCGAGGTGCTACAGGAATTGGGTCTGCCGACCGAGATGGACTACATGGCATTCGAGGACGCGACCTGGAATTCGGTGCCCGTACGGGTGTGCCGAACCGGTTACACCGGCGAGCAGGGGTACGAACTGGTTCCACCGGCGGGTGAGGTGGAACCGCTCTTCCGTGCGCTGATGGCCGCAGTGCGGACTCGCGGGGGACAGGTGTGCGGGCTCGGAGCACGTGACACTCTGCGCACCGAGATGGGATACCCACTGCACGGACACGAACTGTCGCTGGACATTTCGCCCCTGCAAGCTCGATGCGGTTGGGCGATCGGGTGGAACAAGGACGCATTCTGGGGCAAGGAGGCATTGACCGCAGAGAAGGCCAGTGGGCCTGCGCGAACATTGCGCGGACTCAAGGCTCTCGACCGCGGTGTACTCCGCCCCGGTCTCACCGTCCGTGCGTCGGGCCAGGACATCGGGACGACGACGTCCGGAACGTTCTCGCCGTCGCTCAAGGTCGGTATTGCCCTGGCCCTGCTCGACGCCGAGGCAGCTCCGGCGGTCGGCTCCGAGGTCGAGGTCGACGTTCGTGGGCGGGCGCTGCGCTGCGAAGTGGTCGCGCCACCGTTCGTCGCTGCCAAGACCAGGTGACCGCTGAGGGAGCGAGTGACCTCCACGATAGGATCTCGGGCATGACAGGTGTTTCCGAATTCACGTACGTGCAGCATCCCTCGCCCGCTACACCGGCGGAGCGCGACGCCGTGCTTGCCGCACCGGGATTCGGAAAACACTTCACCGACCACATGGTGTACATCGACTACACCCGCGACCGTGGCTGGCACGACGCGACGATCGCGCCCTACGGCCCGATCGAGCTCGACCCGGCGGCGATGGTGCTGCACTACGGGCAGGCGATCTTCGAAGGCCTCAAGATCTACCGGCAGCCCAACGGTGATCTGTCGACGTTCCGGGTGAACTCGAACGCCGAGCGGTTCCGCAACTCTGCCCGTCGTCTCGCCATGCCCGAGCTCTCCGACGAGTTGTTCATCGGGTCGATCGAAAAGCTCCTCGAGCTCGATCACGAGTGGGTTCCCGCGGCCGGCGGCGAGGACGCGCTGTACGTCCGCCCGTACATGTTCTCCACCGAAGCGGGTCTGGGTGTGCGCCCGGCGGACTCGTACCGCTACATGCTGATCGCCTCACCCGCAGGTGCGTACTTCCCCCGGGGGGTCAAGCCGGTGAGCGTCTGGCTGTCCACCGAGTACGTCCGTGCGGCACCGGGCGGCACCGGTGCGGCGAAGTTCGCCGGCAACTACGCCGCATCGCTCCTCGCGCAGGCGCAGGCCAGCGACGAGGGATGCGATCAGGTGGTGTGGCTCGACGCCACCGAGCGCCGTTTCGTCGAGGAGATGGGTGGCATGAACCTGTTCTTCGTCTTCGGCTCGGGTTCCGATGCACGCCTGGTGACGCCGTCGCTGTCCGGATCTCTTCTCCCCGGCATCACCCGCGACTCGCTGTTGGCTCTGGCGACGGACGCCGGCATCCCCGTCGAAGAACGCCGAATCTCCACCGAAGAGTGGCGCAAGGGTGCCGACTCGGGCGAGATCACCGAGGTGTTCGCTTGCGGCACTGCGGCTGTCATCACTCCGGTGGGCAGCGTCAAGTCCACCGAGGGAGCGTTCGAGATTGCGGGCGGCGAGCCGGGCGAGATCACGCTGGCACTGCGCGACACGTTGACCGGTATTCAGCGTGGCACCTTCGCCGATACCCACGGATGGATGACGACACTCCGCTAGCTCCCGACGAGAATGCCGATCGCGGCCAGGGCGGTGGTGGTCTCGATTCCGGCTCCGAGTACGTCGCCGGAGAGGCCACCGAAGCGGCGGACGCAGTGTCGAGTCAGAATCACCGCAAGGGCAAGTACGGCGACGACGATCAGTGGTCCCTGCCACGGTCGGTCGGGCCGAACGTATACGGACATGGCCGTTGCCATGCCTATCCACAACGCCACGGGTGCGGCCGACTGAGTGCCTGCCACCAGCGCGCCGAAGCCGCTCGGTGCGGCCGCGTCGATCCCTCGGCGGCACGCGACGACCACCGACACCCGTCCGATCACCGAGACGCACACGATGGCCCACCACAGGTGTTGTTGAGCGAGCTGGCCCTGGCTCGCGGCCTGAACTGCGGAGACGAGGGCAATGGCAGCAACCCCGAACGGGCCGGCACTGCCGGACTTCATCACTTCTCTCGCCCGCTCGGGCGGGCCGTAGCAACCGAGTCCGTCTGCGGTATCGGCCAAGCCGTCGAGATGCATACCCCGAGTGAGCAGTGCCGAGGCCGCAACGGCGATCAGTCCGCCGAGCAGGGGCGACAGTCCGGCTGCGATCGACACCCACAACAGCGCTGCGGAGATGCCACCGAGGGTGAGGCCGACGAGCGGAGCGAGAGCAATGGCCCGTCCGGCCGAGTGCCGATCGACGTTCTCGGGGCCGCGTACCGGCAGCACGGTCAGCCAGGAGAACGCGAGCGACAGAGCACCCGCTCGCCTACTCACCGTCAGTGGTCTTCGATGGTGCTGTGGTCTTCGATACTGCTGTGGGCTTCGGTGTCGCCGGTGCTGACCCCAGCGTCGGCGAAGGTCGCCATCGAGTTCAGAGTGTCGACACCTGCGCGAACCAATGGCAGTGCCGCCAGCGCGCCCGAGCCCTCGCCGAGTCGCATGTCCAGCTCTACCAACGGCTCGAGACGCAAGTGCCGCAACGCAAATGAGTGTGCAGGCTCGACCGAGCGATGCCCGGCAACCCACCAGTCCCGTGCCCCGGCCGCGCCGTCCTCGGCCACCAGAGCTGCTGCAGTCACCACGAGACCGTCGAGGATCACCGGGGTTCGCCGATGCGCAGCCTGGGCGAGAAATCCTGCCAGCGCCGCTATGTCGGCGCCGCCCGCGACCCGCAGCAGATCGGTGGGGTTCTTCGCGACCGGACGCGCCCGGCGCATCGCGTCCCGGATGGCTGCGGTCTTTCTGATCCATCCGGCGTCGTCGATTCCGGTGCCGCGGCCGACGGCGGCGACCGGTTCGGTGTCGGTGAGGGTTGCGATCAATACCGTTGCCGGAGTGGTGTTTCCGATGCCCATATCGCCCGCGATGAGCAGATCGGCACCGCCGTCGACTTCTTCGTCGGCAATGGCGGCTCCCGCGGCGAGGGCGGCAAGAACCTCGTCCTCGCTCAACGCATCCTCGCGGTCGATCGATCCACTGGACCGTCGGACCTTGAACGCGGACACGGTGGGATCGGTCTCGGCATCGACGGCGATGTCGACCACCCGCACGGTGGCACCGGCGATGGCGGCGAGGACGTTGACCGCTGCGCCGCCGGCGCGAATGTTCTCGACCATCTGCGCTGTCACCCCGGGCGGGTACGCAGAGACCCCGTGCGCTGCGATGCCGTGGTCACCGGCGAAGACGACGACACGTACTCGCTCGAGAGATCGAGGCGGGCAAGTGTCCTGGCAGGACGCTATCCATTCACCGAGTTTCTCGAGGCGGCCGAGGCTGCCTGCGGGCTTGGTCAGCTCACGTTGCCGATCGACGGCAGAAGTACGAGCCGCGTCGGACGGAGCGGTCACCGGACGGAACGGCGACGACTTCGAGCTGTCCTCCGAAAGAGTTGTCACACTGTGCCTTTCGCGGTGATGAAATCCGCCGGTGGTTCCTTGAGGGTCAGTTCGAGTCCCGCGACGACCAGCAGAACCCTGTCACACACCGCGGCGAGTCGAGAATTGAGCAGTCCGAGCTCGTCGCGGAAGAGGCGTCCGGAATGAGACTCGGGAACCACGGACAGACCCACCTCGGGGCTGACCAGCACGAGGGTCGACGTGCAGTGCGCAACCACCCCGACCAGATCGTCGACAGCCGGCGTGATCGTGCCCCGTGGCCGTTCCCACGCCCGAGCGTCGTCGAGCATCCCGGTCAGCCACGTTCCGAGGTCGTCGACCAACGTGGTGCCGCCCCAGGGCTCCGAGATCGATGCGGCCAGCGAGGTCACCGTCTCGACGGTGGACCAATGCTGCGGTCTCGACGCCCGGTGGAGCTCGATGCGACGCTGCCAATCCTCGTCGGCGGGGTTGCGCCTACCGGTTGCGAGGTACCGAACCGGCTCGGTGACGGCACACGACTCGGCATATGCGGACTTACCGGATCGGGCACCACCGAGTACGAGGGTTCGAGTCGGTTCACCCACCGACGTCAGACAGCCGCGCCGGCGCTGACTCGCGGCTTGGGTGCGCGCATCTTGCGAATCTGCGACGCGCGAACGAAGGCGTACCACCCGATCTTGAAGCCGCCGTCCGTCGTCTCGGGGAAGCGCACGCGAATCTTGTTGTTGATCATCTTGCCCAAGTAGATGCCCTCGCCCACCATGAACAGCATCATCACGAACATGCCGAGAGTGACGTACTGCTGCACTGCAGGCTGTAGGAACAGCGCGAAAATCAGGATGAGTGCGAGCGGCATGAACAGTCCGACGAGATTGCGCCGTGCATCGACGATGTCGCGGACGTATGCGCGGACCGGGCCCTTGTCGCGGGGGAGCAAGTACTTGTCGTCACCGGCCAGCATGCGCGCACGACGCTCGGCCGCTGCGGCGCGGCGTTCGTTGGACGCGGCCTTGCGGTCTTCTTTGCTGCCCTTGTTCGCCTTGCGGCGCTCGCGTGCTTCTTTGCTCGTGAGGGGCGCCGGAGCAACAGGCCCGCGACGACGACCCTCGGCGTCACGGCGCTTGGGTGTCGGGCGGCCCTTGCCGAGGGACACCGGAGACGCAGCTTCGTGCCCGGACGCAGTCGACTCGGATTCGTTCGAGTTCTGTTCGTCCGAATTGTCGGAGTTTCCACGGCGTAGCAGCTTCACGCACCCAGAGTATGGGATGACCTATCGATATCGAACACCGGCCAGGTCAGCTCGCAGACCAGCAGATGCCGTCTGCATGCTGCAGCCCTAGACTTTCCACGATGCGAGTGATGATTGCGCCTGATTCTTTCGGAGACACCCTGACCGCTGCAGACGCGGCACACGCTATGGCGAGGGGATGGACATCGGTCAGGGGTCAGGACGAACTCGAGCTCGCCCCCCAGTCCGACGGCGGGCCGGGGTTCGTCGAGGTGCTGGCCTCGCGCATCGGCACTGTTCAGGTCGCCGACGTCGACGGACCGCTCGGCACTCCTGTTCGGGCTCACTGGCTGCTCGACGGCACAGTGGCGTACATCGAATCCGCGCAGGCGTGTGGGCTGCATCTGCTCGACGGCCCGCCGAGCCCATTGTCTGCGCTGAAGGCGAGCAGCTACGGCGTCGGGCAGTTGATCGATGCGGCGATCGGCAGCGGAGCTCGAACGATCTTCGTCGGGCTCGGCGGCAGCAGCTGCACCGACGGCGGCCGCGCACTGATACGCGCGCTGGGCGGGTTGGGATCGGCGGTCGGTCGTCTATCGGGAATCGACCTCGTCGCCGCGTCGGACGTAGAGAATCCGTTGCTGGGCGAGTGGGGTGCGGCCCGGGTGTTCGGACCGCAGAAGGGTGCCGATGCCGAGACGGTCGGTCGACTGGAGGAGCTGAACACGGACTGGGCCGCCGTCCTGTCCGCAGCGGGTCACGACGTGGCGGACAGGCCGGGTGCCGGAGCGGCGGGTGGTCTCGGTGCCGCGCTGTTCGCACTCGGCGGCACGCAGCAACCCGGAGCCGTCGTGGTGGCCGAACGGACCGGACAGCAGGACCTGTTGGGGACCGTCGACCTGGTGTTGACCGGTGAGGGCAAGTTCGATTCGCAATCGCTGCGCGGCAAGCTGGTCACCAGAATCGCGGCCGCCGGCGGCGCGACCGGCGTGGAGACGATCGTGCTTGCGGGCCAGGTGACGTTGACCGACGACGAACTGGCGTCGGCGGGTATCGAGGCGGCACATTCGATCAGCGAATTCGCGGGATCGGTCGAGTTGGCGATGTCGGACGCCGCGAACCAGCTCGAACTGCTCACCGCGCGCATCGCGGGCGAGGTCGCAGACTTTGCCGTGAATCCGAGGCGGCGAGCGTGAGGAATAGAGGCACCGAGAGTACGGTTGAGTAGTTCACGGGTTTTGTACGACTGATAGGGAGAGCCCATGACCGTTTCAAGCGAGACCACAACAACCGAAACCACGGCGCACAAGGTCACCATGACCGAGACCGCGTCGGCCAAGGCCAAGGCGTTGCTGGATCAAGAAGGCCGCGACGACCTCGCGCTGCGCATCGCTGTGCAGCCAGGTGGTTGTGCAGGACTGCGTTACCAGCTCTTCTTCGACGATCGAAGCCTCGACGGCGACCTCGCGGTCGACTTCAACGGCGTCACTCTCGCAGTGGATCGGATGAGCGCCCCCTACGTAGAGGGTGCATCCATCGACTTCGTGGACACGATCGAGAAGCAGGGCTTCACGATCGACAACCCGAACGCCACGGGTTCGTGCGCGTGCGGCGACTCGTTCAACTGAGCTGACTCGTTTTCGACTGTGACCGATACACGCATGCGTGTATCGGTCACAGTCGTGTCTGCCGGTCAGTAAACCAGCACCCCCATTCGAAAGGCTCTTCTTCGTGACTCTCGCGGTATCAGGCTCGATAGCGACCGACCATCTCATGCGATTCCCCGGACGGTTCGCCGAGCAGATAGTCGCCGACCAGATCTCGAACATCTCGTTGAGCTTTCTGGTCGACGACCTGGTCATCCGCAAGGGAGGGGTGGGCGGCAACATCGCCTACGCGCTCGGAGTCCTCGGCGGCTCACCGTTGCTCGTGGGAGCGGTCGGACCGGACTTCGCCGACTATCGCGGCTGGCTCGAAGACCACGGTGTCGATTGCAGTGGCGTGAGCATCTCCGCAACCGCCCACACAGCGCGTTTCGTGTGCACCACGGACCAGGACATGGCGCAGATCGCATCGTTCTACCCCGGGGCCATGAGTGAGGCTCGCAATATTTCCATCGAGGCGCTGGCCGGCGAGCGCGACCTCGATCTGGTGTTGATCGGTGCCAACGACCCGGATGCGATGACCGCGCACACAGCTCAGTGCCGCGCCGCGGGAATCCCGTTCGCGGCCGACCCGTCCCAGCAGCTCGCTCGCCTCGATGCGGCGCAGGCAATGGAGATGATCGACGGAGCCGCGTATCTGTTCACCAACGAATACGAGTGGGCTCTGCTCAAGCAGAAGACCGGCATGTCCGACGCCGACATCGCCGACAAGGTGGATCTGCGTGTCACGACTTTGGGCAAGCGGGGCGTCGACATCGTCACCAAAGACGGTGTGCATACCCACATCGGTGTCGTACCGGAAACGAGCAAGGTGGACCCGACCGGCGTCGGCGACGGCTTCCGGGCCGGCTTCCTCACCGCACATCTGGCCGGAGCGAGCATCGAACGTGCGGCGCAACTCGGATCGCTCGTCGCCGTTCTGGTCCTGGAAACCACCGGCACCCAGGAATGGAGCCTGAACCGCGACGACGCGATCAAGCGGCTGAGCGCGGCTTACGGCACCGAGGCAGGCGAAGAGATCGGCGCGCTGCTGCCGGCCTGAGATCGCTTCCCCCCCCAGAACGGGATCAATGTGGCCTTGTTGCAATCAGAGTGACTGAAACCCACATTGATCCCATGAGGGGAGGGGTGTACCGGTCAGATGTTGACCGGGTATTCCGGTTCGGCGATCTGGGGCACGATGCGCTTCTCGACGAAGATGCCGTGCCACACCATGAAGATCAGCAGCGTCCACAGACGTCGGCTGTGATCGGATTTTCCGGCGCGGTGGTCGTTGAGCATCGCGACTATGGCGGGCTTGTTCAGCAGGTGGTCGGTCTGGGAGTCGGCGATCTGCTGGTGTGCCCAGTCGAAGAGCTCGGTGCCGCGTAGCCAGTGGCGCAACGGCACGGGAAAGCCCAGCTTGGCGCGATGCAGCACGTGACCGGGAACTATCCCCTCGAGCGCTTGGCGTAGGGCGTACTTGGTGGTGTTCTTGGTGATCTTCTGCTCGAGGGGCAGCTTCTCGGCGACCCGATAGATCTCCGAGTCCAGGAACGGGACTCGCAGTTCGAGTGAATTCGCCATGGTGATCTTGTCGGCCTTGACCAGGATGTCGCCGCGCAACCAGGTGAACAGGTCCAGGTGTTGCATCCGGGCTACCGGATCCCATCCCTGCGACTGCGCGTAGATCGGCGCAGTGACGTCCTGGTGGGTCCACTCCGGTCGGAAATCGCGCAATACGGACCGCAGTTGTGCGTCGTTGAAACTACGAGCGTTTCCGTAGTACCGCTCCTCGAGAGTCATCGATCCACGGTTCAGCAGGCTTTTCCCGCGGGTTCCTTCCGGAATCCGCTCGCTCAACGACCCGGCAGCGCGTCTGAGGAATGCAGGAAGCGACTCGAACGGCTTCAGCGACAGCGGCTCGCGATAGATGGTGTACCCGCCGAACAACTCGTCTGCGCCCTCACCGGAGAGCACGACCTTCACGTGCTTCCGCGCCTCCTTGGCGACGAAGTACAGCGGTACCAATGCGGGATCCGCCACCGGGTCGTCCAAGTACCAGACGATCTCGGGGATGGATGCCGCGAACTCCTCCGGCCCGACGACCTTGACGATATGGCGGGCACCGATGGCCGCCGCCGACTCCGCGGCGACGTCGACCTCGGAATAGCCTTCTCGCTCGAAACCTGTGGTGAAGGTGATCAGGTCAGGATTGTGGCGAATTGCCAGCGCCGCGATGGCCGTCGAATCGATGCCGCCCGACAGGAAGGATCCGACTGTCACGTCGGCCCGCATGTGCTTGGCAACCGAATCTTCGAGCGCTTCGGCGATCTCCTGATAACGAGCTCTTTCGCTGCCGGGCGCGAAGGGTCGGACCGGAAACTTCGGCGTGAAGTATCGGGTGACCTCGGGCGCGGTACCGGGGGAGAGGGTGGCGTAGCAGCCGGATTCGAGTCGACGGATCCCCACGTGGAGGGTCTCGGGCTCGGGGACGTACTGCAGCACGGTGTAGTGCTCCAGGGCGCGCTGGTCGAGGTCGTCGTCGACCCCGACCAGATTCGTCAACTCCAGCACGCTCTTCTTCTCACTACCGAATGCAGTGCCTCCCGGGCCGGTGGCCAGGAACAACGGCTTGATGCCGAAGGGATCGCGTGCGATGAACATCTGGCGGGTCTCGGTATCCCAGACCGCGAACGCGAACATGCCCCTCAGTCGCTGCACCGCGGCTGGACCCCAGTAGTGAAACGCGGCAACGATCGATTCGCTGTCGCCCTCGGTGGCGAACTCCGCGCCGTGATCGCGCGCCAATTCCGCGCGCAACTCCAGGTAGTTGTAGATCTCGCCGTTGAAGACGAGCGCGTACCGGTTCGGTGACTCGGGCGGACCCCAGCGCATCGGCTGATGCGAGTGTTCGATGTCGATGAACGACAATCGGTTGAACCCGTAAACGACGTCGTCGTCGTGCCACGTCCCACCGGGCTCGTCAGGCCCCCGGTGGCGCATGCAGTGGGTTGCCGAGCTCACCAGCTCGACTCCGGCGGCGGTCGTTCCGTGAGACGTGAGTACTCCGAGCAGTCCACACACAGCGTCTGCTACCTCTTCTCGCAGTTGGGGACAATGCAGCGGTCCGAGTCTCCGCGAGCGGCGTCAGCGGGACGGCAGATCAGGAACCGAGTATGCCGCAGACACGCACGAGCGTAGGTGACGACCCAAGGATGGCTATCCGTCGGCTTTGGTCTACGCTGCGTAGTACTAGAGCATCTCCATGTGGAAGCTCTTATTCTTCAGTGGTGGGCAATCAGGAAGGCGTGAACGTGGCGCAGAGTCGGATCCTTCGTCGAGCGGGGCTGACAGCATTTCTCGGTGTAGCCGCGTTGATGCTGTCGGGCTGTTCCATCAGCAGCGACAACGTACTCAATTTCGGTTTCGCTTCGGGAGTCACTCCGCAGGGGCAACGCATCGGGGACCTGTGGACCTGGTCGGTTATCGCTGCCCTGGTCATGGGCATCATCGTGTGGGTCCTGATCTTCTGGGTGGTGCTGTTCCACCGCAAGAAGAAGAACTCACCGGAGTTCCCTCGCCAGACGGCGTACAACGTTCCGCTCGAGCTGTTCTACACGGCCGTGCCGTTCGTCATCATCGCCGTCCTGTTCTACTTCACCGTCGTGGTGCAGAACTACGTCGACGAGAAGCAGGCCGATCCGGACGTACAGGTCGACGTCACCGCTTACCAGTGGAACTGGAAGTTCGGTTACCGGACCATCGACCTCAAGGACGGTGCCGCCAAGTACGAGGGCACCGACGAAGAGGAGCAGGCGGCAGCGGAAGCCGCCGCCACTCCCGGTGAAGGTGCCGAGGGCAGCGAAGACGGCGAGTTCGTTCCGGGACCCATCAACGGCGCGCTGACGCAGGACTTGTCCTACCTGCACTACAACAAGATCGAAACAGTCGGATCCAGTGACGAGATCCCGGTGCTGGTCCTCCCGACCGGCAAGCGCATCGAATTCGTGCTCGCGTCCTCGGACGTTATCCACGGATTCTGGGTTCCGGAGTTCTTGTTCAAGCGGGACGTTCTTCCGAACCCCGAGGAGAACCATTCCGACAACGTGTTCCAGATCAGCGAGATCGAACGTGAAGGATCGTTCGTCGGTCGGTGCACCGAAATGTGTGGCACCTTCCACTCGATGATGAACTTCGAGGTTCGCGCGGTGTCGCCGGACAAGTTCGAGCAGTACATCGAGCTACGCAAGCCACTGTCCGAGGGTGGCGACGCACTCACCAATGCGCAGGCACTCGAGGCCATCGGTGAGAGCCCGATCGCTACGAGCACCTCGCCGTTCGAGACCGATCGCACCGTCCGTACCGCCACCGTCGCCGAAGGCAACTGACCAAGGAAGCATGCTGATATGAAAATCGAAGCCAAGATCTTCGAGATCCTCACTGTCTTCTTCCTCCTGGTCGGCATCGTGTACGCGTTGTTCACGGGCCTGAGTCGCACCGGAGTGGAGTGGGCAGGCGTTACCGCGATCTTCTTGTCTGTGGGCCTGACTCTGATCGTCGGCACCTACTTCCGGTTCGTTGCTCGACGCCTCGACACCCGTCCCGAGGACTTCGACGATGCCGAGGTGAGCGACGGCGCAGGCGATCTCGGCTTCTTCAGCCCCGGCAGCTTCTGGCCGATCGTGCTCGCCGGCGCTGCATCCGTCACTGCTCTCGGATTCGCTTTCTTCCAGCCGTGGCTGATCGCACTGGGAGTCGTTTGTGTCATCGCAGCGGCTGCCGGCTTGGTGTTCGAATACCACCTCGGAGCCGAGCGCCACTGATTGGCACACACCAGAGGAAAGGCCCCGATCGTTCGCGAGAACGATCGGGGCCTTTTTCTGTACCAAGAGTGACCGCTAGAGCAGCACCGACGTCACATGGAGCATTCACGACGTAGAGCGGTGCTCGACCATAGGCGAGTGACTGTGGATGGGCGTCCGGAACGTCAGGAGGCGTCGGCCTCGGAGTGTCTCGCCGTCGAGTCCGAAGTCGAGTCCGCCACGGCGTCCAAAGAGATGCCGAGCGCCTCGCACAGGGCCGCGACCGTGAAGAAAGCAGGTGTCGGTATGCGTCCGGTCTCGATCTTTCTGAGCGTCTCGACCGAGATGCCGGCGGAGTCGGCGACATCGGTCATGGTGCGGCTGCCTCGGTGACGACGCAGTGTTGCGCCTAGCCTGGCACCGCGAGCGAGCTCGCCGGGGGTGAGGGGAATGCGGACCATGTGCCGATAGTAATACCGGTGAGCCGTCCTGTTGCGGCGCAGTGGTGTCCCGTATACGAGGATGGCCCGCCGAGTATTCGAGTTCGGTGCGAGGGGTCGCCCGAGACCGGGGGAGGGGAGTGGCACGAACATGCCACGTGTCGATGCGACGCTTCGTTTCGTTCCAGATCAGTAGACACGAAGAAGGGCGACACCGTTGCCGGTGCCGCCCTTCCGTTGTGCTGTGTCAGATGTCAGCGATCGCTGTCGCTGTCCTGACGACCCGACGTGATCGCCGCGTCTTCGTGCCCGTTGCCGTTCGAGTGGCCGTTACCGTTCGAGTGGCCGTTCCCATTTGTGTGGCCGTTACCGTTCGAGTGGCCGTTGCCATTGGAATGACCGTTGCCGTTCGAGTGGCCGTTCGAGCCGCTGCCGAGAATTCCGGCCTGGTAATTGCGGAGCATTGCGAGCTGCTCGTGCTCGCCCTTGTGCAGTGCATCTTCCAGAGCCTTGCTCTGAGCAACAGGGTCCGGGGTGAACAGCGATCCGGAGCCGGGCTTTCCGGCCGAGCCGAGCTTGTTCATCTTCTTGGGTACCGGTGCGCCCTGGTAATCGAGGGGAATCGGATGTCCGTGATCGTCGACCGGTCCGAGCGGCTGGTGAATTTCCACGTACTGGCCGTGCGGAAGACGCTTGATGATTCCGGTTTCGATGCCGTGCTCGAGTACCGCCCGGTCGCTGCGCTGCAGACCGATGCAGAACCGGTAGGCAACGAAGTAGGCGATCGGAGGCAGGATCAGTACGCCGATGCGACCGATCCACGTCATGGCGTTGAGCGAGATGTCGAACTTGTACGCAATCAGATCGTTGACGCAGGACAGCGTCAGGACGACGTAGAACGCGATCGACATCGCGCCGATGGCCGTGCGGACCGGCACGTCGCGGGGACGCTGCAGCAGGTTGTGATGTGCAGTGTCACCGGTGAGGCGCTTCTCGATCCACGGGTAGGCGATCATGACCGTGAATACGAGACCCATGATCACTGCCACCCAGAACACAGCCGGGATGGTGTAGCGACCGGCGATGTAGATGTCCCAAGCCGGCCACAGTCGGGCCAGACCGTCCGTCCACATCATGTAGAAGTCGGGCTGCGAACCTGCCGACACCTGCGACGGGTTGTACGGACCCAAGTTCCAGATCGGGTTGACCTGAAGCAGGCCACCCATTGCTGCCAGCACACCGAACGTCACGGCGAAGAATGCACCGGACTTGACCGCGAACACCGGGAGAATACGAACGCCGACGACGTTCTTCTCGGTGCGTCCCGGTCCGGGGAACTGCGTGTGCTTCTGGTACCAGACCAATGCGAGGTGAGCTGCGATCAACGCCAGGATGATCGCGGGAAGTAGCAGCACGTGGGCTACGTACAGGCGAGGAATGATGATCGTTCCCGGGAAGTCGCCGTCGAAGATCAGCCAGTGCATCCAGGTGCCGACGATCGGGATACTCATCGTGATGCCGGAGAAGGCGGCGCGAAGACCGGTGCCCGAGAGCAGGTCGTCGGGGAGGGAGTATCCGAAGAAGCCCTCGAACATCGCCAGGATCAGCAGCAGGCAGCCGATGACCCAGTTGGCTTCGCGGGGGCGACGGAATGCACCCGTGAAGAAGATGCGGGCCATGTGCACGATGATCGACGCGGCGAACATCAGTGCCGCCCAGTGGTGGATCTGTCGCATGAACAGACCACCGCGGACCTCGAACGAGATGTCGAGGGCAGTGGCGTACGCACGAGACATGGTCACACCGTTGAGCGGGGTGTAAGCGCCCTGGTACACGACCTCGCTGAGCGATGGATCGAAGAATAGGGTGAGGAATACGCCGGAGATCAGCAGGATCACGAAGCTGTACAGCGCGATCTCACCGAGCAGGAACGACCAGTGGGTGGGGAACACCTTGTTGATCTGGCGGCGCAATCCCGGTGCCAAGTGGTAACGACTGTCTACGTCGTCTGCCTGCTTGGCTGCGAGGGTTTGCAGTGAAGGACTCATGAATCACGCTCCGGTCGACGTTCCCAGAAGGCGGGGCCCAGTGCTTCCTTGAAATCGGCTTGTGCCACTAGGTATCCCTCCTCGTTGACTGTGATGGGAAGCTGAGGCAGCGCGCGCGCGGCCGGTCCGAAGATCGGCTTGGCGTACTCGAGCGCGTTGAACTGCGACTGATGGCAAGGGCAGAGAATGCGGTTGGTCTGCTGCTCGAACAACGATGTCGGGCAACCCAAATGCGTGCAGATCTTGGAGTAGGCGTAGTAGTCGCCGTAGTTGTAGCTCTCCTGGCCCTTACGCTTGACGACCGTGCTGGCATCGTCGGGGCGGAGGCGGATGAGCATGACGGCGTTGCGAATCCCGCGGAGCGAGACGAGAAGTTCGTGCTCGCTTTCGCGGTCCGCTTCGCGGAACGGGAAGACAGTCTCCATAGCACCAGCGTCCAAGTCCTCGGGCCGAACGAGAACGACATCTTCCGGTCGCCCGGTGTCTCGTCGGAGGTAGATGGTCTCCCCATCGTACCGAGGAGTCCAGCCGGATACCCACAACGGAGAATCTTCGCCCTTCGCCCACGGGTTCTTGATCAGGCCTCCGAGCGGGAGCAATGCCATGATGCCCAGTGCGCCGCCGCCGAAGAACAGTGAGCGCTTGATCACCTTGCGACGACCGATGGTCGACGTGTCCAGGGAGTCGCCCAGCTCGGCCACCAACGTCTTGCGGTCCGTCTCCGACGAACTTCCGTCGTGACGGTCCTGGATGGAGACCTCTTCGGGAATGAACTTCTTGGTGAACTGCACAGCACCGACGCCGACGGCGAGGATTGCCAGACCCATCGTGCCGCCGATCAGCGGCGTGTACAGCGAGTAGAGGTTGTAGTTCTCGTCACCGATCCCGGCGTACTGCCAGGGCCAGAACAGGTAGACACCGATGAACGCGACGGCAGAGAGGCCGGCGATGGCGAACCAGATCGCGACACTGCGCTCCGCGCGCTTCTCCGCCCGGGTGCCCTCGACAGCCCAGCGGTTTCTGCGGAAAGCAACGTCGACACCGTCGAGATTCGTACCGAGTTCGACCAACTGGTCGCGGCTCAGAGAAGCCAGTTCCTCGTCGGTGTACTTCTTGTCGGCATCCACACCACCGGTGTTTGCCGCGTCCTTGCGGCCGGAATCGCCGTCGCTCATGACCTCGCTCCGATCCACAGTGTTGCGCCGACGACTGCGGCGATTCCGACAACCCACAACGCGATCGCCTCGGTACCGGGACCGAAGCCTGCGAGACCCCAGCCGCCCGCGGCCTTGGTTTCCTGGGCCGACTTGACGTACGCGATGATGTCGCCCTTCTCTTCGAGCGTCAGCTGACGGTCGGAGAACTTGGGCATGTTCTGCGGACCGGTGACCATCGCGGTGTAGATCTCCTGCTCGTTGGCAGGTCCGAGGTCCGGCGCGAACTTGCCGGAGGACAGGGCACCGCCCTGACCGGTGAAGTTGTGGCAGGACGCGCAGTTCAGTCGGAACAGTTCGCTGCCGCGTGCGATGTCGTCGCCGCGCAGGGACTCCTGGGCGACCTCGCCGTTCTCGTCGAGGATGACTGTGGGTCCGCCTCCGTTTGCCTGGATGTAGGCACCGAGGGCGTCGATCTGCTTGTCGTCGAACTTCGGTGGCTTGCGGAGTGCCTGCGCCTCGTTACGTACGGCGGGCATGCGACCACTCGAGACCTGGAAGTAGACGGCCGCTTCGCCGACGCCGATAAGGCTCGGTCCGCGATCTTGAACGCCCTGCAGGTTTGCGCCGTGGCACGTCACGCACGACGTGTCGTACAACTGCTTGCCCTCGCGAATGAGTGCAGCCGAGTCCGTGTCTGCCGTAGCGACCTGCGGAGTCGGAGTCAGGGCCGAAGCGAGGAAACCCGCGCTCAGAAGGCCCATCATGAGAACGAGAGCACCGGTGATGCGTCGGCGCGTCTTACGCTGACGTCGCGTCTTGACGGCGGCTTTGTCGACGGATGCTGCTGGGGGAGATGTACTCATCTTCTATCCCTTGTCGTGTCGGGACGGACCGAACGTCGGGGGCTGAATCCGTTCGTTCGTTATCTTTGGCGTGCTGACTGTCACTAGCGGATGAAGTAGATCGTCGCGAAGAGGGCAATCCAGACGATGTCGACGAAGTGCCAGTAATACGAGACGACGATGGCGGCGGTGGCCTGCGCGGGAGTGAACTTGCTGACCAGAGTTCTGGTGATCAGGAAGACGAACGCGATGAGTCCGCCGATCACGTGCAGTCCGTGGAAGCCGGTCGTGATGTAGAAGACCGATCCGTACACGCTGCTCGACAACGTCGTGCCCTCGTGCACCAGGTGGTAGTACTCGTACGCCTGGCCTGACACGAAGAAGGCGCCCATGGCCAGCGTGACGATGTACCAGCGTCGAAGTCCGAAGACGTCTCCACGTTCCGCTGCGAACACGCCCAACTGGCACGTGAACGACGACGCGATCAGCACGGCCGTCACCGGTACGGCCAGACCGAGGTTCAACTCGGTCGGTTCCGGCGGCCAGTTTCCGTTCGCCTGGGCTCGTGCGACGAAGTACATCGCAAACAGCCCGGCGAAGAACATGAGTTCACTCGACAGCCACACGATCGTGCCGACGCTGACCATATTGGGACGGTTCAGCGAGTGCACGCGTTGGGTGATTGCCGATCCTTGAGTCCCTACAGCGCTCGTCACAGAAAGAAGTATGACCCGTCGTAGTACGGAAGGCATATCCGGGTCCGCTCTGGGCGCGTCGCAACGCAACGAATCCACGAGCGTGCTTGTTCCCGGGCTGGTCAGAGACCCCGTACGGGCCGGTAGGGTCCAGTCGTGCAAGGCTGGCCTCATGGCAAAGAGCACCGAAGGTGGGTGGTTTCGGCGGCTGTTCTCGCGGTCGACCGCAGAACGTCTGGACCCCACGCGCGAGGATCTGGTGATAGTGGCGAGCTGCTTCGACGACGCGCAGGCGTGTTCCGCCGTGCTCGACGACGCGGCCCGAATTCCGCCGGTGTGGACGGCAGCGTCGGATGTGTTGCTTCGGCATCATCTGCTGCTGCCGGCGCACGAAGTAGCGGATGCGGCTGCGGTCGCGGCGCAGGACGATTACGAAGTGGGGCATGCGGTCGAATTGTCGGACATCGATGGATACCGCCCACACGTCGACGACGGCGTTCCGCTGGTTCTGCAGCGCGTGCAGGTGCTCGACGCGCTTCACTGTTCACAGGAGCGATCTCGAATGGCGGGACTCGCCCAACGCCGGGGTGGCGCTGTACTCGGCTGGGACGCGCTGCAGCCGTCTCTGCCCGACCCGGGCTCTGGCTAAGCTTCCACCGCCCCATGTCCGCCGCCAGGGACCGACGAACGGATCCAGCCATGAACGCACCGACCACTGACGAGCAGCCGCGAACCTGGCGTCGAATTCTGGGCGCGTTGAGCAGTCGCATCGACCTGTCCAGCGCCGATACCGGCTGGGCGATGGACGAGATCATGGCCGACAACGCGACAGCGGCACAGATCGCCGCATTCGGCGTGGCCCTCAGGATGAAGGGTCCTACTCCGGCGGAAGTGAACGGGCTCGCCGAGTCGATGCTGGCCCACGCGGTGCTGGTGGACACCGATACCGACGCCGTCGACGTCGTGGGCACCGGCGGCGACGGTGCCGATACCGTGAACATTTCCACCATGGCTGCGATCGTCGTCGCCGCCAGCGGAATACGAGTGGTCAAGCACGGCAACCGGGCGGCGTCGTCCAAGAGCGGCACCACCGACGTGCTCGAAGCGTTGGGTGTCCGCGTGACTCTGGGGGCCGATGCAGTGGCGTCGAGCGTCGAACAAGTCGGTATCGGGTTCTGCTTCGCGCCGATCCACCACCCCGCTCTGCGGTTCGCCGCGGCACCGCGGAAGGAAATCGGCATTCCGACCGTGTTCAATGTGCTTGGGCCACTGACCAATCCGGGTCGGCCGCGCGCAGGCCTGATCGGCTGCGCCTTCGAGAGTCTGGCCCCCGTGATGGCGGACGTGTTCGCCGGCCGGGGCAGCTCGGTTCTCGTTGTGCGTGGCGACGACGGACTGGACGAGATCACCCTCTCCACCACGACGACCGTGCACGTCGTGTCGGGTGGCTCGGTGACCGTGGAGACGATCGACCCAGTCGACTTCGGGATCGAACGAGCTCCCATCGAGGCCCTGAGAGGCGGCGACGCGGAGTTCAATGCCGCAGTGGCGCATCGCGTGTTCGCCGGCGAGCACGGACCGGTACGTGACGCCGTTGTGCTCAACGCCGCCGCAGCCATAGCCGCATATCAGGGCATCTCCGGGAACCTGCGTGAGCGAATCGAAGCCGGATTGGCAACCGCCGCAACGGTTGTCGACAACGGTTCAGCGGCTCGGCTACTCGCCGACTGGGCGCGCTGCACCACCGCACTGGCCGACTGACGAGCTGCGTCCTACTCGCCGATCGAGAACCCTGCGTCGACGTCGGCGCTCGAATACGACTGAAACGCAATGTGAGTCGTGGTGCCCCGCACGCCGCGCACACGATTGATGTGTTTGGTGACGACGTCGGCGATCGAGGCGTGATCGCGCACTTTGACGATGGCGATCAGATCGACATCCCCAGCGCACGAATAGACCTCCGTCACACCATCGACGTCGGCAACGGCCTGCGCCGCCTCCGGAATCAGGTCGGCCTCGGCGTCGATCAAGACGATGGCATTGATCATCTGTGCTCCTCATGCGTCTCGAGCCCGATGTGCGACGAGCTCCCACCCAACCCTAGTTCTACCGGTCGTTCCGCGGGCTCCACTCCTGCCGCGCGGCTTCTCTCGCCGTTCGACACCAGTCTTCCCACGACCCCGCAGAGCGTGCCGGACTGCAGTAGCCGCTGCTGGTACGCACGATACGAACCCCATCGGTGCGGAGCCAGGACGCGATGAGACCGACCTCTTCCGGCGGCGCACCTCGGAGCGGCGTCGGATCGGGAATCACCGTTTCGGCGGACGCGGTGATGGCATCTACGACGGGCATCGGGTGCACTCCGCGGGGAGCGACCGCAGCACCGGCCAGCCGGCCGAATCGCACGACGATCAACTCCCATCCTCCGTCGGTGGTTCGCCGTGCGGCCACGAGTTCGGCGATGGCGGCCACAGCCGCCGACCGATGCATTCTGCGTATCGCGTCCACGGTGATCGCGATCCGGTCTCGCAAGCGTGCGGCCGTCTCGTATAGCTCCCTGTCCGCGAGTTCGGCGACCCGTCGGCGCATCGAATAGAGGATGGCGTCGTCCTGGCCGCACACGAGCGCCAGAAACTGCGCTGGTGCTCCGGAGTACTCCTCGGCTGTCAACGGCCCGGACAGTGCCGCTGGGCAGCCGCCGACGTCCGTTGCCGGGCAGTCGTCACCGTGCCGAACCGAACGGGCCAGTCGGCGAGTGCACGTGCGGAGACGACAGAACTCCGCCACGAGCGCCGAAGCCTCTGCGGCGTCGCCGCGAACCGAGAACGGACCGAGACTGTTGGGGGCCGGCGTCCGGACTATCGACAGACGTGGGAACGCCTCGTCGGTGAGAGTGATCCACCAGCCCTTCTTCGGAAACTTCGAGCGTCGGTTGTACGGCGGGATGTGCGCGGAGAGCAGGCGCAGTTCTCGGACACCGGCTTCGAGTGCATGCGCGCACTCGACGTGATCGACACGCGTGGCGAGGGAGACCATCTCCTTCATCCGACCCCTGGTCTCCGACCCGGTGAAGTAGTTGCGTACACGGCGCTTGAGGTTGTTGGAGGTGCCGACGTACAAGACCTCGTCGGACGGGCCGCGAAAAAGATAAACGCCGGGCGTGCCCGGCAGGTGAGCAGCAAGTCCGCGTTTGGCGCGCTGGCCGGCCGACACCGCCGGAAGGTAGTCGACCAACTCGGCGTAACTGTGCACGCCCTGATTGCCCACTCGCTCGATGAGGCCGTGCAACACGTCGACCGTTGCCCGGGCGTCGTCCAGGGCACGGTGCGTAGGCCGGGTGCCGGACCTGAACAGCGTGGACAGTGCGGAGAGCTTGACCGAGGGTGCTTCGTCCCGTGTGAGAACCCGTCGCGCCAGCTTGACGGTGCACAACACCTGAAACCGGGGCCACGCTATGTCCAGACGGCTGGCGGCGGCCTTGAGGAACCCGGTGTCGAAGCCCGCGTTGTGGGCCACCAACACAGAGCCGCGAGCAAACTCGAGGAAGCCGGGTAGCACTCGTTCAATCCGTGGCGCGCCGATCAGCATCGCAGACGTGATTCCGGTGAGTTCCACGATGTACGGCGGAATGGACCTGCCCGGATCGACGAGGGTGGCGAACTCGCCGAGAATCTCGCCTCCTCGAACCTTGACCGCTCCGATTTCGGTGATGGCCTCGGTGTCCGAGCTGCCGCCCGTGGTTTCCAGGTCGACGACGACGAACGTCGTGTCGTGCAGTGGGGTGTCCAGTTTGTCGAACGACAGCTGGATGGGCAGGCTCACTCGGAAGACGGTAGGTCCGACCTCCGACACAAACACTCACCGCGGTGATGAGTTCGGGCCGTGTCGTCGCCCCGCACCGTGATGTGTCACGAAACCTGTCGGTGGTGCGCGCTACCTTTCGCTCGATCGGCCGATTCGGCCGCCGGAAACAACAAAGAGACGAGGATCACAATGATCATCGACTGCAGCGACTGCCTGGTCCGTGACATCGCCTGCGCGGACTGCGTCGTGACCGTCCTTCTGGGGCCGCCGGGAATGCCGACGAGATCGGACGGTCGATGGGTCGGTCCACCCTCGCCGATCACGCTCGAGCAGGAAGAACTCGGTGCAATGGGGGTGCTAGCGGAGGTAGGTCTGGTGCCTACTCTCAAGCTCGTGACCGACGTCGACGAGACGGCCGAAGTGTCGTCGTTACCGACTCGTGACACTCCGAAGGATCAGCGGGCCGTCTAGCGAATTTCGGGCCTGATCCGGTCGTGTCGGCGCGTTGGGGTCGACACGGGGGTATGCCATTTCGTAACCTTCCTGAGACCTTGCGGAGTCTCGCCAATCCAAACCGGAGTGGCGTCGCAAGTCACCGCCTAATCGTTCACTCGCGAGAGTGTTCGTACCGGGAACCCGATATCTACTGGGGTGAATCCCGCCGAGCCACCTCGAGTGGCCGGTGGGTAGGGCTGCTCTTCCCAGCCCGAACCCGTCAGCTAACTCGGTCGGCGGACGATAGGAAGAAACGGAGCACCATCTTTCGTGGCGTCACAACTTTCCAACCGATCATTGCGTCGAGTTCTCGTAGCCGGAGCGCTCACGGCAGGCGTGGTCATTCTTCCCGCTGCACCCGCGATGGCGGCCCCCCTCACCATTCCCGGCGTCGGAACCTTCGAGATTCCCGACATCCCGGGCCTCCCTCCACTCAACCTTCCGGGTATGCCTGCACCGGGTGCGCCGCTGGTGCCCCAGGTCACCCCCGCAGCGAAGGCCGTTCAGGCCGCTGAGTCCAAGATCGGCGCTCCGTACGTGTACGGCGCTTCGGGTCCGGATTCTTTCGACTGCTCGGGACTGATCCAGTGGGCGTACAAGCAGGCCGGCGTCAGCCTGCCGCGCACGAGCTACGACCAGGCAGCCGCAGGCACCCCGGTGTCGCGTAACAGCCTGATGCCCGGCGACGTCGTCTCGTTCTACGGTGGCTCGCATTCGGGCATGTACATCGGCGACGGCAACGTCGTGCACGCATCCACGTCCGGCGTGCCGGTCAAGGTCGCTCCGGTCGACTCGATGCCGTTCGATGGTGCTCGCCGTTACTGATACCGACAGTCGACGTTCAGCGTGACAGACCGACAGGGTCGAGCCGTATTCCGGCTCGACCCTGTCGTCGTCTCCGGGCGCGGTGACACGCCGCCCCGGTGGACAGCAGAGCGTCGAGTTCGTAATCTGATCGAGACCTGGTCGACGTTTATTTTGTGATCGGTCACCTGGAAACCCCGTCGATTTCGGACTGTGTTCACGTCCATCCCCGTAATCGCGTGGGTAGGGTTTGTTTCGGTTTACTTTTCCAACCGTTGCCTCGTTCGAGGTGGCATGTGCGAGGACGGAGAGTCGCTTTCCGTGGCGATATCGAGATCTACCCGAGTGTGGCGTCTGACCGGTAACTCGGTGGTGGCTGCCACGTTGGCGGCATGCATCGCCTTTGCGCCGACCACGCCCGCGGTTGCGCAACCGGGCTTCGATTCCGCGTCCGACGCTCAGGCCGAGCTCGCCGAGCTCTCGCGCCAGTCCGAGCAGACCAACGAATCTCTGAACAACGCTCAGATCGATCTGGACGCCAAGATGCAGCAGCAGCTCGACGCGCAGGCCGTTGTCGACCAGAGCCGGGCCGCGCTGGACGCAGCACAGACGCAGCTGGCGGCGCTGAAGCCGGCCATGGACAAGGTTGCCAACGTCAACTACCAGGGCGCTCGGACCAATCGGTTGTTTGCCGTGATGGTGAGTGATTCACCGCAGCAGTTGCTCGACCAGATGTCGGCACTCGACGTGATTTCGGCCGATACGGCCGACCAGGTCGCCCGGTTCAAGCAGGCGAGCGCGGACGCCGTCAGTGCCGAGCAGGCCGCAGCGACGGCCGCCGACCAAGCCCGAATGGCAGCAGAGCAAGCCAAGGCGGTCAGCGACGATCTACAGGCCAAGCAGAGTGAACTCCAGGGTCAGATCGCCGAGGTGATGGCCGCCTACAGTGCGTTGTCGTCCTCAGAGCAGCTCGCTCTCGCCGGATCGTCCATGCCAGAGGGTTTCGATCCGACTGTTCTCCTGCAGAATCTGACGCCCGGATCGGGAGCCAGCGCGTTGCAGGCCGGTCTGACACAGATCGGTAAGCCGTACGTCTGGGGCGCGACCGGACCGGACGGCTTCGACTGCTCGGGGCTGGTCATGTGGGCGTACAAGCAGGTGGGCAAGACCGTGCCTCGGACGAGTCAGGCCCAGGCCGAGGGCGGAACTCCGGTGGACCAGAAGGACTTACAGCCCGGTGATGTGGTGTTGTTCTATCCGGACGCGTCGCACGTCGGCATCTACGCCGGCGGCGGCAACGTCCTCCATGCCTCCACCTACGGAGTGCCCGTCAAGGTGCAGTCGATGGCATCGTTCCCGTACTACGGGGCGCGTCGATACTGAGGTGTGTCGCGACGGTCCACGTATGCGCGTATGAGCGAGCCTGATCGGCCCGGAGGGATCCGCCTCCTGGTCCGATCGGCGCGGTTGCGGTGGCTTGCACTTGCTCTCGTCGCCGCGGTGACCCTCTCGGTGGTCGTCGTGCACAACGTTCACCGCACCGACACCGAATCCCGAGCACCGTCGACCGACGCCACCGTCGGTCAGGCCCCGCCGACGTACGACCAGCAGCGTCGAGCCGACGTGACAGTCCTTCTCGACCAGTGGGCCGACGCTGTTCGCGCCGGAGACGTCGACAGTCTGCGTGCACTGATGGATCCGCGGGCCGATCCGAATTTCGTCGAGGCGCAAGTGCGGCGGGCGGCGTCCGTTCCGGGCGTACCGTTCTCCGAATTCGGCTACGTCCTGGGCGACGAGCCGGAAACGCCGGTTCCGCCTTCGATCGCAGAGCCGTTGGACGCCACCGACATCTGGGCACCGCCGGTGTATCTGCGCTACGCCGTGGCGGGGCCGGACGCGTCGCCGACGAGTCGGCCGGTCTCGCTCGTCGTAGCCGAGCGGGACGGTCGATGGCGGCTCGTCGACGATGCGGACCTGCCCGAGTATCGACGCCACACCTGGCGTGGGCCGTGGGACTTCGGATCGTTGACGATTCGTTCGGTTCCGACGTCATCGGGGACATCGGTGGTGATGGGGCATCCGGATCGAATGCAGTTCGTCGGGGCCCTGGCTGCCGAGCTCCCGTCGGCAATCGATGCGGTCACCGACTTCTGGGGAGATGACTGGGCTCGAGACGGTCTGGTGTTCGTTGCTTCGTCCGCGGAGGAGTTCGGCGAGCTGACCGAATCGGATCCGTCGACCGACGTCGCTGCGGTGACGGTGTCCGACGCGGTGGCAGCGGACGGCTCGCGTCCGACCGGCCAGCGGGTGGTGTTCGGTCCCGAAGCCGCGGCGCGATTGACGCCGTTCACCGTTCGATCGGTTCTGCGGCACGAGTTGACCCATGTGGCAGCCAGGGCGCGGACGGCGGACGGTACGGCGTTGTGGGTGGCGGAGGGGTTCGCCGACTACTCCGGGTATCGCAATTCCGGTGCCCATTTCGTGCAGCTCGCTCCCACTCTTGCCTCGATCGTGGCGTCCGGTGGGCCGCCGACGGTGCTGCCGAAGGACGAGGATTTCAGTGCCGGAGGGGCACGTTCGAGTGTTGCCTACGAGTCGGCGTGGTCGGTGTTCGCCTTCGTGGCCGATCGGTTCGGAGAGTCGACCCTGCGCAGGCTGTACGAGGCATTGGCGTCTGAACCGGACTCGGACGGCTCCATCGATGCCGCCTTCGGGTCGGTACTGGGATCGGACCGCGCCCAGTTCGTCGCCTCGTGGGGCAACTGGGTGGCTGATCGGGCCCGCTGACGTCGAGCGCTACGGTTGTCGCCATGCGTCGTACTCTTCTCGTGACGAACGACTTTCCGCCTCGCCCGGGTGGAATCCAGTCCTACCTGCACAGCTTCGCCTCGCAACTACCCGCTGACGAACTCGTGGTCTACGCTCCGCGGTGGCGCGGTGACTCGCACGAGAAATTCGATGCCGAGCAGCCGTTCGAGGTGATCCGGCATCCGACGACACTGATGCTGCCGACCCCGCTCGTGGCGCGTCGGGCAGCCCGAATCCTGAAGTCGCGTCGGTGCGATTCGGTGTGGTTCGGTGCATCGGCACCGCTGGCCGTGATGTCATCGCACCTGCGTAAAGCTGGAGCCGAGCGCATCGTGGCCAGTACCCACGGTCACGAGGTCGGCTGGTCGATGGTGCCGGGCGGGCGGGCGGCCCTCCGCACGATCGGCGAGAACACCGACGTGGTTACCTACGTCAGCAAATACACCCGGGGTCGATTCAGCTCGGCGTTCGGTCGCACCGCAGCCCTCGAGCACCTGCCGCCCGGAGTCGATACGGATCGCTTCGTCCCCGACGACGCCGCACGAGCGGAACTGCGCGCGCGCTACGGCCTCGGTGATCGACCCACCGTTCTGTGTCTCTCGCGGCTCGTACCCCGTAAGGGACAGGACTTCCTGATCCGGGCACTCCCGGGAATTCGGCGAGCCGTCGATGGTGCCGTTCTGGTGATCGTCGGAGGAGGACCGTACGAGAAGACTCTGCGTGAGCTCGTCCGATCCACCGGCATGGAGCAACACGTCGTGTTCACCGGCACGGTGCCGTCGGTGGAACTTGCCGCCCACCACACCATCGCCGACGTGTTCGCGATGCCGAGCCGCACTCGTGGCGCGGGTCTCGACGTGGAGGGCCTCGGAATCGTCTACCTCGAAGCGTCTTCCTGCGGTGTGCCCGTCGTAGCCGGAACATCCGGGGGTGCGCCGGAAGCTGTGCAGCACAACAAGACCGGGCTCGTTGTCGACGGAACTTCGGTCTCGGAGATAACCGATGCGATCGTGCGCATCCTGTCCGATCGCACGCTCGCCGCCCAAATGGGTAACGCCGGCCGCGCGTGGGTCGACGCCGAGTGGCGCTGGGACGTACTGACGGAAAAGCTGCGGTCGTTGATCTAGCGCCCGACGTTTCGGAGACCGGACGCCTCAGCGGGCGTAGATGGATTCGATGTCGTCGGCGTACGCCTTGGTGATGACGTTGCGCTTGAGCTTCATCGTCGGGGTCAGCTCGCCGCTCTCCTCCGAGAAGTCATGGGGGAGCAGTCGATATTTCTTGATGGATTCCGCATGCGAGACCGACTTGTTCGCATCGGCGACGGCTGCATCGATCTCGGCGACGAGATCGGGGTCCTTCTGCAGATCCGCCGCGGTGGCGTCGGAAGCCTTGCCGTGCGTGGACTTCCACCGATCGAACGCCTCCGGGTCGAGAGTGATGAGCGCTCCGATGAACGGCTTCTGATCGCCCACGACAACAGCCTGGCTGATCAGAGCGCCCGCGCGAAGTCGGTCCTCCAAACCGGCCGGCGAGACGTTCTTGCCGCCCGCCGTGACGATCAATTCCTTCTTCCGACCCGAAATCGTGATGTAACCGTCGTCGTCGACGCTGCCCAGATCTCCGGTGCGGAACCAACCGTCGTCCAGTGACTCTGCCGTGGCTTCCTCGTTGCGCCAGTAGCCGTCGAACACCACCGGCCCGCGCAGCTGAATTTCCCCGTCCTCGGCGATGCGAACGGTGTTGCCGGGCAACGGCCGTCCGACGCTACCCACGCGCTGGAATCCGATGGTGTTGACGGCGAAGGCGGCGGTGGTTTCGGTCAGACCGTAACCCTCGTAGATCGTCACGCCGATGCCCCGGTAGAAGTGGCCGAGCCGACTACCGAGGGGAGCGCCACCGGAGATGGCAAGTTCGCATTTGCCTCCGAGGGCGGCCCGCAGCTTGCCGTACACCAGTTTGTCGAACACGGTGTGCTTGGCGCGCAACACGATTCCTGGGCCGCCCGTGTCCTGCGCCTCGCTCCACGCCACCGCGCATTCGGTGGCAAGGTCGAAAATCTTGCCCTTGCCGTCGGAGTGCGCCTTCTGCTTCGCGGTGTTGAAAACCTTCTCGAACACTCGTGGAACCGAGAGGATGAAGTCCGGTTGGAACGTTCCGAACGTCGCGACGAGGTTGGGAATGTCGTTGGTGTGACCGAGCGTGACCCCGGCGTCGAACGACGCGATACTCACTGCCCGTGCGAGGACATGGGCCAGGGGTAGGAACATCAGGGTGCTTCGGCCCTGCGTCATCAGTGTCTTCAGGGACGTCTCGCGAATACCGAGGGACTCCGCCAGCAGATTGGCGTGGGTCAGCTGGACGCCCTTGGGGCGCCCGGTGGTGCCCGAGGTGTAGATCAATGTTGCGGGGTCGGACGCGCTCAGTGCCGCCACTCGTCGGTGCACGGAATCCTCGGTGACATCTGCGCCCCCGTCGATCAGTGCCTGCACGGCGTCGGTGTCGGTGTCGGCCGACTCGATCACGAACGTTCGACGCACTGACTGTGCAGCCGCCACAACATCTTTCGTCTCCTGCACGTGTGCATCGTTCTCGAGAACGAGCAGTACCGGCTCGGCGTCTTCGAGAATCCACTCGACCTGCCCGGCGGACGACGTCTCGTAGATCGGCACGGTCACGCCGCCGGCGGCCCAGATCGCATAGTCGACGACAGACCACTCGAACCGCGTCGACGACATCAGTGCAACTCGATCACCCTGTTCTATGCCTGCTGCGATCAGACCTCGCGCCACCCCTACGACCGATCGTTCGAACTCGGCCGCGGTGACGTCGGTCCAGGTGCCGTCCACGAGGCGCCGGAACACGACGGCATCGGGCGTGTTGCGAGCACGGAGGAAGACGGTGTCGACAGCCGAGTCGCTGTCTTCGATGGTGTACTTTGCGGCGGCGGTGAACTCGCGCACGGATTACCTCCGGATAGAACTGGGAGAACGAAAGTCGATAGCTCGGCTTCACGGATACTGTAGACCCGGCAACAGGGCGCCCGAATGTGCCTCTCGTGCGCAGCCTGCGACCCCATGTGTGAAGCTCTGACGATGAGCGGTATTCAAGTTGCGGACCAGACATTCGTGGCCGCCCCCGGTGAACGGGTGGCGCAGGCTTTCGCCTCACCCGAGAGGTGGCGTCGCTGGTGGCCGGATCTGAACCTGACCATCACGGAGGACCGCGGGGAGAAGGGGATCCGCTGGGCCGTGCGCGGCGGTGTGGTCGGAACCATGGAGCTGTGGCTCGAACCCGCGCTCGACGGAGTAGTCGTGCACTACTTCCTGCATGCCGAGCCCTCGGGTTCCGGCGAGATCACCTCGCAACAACACGCTCGTCGGGTGTCGGGCCGCGCCATGACCTTCGAGCTCAAACGCGAGCTGGAGGCCGGTCGGTCTGCGGGTGAGGCACCGAGCCACGTAGCGTCGAGTTCAGCTCGCGATTGAACCGCGCGGTACGGTCGGCCGGTTCGCGATTGTGCGTCCGCGGATCGATCGTGTGAGATAGATCCGCCGCCTGTTCCACGGCACAACACCGAACGAATCGATCGAAGTACTCGAGAGGAAGCGGACGAGAAGTCATGGCGGAGAAAACCCAGAGATCGATCGTCGTCGAAGCCCCGCCCAGCCAGGTCATGGACGTCATCGCCGATTTCGACTCGTACCCCTCGTGGGTGTCGGCCGCGAAGTCCGTCGAGGTCCTCGACGTCGGTCCGGACGGACGCGGTAAGCGAGTGAAGTTCGTGCTGGACGCCGGGATGGTGAAGGACACCTACGAACTCGAGTACGACTGGGCCGCCGACGGCAGCTCCGTGTCGTGGAACCTCGTGTCGGGTGAGATGCAGAAATCCCAGAAGGGCTCGTACACGCTTCGCGAAACCGGGAGCGGCACCGACGTGACGTACGAGCTCACCGTGGACCTGAACATTCCGATGATCGGCCTGTTCAAGCGCAAGGCAGAGAAGGTCATCACCGACACTGCACTCAAGGAATTGAAGAAGCGGGTCGAAGGCTGAGCGAAGCTCGCACCGAACCCCGCACCACGGTGATGCTGTTCCTCGGCAAAGGTGGTGCGGGGAAAACCACGCTGGCGGCGGCGTCGGGCCTGCGGCTTGCCGAAGCCGGCGAGCGGGTCTTGATTGCCTCCGTGGATCAGGCTTCGTCGCTCGTCGACGCATTTTCGGGCACGCTCGACGGCGCTGTCGATGACGAATCCTCGGAGCCGTCCCGAGTCGTGCCCGTCACGGCGGGCCTGGACATCGTCGAGATCGACACGCTGAGTCTCCTTGAGGCACGGTATCGAGGACTCGGTTCCGTGGTGGCCATGGCGTCGGCGGGCCACGAGCACGGGGTGAGCTTCGGGGCTGTAGAGCCGGAGGAGCTGGTCGGCTTCCCTGGAATCGAAGAATTGTTGGGCATGCACGAGATCTGTCGTCTTGTCGACGAAGGTCGCTGGGACACAGTGATAGTGGATATGCCTGCGTCGGCCGATGCGTTGAGAACGCTGCAGTTGCCAGACACCGTGGCCGCGTACGTGGAACGGATCTGGCCGCACCACGATCGGATGGTGGCAGGCACCGGATCCGACGTGCGTCTCACGCTCGTAGTGGCGATGATCGAGCGAGTGCTCGCCCAAGTCGACTCGGTTCGATCGCTGATCACCGACTCTGCGCGCACCGGCGCGACCGTGGTCGTCACTGCCGAACAGCTCTCGGTAGTCGATGCCGAACGAACTCTGTCGGCCGCGGCACTGCTCGGAATCAGAATCGATCGGGTTCTCGTCAACAAGATTCTGCCGCGGCTCAACTCGTCGTCGATCGGTATGGTCGGTGCCCATCCGGCTGTGTTCTGGTTCGAGAGCTGGCGGTCCGCGCAGCTCGACGCGGTCGCCGAGCTGCGTCGACGGATCGGCACCGTCCCCGTGGTCGAGGTGGAGCGAGCCCCTGGTGAACCGGTAGGGTTGGGGCCCTTGCAGGACGTGGCAGATCGCCTGGAACCGAGCTTGCTCGAACGGCGCGCGCCGGAGCGGAGTGAGCAGCCCTCCGTGGTACTCGAGTCCGGGCGCGGACTCGAATCCGTATATGCGATGAGAATGCTGCTGCCGGTAGTGGATTCGACGACCTTGGGTGTGGGGCGAGTGGAGGACGACTTGATAGTCAGTGCCGACGGGAGGCGACGGCGCATCAGGTTGGCGTCGGTACTTCGTCGGTGCATCGCAGACTCCGCCGAGCTCGACGGGCCCTGCCTGGTGGTGCGTTTCCGCCCGAATCCCGACGTGTGGCCACTGTGACAGGACGTGTGGCCACTGTGACGAGAAGTGTGGCCACTGCGACGAGACGTGTGGCCACGGTGACGAGTCCGCGCAGCATGTTCGGGGGGCAGCGATGACCTCAGGGCATTCCGAGCTGGGGGCCGATCTGCTGGCCTTGGCCGACACTGTGCTGACTCGGCTCGACCCCATCCTGCGCCGAGTTGCGGAGACGCAGCAGGAACGTGATCAACAGGGCTGCAGTTGGTGTCCGGTGTGTGCGCTTGCTGCATTGGTGCGCGGCGAGCGGCACGATCTGGTCGAACTCGTGGCTTCGGAAGGGACGGTGATCATCGCGCTGCTGCGCCAGCTGCTTGCCGACCACACGAACGCCGACCACACGAACCCCGCAACCGGTCACACCGCCGCAGCTCCGGCGGAACCCCCGCCAACAGGTCCCGAGCCGGACCCGACGGCGCCCGAGCCGGTAGACCTCTCGAACGTGTCGGTCGACACGAATATGCCGGGCGAACGTCGCCCGGCGTTCGTTCCGATTACCGTTCGAGTGAAGAATTCACGATCGGATACGCAGGATCGTCCGTGACGGGTGAGCGTGCGGATCGATCGGTGACAGCCGTGTGGGGGACGGCGGAGAAAGGCAACAACCAATGAAGCGACACCAGCAGCGACTGACGGTCGGCATCGACGTGGGCGGGACGAGCCTGCGGGCCTCGGTCGTCGACGCCGACGGGCAAGTGCTGGATTCGACGGCTGCTCCCACTCCGCACACCGCACGAGCACTCGAGCGAGGGCTGGACCGCGCAGTGCAGGAGTTGGCCGGGCGACACGACATCGCCGCCGTCGGGCTCGCGGTTGCAGGATTCATCGATTCCGAGCGCACGACAGTTCGGTTCGCTCCGCATCTGCCGTGGGTGGACACCCCCGTCGCGACCGAGATGAGCAAGCGCATCGGACTGCCGGTATTGCTCGAACACGACGCAAACTCGGCAGCGTGGGCCGAATATCGATTCGGAGCCGCGTCCGGTGGCCGCAACGTGGTGATGGTGGCCATAGGTACCGGAATCGGCGCGGCGCTGCTGATCGACGGCAGGATCTACCGCGGCAGCCACGGCGTGGCACCGGAGCTCGGCCACATTCAGGTAGTACCCGACGGCCGGGCCTGCCCCTGCGGCAAGCGTGGCTGCTGGGAGAGGTATTGCAGCGGCACTGCGCTGGTGGACACCGCGGTCGAGTTCCTCGCTGCGGACCCGTCGTCGTCGACGACCCTGGCCCGGGAGGTGTTCCTCGATCCCGGCTCGTTGACCGGTCGTCGGATTGCCACCGCCGCGCAGGACGGTGATTCGATCGCGCGACGGACGATGGAGGATTTCGCGCAGTGGCTCGGGGTGGGATTGTCGATGGTCAGTGACGTGTACGACCCCGATCTGATCGTGTTGGCCGGGGGCGTGGCCACGTCGTCGAGTCAGTTTCTCGCGCGTGCAACCGACAAGTACGCGGAGCTGGTGACCGGCGCGGGCCACCGCCCGTTGGCTCGTATCCGCAGTACGCAACTGGGCGAGGCGGCGGGCATGATCGGGGCTGCGGAGCTGGCCCGGGCCCAGTTCCTCACCGGCGTGCGCTGACCGCGTCCGCCCGGATCGTGTGAGCTCGGTCCCGGAGTCGAGGATGATGTGGCTGGTGTCATAAACCGTGGGTACAGTTCACTACGCGGCACGGTTCGAGGATGCACGGCCGCAGTCGATTCTCGTTTTCGGGAGCCGGCATCGAATGATTTCCGGACCATCATCAGGGAGCAAGTCAATGTGGTACTGGCTGGTCAAGTACGTTTTCATCGGGCCCCTGCTCATCGCCCTCGGGCGACCGACGATCGAGGGTGCCGAGAACATTCCGGCGCATGGTCCGGTCATCCTGGCGAGTAACCACAAAGCTGTTCTCGACTCCTTCTACCTCCCGCTCAAGACGCCTCGCCGCATCACCTTCCTTGCCAAGAGCGAATACTTCACCGGTCCCGGACTCAAGGGTGCGTTCCAGAAGTGGTTCTTCACTGCAGTGGGGCAGGTCCCGATCGATCGCACCGGAGCCGACGCGGCGCAGGACGCCCTCGACGCGGGCGTGCGGGTGATCGAAGCGGGGAAGGTTCTCGGCATCTATCCCGAGGGCACCCGGTCGCCCGACGCTCGGCTGTACAAGGGCAAGACCGGTATGGCACGGCTGGCGCTGCAAACCGGAGTTCAGGTGATTCCCGTCGCGATGATCGGCACCGAGAAGATGAACCCGATCGGTTCGCGTGTCTGGCGTCCGGCGAAGGTCACCATCCGCATCGGCAAGCCCATCGATTTTTCGCGTTTCGAGGGCATGGCAGGCAATCGCTTCGTCGAGCGCGCCGTCACCGACGAGGTGATGTACGACTTGATGCTGCTGTCCGGTCAGGAATATGTGGACGTGTACGCCGCTTCGATGAAAAAGGCTGCACCGGTAGACGATTCGGCTCCCGCGGCTCGGCGTATCCCCGACTCCAAGGCCAGTTGAACCTGCACGAAAACATGCGCGATCACCTAGATCGCAGCGGCCTCGTCAGCTGGCTTCGAGTGGTTGGAGAGGCCGATCGCCGCGAGGGCGACGATCGAGGCCAGAGCCCACCACACGTAGGCGGATGCCGCGAACTGATCCGGCAACGGCCAGCCGAGTCCGCTCCACCGTCCTTCGCCGAGTTTCCAATGCGGTGGGTACACCATCACAGCGAGTCCGACGGCCACCAGAGACAGCAGCAGCGCACTGCGGCGGCGATAGCCCAGAACGGCGAGCACGATGGTGAACGGAACCGCCCACACCCAGTGATGCGACCAGGACACCGGTGAGACCAGCAGGCCGAACATGGCGTTGATCGTCAGAGCCAAGGCAATCTGGCCGGCCGCGAACGCTTTTCGCATCGCCACAGCCGCTATGCCGAGTACCACCACCGACAACGCGATCCACAGGATCGAGCGGGGCAACTCGTCCAATCCCAGGCGCGCAAGCACACCGGTGATCGACTGGTTCGGCGGGTAGGCCGGGCCACCGATCCGATCGGAATCGACGATGGTCTCGGTCCAGTACTTCACCGAGTCCGACCACGTCAGCGCGAAGCCGATTCCGGTGAACAGCGCGAAACTCAGAACCGAGACCACCGCAGCGCGAAAGTCCTTGCGCAACAGAAAGAACAACACGAACACCGCAGGCGTGAGCTTGACGGCAGCCACGAGGCCGATCAGGACCCCACGCGGCCAGGGAGTCTTCTTCGGGAGGCAGTCGAGGGCCACGAACGCCATCAGCACGATGTTGATCTGTCCGTAGTTCAACGTCGAGGTGACCGGCTCAAGTACGAGCACCGACAACGCGAACACTGCTCCGGCAGACCACCACAAGAGTGTGCGGGGACGCAATCCGAGCGAGGTGAGTGTCGCCACGACCGTCACCAGCAACAGGATCATCGACAGAGCCGTCACGGTGATCGATGCGGCGTACAGCGATACCGACGACAGCGGGCTGAAGATCGCCGCGGCGATCGGGGGATAGGTGAACGGCAGCGTTGTGCCGGTGGCGATCGGCGGCAGCTGCCCGTAGAGGTCCCCGCCTTCCGCGAACACCTGACCGCCGAGTCGATAGACGTCCAGATCCAGTCGGTAGTGCTCGCCGAGAGCCCGCAGACCCGGAAAGCCGTTGAGGTGGAACAAGACGCCGACTGCGGCGGCGACCAGGACGACGATCCTGCTCGACACGACGGCCCATCGAGGCCACCGAGGTGGCGTCGTCCCGGCCGGCTCCGATGCCTCGGCTATCGGACGGTTGGTGTCGGGCGATGTCACAACGTGGGCCTTTCGGGGCTGTTCGGATTCGGACTACCGGTAGGCCGGGACGTGTCGGGGCACGCGCTAGGGTGAGCCGCGTGCGCTACTTCTACGACACAGAGTTCATCGAGGATGGTCGCACAATCGAGTTGGTCTCGATCGGTGTGGTTTCGGAGGACGGTCGCGAATTCTATGCGGTGTCCTCCGAGTTCGATCCCGAGCGCGCAGGCCGCTGGGTTCGGCGCAACGTGCTGCCCAAGTTGCCACCGTACTCGTCGCCGCTGTGGATGAGTCGGTCTCGGATCCGGGAGGAACTACTCGAGTTCCTGGTCCCGCACTACGGTGCCGAGGTCGAATTGTGGGCGTGGGTGGCTGCGTACGACCACGTGGCGCTGTGTCAGCTGTGGGGTTCGATGACCGAGTTGCCCCGTTCTCTGCCGCGGTTCACCCGGGAATTACGCCAGCACTGGGAGGATCGCGGCAGCCCCGAGCTGCCGTCGGTTCCCGACGATGCGCATGATGCACTGGCCGATGCGCGGCACAATCTGGCCAAGTTCCAGGCGATCGAGGAGTACTCGCACCGCGGGTGAACACCCGTTGTCCTGCGATGACAGTGGTGCGAATATCCTGTACTCGTGAACTGGACTGTCGACGTACCCATCGATCGCTTGCCCGACCTGCCGCCGTTGTCGCCGACGATGCGTACTCGATTGGACGATGCGTTGGCCAAGCCGGCCGCGCAGCAGCCGCAGTGGGACCCCGAGCACGCTGCGGACATGCGCAAGGTGCTCGAGAGCGTTCCGCCCATCACCGTCGCCGGTGAAGTGGAGGCGTTGTCGGACAAGCTGGCCGCCGTTGCGCGCGGTGAGGCCTTCCTGCTGCAGGGCGGCGACTGTGCCGAGACGTTCGTGGACAACACCGAACCGCACATCAAGGGCAACATCCGCACGCTGCTGCAGATGGCAGTGGTGCTCACGTACGGCGCGAGCATGCCGGTGGTGAAGGTGGCACGGATTGCCGGCCAGTACGCCAAGCCACGGTCGTCGAACATCGACGCGCTCGGTCTCCAGTCCTACCGCGGCGACATGATCAACTCGCTCGTGGCCGACGAGAGCGTTCGCGGCCACGATCCGTCGCGACTGGTGCGCGCATACGCCAATGCCAGCGCAGCGATGAACCTGGTCCGCGCGCTCACCGGCGCGGGCATGGCGGATCTGCACAAGGTTCACGACTGGAACCGTGAGTTCGTGGCCAATTCACCCGCAGGTGCACGATACGAAGCACTCGCGGGAGAGATCGATCGCGGCCTGCGCTTCATGGATGCCTGCGGCGTGAACGACCCCAATCTGCATACCGCACAGATCTACGCGAGCCACGAAGCACTTGTCCTGGACTACGAGCGTGCGATGCTGCGCCTGGACAACACCGACGATCACCCCAAGCTGTACGACCTGTCGGCGCACTTCCTGTGGATCGGCGACCGTACCCGTCAGCTCGACGGGGCACACATTGCGTTGGCCGAGTTGATCTCCAATCCGATCGGTCTCAAGATCGGACCCACGACCACACCCGAGATGGCCGTCGAGTACGTCGAGCGCCTCGACCCGACCAACAAGCCGGGCCGTCTGACGCTGATCTCACGCATGGGCAACGGCAAGGTGCGCGACATCCTGCCGGCCATCATCGAAAAGGTGCAGGCCACCGGACACCAGGTGATCTGGCAGTGCGATCCCATGCACGGCAATACCCACGAGGCGTCGACCGGATACAAGACGCGGCATTTCGATCGCATCGTCGACGAGGTGCAGGGCTTTTTCGAGGTGCACAACGGCCTCGGAACGCACCCGGGCGGAATCCATGTCGAGCTGACCGGCGACGACGTCACCGAGTGCCTCGGCGGTGCCCAGGACATCTCCGATCTGGACCTCGCGGGCCGCTACGAAACGGCCTGTGATCCGCGGCTCAACACCCAGCAGAGCATCGAGCTGGCCTTCCTCGTCGCCGAGATGCTCCGCGACTGAGTAGGTCGCTCCATCCGGCTCAGGGCAGTGAGACGACCCTCACCTCGGAGCCCGGTTCCACGCGGGAGCCGGCTCCGGGGCTCTGGGTGATCACCAATGAGCCGTCCGTGTCGACCACCTGACGCACGTCGATGGTCAGTCCCAGGGCTGTGAGCGTCGTGCGCGCCGAACCGACCGAACGCCCGAGCAGCGACGGCACGGTGACGGCGTTGGACACGTCGAGCACGGCGGTGGTCCCCGATCTGACCGTCTGCCCGGCTTCGGGCGTCGTTCCGATTGCTTTGCCGCCGTCGGTCTCGTCGTCGAACGTCTCGCGTACCTCGCCGACGGTGATTCCCACCGATTCGAGCGTCGTGCGGGCCTGGTCGACGCTCTGACCGCGCACGTCGGGCACCTCGACCGGCGGTGCGCCTTTGCTGCGCAGCACCGTCACCGAGCTTCCGGTGGTCAACACGGTGCCAGGCGGTGGGTCCAGGGCTGCGACTCCGCCGACGGGAGCGGTGGTGCTGAAGGCCTCACCGCCGTCGACGGGAGTGAACGTCCGGTCTCGCAGTTGCTGTTCCATATCTGCGACGGACGCGCTCGCGTCGATCGAGGGGACACTCGGACTACCCAGTGACACCAGCAGGAACACCGTGTCGCCCTTGGCGATTCGTGACCCGCCGGTGGGGTCGGTGCCGATGAGAAGGTCGGTGTCCACCGAGTCCGAGTAGGTTCCACGCACCGAGGCCTCGAGACCGGCCGCCTCCACGGCGCTGGTGGCACCGGTGGTGTCGAGGCCGTCGACCATCGGGACGGCGGTGTAACGGCCCGACCCCATCCACCAACCGCCGAAGCCGACGAGCACCGCGAGCAGGGCAACGACGAGCAGCCAAATCACGATAGCTCGACGCGAGCGCTGTCGGTCCGCCTCGAAGTCCGGGAAGCGATACTGCCCTCGCCCCGTCGCAGGTGGCTCGGCGGACGGCGCATCGTCGTGTTCCGCGCCGTACTCGACGCCTCTGGAAGTCGGTGACGTCACCACTCGCGTGTGCTGTACCCCGTGTTGCGGCGGCGGGGGTGGCGAGTCCTGGACCACTTGGGTGCGTGCGGACGGCGCACGATCGCCGGCCACCGTCGTCGGTGCACCTGCGGCCGCGGAGCTCAGGTGCTCGGCCGACCGTTGGGGCGCGGGCACACGGTAGTCGGGCAACGCGAGCGCGGACGCGGCCCCGCGCAGCGCGCGCGCCATGTCGTCGGCGTTGCGGTACCGGTGCTCCGGGGCGCGGACGGTCGCGTGCTGGACCACGTCGTCGAACTGCGGCGGAACGCCGGCAATGAAGGTGGAGGGAAGCGGCACGTCGTTGTCGATGCGCTGGTAGGCGATGGAGAGCGAGGTGTCGCCGGTGAACGGGGTGCGTCCGGTCAACAGCTCGAAGAGTACGATTCCGACGCCGTAGACGTCGCTGCTCGCGGACGCCGAGCCGGTGGTGACCTGCTCGGGAGATAGGTACGCGGCCGTGCCCAGAATCACACTGCTGGACGTGACGGTGGAGGCTGCGACCGCGCGCACGAGTCCGAAATCGGCGATCTTCACGTCGCCGTCGTCGCTGATCAGAATGTTCTCGGGTTTGATGTCGCGGTGCACCAACCCTGCTCGATGGGCGACCGCGAGCGCCTCGAGAACGGGCCGCACGACGGCGACCGCAGCGTGCGGTGGCATCGGGCCACGCTCACGCAGGAGCTCACGCAGAGTTCCACCCTCGACGAGTTCCATGACCAGGAAGGCATGCTCGCCGTCCCGTCCGTGGTCGTAGACGGCGACGAGACCCGGATGGCTGAGCCTGGCCACGGCCCGTGCCTCGAACTCGAATCGCTGGACGAACTGCGGATCCTCGGCGAACTTCGGATCCATGATCTTCACCGCGACCGGGCGATCGAGCCTGGTATCGAGGCCGCGATAGACCGTCGACATACCGCCCCGTGCGATCGGTCCGTCGATACGGTATCGACGATCGAGCATCGAACCCGGTATCACCGAACCTCCTCTCGTCGTCCACTGTCTGACTGCTGTGTTGTCCGCTTCGGTCCCGGACCGCTTCTGTGCGGAACCACGACGCCGATCGTATCGGGGCGTCGACCGGCCATCGGCGAACGTGTTGCTCTCCCGCCGCGTCTGCCGTTTTTGAAGTCTGGACGCCGGACCCGTTAACGTTACCTGCGTGAGTGCCATTCCCTATGCCGACGACGTGCTCGATCCGTCGGTGTCTCTGCTGCAGTTCGCCGACGTCGCGAAGATCCTCGACGTTCCCAAGACCCGCGTCGAACAGCTCGTTCGAGATCGTCAACTGTTGGCTCTGAAGCGTTCTCGCGTGCCCGGTGTTCCCGAGCAGTTCCTCGACGCGAGCAAGGGCACCATCGTCAAGGGTCTGCCCGGCTTGTTGGCCGTGCTGCACGACGGTGGCTACGAGGACGAAGAAATCCTGCGGTGGCTGTTCACCGAGGACGAGAGCTTGCCCGGCGCGCCTGTGGCCGCACTGCACGGCGATCTGATGCGCGAAGTGATCAGACGCGCACAGGCCATGGCCTTCTAGCGAACGGTCGCACGCTTGAAGCCGGTGACGGCGAACTGCGGAAGCGCGATGCGGGCGCGTGTCCACTGCGGCACCGTCGCCCGCTGGGAGAGTACGCGGTAGCCCTGCGACTCGACCTCGTCCAGAATGCGGCCGTAGAGGACGGACGCCGTACGCATCGACGGACGCACGCGCGGATCGAGCATGTCGATACCGGCATCGGACGTGCGATAGATCGAGCGGGTGACGGCGATCAGGTGGGCGAGAGCGCGAGTGACCCGGACATCGACTCTGCCGGTCGTCCGACACCACCGGAGCAACTCTTCGTCTACTCCGAAGGCAGCCAGCTCGTCGGTGGGGAGATAGATCCGGTCGCGATCGAGATCCTCGCCCATGTCTCGGATGAAGTTCGTCAGCTGGAACGCCTCGCCCAGTGCCGCGGCTGGAGGCTCGGCCTCGGATCGTTCGACCACGGTTCCCAGGATGGGCAGCATCTGCAGTCCGATGACGGCAGCGGAGCCGTACATGTACTCGCGCAGTTGCTCCATCGTTCGGTAGCGCGAGACGAACACATCGCTTCCCGGGATGTCCATGCGCATCGAGTGCATGAACGCGAAGAAGTAGTCGTGCGGAATGTCGTATCGCAGCACGGTGTCGCACAGTGCGCTCAATACTTGGTCGGTCACGCTGTGCGGCAACGGCTTTCCGGCCAGGGCGTCGCGCACTCGGGATTCGATCACATCGAGTTCGACGATGCGGCGAGCGTTGAGCTCGTCCGATCCGACGGCGATGTCGGTGCCCTCGAGGTCCACGATGTCGTCGACCATGCGGGCGAATCCGTACAGCGCGTGCACGCCTGCGCGCTTGTCGGTCGGCAGCAGGCGAGTGGCGAGGAAGTACGTCTTACCGTGCTCGGCGTTGAGCTCACGGCAGATTCGGTATGCCTCGTGCAGTGACGGGTCGATACCGTCCAACTCTTTCATCGCGGGAACCTCATGACGTGGACTCGTCTCCGGATGGTTCGGATGCAGTGTTCTTGGGAGCATTCGGCACGGCACGGTGTTCCCTGGATCGGTCCGACCGTAAACGCAGTGGGTCGACGCGTGTCAACGCGAGGGCGGCCACCACGGCCGCGACGACAGCCAGTGCCACATGCACGACGTTGTACAGGCCGATGGCACCGTCGGGTTGGAAGACGAGCATGAGCCACGTCGACAGACCGGTCAGGACCATCAGAGTCGTTCGAGACAGTGCGAATCCGGCAGCGATCGCCAGCGGCCACGAGTAGTACCAGGGCAGAGCAGCGGGGGAGAGAACGACCGTGGCGACGAGGGCGATCAGGATGCCCTTGACAGCGTTTCGCTCGGACTTGCGGCCCCACCACCAGGCTGCAGCGAGGACGACCACCAGGACGACCGAGCACAGCAGCCGCGTGACGTAGAGAACCGGATCCAGTCGAAGATCGAGGAACCAGGAGGTGCCGACAGTCACCAGGTGCGCGAGAATCGTGGGCAGGGAGAGCCAGTTGATGATCTTTGCCGACCCCGACAGCGCGGTCAGCCACCCGATTCCCACTCCGGCGACCAGCGACGAGACCGCGAACACCGCAACGAAGACCGAGGCTCCGATCCCGGCGGTCTTCGTGAACACCAGCACCGGCGATGGCGGCGTTCGGTCTTCGGCGCGGGCCTTGTCCCGTACGTGCAACATCCAGATCCAGACCAGGAAGGGCAGCGCCAGACCTGCGGTTGCCTTGATCGCCACCGCGATCGCCACCAGCGCGATGCCGGCCACGTGGCGATGTTCGAGAGCCAACACGATGCCGGCCGTCATCAGGCCCACCATGAGCAACTCGTTGTGTACCCCGCCGATCAGATGGATCAGGACCAAGGGGTTGAGCACCGCGAGCCACACAGCAGTGGTCGCTCGGCCGCCGAGGTGCTTGGCCAGCCGCGGAACCGCCCACATCATCAGCGCCAGACCGGGCAGCATGGTCAGGCGCAGGAGCATGGTCCCCGCGATGACGTTGTCGCCCGTCAACGTGGTGATACCGCGACCGAGAAGGAGGAACAGTGGGCCGTAGGGGGCCGTCGTGGTGGTCCAGACGTTGCTGACGTTGTCGAGCAGCACACCTGGATTGGCAACGGGACCAACGCCGTACGGATCGAAACCGTCACGGAGCAGGGCCCCCTGAGCCAGGTAGGAGTATGCGTCTCGGCTGAACATCGGGACCGACAGCAAGAGCGGCGCCGTCCATGCAGGAACGATCCATCTCAGTTCGCCGACCGTGGTGCGTCCGTGCAGGGTTGCGCGCCCGAGCCGGACCCAGGCGGTGATCATCAGCAGTACGCCGACCCAGACGATGATGGTCGACAGGACGAATCCGTGGCCGAATCGGAGCCACGACAGGTGCATCTCCTCGAGCAGCGGATCGCGCCGCCGCACGCTGCCTGCGCCGAACCCACCGAACGTGATGCAGACGGCCCCGACGACACCGAGGATTGCCGCTTTGCCCTCCGGGCTGCGGAGAAAGTTTCCCGTTGCAGTCATTCTCGACGGTCGTGGTGTGGTGGCCGACGCGGGGACGTCGTCCGACGATCGATCCTCGGAGGTGGAGTGCGACGAAATCGAAGACATTGCCGCCTACTCCTCCTCTGCAACGAAAGTGTTGTTCGCGAACTACATCCGAAGTCGATGCATTGTGCAGTTCGTCGAACGATCATGGTCGCAGCAATGCGCGCGACCGGCAAACGATCGCGTTCAGCTTAGTTGGTCGATGCAGTGAATCGAACGAAGCTACCGCCCCGAGCGTCCTGTCACCCGCTCGGCGGCGAGCTTTCCCGACACCAGAACCGTCGGAACGCCCACGCCCGGCGTCGTGCCGGAGCCGGCGAGAACCACGTTGTCGAGCCCGGCGACCATGTTCTTGCGCCGGAACGGCCCGGTCTGCCGGAACACGTGAGCGGACGAGAACGGCGATCCTTCGATCATGCCCTTCTGCGCCCAGGTCTCGGGTGTGTCGATGTGGTCGAGAACGAATGCGTCCAGAAGTCCCGTGTATCCGCGACTCTCCATCGTCGTCAGTATCTCGCGGAGGTAGGGGTGCGCAAGCTCTGCCCACGCCAGCGGAGCGCTGTCCAGATTGGGACACGGTGCCAATATCGACACCGGCTCACTGCGTACGCCGCCGCGCACCACTTCGAGGTTCGGATCGCTCACCGAAGGTCGGGTGATGAGCAACGAGGGATCGGCCATCAACGATCCCTTGCCCGCCTTGGCGGTGATCCTTCGGAACGTTTCGGCCCATTCGTCGCCGAAGTCGATGGTGTGATGGGCACGAGCGGGCCACTTCGCGGTCTGTTCGACGGGAACTGTCCCGTGCGCGACGACCGCCGACGGTGAGACGACGCCGTAGCCGTTGCGTCTGCCCTTCTTCGACACCGACGCCCGGTCGAGGAGTCGATCGACCACGGGTAGGTCGGCGGTGAGAACGAGTGCGTCGCACGCGATTCGATGGCCGGTCGCGGTCAGCACGGAGTCGGCACGGCCGCGGTCGACGGTGACATCGACGATCTCGGTGCCGAGGTCCAGTGTTCCGCCCGCTGTGACGAACGCGTCGGCCATGGCCCGAGCGATGGCCGCCATGCCGCCCTCGGGGAAGAAGACGCCGAGGGACGTGTCCATGTGCGCGATCGCCCCGTAGACCGCAAGCGCTTTCTGCGGTGCCATCCCTGCGTAGAGCGCTTGAAACGTGAAGACACGCCGCAGTCGGGTGTCTTTCAGGAAGCGGTCGACACGCGGTCCGAGTTTGCCGAAGCCGCCCAGTTTGATCAGCGTGGCGGTGTCGCGAACTGCGGCCTTCGAGCCCACGAGATCGAGCGGGGAATCGAAGTTCGAATCGATGTACCGGTCGAATTCGGCATCGAAGATGTCGGCCAGCCACCGACGCAGGTCGCGATATCCCTGCGCCTCGGCGGGCCCACAGGTGCGTTCCACCTCGGCCGCCATCGCCTCCGGGTCCGAGTAGACATCGATCGACGTACCGTCGGCGTACCGCGTGTGATACGACGGCGACAGGGCCGTGAGACGGATCTGGGGTGTCGTCGACTCGAAATCGGCACCCACCGCGGCCAAGGCCTCGAGCACCAGGTTCGGCATGGTCAACACGCTTGCGCCGTTGTCGATGTCGTACAGGTGCGAGCCGTCGGAGTCGGACACCGGGTACACCCCGACACGACCGCCCACGGTCTCGTCTCGTTCGACGATGGTGACCTTCTTGCCTGCCCCCAGCAGGTGCAGACCGGCAGCCAATCCAGCCAATCCGGCTCCCACCACCACTACCCGGTCGGTGGGTCCGGTGACCGTACGAATCGAAGACATGTCGCTCACTTTCAGTACTGCCGCTTGATTGCGGCGGTTGCCATGGCGCGCAGATGCGCGGCCGCGACCGGCTCGATCGAACTGTTGTCCAGGGCCGAGACTGCCCGCGCGCCGAGCTCGTCGATCTGCCGTTCGACCGCGTCGACCGCGCCCAGTTCGACCAGAATCGAACGGATATCGGCCACTGCGACGGCGTCGAGTTCGGTTCCCAGGCTGGCCCGGATCGTGGCTGCAAGATCCGGGCGGCTCTCGTCGGCCTGCTTCAGCGCCGACGCGATCAGCACGGTGCGCTTGCCCTCGGTGATGTCGTCGCCCGACGGTTTGCCGGTCACCTCGGGATCGCCGAACACTCCGAGCAGGTCGTCGCGCAATTGGAACGCGATCCCGATGTCGGCCCCGAAGCTGCGGTACGCGGCGATCAGATCCTCGTCTGCATCGGCCAGAACTGCGCCGAGGTGCAGCGGTCGTTCCACCGTGTAGGCGGCGGTCTTGTAGCGATTGACCCGCATTGCAGCCGCCACCCCTTCGTCGGTGCCTGCTTCGGCCTCGATGTCGAGCAGTTGACCACCCAGGACCTCTGTGCGCATGGCCGACCACACCGGCTGGACCCGGCGTGCTGCGTCGTCGTCGATGCCCGACTCGCGGAGTAGGTCGTCGGCCCAGCACAGGGCGAGATCTCCGACGAGAATGGCGGCCGATTCGCCGAAGTGCTCCGACGATCCGGACCAGCCCGCGTCCCGGTGCCGTCGCGCGAAGTCGACGTGCACGGTCGGAAAGCCGCGCCGTGTGCTGGACGAATCGATGATGTCGTCGTGAATCAGCGCGCAGGCCTGAATCAGCTCGAGCGCCGAACAGGCGCGCAGCACTGCATCGGAGCGCGTACCGGTGGGTTCGCCACCCGCACCGAGCCATGCCGTCCAGGCGAACGCGGGACGCATGCGCTTGCCGCCGCGCAGCACGAACGCTTCGAGATCTGCCACGGCTGCGGGATAGCCGCCGCCGACGGTGTCGACGACCTCGCGGCGCGTCGCGAAGAACTCGGCGAGCTTCGCGTCCACGGCAGCGCGGAGCGCCTCCGGTCCGAGTGCGGCGGTGGGGGTGTCGACGACGGGCGAGGACAAGTCTCCGGACAGGACGATCCTCCAAGGTGTGTGGTGGGTGCGTCGGAATGTGGTTCCCAGACTAGTAGCCGTCCACACCCACGCGCCGACGTGCAGTGAACACCGACCCCAGGGAGGCCCGACGGCCTGTTCCGACACACAACCTATGATCTTCGGGTGAGCGAAGAATCCGTCCGGGGGCGGACGAGCCGAGGGAACGCGTCGACGACGCCGTCCATCGTCGACCGACTACGCAGTGAACCGGACGCCAGAATCCCGTTCTCTGTCGAGTTCTCGCCTCCACGTGATGCTGCGGCGGAGGCCCGTTTGTGGCGTGCAGTTCGTGAGTTCGAGCAGCTTGCGCCCGCCTTCGTGTCGATGACATATGGAGCCGGAGGCTCGACCCGAGATCGAACGGTTCGCGTCACCGGGCAGATAGCGGAAGAGACCACGCTGCTTCCTGTGGCGCATCTCACTGCCGTTTCGCACAGTGTCGACGAGTTGCGGTCGATGGTCGGGTCCTACGCCGACCGCGGCATCACGAACATCTTGGTGCTACGCGGAGATCCGCCGGGAGATCCGCTCGGTGACTGGGAGAAGCATCCGGACGGGGTCGAGTACGCGGAGGAACTGGTTCGGTTGGTGCGCGATCTCGGCGACTTCCACGTCGGAGTGGCGTCGTTCCCCGAAGGACACCACCGCGCCGACGACCTCGAGCAGGACACCAGGTGCCTGGTGGGCAAGCTTCGTGCTGGGGCCGAGTACTCGATCACCCAGATGTTCTTCGAAGTGGACGACTATCTGCGTCTGCGCGATCGTGTGTCCGCGTACGACGCCGAGCAGGGTGCCAAGCCGATCATTCCCGAGATCATGCCCATCACCTCGCTCCGGTCGGTTCGCCGGATGCTCGAGCTCTCGGGCACCACACTGCCGTCTTCCCTGGACGAGAAGTTCACCCGCGCAGCGGGATCCGGTCCCGAAGAGGACCGCGCGGCCGTCCGAGAGGTGGGTATCGAACTCGCCACGAACATCGGCGAGCGGCTGATTTCCGAGGGTGCACCCGGATTGCACTTCATCACGTTGAACTTTGCCCGGGCCACCCGTGAGGTGTTGTGCAACCTGGGACTCGCGCCCGCGCGGGTCTAGCGGCGTCAGCGGCGCGGAGAGGGACGCGACTTCCACGTCAACGATCCGCGTCGCCTGCGAACGTGGGATTCCGCGACGAGTCCGGTGAAAGCGAGGATCGACACCGGATGCAGCGCGGCGTCGAGCACATCGTCGACGCCGAATCGCGGTCCCGATTCGCGTCGACGCGCGGCCAATCGAGACACCGTGCCCGCGAGGTATCCGGCCAAGCCGAGGCGTCGCACAGATCCCGAGGCCGTGAGCGCCGCCATCGGCGGCACCAGGTAGATCATTGCCGACGCCAGTGTTGCGGTGATCGAACCGACCGGGCCGCCGAACTCGTTCCACAGCCACCGGCTGTACCCGGATCGCAGGTCGGTAGCCGAGCGGTACATTCGGCAACTGACGAAACCCGCTCCCGACACCACCGCCGTCGACATGCCTCGTTGGCGCAGCGTGCGTGCCAGATCCAGATCCTCGGTCGCGCTGGCTGCGACACAGCCGTGGCCCCCGATGGCGCGATACGCGGCGGCGTCGAACGCCATGAACTGCCCACACGCGACCGCCATCGAGGGCAGCAGCGTCGAGTTGGCCACCGGCACGGGAAGAGTGGACATCCAGGACCATGCGAGCAGAGGTTGAACGAGTCGCTCGGCGATGCTGCCTACCAGCTGCTCGGGCCACGGGCACAGCAGCGCCACATCGTACTGACGCAGCGTCCTCGCAGCGGCCGCCACTGCATCGGGCGCGAGTCGCACGTCGGCGTCGACGAACATGATCAGCGACGTCTGTGCGTCGCCTTCGTCGGCCAGTCTCGCCAGCTCGGCGCACGCGGCGGCCTTGCCGGTCCATCCGGCCGGGGGAGCGGCACGAGAGGTCACGATGCGAATCCTCGGATCACCGGCGGCGGCCGCTCGGGCAGCCGAAGCCGTTCCGTCGCTGGAGTCGTCGTCGAGGACGATGACCTGCATGTCGGGGCACGATCGTTGACGTAGGAGATCGCCGATCAACCACGGAAGTGTCGTCAGCTCGTCGCGGGCGGGAATGCAGACGACGATGCGTTCGGCGACGTCACGATCCGGAGCACTCAAGCCGGGCGTGAATCGCAGATTGAGCAGCGATACTGCAGCCGACGCCGTTGCCAGGACAGCAGTGGTCGCCGTTGTTCGTACCGAGAGTCGTTCGGTCACACCGACGTTCTGTCGGTCGGACTGTCCGCCTCGGGTCCTCGCGGCTGCCGAGTGCGCAGTGGTGGGTTGCGCGAGACCCAGGCCATGGCTCCGATGATGGCTGCGACGCCGACGGTCACACCACCGACGATGCCCGCCCAGCCGGCGAAGCTCCTGGTATTCGGATCGGGGTAGTTGACCTCGGCGCGCAACGACGTCACCTCTCCTGCGGGCAACTTCCAGGAGATCGAGTTGTCGCTTTCGCGGGTGCCGTTCGTCGTTCCGATGCGGGAAGGGAACGCAATGGTGAACTGCACGTCCGAACCCTGAGCCGGAACCGAGGACAGGTCGGCGTTACCCGCCAGCGTGACGGTGTCACCCGATCGCTGAAGCTCCAGCTGGAACGATCCGGCGGCGTTCTGGAAGATCGATCCGAGGGTCTGCACATCGCCGAACGACAGATCGTCGAAAATGGCCTGTGATCCGACGTACCCATCCTGGTTGTACGGCTCGACGCGCACCTTGTTCTCGATCGAGGACGGAACCACGAGCTCCGGTCCGGTATCGGAGTCCGAGGTCGGCACACTGGCCGCCACGATCTGGCCCGCCACCCGGTCGTTCGCCGACACCCCCATCGTGACCTGTACCCGTAGGCACCCGGCCAGCATCGGCGCGACCAGCAACGCCAGTGCGACCACCGAGAGAATTCTGCGGCGGTGGGTTCGGTGAGATGTTCGCGATGTCGACTGCACAGCGACATCGTGCCAGGCCATGGAGCCGATGTCTGTCGGCAGGGGTTCTCAGCGAGGCGTGTCGGTACCGAGACCGGAGACTGCCGCGCGAGATCGTGGTGGACGCACGCGGCCGCGGCCACCGATCCACACCAGCGGTATGCCGACCACACCCATCACGAGGAACCCGTACACCGCAGAGAAGCGAAGTTCCGGACCGTCGAGGAAAACGGCATGCGCCAGTGCCGACCCGAGCCACGTCCACAGGAACAACCCGATGGGTACCGCATCGTCGAACGGTTGCAGCCGAGTGTCGGACGGGCGAGGGCCTCCGATGGCACGGTCGAGCGTCTCCACGACCGCCGCCATCATCGTGGCCACCACGAGCCAGCCGAGGTAGTTGGTCAGCGGGATGGACGGCACCCCCGGCAGGCCGACGGCACCGGCCGTCCACGTCCATTGGCCGTCGGTGACCATCTGTGGATCGAGATAGAGGTCCCAGCCGACCATGCCCACCGCCACCGCGGCGATCCGGAGTCCGGCGGCCCGGACCTGCGTCGTGCCGAGACGGCGAACGACGTAGGTCACGGCGCACCAGATCGGGTAGAAACCGGCCGTCCAGGCCAGCGGGACCACCACGGGCACCTCGAACAGGCTGGGACCCAAGCGATTCTGCGCGTAGAAGTATTCGCCGAACGGTATGCCGGTTGCGGTGCCCACCAGTTCCGACGCGAACCCGGTGCCTGCTGTCACGACGACGAGAACGGTGGCCCACACTGCTCCTCGGTGCAGCACGGCATGCAGGATCGACGCGAGTGCGAGCAACGCGACCACGGCGACTGTCACCGCGTCTCGGGTCGACCCGGACACCAGCGGGTAGACGATCTGGCAGCCGACGGCGGCGACCGCCACGACGATCGGTGCAATCCTCATATCCGCCTCCTCCGGAAGAACTCGCGTCGGCGTCCGGCGCGTGCGTCGTCGATCGCGATCCGTGCGGCCGACCGACCGCTGGCTGCAGTGACGCCGCCACCGGGGTGCGTGGATGCGCCGGTGAGATACAGCCCGTCCGCCCCCGGAACTCGATGACCCGCCAGTTGTGGGTGCGGCCGCCACATCATCATCTGATCGAGTGACATGTCCAGGTGCATGATGTTGCCCCCGATCAACCCGAGCTCACGCTCGATGTCGGGCGGTGACTGGACGTGTCGATCCAGCACAGCGCCGGCGAATCCGGGCGCGTACCGATCCATTTCGGCCACGATCCGGTCCGCCTCGAACTCGGCCAACGAGCGTTCGCCCGGAACGTCCGAACGCCATCGTCGGCCGTCGGCGAGAGTGTGCGGATGCCACTGCGACCACAGCGAGATCTGATGCTGTCCCGGCGGCGCGATGGTGGGGTCGATGGCACTGAACGACATTCCGAGCACGGCCGGAGTCGGCGGCAGATCACCGGCGAGTGCGTGGCCGTGTGCCAGGCGCAGCTGGCTGCGGTCACGTACCAGCAGCGCGAGGCCGTGGGTGCCGTCCTCGATTCGGTCGGCACTCGGATACACCGGAAGTGCGTCGGTGGCCAGCCGGACCGCAGTACCGAGTCCAGGACCCACTCGAATCGTGCTGCGCCACCGTGCGATCTGCGCCGCGTCGTGCCCGCCCTCGGCCAGCAAGTCGAGAGTGGTCAAGATATGGCAACCGGCAACGACGACTCGACTGTCGATCTCCCGACCCGATGCCGTCCTGGTGGTCCAGCCGTGCGGGCGGCGTACGAGCGAGGTCACGGCGTCGCCGAGGGTGAGTTCGGCCCCGTCCCGCTGCAACCGGGCGATCATCGCCTCGGTCAGCGCGCCACTGCCACCGACGGCGCGGCCGGGCGGAAGAGTGTGCATGAGAGCGGCGAAACCGACCATCGGTGCGGTACCCGGCTCGGACATCGGCGGCCCCGACTGTGCGCCGAACCACGCCAGTGCGGCCTTGAGACGTTCGCTCGAGAACATCTCGTCCAGCAACGAATCACCGGTGGCGAGAAATTCGCGCGAGAGCATGCTGCCCCCGTCCGGGGCCCCGAGACCCCAGAAGGAGCGGAGCAGTTTCGCTCCGGTCGGCGGCCCGCCGAACGCGCGCATGGTTCGTTCGCTCCGAGGGCCCCACACCGAGACGAACGTGCGGTAGGCGCGGGCGTCCGCGGCCCCGCACGCAGCGGCGATGGAGTCGCAGGTGCGATCGAGATCGCGATGGAAGACGAGGGCGCGCTCGTCGGTGCCGACGGCTCCCGGTGCGAACGCCCAGGGATCGCAGTCGATGTAGCGGAGGCCGAACTGTGCGAGGTCGAGCTCCTCGACTATCCCCGTGTGGCGGATCATGATGTGCGCCGACGAACCGCGGTCCACCCGATGACCGGGAAAGCGCTCCACGGTCGATACTGCGCCACCGGCAACCGTGTCGCGTTCGAGAACCTCGACGGACCAACCGGCATCGGTCAAGTAGCAGGCGGAGGTCAGGGCGTTATGGCCGGAGCCCACCACCACAGCATCGATCACACCCCTCAGGCTACTGGCCCGTCCAGTGGCAATCGGCGACCGAGCACGGCGAAGGGCCGACGATCGCCTGCGAATCTGAAGTCACGCAGCACGTCCACAAAGCCCAGCCGCCGATAGAGTCGCCAGGCTCGATTGTCCTCTCGCGCCACCTCGGGTGTGGACAACATCACGTTGTCGGCATCCACACCCTCGAGCAACCGATTACACAACTGCCAACCGAGGCCGTACCCCTGGGCGCTCGGGAGAACGTGGAGCTCGGTCAGCTCGAAGTAGTTCCCCAATGCCTTCTCGATACTCTGCGGAGGGTGTCCCGAGCGGCGCAATCCGTCTCGAACCTGTTGATGCCACCACTGATGTGGTGCGCCGTGGTAGCCGTAGGCGACTGCGACCAGTGAATCGGCCTGCCCCGGGTCGGAGTTCGGGAGCAGCGCTCCGACCGCACGCCAGCCGGGACGATGCAGATGTTCGCTCCACATCGGTGCCCGGCTCTGCTCGGTACCGCGTGGGTAACCCATGGCTTCGACGTAGATCGACAGTGCTTCGAGCAGCCGCAGGCGAAATTCCGGGGGCGTCAGATCGACCAGGTACGGCGTTGTCCGCGCATCGGTGACGACTGTCCTCAACCTTTCTTCGGAAACTTGTCGGTGGGCACAGCTATATTGAAAAGCGTCGAACGGGTGTTCGATGATCGGGGCCGAGTGCGCCGGTGGCTTCGACTCCGATCGGGGGTCGAATACTCCGGAGTTCGACTGTAAGGCTTCGTCACGGTTCCGGGCGCGTCAGGTACGCACCGGAGATTCGAACTGGAGGTGTTCGAGTATGACGATCACGAAGGCATTCGATGCCGGCGTGCGGTCGCCGGTGCCGCGTCAGGCCCGGGTTCTGCTCGGTCGAGCCGACGCTCTGTTGTCCGAGTCCATCGGCGAGAGCGACGCGGGTGACCGGTTTCTCGGGAGCTATGCCGCGGCGCTCAAGGGAGCGGCGGCGGTACTGGCGTCGTTGCCGAACTCGATCGGTGCTCGCCCGCGCTCGCGCAACGCATGGGTGTTGATGGCGAAGGCGGCACCCGAACTCGCTGTGTGGTCGGACTACTTCGCATCGTTCTCGGCCACCCGCGCCGCAGTGGAAGCGGGCGCGTCGAGCACGGTCGCCGATCTCGATGCCGACGATTTCTATCGACACGTGAGTAGCTTTTTGAACTCGGTCGACGATCGACTCGGCGGTCAGTCGCGGTTCGCCTCCGTCGACCCGATGACCACACCGTTGTCGGCATAGCTGATCGAAAGGGTCGACGGGCGTGAACTGCCACGTCACACGGTGTTCGGCCGGAGTTTCCGGGACGGCCGTCTCGAAAACTTCGGGGTTTCTCAGGAACACATCGTGCGAGTAGGTGGTAAGCAGCGGATTCAGCTCGTATCATCGTGTCTAGGTAGCCGCCAAGGTCAGCTTCCCGTCGTTTCGCAACAGAAACGACCTTCAATATCAGTGCAGGGGGAGGTACCGTGCCACTCTCCGAGCACGAGCAGCGCATGCTCGATCAGATCGAGAGCGCTCTCTACGCCGAGGATCCCAAGTTCGCGTCTCATGTGAGAGGCGGCCGCGTTCGCGCGGCGTCGAGCAGGAGGCGCTTTCAGGCCGCCGCGCTGTTCGTCGTGGGACTCGTGTTGCTCGTCGCCGGTGTTGCTTTGTCGACGAACAGCTTGGCTTTTCTCGTCGTCAGTCTCATCGGCTTTTTGTTCATGTTCGGTGCCGGGGCACTGTTCCTGTTCGGCGGCTCCAAGAAGGGAGCCGCACCGACGTCCGAGGAAGGTGGCACCACCAACAGTGCCGCCGACGCCTCCGGCCGAGGTACCGGACAGAAATCGAAGGGTGGCCGCAAAGGTGGCAGCTTCACCTCTCGCATGGAGGACCGGTTCCGTAAGAGGTTCGAGCAGGACTGAGTAAGACCGGGTCTTTCACGGCCCGCCCGATTCAGGTTCGTTCCCACAACTTCACGCGTCACTCACAGCAGCACCTCACCTTCGGGTGAGGTGCTGCTGTGTTTGTGCGGTGATCGGATCGCCTGCTGCGGCCTCTGCCGAGCGGACGTCGGCTGCCCGGTGCCGACGGGTCGTAGCCGGCGCATTTCGGGCCGCCTCCCCACTTCGCCCCACGATCAGCAAAAGTCCCCACTTCGCCCCACCTCAGCTCCACTGAGCCTCTCAGGACGGCTCTGTTTCGTCTCATATGTCGCAAAAAGCCTGCTCATGCCGTTGATGGGACGCGTGTGGGCGCTTTTCGTCGGACCTGAACCGGCCTTCCAGGGCTGGATGCTGACCGTCAATTCGAGCAGTCTTGCTGCCTTTGAACTGGGGAAATGTGAAACTGCTCAAATTATTCGCGCTCTGAATGGTTCGAAGTGGGGGAGAGTGGGGTAAAGTGGTCCGCAGCGGAGAGTCGAGGCTGGAGGTGGCGAGTGTTTCTCGGTACCTACACGCCAAAGCTCGACGACAAGGGTCGACTGACGTTGCCGGCCAAGTTTCGGGACGCGCTTGCAGGAGGTGTCATGGTGAGCAAGGGGCAAGATTTCAGCCTCGCGGTCTACACCGCGGCAGACTTCGCCGAGCGGTCACGGAAGCTGACGGCAGCGTCTCGTGCCAACCCGAAAGCCCGCGCCTACGTTCGTCAGTTCTTTTCGGGAACCGATGAGCAGAGGCCGGACGGACAGGGTCGAATCACCATCAGTCCGGAGCACCGTCGATACGCCGGGCTCGAACGGAACTGTGTGGTGATCGGTTCGATGGATTTCATCGAAATCTGGAACGACGAAGCATGGGCCCGTTACTCCGCTGAAAACGAGCAGGACTTCTCCGACGCATTCGACGAATCCCTCGGGGGAATCTTGTAGACCGCCCAGGTCGCCTGCGAGTGCAGCGAGGCCTCTGCCCGATCAGAACCCTGACGTTCTTCCCCAACGCCAGGTTTCGCAGATCAGGACCCTGACGTTCTTCCCCAACGCCAGGTTCCCTATCGGACAGGGACCTCGAAGCATTCGCACCGGCGTCCGTGGGCAACCCGCACGGCCCGGACCCGGGCGAGACGTACGTACGCACGACCGGGAGGAACCATGACGGAGGGCGACGGGCGGGACGAGAGCGCATCGTCCACCGACCGACCCGATCGTCGATCCGCAGGTCCGCTGCACGTACCGGTTCGACTCGATCGGGCCGACGAATTACTGGGCCCCGCAATCGATTCTGCTGACGGCACCCGCGTCATGATCGACGCGACTCTGGGACTCGGTGGTCACGCCGAACACTTCCTCCGAACTTATCCGCACCTGCACCTCATCGGACTCGATCGCGATCCCGACGCACTCCGACTCGCCGGTTCCCGGCTGGCCCCATTCTCCGATCGAATCACGTTGGTACACACGACGTACGACGGTATTGCCGAGGCGCTCGACGAAGCCGGCCTGCCTGCGCTCGAATCGGTGCACGCCATTCTGTTCGATCTGGGGGTGTCGTCGATGCAGCTGGACGAGTCCGATCGAGGGTTCGCCTATTCCGTCGATGCGCCGCTGGACATGCGGATGAATCCGACCGTGGGTATCACCGCCGCCGACGTGCTCAACACCTACTCGCACGGCGATATCGCGCGAGTACTCAGCACCTACGGCGAGGAGCGGTTCGCCGGGAAGATTGCCTCCGCCGTTCTGCGCCGACGTGAGCACACGCCGTTCACCACGAGTGGTCCGTTGGTCGAATTGCTCTACGCCGCAATCCCGGCCGCGACGCGGCGCACCGGTGGGCACCCGGCAAAGCGCACCTTTCAGGCCCTGCGGATCGAGGTCAACGGTGAGCTGGACTCGCTGAAGTCCGCGGTGCCGGCCGGGCTCGACGCCTTGGCCGTGGGTGGCCGGGTGGTCTTCATGTCGTATCAGTCGCTCGAAGACCGAGTCGTCAAGCAGGAGTTGGCCCCGCGGATCAAATCCCGTAGCCCCGAGGGGCTGCCGGTAGAGCTTCCCGGAATGGGTCCGGAGTTTCGACTCCTGACCAGAGGTGCCGAGCGCGCCTCGGATGAAGAAATCGACGTCAACCCACGTTCGGCTCCGGTGAGATTGCGCGCCGCCGAACGGATTGCAAGGAGAGCGGAATGACGGTTCCAGGCACAACCGTTGGAACACAACGCAATCGGGTTCCCCTGCAGGGTCATAGGGTCGTTCCGCAGGCTTCACTCTCGCGCCCTGAACGTACGGGTAAGAGCGGTGGTCGATCCGGTGCCGCTCTTCGTGCGTACGAGCGCAGGCAGCAGCGCGCGTCGATTCACACGTCGGACTCTCATCGTGGTTCCGGCACTCGTCGGTCGATCGACGGAGGTGCTATCGCTGCGCGAATTCCGTTCGTCGCGTTGATCATCGGCTTGCTGGCCCTCGGTCTCGGCCTGACGTTGTTGCTCACCACGCGGTCTGCCGGCGATTCGTACGACCTCAGCGCCGCAAAGGCCGTCAACACCGAGCTTGCTCAGCAGCGAGCAGCATTACAGCGCGATGTCGAGTTGGCAGAATCGGCTCCCGAGCTGGCTCGCAAGGCGGCCGGGCTCGGAATGGTTCCGGCCAAGAATCCTGCCCGGCTGATCGTCGCGCCCGACGGCGGTGTGCAGGTCGTGGGTACACCGGCTCCGGCCGACGGTGCGCCGGTTGCTCCGCTCGATCCGGTGGCTCCCGCCGCTGCAGGCGAGGGCACCGTCCCCTCTGCATCCGCGCAGTCGCAGCAGCAGACGCCGCGTAGCGCATCGCAGCCCAGCCGGACCTCCGGCTCGGTCGATACTCGTGCCGCCACGCCGAGTGCAAGCAATGGCGCTGGAAACACTGCGCTTGCTGAACAATTCATTCCCATGAGCATCCCCTCGCTCGAGACACCGTCGGCCGAAACTCCGTCGTCTGCTGCCCCTGCGGCTCCGGCCACCGAAGAAGCCGCGGGTGACGGGCAGTGACCAGGCCTACGCCTGCTCCGACTCGACGGCCACCGAGCCGAAAGCGTCTCGACTCGTCCACCTTTCGGTTCCGTCACGGAACCGGCAGAGTTCTCATGTACGTGGCGCTGGCTGTCGCAGCAGCGCAATTGTTGTGGATTCAGGGGTTCGACGGCCCAAGACTGTCGGCCGAGTCGGCGTCGCAGCGCACCACCACCCTTGTCGATCCCGCGATGCGTGGGTCGATTCTCGATCGGAACGGAAATCCGATCGCCTTCACGATGGAGGCGAAAGCGCTGACCTTCCAGCCGGTTCGGGTTCGTAAGGAACTCGACGAGGCTCGCGCGAAAGATCCCACCGAGCCCGAGACCGAGCAGTACCTCGAGGACATCGCCGAGCGCATCCACAACGATCTCGGTGACGTGATCAGCGAGAAGGATCTGCTCGCCAAACTGAAGAGCAACGACGAATTCACCTATCTGGCACGGGGTGTGGACGCGACCGTGGCGTCGAAGATCAGTGCCGATTTCAAGCAGGTCGGGCTCGAGCGCCAGGACATCCGGGAGTATCCCGGCGGATCTCTGGCCGCCAACATCGTCGGTGCCACCGGTTGGGACGGACACGGTCTGCTCGGTCTGGAGGATTCACTCGACGCGACCCTCGCCGGAACAGACGGTTCGCAGACCTACGATCGCGGTTCCGATGGTGCCGTCATTCCCGGCAGCTGGCGCGACAAGCAGCCGGCGGTCAACGGTTCCAGCGTGGAACTGACGATCGATGCAGACCTCCAGTACTACGTGCAGCAGCAGGTGCAGTTGGCAAAGGACCTGTCCGGGGCAAAGAACGCGTCGGCCTACGTGCAGGATTCGCGGACCGGTGAAGTGCTGGCGATGTCGAACGACAACACCTTCAATGCCGGGATCGGCGTCGGTAACAACGAGCGCACCAAGGAGATGGGCAATCTGCCCGTCACCACTCCGTTCGAGCCGGGTTCGGTGAACAAGATCATCACGGCGGCTGCGGCCATCGAGTACGGACTCACCACGCCGGACGAGGTGTTGCAGGTTCCGGGCAGCATCTTCATGTCCGGTGTGTCGGTCAGGGATGCGTGGGAACACGGTGTCGCTCCGTACACCACGACCGGCGTGTTCGGTAAGTCCTCCAACGTCGGCACGCTGATGCTGGCGCAACGCGTCGGCGAGGACCGGTACGCCGACATGCTCAGCAGGTTCGGTCTCGGCCAGCGCAGTGATGTCGGTCTGCCGAACGAGAGCGCGGGCAGTGTGCCCAGTAGGGATCAATGGTCGGGCGGCACGTTCGCCAACCTTCCCATCGGTCAGGGCCTGTCGATGACGTTGCTGCAGATGACCGGTATGTACCAGGCAATCGCCAACAACGGCGTGCGCATCCCTCCGCGCATCGTCGAGGCTACGGTGGACGCGAACGGTCAGCGGACCGAGACCGAGCAGCCGGACGGGGTGTACGTGGTCAGCCCCGATACCGCGAAAACGGTTCGCAACATGTTCCGTTCCGTCACTCAGGACGACACGGGTAACCAGCGCGGCACGGGAGTGGCCGCCGGCGTCGAGGGCTACCAGATCAGTGGCAAGACCGGTACGGCTCAGCAGGTCGATCCGGAATGCAAGTGCTACTCCAACTCGAACTACTGGATCACGTTCGCGGGTATCGCGCCCGCCGACGATCCTCGCTACGTGATCGGCATCATGCTCGACGCCCCGACACGCAGCGCCGATGGCTCGGGCGGTCAGTCGGCGGCTCCGCTGTTCCACAACATCGCCAGCTGGATGCTGCAGCGGGACAGCGTGCCCATGTCGGCAGACCCCGGACCCAAGCTGGTTCTGCAGGCGGACTGAGTTCCGGACCCGCCGGTTCTCGAGTCGGGGCGGCAACATCGCGATCCCGGTCGCCGGTAATCTGACACATCGGTTCAGGCGCGTTCGTTCGGCCGCCGCCGCGGCGTGATCGAGCCGGGGCAGGCGCGCGCCCTGCAGTAGAGAGGAAGGGAGCAGGAGTGACTGTCTCAGCGGATTCACAACCGGCTCCGGGTACACGTCCGGCGCATCCACCGCACACCGAGGTGTCCGAGGTGGCGTCCGCGGCCGGAGCCTCGATCGGTGCCGGAGACCCCGAAGGGGTGCGGGTGACCGGTATCGATCTCAGAGCGCAGTCGATCCTGTCCGGCGATCTCTTCGCGGCGTTGCCCGGCTCGACTCGTCACGGAGCCGAATTCGCGGCGGACGCGGTCGGTCGCGGTGCGGTGGCAGTTCTCACCGACCCCGCCGGACTCGACATCGTGGTGCGCGTCCTCGCCGGCATGGAACAGCAGGTTCCGGTACTCGTGCACGATCGTCCTCGGCAGGTGTTGGGCGCGGTATCAGCGCTGATCTACGGCGATCCCTCCTCGAAGATGACCGTCGTCGGAATCACCGGTACATCGGGAAAGACGACGACGTCGTACCTGGTCGAGGCAGGCCTGACGGCTGCCGGACGTCGGTGCGGTTTGATCGGCACCATCGAGACACGCGTCGCAGGTCGGTACGTACCGAGCGCACTCACCACGCCCGAGGCACCGCAGTTGCACGCGCTCTTCGCGGTGATGGTGGAGGAGGGCGTCGACACGGTGGTGATGGAAGTGTCCTCGCACGCGTTGTCTCTGGGCCGAGTAGATGGAACCTGCTTCGCGGTCGGGGCGTTCACCAATCTTTCGCAGGATCACCTCGATTTCCACGACTCGCTCGAGGATTACTTTCTGGCCAAGAGTCGATTGTTCGCGGCCGACTCTGCTGTCCGCGCCGACACCGCGGTCGTCTGTGTCGACGATGCGTGGGGTGTGCGGATGGCAGACATCGCTCGCGCTGCCGGGTCGACGGTGGTGACCGCATCGACCGGTGACGACTCGCAATGGACGGTGTCGGACTGGGCCAAGCACGACAACGGCACGCAGTCGTTCGTCGTCGCCGATCCGAACGGGCTGTCGCTGCCGGTCTCGGTCCGCTTACCGGGGCGCTACAACGTGGCGAATGCCGTGCTGGCACTGGCGACCTGCGCGGCGGCCGGGGTGGACGTGTCCACGGCGGCGGCCGGACTCGCGACGGTCGACGTCCCGGGTCGTGTGCAGCGTATCGATCGAGGTCAGAGCTTCCTGGCCGTGGTGGACTACGCGCACAAGCCCGCGGCCGTCGAGGCCGTGCTGGCGACGTTGCGTGAATCTTCCCGTGGACGGATTGCGGTGGTGCTCGGAGCAGGCGGGGACCGCGACATTGCCAAACGCCCGCTGATGGGTGCAGCCGGGGCGCGGGGCGCGGATCTCCTGCTGGTGACCGACGACAACCCGCGCAGCGAGGATCCGGCCGCCATTCGGCGGGCCGTGGAAGACGGAGCGCTGTCCGTGCCGGACGATGTTCGTGGTGAAGTGAGAAATGTGGCAGGCCGCGCGGCGGCGATCGAACAGGCCGTGGTGTGGGCGCGCGAAGGGGATGTTGTGTTGATCGCAGGAAAAGGGCACGAAACAGGCCAGGAGATCGCAGGGGTGAAGCACCCGTTCGACGACAGAGTGGTACTCGCCTCGGCTATCGACGCGCGGTTGGTCGGCACGAGCGCGGGCGTACGGTGATTCCGCTGACGATGGGCCGCATCGCCGAGATCGTCGGAGGCACACTGCATGACGTGTCGGACCCGATGGTTGTGGTGCCCGGGCCGGTGGAGTTCGATTCCCGCAAGGTGACCCCCGGCAGTATTTTCCTCGCCCTTCCCGGAGCCAAGGTGGACGGTCACAACCACGCCGCCGACGCGGTTGCCGCAGGTGCGGCGCTGGTGCTGGCCGCGCGCCCGGTCGGTGTACCGGCCGTGGTCGTCCGTCCGGTCCCGCACGACAGTCGCGCGATGGCGCTCGAGAACGACCCGGACGGTTCCGGTTCGGCAGTGTTGACCGCACTCGGAGCTCTGGCGCGGGCCTCGGTGCTCGAGCTGACCGCTGAGCACGGGCTGACCGTCGTCGGGGTGACGGGGTCCTCGGGAAAAACCTCCACCAAGGATCTGATCTCGGCGGTACTCGAACCGCTCGGCTCGGTGGTGGCCCCGCCCGGATCGTTCAACAACGAACTCGGCCACCCCTGGACGGCTCTACGGGCGGACGTCGATACCGACTTCCTGTGTCTCGAGCTGTCGGCCAGGGGAATCGGCCATATCGCCGAACTCGCCGAGCTCGCGCCGCCGAGGATCGGGGTGGTGCTCAACGTGGGCACGGCGCACCTGGGCGAGTTCGGGTCGCGTGCGGCCATCGCTCTGGCGAAGGGTGAACTCGTCGAAGCGCTGCCCGGTGCCGCCGACGGGGGAGTGGCGATTCTCAACATCGACGATCGTTTGGTCGCCGAGATGTCAACGCGCACAACGGCGTCCGTTGTCACCGTGGGCCGAAGTGCCGATGCGGACGTCAGGGCAGTCGACGTGCAGGTCGATACCGACGCCCGCGCGTCGTTCACACTCGAATGCGCGGCGGGCACGGTACCGATCACCCTGGCGGTGCACGGTGAGCATCAGGTCGGCAATGCGCTCGCGGCAGCTGCCGTCGCACTCGAATGCGGAGCAACGTTGGCGCAGGTGGCCGACGCGCTGTCGACCGCTGCGCCGACGTCGATCAGGCGGATGGACGTGCGTACCCGTACGGACGGCGTCACCGTCGTCAACGATTCCTACAACGCCAATCCAGATTCGATGCGCGCCGCCCTGAAGGCCCTGGTCTCGATGTCTCGCCGTGACGACGGGCCCAAGCGACGCAGCTGGGCGGTCCTCGGGGAGATGGGCGAACTCGGTGCCGACTCCGTGGTCGAGCACGACGCGATCGGCCGGCTGGCCGTACGACTGGACGTCGATCGGTTGATCATCGTCGACTCGGGACGACCCACTCGGGCACTGCATCAAGGTGCCGTCATGGAAGGTTCGTGGGGCGAGGAGTCGATGCTCGTACCCGACCGCGAGTCGGCGATCGCTGTGCTCCTCGACGAGGTGCGTCCCGGTGACATCGTTTTGGTGAAGGCCTCGCAGTCCGGGGCCATGTGGACAGTTGCCGACGCCGTCCTGGCAGATACGAGCGCATCCGCGGAGGGCGATCAGTGAGGCAGATCCTGTTCGCCGGCGGCATCGCGCTCGCCGTCGCAATTCTGCTGACTCCGATACTGATCAAGACCTTCTCGAAGCAGGGGTTCGGTCAAGAGATTCGAGTGGAAGGCCCGGCGAGTCACCAATCGAAGCGTGGTACGCCCACGATGGGCGGCGTGGCCATTCTGGTCGGAATCTGGGCCGGTTACTGGGGCTCGCACCTGATCGGAATCGGGTACGACGCCGACGGCCCGTCGGCTTCTGCTCTGCTCGTGCTCGGACTGACGACGGTGCTCGGGCTCGTCGGTTTCCTGGACGACTTCATCAAGATTCGCAAGCAACGCAACCTCGGTCTGAACGCGACCGGCAAGTACGTCGGGCAGATAACGGCGGCCGTGCTGTTCGCGATTCTGGTGCTGCAGTTCCGCAGCGACAGCGGTCTCACTCCCGGAAGTACTCAGCTTTCCTACGTTCGAGATATCGCAACCTGGTCGATGTCTGCCGTCGTGTTCGTGTTGTTCGTCTGTCTACTGGTGATCGCGTGGTCGAATTCGGTCAATCTCACCGACGGTCTCGACGGCCTCGCCGCCGGATCGATGACGTTGGTTCTCGGGGCCTACACCGTCATCACGTTCTGGCAGTACCGGCAAGCCTGCGCAGGCCCCGCCGGTCCTGCCCCCGGCTGCTACGACGTCCGAGACCCCCTCGACCTGGCTCTGGTGTGCGCCTCCGCTGCGGGCGCATGCATCGGTTTCCTGTGGTGGAACGCCGCGCCGGCCAAGATCTTCATGGGTGACACCGGATCTCTCGCCCTCGGTGGTCTGATCGCCGGTCTGTCGGTGGTCACCAAGACCGAACTGATCATGGTCGTGATCGGTGCACTGTTCGTCGCCGAGGCCGCATCGGTCGTCATTCAGGTGGCGGTATTCCGCTCGAGTCGCCGACGCGTGTTCCGGATGGCCCCGTTCCATCATCACTTCGAGTTGGCGGGATGGGCCGAGACGACGGTGATCATCCGGTTCTGGTTGCTGGCCGCCATCGCGTCGGCTGTCGGACTCGCCCTGTTCTACAGCGAGTATCTCGCTGCCGTCGGCGGATAGGGCATGAACGAAACTTCGATCGACCTGTCGTGGCTGCGCGGTAGTTCGGTACTGGTGACCGGTGCCCGCGTGTCCGGTCTCGCCGTGGTGCGCCCATTGCTGGACCTCGGGGCCGTCGTCACCGTCACCGACTCCGATCGTGGTGCGCTCGACAGGGCGTCGAGCATCGGTGCCGCGGTGGTGCTGCAGGACGACCTGCTCGGCGATCCCGCCGCGCTGGCAGCGTTCTCGCTTGTCGTCACCAGTCCCGGCTTCCGTCCCGATTCTCCGGTGTTGGCTGCAGCCGCCGGTCAGGGGATTCCGGTGTGGGGCGATGTCGAGTTGTCCTGGCACGTGGACCGGGCCGAGCTGTACGGCCCGAGAACTCGCTGGCTGGTGGTCACCGGAACCAACGGAAAGACGACCACCACCTCGATGCTGGCGTCGATTCTCGAGGCTGCCGCTATCGAGTCGGTAGCCTGCGGAAACATCGGACTTCCCATCGCCGACGCGCTGCGTCGCACGCCGCATCCGAGCGTTCTCGCGGTGGAACTGTCCTCGTTCCAATTGTTCTGGGCTCCGTCGGTGCATCCGGCGGCCGGGGTGGTACTCAACATCGCCGAGGATCACCTCGATTGGCACGGCGGCATGGACGGATATGTCCAGGCCAAGGCTCGAGCGTTGTCCGGTGAGATTGCTGTCGTCGGCCTCGACGACACGCGAGCAGCACGCCTGGCCGCGGGCTCGCCGTCTGGCAACGTCGTCGGTTTCCGGCTGGGCGAACCCGCCTCGGGCGAGCTGGGAGTGCGGTCGGGTGTACTCGTCGACAACGCGTTCGGTGACACCGTCGAACTTCTCGCAGCCGCGGACGTCGAGCCGAGCGGACCCTCCGGGATTCTCGATGCGCTGGCGGCCGCCGCGCTGGCTCGCTCGATCGGGGTGCAGCCCGGCGCGGTTCGAGCCGGTCTGCAGAGCTACCGGGTGGGACCGCATCGCGCGGCGGTGGTGCGCGAGCTCGGCGGAGTGACGTTCATCGACGATTCGAAGGCGACGAACCCGCATGCGGCTCGTTCGTCGATCCTGGCGCACGAGCGCGTCGTGTGGATCGCGGGAGGGTTGCTCAAGGGTGCGGTGATCGACGATCTGGTCGTGGAGATCGCGGATCGACTCGTTGCTGCGGTGCTGCTGGGCCGCGATGGGATGCAGATCGCAGAGGCTTTGGCGCGACACGCGCCCGATGTTCCGGTCGTGAGGCTCCCTTCGGGAGACGATGCTGGTGTGACTCATGGTGCTGAAGATGCTGATGCGGTGATGCGGGCCGTTGTCGCCCATGCGGCCGGACGCGCTGAGCCGGGGGATACCGTCCTGCTGGCTCCCGCGGCTGCGTCGCTGGACATGTTCTCCGACTACGGGCACCGCGGTCGAAGCTTCGCCGAGTCCGTGCAGCTGCTGGATATCGTCGACATCGGATCGCCGCGCTCGTGACCACCGCTGCTCAGCCGCCGCGCCCACCTCGCCGCACGTCCCCGCCCCGCACTCGAATCGGCCTGTGGTTCGGCCGTCCGCTGGCGTCGTTCCATCTCATTGTCACGATCGCCGTACTGCTGACGGTGCTGGGCCTGGTGATGGTGCTGTCGGCGTCGTCCGCAGAATCCTTTGCGGCCGACGAGTCCGGATACGCGCTGTTCACTCAGCAGTTGATCGGCGTGGCGTTGGGAGCGGTCGCGTTCTACGTGGCTCTCCGACTCCCGGTTCGGTACCTCAGGAAGCTGTCTTTTCCACTGTTCCTGGTCTCGATCACGATGTTGATGCTCGTGCTGATCCCTGGGATCGGTGCCGAGCGTCAAGGCGCACGGCGTTGGTTCGACTTCGGCGTCGTCTCGTTCCAGCCGTCCGAACTGGCGAAGGTCGCGCTGGTGCTGTGGGGTGCGCATCTGCTGGCCTCGCGTCGCAGCGAACACGGCAACATCAAGTCGTTGCTGGTGCCACTGCTGCCTGCCGGTCTGCTGATGTGTCTGCTGGTGGTGCTGCAGCCCAACCTGAGTACAGCGATCGCCCTCGGCATCATCCTGGTGGCGCTGCTGTGGTTCGCCGGTCTCAACGCCCGGTTGTTCGGTGCAGTGTTGATTACGGGTATGGCGCTGGCGACGGTGCTCGCGTTCACTGCCGGCTACCGCTCCAACCGCGTGAAGGCCTGGCTCAATCCGGGGGAAGACACTTCGGGACTGTCCTACCAGTCGACCCAGGCGAAATACTCGCTGGCCGACGGTGGTCTGTTCGGCCGCGGGTTGGGGCAGAGCCGCGCGAAGTGGAGCTATCTTCCCAACGCGCACAACGACTTCATCTTCGCCATCATCGGTGAGGAACTCGGCACGATCGGCTGCCTTGCCGTCATCGGATTGTTCGGACTGTTCGTCTACACCGGTCTGCGCATCGCCATGCGCTCGGTCGATCCCTTTCTGCGCCTGTTGACCGCCGGTGCCACCTGCTGGGTGTTCGGTCAGGCCATGATCAACATCAGCTATGTCGTGGGTCTGCTGCCGGTGACCGGCCTGCAGTTGCCGCTGGTGTCCTACGGCGGCACGTCGACGGCGATCACGCTGCTGATGTTCGGCATCATCGCGAGTGCAGCCCGCCACGAGCCCGAAGCGATCGCAGCCCTCCACGCCGGCCAGGAGGGGCGAATCGCTCGTGCCCTCAAGCTTCCGTTGCCCGCGGTGTTCTCGCCCCAGCGCGCCGCGATGGCTCGCTCGAAGTCCACCCGACCCACCCTGGCCGCTCAGGACCGCAAGCGTCTCGAGGCCCGCAGGGGTAAGGACGGGCGAGGAGCGCGCGCACCCGAGCCGGGACGTACCCGAGTCTCGAGTTCCCGGGCCGACACGATGTCGCCCTCCTCGACCGATCGACGGGGCGATTCGCTCCGCGGCCGGGCCCGCCGCCCCGAGCCGCAGCGTCGTGAGCCGTCGGCCGGGTACGCAGCCGGGTCTCGGACGTCTCCCCGGCCCCGTCCGGAACCTCAGGGTTCGTACCGTCCGCGTCCGGAACCACAACCCGGTCGCCCACCCGTTCGCTCGGGTGAGCGAGGATATCGACGGTGAAGCAGACATCCAGGCCGATTTCCGTAGTGGTTGCCGGGGGCGGGACGGCCGGGCACATCGAGCCTGCGCTCGCAGTGGCCGACGCCCTCCGCGTCCTCGACCCCACCGTCACCGTCACCGCTCTCGGCAGCAGTCGTGGCCTGGAGACGACACTGGTTCCGGCCCGTGGATATGCCCTCGAACTCATCCCACCCGTGCCGCTGCCGCGTAAGCCCACCGTCGACCTGTTGAAGCTGCCGGTCCGCGTTGTGCGATCGGTACGTCGAACGAGGGAGATATTCGCGGCCGTCGAGGCCGACGTGCTCGTCGGATTCGGTGGTTACGTCGCGTTGCCCGCCTATCTCGCCGCGCGGGGACGGCTGCTCGGTCGTGGTGGGCGACTTCCCGTGGTCATCCACGAGGCCAATGCCAGGGCAGGCATCGCCAACAAGGTCGGGGCCAGGTCCGCTCGACGGGTGCTTGCCGCCGTTGCCGGATCGGGCATCGCGGCGCGCGGTGCAGCCGACGCGGAAGTCATCGGAATCCCCGTCCGTCCCACCATCACCGAACTCGACCGCGCGGCGGTGCGCGCACAGGCCCGGGAACACTTCGGTCTGCCCGAGCAGGGCCCGGTACTACTGGTGTTCGGCGGTTCGCAGGGAGCACGATCCCTCAACGACGCCGTCTCCGGTGCCTCGTCTGCGCTCGCCGCGGCCGGCATATCGGTGCTGCACGCGCACGGACCGAAGAACGCGCTCGACGTAGAACAGCGCAACCCGAATGCGCCGTACGTCGCGCTGCCGTACATCGACCGGATGGATCTGGCGTACGCGGCCGCGGACCTGGCCATCTGTCGGTCCGGTGCCATGACGGTTGCCGAGGTGTCGGCGACAGGTCTGCCCGCGGTGTACGTACCCCTGCCACACGGCAACGGCGAGCAGGAGCTCAACGCCCGTCCGGTCGTCGACGCCGGAGGTGGCATCCTGGTGTCCGATGCGACACTGACCGAGCAGTACGTGACCGACACGGTGGTGGCGCTGCTGAACGACACGGAGAAGATTGCTGCGATGTCTCGGGCCGCGGCCGGTGCCGGGCACAAAGGAGCAGCAGCGGCCGTGGCGCAGATCGTGCTCGATACTGCGCACGCGGCGAGACGCTGATCCGGGCGGTGTCGCGCATGCGAAGAGAACGAGGGAGACGTCCGCGTGACAATTGACGGTGCGGCAATGTCGGAATTGCCGGCAGAGCTACAACGAGTACACATGGTGGGTATCGGCGGTGCCGGAATGTCCGGTATCGCGCGCATCCTGCTGGCTCGCGGCGGGCAGGTATCGGGATCGGACGCCAAGGAATCCCGTGGTGTGCTCGCGCTCCGAGCACGTGGTGCGCAGGTTCGCATCGGTCACGACGCCAGTGCGCTCGACATGATCGAGGGCGGCCCCTCGGTCGTGGTGACGACCCATGCCGCAATTCCCAAGACCAATCCAGAGCTGGTCGCGGCCCGCGAGCGCGGAATTCCGGTGGTTCTGCGGCCGGCCGTGCTGTCCTCCCTCATGCAGGGCTACCGCACTGTGCTGGTCTCGGGTACCCATGGCAAGACGTCGACCACCTCGATGCTGGTGGTCGCGCTGCAGCATTGCGGCTTCGATCCGTCGTTCGCCGTCGGAGGAGAGCTCAACGAGGCCGGGACCAATGCACACCACGGAAGCGGCGACGTGTTCGTGGCAGAAGCGGACGAGAGCGACGGTTCGCTGCTGCAGTACACGGCAGACGTGATCATCGTGACCAATATCGAGGCCGATCACCTGGACCACTTCGGCACCACCGAGGCCTACGTACAGGTGTTCGACGACTTCGCCGCTGTGCTGCGCCCCGGCGGCGTGCTCGTGGCATGCATGGACGATCCTGGTTCGGCAGCCCTGGCTCGCCGAGTGGTCCAGAAGAATCTGCCCGGCGTGACCGTGCTCGGCTACGGGTCGTCCGACGTAGACGCCGGACCGGTCGACATGGCCGTTCGTCTGTTGGCGTGGGAGCCCGAGGACATCGGCGGCGTCGCGCAGCTGCAGATCGCCGGCGAGGATGCGGCGCGGACGGTTCGGCTCGGTGTTCCCGGACGGCACACCGCACTCAATGCGCTCGCGGCGTTCGTCGCGGCGCGTCAGGTGGGTGCCGGCACCGAGGAACTGTTGGCCGGGCTTACCGGCTTCGGCGGGGTTCATCGACGTTTTCAGTTCACCGGGCGAGAGCACGGCGTCCGAGTGTTCGACGATTACGCACACCATCCCACCGAGGTGCGTGCGGTGTTGACCGCAGCGCAGGCTCTCGTCGCGGGCCAGGACCGCGCAGGTCTCGAGCGGGGGCGGGTGGTGGTGGTGTTCCAGCCGCACCTGTATTCACGGACCGCCACCTTTGCCGAGGAGTTCGGAGCGGCGTTGTCGTTGGCGGACGAGATAGTGGTGCTCGATGTCTACGGTGCACGTGAGGAGCCGTTGCCCGGTGTGACGGGTGCGCTGGTTGCAGCCTCGGTGACGAAACCGGTGAATTACCAACCGGATCTGTCGATGGTGGCCAAGCAGGTCGCGCAGCTGAGCAGGCCGGGAGACGTGGTCATCACCATGGGGGCGGGTGACGTGACGATGCTCGGTGGTCCGATTCTGGACGCACTTCGCTCGAAAACCGATTTCGGTGCTGCGACCGGCCGCAGTGAACCGAAGGATCGGCCGGCTCCGTGACCCGCCGCTCCGATCGAGTTCGTTCTTCCAGATCGGGAACAGCTGCAGTACAGGATGATTCGACGTCGCCGATGAGTGACAAGCAGGCGCGCGCCCGGGCCAGGGAAGACGAACGTACTCGGGTGAAGCGGTCGCGTCGCAAGGCCGTGCTGATTGCGCTTGCTGTCGTTGTCGTGGTGGTGGGATCGGCTGCGCTGGTGTACTTCACGCCGTTGCTGTCGGTTCGGAGCGTCACGGTCGCGGGGGAGTCCTCGGTGTCCGAGCAGGAGGTCCTCGACCTGCTCGACGTTCCCGCCGGTCTTCCACTGGTTCGAGTGGACACGGCTGCGGCGGCGCAGCGGGTGGCGACTATTCCGGCGTTGGCTTCGGTGCGCGTGCAGCGCAAGTATCCGTCGACCGTGCAGGTGACCGTCGAGGAGCGAACGCCCGTGGCGTTCTTCGATTCTCCGGACGGCACCCATCTGCTCGATTCCACCGGGGTCGATTTCGCGATCGCACCTCCGCCGCCGGGGGTTGTGCGGCTGGTGACCGAGAACCCGGTGTTCGGTGATCCCGTGACGAAAGACGCTCTCGCAGTGCTCGATACGCTGCCGCCGCTGTTGCGAGATCAGGTGGGTGAGTTGCGAGCGAGCACCCTGTCCGACATCTCGATTCTGTTGCTCGACGGACGAACCGTCGTGTGGGGTAGCAAAGACAACTCCGAACGCAAGGCCGCGGTGGCGATCGCGTTGCTGTCGCAGCCCGGGCAGATCTTCGACGTGTCGAGTCCGGATCTACCCACCACGAAGTAGTTCCAGCGCGAGTGACGCATATTTCCGGCGCGGCGTCGGCGCGCCTAATGGCGATAGCCGTCGGGGATGAATAGCGTTCCGAGCAGTTCAGTACTTGACATAACTCTAAGCCTGTGGTTTAGGTTGAGAGTTTTCCACATTTCACGCAACAACCCACGGAAGGCGAGAGCCCATGACGCCCCCGCACAACTACCTCGCCGTAATCAAGGTCGTCGGCATCGGCGGCGGCGGCGTGAACGCGGTCAACCGCATGATCGAACAGGGACTCAAGGGAGTCGAGTTCATCGCGGTCAACACCGACGCTCAGGCCTTGCTGATGAGCGACGCAGACGTCAAGCTCGACGTGGGTCGCGAACTGACCCGCGGGCTCGGCGCAGGAGCCGATCCCGAGGTGGGTCGCCGCGCAGCAGATGATCACAAGGACGAGATCGAAGAGGTACTCAAGGGTGCCGACATGGTTTTCGTCACCGCAGGAGAGGGTGGTGGCACCGGTACCGGCGGCGCTCCCGTAGTCGCTAACATCGCGCGCAAGCTCGGCGCGTTGACCGTCGGAGTCGTCACGCGGCCGTTCTCCTTCGAAGGCAAGCGTCGCGGCGGACAGGCCGATACCGGCATCCAGCAGCTTCGTGAGTCGTGCGACACGCTCATCGTCATCCCCAACGACCGTCTGCTTCAGCTCGGCGATGCCGCGGTGAGCCTCATGGATGCATTCCGCAGCGCCGACGAGGTTCTGCTCAACGGTGTCCAGGGCATCACCGACCTCATCACCACCCCGGGCCTGATCAACGTCGACTTCGCCGACGTCAAGGGCGTCATGTCCGGCGCAGGCAGTGCGCTGATGGGCATCGGCTCCTCCCGCGGCGAAGGTCGCGCGATCAAGGCCGCGGAATCGGCGATCAACTCTCCGCTGCTCGAAGCGTCGATGGAAGGCGCACGCGGAGTGCTCCTGTCCATCGCCGGCGGCTCCGATCTCGGTCTGTTCGAGATCAACGAGGCTGCGTCGCTGGTGCAGGAAGCAGCGCACATCGATGCCAACATCATCTTCGGAACGGTCATCGACGATTCGCTCGGTGACGAGGTTCGGGTGACCGTCATCGCCGCAGGCTTCGACGGCGGTACCCCGACGCGCCGCCCGGTGGAAGCGGCCACGTCCACGCGCGGTCCGATCGGATCGGCGCGCTCCGGTGAGGTGTCCTCGCGCACGAACGAGAGCTCCGAGGGTGCTGTGTTCCGCGACCCGGTCGGTGCACCGAGTGGCAGCAGCCTGCCGCCGCTCAACTCGTCGAGCTCGTCCAACCGTGAGTCGTCCAGCCGTGAATCCGGCGGCGGTCAGGGTCGCGAGGGCGTCGGCTCCGGCCGTCGGGTGCCGATCGCCGAGGACGAGGGCGAAGACGAAGTCGACGTACCGTCCTTCATGCGGCGGTGAGCGGTACCGCATCCGCTGGTCCGTTCCGCGTTCGACGGGTGTCGACGACGAGAGCGGGCGGTGTCTCGGCACCCCCGTTCGACACGTTCAATCTCGGTGATCATGTGGGCGACGATCCGTCCGCCGTCGAGGCCAACCGCCGTCGTCTCGGTGAGAGACTGGGGATGGGGGTCGAGCGGCTCGTCTTCATGGAGCAGGTTCACGGACGTACCGTCACGGTGGTCGACGGTCCCGTGGCCGAGCCGGTGCCCATGACCGACGCGTTGGTGACGACGCAGCGGGACCTCGGGCTTGTGGTGTTGACTGCTGATTGCGTACCGATCCTGCTGTCCGACGAGGAGGCCGGAGTTATCGCGGCCGTGCACGCGGGCCGGGTCGGTGCCCGTATCGGCATCGTGCCCCGAGTGGTGGAAGCGATGGTCGAGCTCGGTGCGCTGCCCGCGAGGATCGGTGCCTTTCTCGGTCCGGCCGCGAGTGGACGCCAGTACGAGGTGCCCGCAGTCATGCGTGCGGACGTCGACAAGCATCTTCCCGGCAGCGCGACGACGACGGTTCGGAATACGCCGGGACTCGACATTCCCGCCGGTGTCCGGGCCCAACTACTCTCGGCCGGAGTGTCCGCAGTGGCGCAGGATCCGCGCTGCACCATCGAGGACCGAACGTTGTTCAGCCATCGCCGGGAAGGGTCGACCGGCCGGATCGCCAGTGTGGTGTGGATGGACAGTGCATCGACAGACGATCGGCCCGGAACGGTCGATCGCTGAGCCGGCGGAAGAGGGATGTCATGAGTGAACCCAGCGATGACGGCGGGCCGGTAGCCGACCGTGCCATCGAGATCGAAACGGCGTTGACGACGGTCCGGGAACGGTTGACCCGCGCGTGCGCCGACGCCGGACGCAACCCCGCCGAGGTCGCTCTTCTTCCGGTGACCAAGTTCTTTCCGGCGTCGGACGTGCGCACCCTGTACCGGCTCGGGTGCCGCGACTTCGGTGAATCCCGTGAGCAGGACGCGTCGCCGAAGGTTGCCGAGACGGCCGAGGATTTCGCCGGCGATCCGCCGCGGTGGCACATGATCGGACACCTGCAGCGAAACAAGGCGAAGTCCGTCGCGGGCTGGGCCCATTCCATCCATTCGGTGGACAGCGCGCGGCTCGTGACGGCACTGTCGAAAGCGGCCACATCGGCTCTGGACGAGGGTGTGCGCCGGTCGGAACTCGACGTACTTCTACAGGTCAGCCTCGACGGGGACGTACACCGCGGAGGCGTCGAACGAGACGAGCTCCACGGGCTGGCCGAGGCTGTGTTCGAGGCCGCCGGGTTGCGTCTGGCCGGATTGATGGCGGTACCGCCCCTCGACGCCGAGCCGGACGCCGCGTTCGCCGACCTCGAGAATCTCCACCGTCGTCTGTTGCTCGATCACCCCGAGGCGCTCGAGCTGTCTGCAGGTATGACCGGAGATCTGGAAGCTGCTGTGCGCCACGGATCGACGTGCGTGCGTGTCGGTACCGCAATACTCGGGGCGCGGCCGATAACCTCGCAATAACAGTCCAGGATCACATCAGTCACAACTGACACTTGCGAACCTGGGGATCGACGGTAGACACACTCCACGGAAGGCAGAACGATGAGCACCCTGCACAAGTTCAAGGCGTACTTCGGCATGGTTCCGCTCGCCGACTACGAGGACGACTACCTCGACGATCCGGACGCGCGACGCAACTCCCGTGGCGCGCGTGACGGTTACGACGACATCGACGAGCGCGAGTTCGTGAAGCCGTCCTTCGGCGGATCTCGGCATGCTCAGCTCGACGACGACTACGACGATTACGAGGCTCCCCGCCCGGCGGCCACCCTGGCCCCGATCGGCGGCCGGGGACGTGCATCGGCACCGTCGACCCGCGGTACGGCCACGCGTGGAGCACTTGCCATGGACACTCGCATGGATGTGCGGGCGGAAACTCGTCGCAGCCCGATCGTCGACGACGGTGGTCCGTTGTCGAAGATCACCACGCTGCGTCCGCGCGACTACAGTGAGGCCCGCACCATCGGCGAGCGCTTCCGCGACGGCACCCCGGTGATCATGGACCTGGTGGAGATGAGCAACGCGGACGCCAAGCGACTGGTCGACTTTGCCGCCGGTCTGGCATTTGCGCTTCGCGGATCCTTCGACAAGGTAGCGACGAAGGTCTTCCTGCTTTCGCCCGCCGATGTCGATGTATCGCCGCAGGAGCGCAGGCGCATCGCTGAGACCGGTTTCTACAGTCAGCAGTGAGAGTTTCTCTGTTCGGAGCGATAGTTCGAGGCTGTGACCAGCGCACTTTGCTCTGCCTGTCGAAGTCAGGCAGAGTATAGCCGTGATCGTGTTCACGGTGATCAACATCGTATTGTTTCTTTTTTGGCTCCTCCTCATCGGTCGAATCATCGTCGAGTTCATCAGGACTTTTGCGAGAGATTGGCAACCGAGCGGAGTCGTCGTCATCCTGCTCGAGGCGATTTTCACGGTTACCGACCCGCCGGTGAAGTTTCTCCGCAGGATCATTCCGCCTCTGAATCTCGGTGGAGTTCGGCTGGATCTGTCCATCATGGTCCTGCTGTTCGTCGTGTTCATCGCGTGGAATGTGACCAGTGGTCTCGCGGCCTGAGGCCGAAGATGGAATGTTAGAACGCAGGACGCGCGCAAGCTGCGTGTCCTGTGTGACAGAATGGACGCCAGTTACAGTTTGATTGTTCTGCACTCGCGCGGAATGGCATATAACTGAATGCTTGCTCTACCGCCCCAAGACGCGTGAAGGGATCCTTCCATGCCGCTGACTCCAGCTGATGTGCACAACGTAGCGTTCAGCAAGCCGCCTATCGGTAAGCGTGGTTACAACGAAGACGAGGTCGACGCTTTCCTCGACCTCGTCGAGCAAGAGCTGTCGCGACTGATCGAAGAGAACGCCGATCTCCGGCAGCGAGTCGGTGAGCTCGATCAGGAGCTCGCGGACGCGAAGAGCTCGGTTCGGCAGAATCCGCAGCCTGCTCAGGTCGCGGCACCGAAGGTCGAGCCGCCGCGCCCGGTGGATCCCCCCAAGCCCGCGCCTGTGGTTCAGCAGCCGGCGCCGGTGGCACCCGTGGCCGCAGCCCCGCAGCAGAGCGGCGACTCCAACATGCAGGCCGCGAAGATCCTCGGCCTCGCTCAGGAGATGGCCGATCGTCTCACCGGTGACGCCAAGTCGGAGTCCGAGCAGTTGCTCGGCAACGCCCGCACCAACGCCGAGCGTCTGGTGTCCGATGCACGCACGCGTTCCGAGTCGATGATGTCCGAGGCCCGGCAGAAGTCCGAGTCGCTGCTTTCCGATGCGCAGACACGCTCCGAGACCCAGCTTCGTCAGGCCAAGGAGAAGGCCGACGCACTGCAGGCCGACGCCGAGCGCAAGCACACCGAGATCATGGCGACCATCAACCAGCAGCGCTCCGTTCTCGAAGGCCGCATCGAGCAGCTCAAGACGTTCGAGCGCGAGTACCGAGTGCGTCTCAAGTCGTACCTCGAATCCCAGCTCGAAGAGCTCGAGAACCGTTCGTCGGCACTTCCTGTCGACAACGGCCAGGACAACTTCAATCAGGACAACCAGTCCTCCGGCTACAGCCAGTCGTACGCCAAGGGCAACTGACGCTCGACTGCGTCTGCCGACGCTGCCGTTGACGGCAGCGTCGGACCCGGTTGTCATGGCGAGTGGTGAGCGAGGAATCCCGTGTTGGTCCTGACTCTCGGCGCAGCGGCGATCGGCTTCGGATTCTTGGTTCTCGCCCTGATGACGGGGTCCGTCGTGTGGGCTTGGGCATGTATAGCGGTGTGTATCCTCGGAGCGATTCTGCTGCTGGTCGGTGCACTCACCGGCCGTCGACCACCGCCAGAGCTCGACGGGTAGCATCACCAACCGAATACACAGTTTCAGGTGCCGATCCGGCCATCACCGGGGAGCCTTCGGAAGAACGACGTGCATGTGGAGCGCTCAGGTGCTTCGGATGGACGTTCAGTAGAACCGAACGGGTGAGCCCGTCACAGCTCACGTGGAGTGGCTCGCGCCGCCGGTGACACCGGCGGCGCGAGCAAGCGGGGTGGTACCGCGGTACTCGGCGTTCGACTCGCCGAGCGTCGTCCCCGTGCCAACAGATGTCGCGTTGCACGCGTCCGGCACGGAGGAGACAGAGATGACAGACTCGACCGCACGTCCCAAGGGCGATTCGTATCCATTGGTGGATCTGGCCGAGGGTCGGTCAGGAAGTGTTCCGTTCCCCGATCTCGAGCGCATCGTGCTGCACGAGTGGGCCGAGGACGGCACGTTCCGTGCCAGCATCGACAACCGCGCGGATGCCGAGGAATTCGTTTTCTACGACGGCCCTCCGTTCGCGAACGGCCTGCCCCACTACGGACATCTGCTGACCGGGTACGTCAAGGATCTTGTTCCGCGTTTCCAGACCATGCGGGGCAAGAAGGTCGAGCGGCGCTTCGGTTGGGACTGCCACGGTCTCCCCGCAGAGCTCGAAGCAGAGAAGCAGCTCGGCATCAAGGACAAGTCCGAGATCGACGAGATGGGCCTGGCGAAGTTCAATGCCTACTGCAAGCAGTCGGTGCTGCAGTACACCGACGAGTGGCGGGACTACGTCACGCGACAGGCCCGGTGGGTCGATTTCGACAACGATTACAAGACGCTCGACGTCGACTTCATGGAGTCGGTCATGTGGGCGTTCAAGACGCTGCACGACAAGGGCTTGATCTACCAGGGCTACCGAGTGCTGCCGTACAGCTGGTACGAGCAAACCCCCCTGTCCAATCAGGAGACCCGTCTGGACGACGCGTACAAGATGCGTCAGGATCCCGCGGTCACCGTGACGATGCCGTTGACGGCACCCGGCTCACCGTTGGACGGTGCGAACGCACTGATCTGGACCACCACTCCGTGGACCCTTCCGTCCAACTTGGCGATGGCGGTTCACCCCGAGGTGCACTACGTGCAGGTGCGAGGCACCGACGGTGAGCGTTACGTGCTCGCTGCGGCGCGACTGGCGCACTACGCGAAGGAACTGGGGGAGGAGCCGGAGGTGCTGTCGGAGCACACCGGTGCCGAGTTGGTCGGACTCACCTACGCGCCGCCGTACGACTTCTTCCTCGGCCACGAGAACGCGCACCGCATGTTGCAGGCCGACTACGTCACCACCGATTCGGGCACCGGAATCGTGCACCTCGCACCCGCTTTCGGCGAAGAGGACATGGACGTGGCCACCGCGAACGGGATCGAGGTGGTGCAACCGCTCGATGCGGGCGGCAAGTTCACTTCCATGGTGCCGCCGTACGAAGGCCTGATGGTGTTCGACGCCAATCCGGTGATCATCAAGGATCTCAAAGCCTCGGGCCGCTTGCTGCGCCACGAGACCATCGAGCACTCGTACCCGCACAGTTGGCGTAGTGGTCAGCCGCTGATCTACATGGCGGTTCCGTCGTGGTTCGTCGCGGTGACGAAGTTCCGCGATCGAATGGTCGAGCTCAACCAGGAGATCACCTGGGTGCCCGAGCACATCAAGGACGGGCAGTTCGGTAAGTGGCTCGAAGGTGCCCGTGATTGGAACATCAGCCGAAACCGGTACTGGGGCAGCCCGATTCCGGCGTGGACCTCGGACGATCCTGCCTACCCCCGTCTGGACGTCTACGGCAGTCTCGACGAACTCGAGCGCGATTTCGGCGTACGACCCAGCGATCTGCACCGGCCGTACATCGACGACCTGACGCGACCCAACCCGGACGACCCGACCGGTAAGTCCACGATGCGTCGCGTTCCCGAGGTGCTGGACTGCTGGTTCGAGTCGGGGTCGATGCCGTACGCGCAGGTGCATTTCCCGTTCGAGAACGAGGAATGGTTCCAGACGCACAACCCGGGCGATTTCATCGTCGAGTACAACGGGCAGACCCGTGGCTGGTTCTACACGCTGCACGTGCTGGCGACCGCGCTCTTCGATCGACCTGCGTTCAAAACTGTTGCCGCACACGGCATCGTGCTCGGCGACGACGGTCTGAAGATGAGCAAGTCCAAGGGTAACTACCCGGACGTCAAGGAGGTCTTCGACCGCGACGGCTCCGACGCCATGCGGTGGTTCCTGATGTCGTCGCCCATTCTGCGCGGCGGCAACCTGATCGTCACCGAGCAGGGCATCCGTGAGGGCGTGCGGCAGGCACTGCTGCCCATCTGGAATGCGTGGAGTTTCCTTCAGCTGTACGCCTCGACACCCGGCCGGTGGCGGACCGATTCGCCGCACGTGCTCGATCGCTACGTTCTTGCCAAGTTGTCGGCCACCAGGGACGCGATCACCGATGCGCTCGAGGGCAACGACATCGCCGGTGCGTGCGACGAGCTGCGCACGTTTTGCGATGCACTCACCAATTGGTATGTGCGACGGTCTCGTTCGCGGTTCTGGAGCGAGGATGCCGACGCGATCGACACCCTGCACACCGTACTCGAGGTGCTCACCCGCATCGCAGCTCCCTTGTTGCCGCTGATCAGCGAAGTGGTGTGGCGGGGCTTGACCGGCGGCCGCTCGGTGCACCTGACGGATTGGCCTGCGGCCGACGAACTGCCGTCGGATCCGGAACTCGTCGCGAGCATGGACGAGGTTCGGACCGTGTGCTCCACCGTGCTCGGTCTGCGTAAGGCCCAGAACCTGCGCGTGCGGTTGCCACTGCCCGAGGTCACGGTTGCCGCGGCCGATGCGGAGCGCCTGCGCCCGTTCGTCGACATCATCGCCGACGAGGTCAACGTCAAGAAGGTCGATCTCACCGAAGACGTTGCCGTGCACGGAAAGTTCGAGCTCGTCGTCAACGCACGCGCGGCCGGACCGCGGATCGGCAAGGATGTCCAGAAGGTCATCAAGGCCGTCAAGGCAGGCGATTGGGAAGAGGACTCCGACGGTGTCGTGAGCGCAGCAGGTATTGCGTTGCTACCGGAGGAGTTCACCCGCAAACTCGTTGCCGCAGAGCCCGAGTCGACGGCGCCACTGCCCGGTAACGCCGGCCTCGTAGTACTCGATTCCGCTGTCACCGAGGAACTCGAGGCGGAGGGCTGGGCCAAGGACCGCATCCGCGAACTGCAGGACGCGCGTCGTAATCACGGACTCGACGTCTCGGATCGCATCGACATCGTCATCGAGGTGCCCGAGCACCGACAGGCGTGGCTGGACACTCACCGGGATCTGATCGCGCGTGAGGTGCTCGCACTCTCGCTCGTCGACGGACGTGTCGGAGACGACGGCAGTGATCTCGGTGAGGGAGTTCGGGCAGCGGTCACGAAGTCGTCGTGAGCGAAGGGCATGTGACCGAGCAATCGGTGGACGGCACCGTCCGCGAGCTTCTGAACGGAGCCCGCGGCGGTGTCGTGCCGATCGTCGCCGCCGGTGATCCGGTTCTACGCTCGCGGGCAACCGCATACGACGGGCAACTCGACGCCGATACGTTCGCGGAGTTGATCCAGGTGATGCGGGCGACGATGCACGCCGCACCGGGCGTCGGGCTCGCTGCGCCGCAGATCGGCATCCCGCTGCAGATTGCGGTGATCGAGGATCTGTTCGACGTCGACCCGGCTGTCGCTCGGGCGCGGGAGCGAACCCCGCTGCCGTTCCGAGTGCTGGTCAATCCCCGGTACACCCCGGTCGGATCACGGACCGCCGGTTTCTACGAGGGGTGCCTCAGCGTTCCCGGCTACCAGGCCGTCGTGACCCGAGCAGCCGAGGTGCGGCTCGAGTGCACCGACGAATTCGGTCACGAGATCGACGAGGTGGTTCGCGGCTGGCCGGCCCGAATCGTGGCTCACGAGACCGACCACCTCGGCGGGACGCTGTACATCGACACTGCGCATACCCGATCGTTGACCACGACCGAGAACTACGGCGAGCTGTGGTCGGATCCGACACCCGAACGCGCTGCTCGGGCGCTCGGCTTCACCGTCGACCCTCGCTGACCGTGCCCAACCTCGCCGACGACACCCTGCGGAGTCGCCGATGGGTGCTGCACCTGGACATGGATGCGTTCTTCGCCTCCGCCGAGCAACTGACTCGGCCCACACTCCGGGGACGCCCGGTTCTCGTCGGCGGAGCAGGCGGGCGAGGTGTGGTGGCGGGCTGCAGCTATCAGGCGCGTGCGTTCGGGGCCCGCTCGGCGATGCCGATGCATCAGGCGCGTCGACTGGTCGGTGCGAGTGCGGTCGTACTGCCGCCGCGGTTCCCGCTGTACTCCGAGCTGAGCAGACGTGCCTTCGAGGCGCTTCGGGTTCGGATGCCCGTTCTGGAACAGCTCTCGATCGACGAGGCCTTCGGTGAGCCGCCCGAACTGGCCGGCGGGACGGTGGCCGAGGTCGAGCGGTTCTGTGCCGACCTACGTGCTTTGGTGTTGGCCGAGACCGGTCTGGTGGCCTCGATCGGTGCCGGATCGGGAAAACAGATCGCCAAGATCGCGTCGGGCCTGGCGAAGCCCGACGGAATCACCGTCGTCGCTCCGGGGATACAGGCCGAGCTGATGGCTGATCTGCCGGTGCGAAAGCTGTGGGGGATCGGCCCGGTAGCCGGAGAACGGTTGCGGCGCTTGGGAATCGATACGATCGGCAAGTTCGTGGCTACCCCCGAATCCGAGGTGGCGTCGATTCTCGGTGCCACGATGGGGCCGAGCCTGCATCAGCTGGCGCGCGGCATCGACAACCGGGTGGTGGCCGAGCGCGCCGAGGCCAAGCAGGTCAGCGCCGAGACCACGTTCGCGCAGGATGTCATCTCGCTCGCTCAGCTACGGCCTGCCATCGAGGCGATCGTCGAGTCGACGCATCGCAGACTGCTGAAGGACGGTCGGGGAGCCAGGACGGTAGTGCTGAAGCTGCGCAAGTCCGACATGAGCATCATCACGAGATCGGCGACGTTGCCCTACGCGACCGTGGACAAGCACACCATCGTGGCCACCGCCCAGCGGCTGGCAGTCGATCCCGTCGACGTCGGACCGATCCGGCTGGTCGGCGTCGGTCTGGCCGGTCTGTCGGCCGTTCGGCAAGGATCGCTGTTCCCCGAGCTCGAACACGAACCGGTCGTGGACGTGGCAGCCGCGACGGAGGAGTCGGCGGCGCTGGTCGAGGCCGCCGCGGACGTCCTCGGTTCGGACGGCCCGCGGTGGCAGCCCGGCCTGGACGTCAGGCATCCTGAATTCGGTCATGGATGGGTCCAGGGTGCGGGGCATGCGGTGGTGACCGTACGATTCGAGACGCGCACCACCGGGCCGGGGACCGCGCGTACCTTCGCCGAATCTGACGAGAACCTGGTCGTCGCCGATGTTCTCGACAGCCTGAAGTGAGTTGTGGCAGAGCTGTGGAAACTCTGTGAGGTTTCACAGGTAGGCGTTACGGGTTGTGTCTCGACCGATCCGAACTGACATAGTGGACTCCGGTCCGAGACGACCACTACCCGCAACGACCGACGAGTCACAGAACGATCGAGACGTGACTCAGAGTGAAAAGGACAAGCACTTGAAGCTTCGCAACACCCGACGGGCAATGGTTGCCGGTATCGCCATCGCCGGCGCACTGACTATGACCGCCTGCAGCTCCGGTGGCGACGAAACACCGACCGCGACGACGTCGGCTGTCACCACCTCTGCTTCTGCTCCCGCTCCCGAGGGCGGCGCTTACCCGCCGGCACCCACGGTCGAGGAGCTCAATACCCAGCTCATGCGTGGACTGGATCCCAACGTCCCGGTCGAGGAGAAGGCGGCTCTGATCCAGGGCGCGTCCGAGGACCCGGATCTGATCAACCAGGTCGCCGCGGCTGCTGTGGCCAACAACGCTCAGATCGAGATCACCAGCATCGACGACCTCGGCACCGGAGTTCTCAACGCGGGAATCACCATCACCCTCAACGGGCAGGCCAACCCCGGCACATTCCAGTTCGTCCCCGAGGACGGCGTGTGGAAGCTCTCCAAGGAGAACGCCTGCGGCATCGTTTCGCTCGCGCAGCTGACCAGCCCGGCGTGCCCCGCACCCTGAGTCCTGCCGATCGTCTCTGACCGAATCCGAACTGCCGGTGACATCCCCCCCTGGGGAACATGTCACCGGCAGTTCTTCATTCGAAGGTTCGTGCCTGCTCAGGCGCTCGGCGAGGCTGTTCGAATGCGGTCTGCGGCGGCCTCGGCCACAGCCGTGACAGTCGCGGGTTCGAGTCCACTCTGATCCGAGACGACGATTTGTACGACGGTGGAATCGACCACGGCCACCACGACGTCGGAGATCAACGTGAATCCCTCGCTGCTGGTGGTGAGACGAATGGAAGCGGACGCATCGCCGATCTGCGGCTGCTCGCGGCCTGCCAACGCGTACTCGACACTCACCCCGTCCGCATCCGTGCCGGTGAACTCGGCGCATCCGGTCCACGCCTGCTGCACCGACGCAAACGCCTCTGCGGCTCCGGTCTCCGTGTAGCTCGCCGCGTCCTCGTCGATCGACGAGAAATTGGGACCTGAGAAGCGGGCCACCGCGGACGACGCCGCGCCGCCCAGTTGTTCCGAGACCGGGGCCAGTACGGCAGCACATCCGGCCGGGTCGGTACTGGACTTGTCGGGTGAATCGTAGTCGGGGGCCGGGTCCAGCCCCAGGTCTCGGACCGGATCCGGAATCGAGGAGAAGCCGTCCGGCAGGTCGCTCAGGCCCAGCATCGCTGCCGTCAGAACGCCGCTGTCGGTGATGGGCACGCCGAGCAGGGGATCGGGAGCGGCGACGGCTGCGGGTGCGGGTCCAGTGGCCTGCGATGGTTCGTCCGAGCTACATCCGGCGGCCGCGGCGAGTCCGACCAAAGACAGCCCGGCCAGAAGACGGGTCGCGGTTCGTGTCATCGGTCACCCCAGGTGATCGAATCTCCGACCGTCTGCCGCAGCACCGTCGTGCTGTCGGGGTCGGTGTACATCTGATCGCCGCCCGCGGAGATCGACCCACCGACGGGAAGTGGCTGCGTCAGATCGATGTCCAGGGTTCCCGAGCCGGTATAGGTGTACGACGCGATGTTCAGCGTGCCGGAATTGTCGGGGAGGTTCCACACCGAAGATTCGGGCGTCTGCGTGATCGCGACGTCCACGGTCGCCCGGTCGCCGTCGAGGGCTCGCAGCGTGACGGTGGTGCGTTGGTTCAGTGTGATTCCGCTCAGCACCTGCTGATCGATGGTCCACACGGCACCGACACCGACTTCGGCGTCGGGAAAGGCGACCGAGCGGTACACCGCGGCGTTGAACGAGCGCTCGATCGCTGCCCTGGCGGTATCGAGCGCGGCATCGGCCGGCGTGATGTGCAACGCAGTGATCGCTCCGGAATCGGTGGCCGCCAGCCGCGCCGTCGAGCCCTCCGACGCGGACAGTGCATCGGTCAGTCCCTCGTCGGGCGACGTGGCTGCCCCGATGGTCAAGTCGATCGACCGGGTCGCCCCGGTCGAGGCGTCCTCTTCCGATACGGCATCGGCCGTCGACGCGCTCAGAGGCACCGTCAGTTCGGGACTGGAGAAATCCTGCGCTGCACCGACGTCGATTTGTTGTTGGACGCTGGACGTGGTCGTGAGGTCTATGTTCTGCGCGTCCGATTCGGCCGTGTCGAACGCCAGCAACCGTCGTGGCTCGGTACCGGGGTCGACGACGGTGGTGGTCGTCGGCGTCACCGCGATCGTCACCTCGTTCGTGGACGCCGGCTGCTCGGCTGCGGGTTCGGCGTCGGTGCTCGAGCACCCCGCGAGCAGACCTACCGTGCAGCATGCAGCGAGAAACCCGGCACGGACTGAGTGGACGGTGCGGGAGCGATCGATCGACTTCACGGCCACCAGGCTACTGACAGCCCCACCGGTAGCCGTATCGCGCGACACGGATGAGTGTCCACCGCGGCCGATGCGCCATGATGGACGGGTGAGTGAAGACCGCGCCGACGACCCGACACCCGAGACCAGCGGTGTCTCGGCACCGAACGATACCGCGGCCCCGAAGGGGACCGACTCCGACAGCGCTGTCGCCAGGCCCGTGAAGCCACTGAAAACTCGACTGCTGATCGCCATCGCGGCGGTGATTCTGGTGTTCGATCTGGTGACCAAGATTCTGGTCGTGCACTTCGTTAAGCCCGGAAATCCGATCGAGATCGTCGGCGACGTGGTGACGTTGCGGTTGGTCCGCAACCCGGGTGCGGCGTTCTCCATGGCCACCGGCATGACCTGGTTGCTGACGGTGGTGGCCGTCGCGGTCGTCATCGGTGTGATCAAGATCGGTCGTACCTTGCGGTCACCATGGTGGGCGCTGGGATTGGGTCTGGTTCTCGGCGGCGCACTCGGCAACTTGATCGACCGCTTCTTTCGCGCCCCCGGTCCGTTCCAGGGCCACGTCGTCGACTTCGTCTCGGTGGGCTGGTGGCCGGTGTTCAATGTCGCCGACTCGTCCATCGTCTGTGGGGCGATTCTCCTCGTTGCGCTGAGCCTGTTCGGTTTCGAGCCGAACGGCGAACGGGTGACGAAGTCCGACGATCCGAAGACGGCCGACTCGTGAGGGAATCGCGTTCCATGCCGGTGCCCGACGGCTTGGACGGAATGCGGGTCGATGCCGGGCTCGCTCGATTGCTGGGGCTTTCGCGTACCGTCGCCGCAGCACTGGCCGAGGAGGGTTCCGTATCGGTCGACAGCGGTGCCGTCGGCAAGTCGGATCGTTTGGCTGCAGGTTCGTGGCTCGAAGTGACGCTGCCCGAGCCCGCGCGTGAGTTGACGATCGAAGCGGAACCGGTCGAGGGCATGGAGATTCTCTACGCCGACGACGACGTCGTGGCCGTGGACAAGCCCGTCGGTGTCGCTGCTCATGCCAGCGTGGGCTGGACCGGCCCGACCGTGATCGGTGGTCTGGCTGCTGCCGGGTTCCGAATCTCGACTTCGGGTGCGCACGAGCGGCAGGGCATCGTGCACCGCCTCGACGTCGGAACATCCGGGGTGATGGTGGTCGCGACGTCCGAGCGGGCGTACACCGTGCTCAAGCGCGCGTTCAAAGCGCGGACCATCGACAAGCGTTATCACGCTCTTGTGCAAGGACATCCGGATCCGAGCAGTGGAACCATCGATGCCCCGATCGGACGACACGGCAGCAACGACTGGAAGTTCGCTGTGCGCGCGGACGGCAAGCCGAGCGTGACCCACTACGACACCGTCGAGGCGTTCCAGGCCGCGAGTTTGCTGGACGTGCACCTGGAAACCGGCCGCACGCACCAGATTCGAGTGCACTTCTCGGCGCTGCGGCACCCGTGCTGCGGGGATCTGACCTACGGGGCCGATCCGCGGCTGGCCGAACGGTTGGGCCTCGAACGTCAGTGGCTGCACGCACGTTCGCTCGGCTTCGCGCATCCGTCCGACGGCCGCTGGGTGGAAATCGAGAGCAAGTATCCGGCCGACCTCGAACATGCCCTCGAGGTGCTACGGAAGGCGTGATGCGCGGATTCTCGGGCGTGGTCCGTCTCCTCGCCGCCGCCCTTCTGGTGGTCGGGGGCCTGGCCGTCGTCGGGCACCTGAACCCGCAACGCCAACTGGGTGTCGGTACCGACCGGCTCGGTCCGGACAGCGGTGAGCAGGTCACCGACTACCTGGCTCGTGCCGAGACGAGCCTGCTCGCCGACGATGCCGAACCCCGCTGGGGCTCTGTGTCGTTCGATCGCGAACTCACCGCCGAACAGGCCTATGCCGCCGCGAACGACGTGCGCATCTCGATGGTGCTCTTCCGGGTACCGCTCGATCGCGTGCAAACTCCGATACTCACGGTCGGCGTTCCGGGCAGTGAACGGTCGGTGCTGAACTCGACCGCACGCGCTGCCGGCCAGATCCAGGAATCGTTCGGCGCAGGGGACCGGCAGGCGCAGATAGAGGCCGTGTCGCAGCGCCGGCTGCTGGGCGGATGCGCGTGCGTGGTGACATTGGTGGTGCGGGGCACGCCGGCCGAGCTGAGCGAGGTGGCAGGCCGCGACGGAGTGCGAGCGGTGGAGGCGCTTCCGCCCGACGCGGTGTCCGGGAAGTTCGCCGTCGAGCCGTTGCTTCCGGAGTACGTCGACACCGTCGGACCGCTCCCGGACGACGGGCCGATTCCGACCGAATGAGGTCAACTCCAGTCTCGTTCGTCACACGCGTCACGTCCTCCCAGGACACACCGACAGCTACGAAAATTCTGTCGGTTCCACCGCTTAGAGTGAGTGCATTCGCGGCTCGTATTTTCGAAAACGCACGACCTTCAGGAGAGAACCTTCGTGGCCGATTCGTTCGTTCATCTGCACAACCACACCGAATATTCGATGCTCGACGGTGCCGCCAAGATCGGGGCCATGTTCGCCGAGGCGGCGCGGTTGGAGATGACGGCGGTCGGGATGACCGACCACGGCAACATGTACGGGGCCAGCGAGTTCTACAACGAGGCCAAGAAGGCCGGGATCAAGCCGATCATCGGTATCGAGGCCTACATCGCCCCGGAGTCGCGGTTCAACAAGAAGCGCGTGCTGTGGGGCGATCGGAGCCAGAAGTCCGACGACGTCTCCGGCAGCGGTGCGTACACGCACATGACGATGGTCGCCGAGAACGCCACCGGCGTCCGAAACCTGTTCAAGTTGTCGTCACTCGCGTCGATCGAGGGTCAGCTCGGCAAATGGGCGCGTATGGACGAGGAGATCATCGCCTCGCACGCAGAAGGCATCATCGCCACCACCGGATGCCCGTCAGGGGAGGTGCAGACTCGGCTTCGTCTCGGTCAGGAGCGCGAGGCACTCGAAGCTGCCGCCAAGTGGCAGGAGATCTGGGGACCGGACAATTTCTTCCTCGAACTGATGGACCACGGCCTGTCCATCGAGCGCCGCGTTCGCGAGGGCCTGCTCGACATCGGCAAGAAGCTCTCCATCCCGCCGTTGGCCACCAACGACTGCCACTACGTCACCAAGGACGCTGCCGAGAACCACGAGGCGCTGCTGTGCATTCAGACCGGTAAGACGCTGAGCGATCCCACCCGCTTCAAGTTCGACGGTGACGGCTACTACCTCAAGTCGGCCGCCGAGATGCGCGCACTGTGGGACGACCAGGTGCCCGGTGCCTGCGACAGCACGCTGCTCATCGCCGAGCGAGTCCAGCCGTACGACGAGGTGTGGGCGCACCGAGACCGGATGCCCATCTTCCCGGTTCCCGAGGGTCATACCCAGGGCACCTGGTTGCGTCACGAGGTCATGACCGGGCTCGAGCGTCGGTTCCCCGACGGCCCGGCCGAGGACTACCTCGCGCGGGCCGAGTACGAGATCAAGGTCATCCTCGAGATGGGCTTCCCGGCCTACTTCCTCGTGGTCGGCGACCTGATCAACCACGCCAAGGCCGTCGGCATTCGCGTCGGGCCGGGCCGAGGCTCGGCCGCTGGATCGCTGGTCGCGTACGCCATGGGCATCACCAATATCGACCCGCTGCCGCACGGTCTGCTGTTCGAGCGATTCCTCAACCCCGAGCGCGTGTCGATGCCCGATATCGATATCGACTTCGACGATCGTCGCCGCGGCGAGATGGTTCGCTACGCCACCGAGAAGTGGGGCAGCGATCGTGTCGCCCAGGTGATCACGTTCGGCACCATCAAGACCAAGGCCGCCATCAAGGACTCCGCGCGTGTGCAGTTCGGCCAGCCCGGTTTCGGCATCGCCGATCAGATCACCAAGGCGCTGCCGCCGCCCATCATGGCCAAGGACATTTCGGTAGCGGGCATCACCGACCCCGCGCACGAGCGCTACAAGGAAGCCGTCGAGGTTCGAGCGCTCATCGACTCGAATCCCGACGTCGCGACCATCTACAAGACGGCCAAGGGCCTCGAAGGCCTGATCCGTAACGCAGGCGTACACGCCTGCGCGGTCATCATGTCCTCGGAGCCGCTCACCGACGCCATTCCGGTGTGGAAGCGCGCACAGGACGGCGCAATCATCACCGGCTGGGACTACCCGTCGTGCGAGGCCATCGGCCTGCTCAAGATGGACTTCCTCGGCCTGCGCAACCTCACCGTCATCGGTGACGCGATCGACAACATCAAGGCCAACCGCGGAATAGATATCGACCTCGACGCTCTGCCGCTCGACGATCCGGCGACCTTCGACTTGCTGTCGCGCGGAGACACTCTCGGCGTCTTCCAGCTCGACGGCAGCGCCATGCGAGACCTGCTCCGCCGCATGCAGCCCACCGGCTTCGAGGACATCGTCGCAGTTCTCGCTCTGTACCGCCCGGGTCCGATGGGCATGAACTCGCACAACGACTATGCCGACCGCAAGAACGGTCGACAAGAGGTCAAGCCGATTCACCCCGAGCTCGAAGAGCCACTCAAGGTGATTCTCGGTGAGACGTACGGCCTGGTGGTCTACCAGGAGCAGATCATGCAGCTGGCGCAGAAGGTCGCCGGCTACACCCTCGGCCAAGCCGACCTGCTGCGTCGCGCCATGGGTAAGAAGAAGCTCTCCGAGCTCGAGAAGGCGTACGCCGGGTTCCGGCAGGGTATGTTGGACAACGGTTTCTCCGAGGCGGCCATCAAGGCACTGTGGGACACCGTGCTGCCGTTCGCCGGCTACGCGTTCAACAAGTCGCACTCGGCGGGCTACGGCCTGGTGTCGTACTGGACGGCCTACCTCAAGGCGAACTACCCGGCCGAGTACATGGCCGGCCTGCTCACCAGCGTCGGCGACGACAAGGACAAGGCTGCGATCTATCTTGCCGACTGCCGCAAGCTCGGCATCACCGTGCTGCCTCCCGACGTCAACGAATCCGAGCTGAACTTCGCGTCGGTCGGCAAAGACATTCGGTTCGGCCTCGGTGCGGTGCGCAACGTGGGCACCAACGTGGTCGCCTCGATCATCAGGGCGCGATCGGAGAAGTCGAAGTACACCGATTTCTCGGACTACCTGGGCAAGATCGACGCCATCGCGTGCAGCAAGAAGGTCACCGAATCTCTCATCAAGGCAGGCGCTTTCGACTCGCTCGACCATCCGCGCAAGGGCCTGATGCTCATTCACGCCGACGCGATCGACGCAGTGATGGGCACCAAGAAAGCCGAGGCGATAGGTCAGTTCGATCTGTTCGGCGGCGAGGACGCCGACGAGTCCATCTCGGCAGTGTTCAACGTGCGGGTGCCCGACGAGGAGTGGGAATCCAAGCACCGGCTCGCCCTCGAACGCGAGATGCTCGGCCTGTACGTCTCCGGACACCCGCTCCTGGGCGTCGAACACATGCTCGCCGCGAAGTCCGACTGCAACATCCCGACCATTCTCGAAGGTGACATCAAGGACGGCACTCAGGTCACCGTCGGCGGAATTCTGGCCTCGGTCAACCGGCGGATCAACAAGAACGGTCTGACGTGGGCGTCGGCTCAGCTCGAGGATCTGGCCGGTGGTATCGAAGTGCTGTTCTTCCCGCAGGCGTACTCGGTGTTCGGTGCCGATGTCACCGAGGACTCGGTGGTACTCGTCAAGGGTCGGGTGTCGGTGCGCGACGACCGGGTCTCCTTGATCGCGAACGACCTTGCGGTGCCCGATCTTTCGGCGATCGGTATCGACAAGCCGCTCGCGGTCAGTTTGCCGACGCGGCTGTGCACGGCGGACAAGGTCGGAGCCCTCAAACGAGTCCTGTCCAGCCACCCGGGAACCTCGGATGTGCACCTTCGGTTGGTCAGCGGCGACAAGATCACCACGATGAAGCTGGACGACAGTCTCCGCGTCACGCCGACATCGGCGCTGATGGGAGACCTGAAGGCGCTACTGGGACCCGGCTGCCTGACCGGGTGACGCAGGTGCCGTCGGGTGTAGCTCGGTAAGGCGCAGCGTCCACCAGGCCGCGACGGCAAGTGCAGCACCGGCGAGTACCGCTGCGTGCAGCGAGCCGGCAAGGACGAGTGTCGCAACGAACACGAACGATCCCAGCGCGAGGGCTTCGAGTTTGTAGACCGGCCACGCGATTCCCGCCACGTCGACGCTGCGCAGGGCGGTGGGTCGATGGCTCATGCGGGTGCTCGTGAAGGTCATCGCGTTCTCCTCTGCTGCGCCGGGTGTGGTGATGATTCGGGTGTCCGGTGCGCGAAGTTCAGACTATACCCATCGAAAGATTCGGTCCACCGAACTTGACCGTCGGACCAGGCAATGTCGTCGATCTCGTAGCGTCACGCGCCCGGGAGGTGTTCACTGAAAACCATGCCATTGACAGGAGAATACGAACCGAGTTCATCCGACTGGGCCCGTGAGCAGGCCGAGCGTTACGAGAACTCCGGCGGGACCGAAGGCACGACGATGAACGGGATGCCGGTCGTGTTGCTGACCACCAAGGGGAACAAGAGCGGCAAGCTGCGCAAGTCGCCGTTGATGAGGGTCGAGCACGACGGCGAGTACGCCATCGTGGCCTCTCTGGGCGGAGCCCCCAAGCATCCCGTCTGGTATCACAACGTCAAAGCTGAGCCGCTCGTCGAGTTGCAGGACGGAACCGAGAAGCACGACTACGTCGCTCGCGAGGTGACCGGCGACGAGAAGGCCGTGTGGTGGGAACGCTCGGTGGCGGCCTACCCCGATTACGCGGACTACCAGAAGAAGACCGATCGCGAGATTCCCGTCTTCGTTCTCGCGCGCGTCTGAAGGCGGTTGGGGGCGCGTCTGCCCACTCGTTATTCGGATGCCCACCTGTCCAGCTGGGTATCCGAATATTCGGTGGGCACACGCTGAAGATCAGCACCGGTCGGCGCTCACCCGGTCCCGAGTTGGGGACCGTTCCACGCTGGTGGCAGCATGTGCTGGTGTCTTCATCCCCTGACCTCGCCACCCAGCACCCATCGTCGGTAGCGGTCACCGCTGCCGATATCGATGCAGCTGCGGTGCGAATTTCGTCGGTGGTGGCTGCCACACCCCTGCAGTTGTGCGAGCGGTTGTCTGCGGAGACCGGTGCGAGTGTCTACCTCAAGCGCGAGGACCTGCAGATCGTGCGGTCGTACAAGATTCGTGGTGCCTACAATCTGATGGACCAGCTGACCGATGCCGAGCGGGCTGTCGGCGTGGTCACCGCGAGCGCGGGCAACCACGCTCAGGGAGTGGCGTTCGCGTGTCGCTCGATGCAGGTGCACGGTCGCATCTACGTTCCGGCGAACACCCCCAAGCAGAAACGCGACCGAATCCGCGTGCACGGCGGTGACTTCGTGGAGCTCATCGTCATCGGCGACACGTTCGATGCCGCGGCAGCTGCCGCAGCCGCCGATGTCGCCCGCACCGGTGCCACCATGGTGCCGCCGTTCGACGATCCGCGAACCGTGGCCGGGCAGGGAACCATCGCGGCCGAGATGATCGATCAACTGGGCGGGGCACCCGATGTCGTCGTGATGCCCGTCGGCGGAGGCGGATGCATCGCCGGCATCTCCAGTTACCTCCGTGAGCGCGCACCACAGACGTCTCTGGTGGGTGTCGAACCGTCCGGTGCCGCGTCCATGACCGCCGCGCTGATCGCCGGTGGTCCGGTGACGCTCTCCGAGATCGATCCGTTCGTCGACGGGGCTGCCGTCCGCCGCATCGGCGACGTGCCGTACGCGGCGTTGCAGTCGCTCGGTGCCACGGTGGTGTCCCACGCTTCGTTGCCGCTGATCACCGCGCCGGTGTTCGACAGTTCCGGCCCCGGTGCATTTCTGATCACCCAGATCGACGAGGGCGCGGTCTGTACCGCAATGCTCGAGCTGTACCAGAACGAGGGCGTCATCGCCGAGCCTGCAGGCGCGTTGGCCGTTGCAGCGCTCGAGCATCTCGACATCGCGCCGGGAAGCACCGTCGTGTGTTTGGTGTCCGGCGGCAACAACGACGTCTCTCGCTACGGCGAAATTCTCGAGCGATCGCTCGTTCATCTGGGCCTCAAGCACTACTTTCTGGTGGACTTTCCGCAGGAGCCCGGCGCTCTACGTCGTTTTCTCGACGAGGTGCTCGGGCCCGAGGACGACATCACGTTGTTCGAGTACGTCAAGCGCAACAACCGGGAGACGGGTGCCGCGCTCGTCGGTATTCAACTCGGCGCAGCTGACGGCCTTTCTTCGCTTCTCGAGCGGATGAGGTCATCGCACCTGCAGGTGGAGCAGCTGGAGCCGGGTTCTCCGGTGTACCGCTACTTGACCTGAGTCAGCGACCGAGCAGGCGGTCGACGACGCGTTTGTGCAGTTCGGGGTCCACGGCCGGTAGATCGAGCACGGCACCGAGGTAGATCCCGTCGCCGACAAGTCGGATGATTTCGGCCTGGACCGGATCGTCGATCTCCGTGCGTAAGCCCTCGTCCCACTGCTGCATCATGTCGGTGACGGCGTCTTGCACCTCGCCCGCATTCCCGTCGACGCTGCGCAGTGCCGCCAGTGTGGAGCGATACAGCGCGATTTCCTTCTCCGAGATGAGATCGGGTGGCTGCAGATACCATTCCGCCACGGAGGTGCCACCCTCGGCGGCGTCGGCGCGCTGTTGATCGGCCTGAACGGCGAGCCGCCGGACCATGGCAGCAACCAGGGCGTCCTTGGTCTTGAAGTGATACAGCAAGCCGCCCTTCGATACCCCGGCGGCTGCGGCGACGCTGTCCAGAGTCACTTTGGTCATACCGTGCTCGAGGAGAAGCGTCTCGAGTGAATCGAGAATTCGGTCGCGGGTATCCGATGACATGAAAGTCACTTTACCGGCTGGACGGTTAGGAGTACTCTCGTTCACTGTACCGGCTGGACGGTTGGTGCGAGTGGACGCTACGGACCCGGTCATGGCCGGCACACCGAGCGCAGAACGTAGGAGACGTAGTGAGTGACATGCGCACCGGTTCGGTGCACGAGGCGACGGAAGCATTCGAGCATCGAGCCACCCCGAAGGACTGGGTGGGTTTGGTGGTCTTGGCGTTCGCCGTGTTGCTCATCGCTGTAGACGGCACCGTTCTCGATTTGGCGCTGCCCTTCATCAGTGCGGATCTGGCACCGACGAGCAATCAACTGCTGTGGATCATCGACGTCTACTCGTTCGTGCTGGCCGGCCTGCTCATCACCATGGGCACCCTTGGAGATCGAATCGGCCGTCGCCGATTGCTGTTGATCGGTGCCGCAGGCTTCGGTATCGCCTCGCTCATCGCGGCCGTTTCGACCAGCGCGGAGATGCTCATCGCAGCGCGAGTGTTGCAGGGCATTTCCGGCGCGACGCTCATGCCGGCGACGCTGGGCCTGATTCGGACCATCTTCCTGAACCCGCGGCAGCGAGTGGCCGCGATCGGCGTGTGGGGCGCGATGGCCGGTGGCGGTGCCGCTGCCGGTCCGCTCGTGGGCGGTTGGTTGCTCGAGCACTTCTGGTGGGGATCGGTGTTTCTCATCAATATCCCCGTGATGCTCGTGCTCATTGCGCTCGGTCCGCTGGTGATTCCCGAGTTCAAGGATCCGAACCCGGGCCGTTTCGACCTACCCAGCTCGGCACTGTCGATGCTGGCGATCGTCCCGATGGTGTTCGCGGTCAAGGAGATCGCAGCATACGGTCTTCACCCGGCCTACGTGGTGTCTGCCGTAGTCGGTGTGATCGCAGGTGTGCTGTTCGTCCGACGACAGCGAACTCTGGACGCTCCGATGATCGATCTGCGGCTGTTCGCCAATCGCGCGTTCTCGACGGGTGTGGCCACGAACTTCCTGTCCGTGTTCGCACTCGCCGGCGTGTTGTTCTTCGGTTCGCAGTACCTGCAGCTCGTACTGGGCAGCAGTCCGCTCGAAGCCGGGCTGCTGTTGCTACCGGGTACGGCCGCCAGCATCGTGACCTCACTGCTCGCCGCGGTTCTCGTTCGGTACTTCACCGTCGGCACAGTCCTCGGTGCAGGAATGGTCGCCGCTGCTGCGGGCGCAGGCATTCTGGTCGGTCTCGGAACGGACACGAGTCCGGCGTTGTTCATTGCCGGATTCGTTCTGGTGGGTGCAGGTGTCGGATTCGCGCTCACACTGACTTCGGACCTTGTGGTCAGTGCTGTCGAACCCGAGCGAGCCGGGGCTGCGTCCGCGGTGTCGGAAACCGCGTACGAGCTGGGGATCGCGCTGGGAGTAGCGATTCTCGGCACGGTCGTCATGGCCATCTTCCGCCGCGGGATCGATACCTCGCTGCTCACACCCGAACTCGGTGCCAGAGCCGCCGAAACGCTCGGTGGCGCGGACGCGGTGGCCCGTGAGCTGCCGGACTCGGTGGCGACGGTTCTACTGGACTCCGCGCATGCTGCCTTCGTCTCGGGCATGCATGTCGCGGCCGTCGCCACCGCGGTGGTGCTGGCGATCACCGCCGTGTTCGTGCTGGTCAACCTACGGCAGCGTCAGGACTCCAGTACAGCGAAGGAGTGACCGGGAACCGTTGTGGCAGAGCCGGTCTTGTTCGATGTCGTCGGCTCCCACTCGAGCAGTGGTGAGCCGCCGACCGGCACGGTGACAGCGGATTCCGACAGGTTGCACACCACGCTGAGACGGCTGCGGCGAATGACGATCCACTTCGCGTCCTCGTCGTAGTCCACCTTCACGTGGTCCAGCCACGGGTCGGTCAGTTCGGTCCGGTCGCGGCGCAGCCTCAGCAGATCGCGGTAGACGGCCAGCAGTCGTGCGTGGTCGCCGTCGCCCAGTTCCGACCAGTTCAGCTTCGACCGGGTGAAGGTCTCGGGATCCTGTGGGTCCGGGATATCGCTCTTGTCCCAACCGTGTTCGGCGAATTCCGCCTTGCGGCCCTCGGCGGTGGCCTTACCGAGCTCGGGCTCCGGGTGAGAGGTGAAGAACTGGAACGGCGTCGACGCTCCCCACTCTTCACCCATGAACAACATGGGAGTGTAGGGCGAGGTCAACACCAGTGCGGCCTTGATCGCAAGCTGGCCGGGGGAGAGGTAGAAACCCGGTCGATCGCCGATCGCGCGGTTGCCGACCTGATCGTGAGTGGTCGTATAGGTCACCAGCGAACTTGCCGGAATTCGGCGCGTATCCAACGGGCGGCCGTGGACCCGGCCGCGGAAGCTCGAATACGTACCGGCGTGGAAGAACCCCTGCCGCAGCGTGGTCGCCAAACCCTGAAGGGAACCGAAGTCGCCGTAGTAGCCCTGCCGTTCACCCGAGACGGCCGCGTGGATCGAATGGTGAATGTCGTCGTCCCATTGCGCGTCGAGTCCGTAACCGCCACCCGACCGTGCGGTGATCAGCGAAGGATCGTTGAGGTCGCTTTCGGCGATCAATGTCAGTGGACGACCGAGATGTGCTGACAATGTCCGGGTTTCGATCGAGAGCTGCTCGAGCAGATGCACCGCGGTGTGGTCGACTATCGCGTGTACTGCATCCAGACGTAACGCGTCGATGTGGAAGTCGGAGAACCAACGCAGCGCGTTGTCGAGTGCGTAGCGCCGCACCTCGCCCGAGTCGGCATCGGCGTAGTTGATCGCTTGGCCCCAGCTGTTGGCCCCCTCGGTCATGTACGGGCCGAAGCGGTCGAGATAGTTGCCCGACGGGCCGAGGTGGTTGTAGACCACGTCGAGCACGACCCCGATGCCGCGGCCGTGGCAGGCATCGACCAAGCGCTGCATGCCTTCTGGGCCGCCGTACGCCTCGTGCACGGTGTACCAGAGCACGCCGTCGTAGCCCCAGTTGTGCTCGCCGTTGAACCCGTTGACCGGCATGATCTCGACGAAAGTGACTCCGAGATCGACGAGGTGATCGAGCTTGGTGATGGCCGCGTCGAATGTGCCCTCATCAGTGAACGTGCCGATGTGGAGCTCGTAGATCGACGAGCCGGGCAACTGTCGTCCGGTCCAGGCCGCGTCGGTCCACAGCGTGGCATCGACGTCGAAGACCTGGGACAGCTCGTGCACGCCGTCGGGCTGCCGCGGCGACCGCGGATCGGGCAGCGCCTTGTCTGCGTCGTCGAGCAGGTAGCCGTAACGCGAGTTCGGGGTGGCATCGACGTCGGCGCGCCACCACCCGTCGGAGGACCGCTGCATGGGATGCACCGTGTCGTCGAGTTGCAATCGGACCGTCTCGGGGGACGGTGCCCAGACCTCGAATGTCCGAGTCGCTGCCCAGGATGTCACTGCGCGGACCCCTCTTCGTTGTGACGCACCAGAAGTGCGACCGGGAGTGAGGCGAATAGCTCAGCCACCGAGACGGTGCCCGTGTGTTCGGAGTCGGTGATTCGATCGCGCCATCGGCCGTCGGGGAGCGTCACGGACGTCTCGCCCCAGCCCGTTTCGGATACGCCGAGCGAGAGTCTGGTCGCCAGTGCGATCACGTCGGCGTTTCCGGGAACCGGGCCGCGTGCGAATCCGACGAGGTGCTCGGCGGCAGATCCGTCCGCGACGATCGGCGCGTAGGTGCCGCCCACGAAGCTCTCCGGCCGCTCGCGGCGCACGTGCAACGCGGAGCGAACCACGGCCAGCTTGGCTGCACCCGTACTGATGGAGAGCGCATCGGTGTTCGACGCGGAGAGCATCGACCGACGGACCGAGTAATCGACCGGTCTGCGGTTGTCGGGGTCGACGAGCGAGTCCTCCCACAGCTCGGTGCCCTGATACACATCGGGGATACCGGGGCCGGCCAGGTTCAACAACTTCTGCCCTAGTGCGTCGGAATGGCCGTGTGGAGCCAGCTTGTCGACCAGCATGGTCATCGAGCGAGCGACGGCACCGTCGAAGATGGCGTCGAGCCAGCCGTGTACCGCGGACTCGAACTCCTCGTCCGGAGCAGTCCACGTCGTGCGGAGGGCGGCCTCGCGAATTGCCTTCTCCGCGTAAGCATGAACGCGCTCACGGAACGTGGAGGTGATCACGCCGTCGACCGGCCAGACACCGAAAAGGTTCTGCCACAGGAACATTCCCGTTGTTCCGTCGGGGCTCGGGGTCAGCTCTTCCCAGTCGGTGATGCAGCGAGCCCACAACTCGGGGGTCTGCGACAGCACGCCGATGCGCGCCCGCACGTCCTCGCCGCGTTTGGTGTCGTGAGTCGACAGGGTGGTCATCGCCGCCGGCCAGCGACGCGCCCGATCGGCATTGGTCAGGTGGTAGTACGCAGTGCTGCAACCGAAGCGGCTCGGGTCGCCGCCCACCTCCTGCAGGGAGATCAACCGGTTGGCGCGGTAGAACAGGCAGTCCTCGACGCCCTTGGCGGTCACAGCACCACAGACCTGATCGAATCGGACCGGCGATTCGGTACCGGTGACGAGGGCGGTCGCCAATGCGCCCAAACCGCCGGCCAGTTCCGGCTGCTCCTCGCCGACAGCAGCGATCACGCCCGGCAGCACACCGGCGAGCGGGGCGTAGTCGGTTCGGTAAACCGGGACGGCCGCGACGACGGCAACTATCGCGTCGATGACGGACTCGAGGTCGACGGTGGTGCCGGACTCTCGAACTGCGGCCCGAGCGAGGCGTCGCACCTCGGGTGACAGGTCGCCGCGCGCAACGGCGGTCTTGAGATCCAACTCGGTCTCGTGCAAGGTCTCGGCGTCGTAGGCGATGCCCGAGCGCACCTGGGACAGCGCGGTGAGCGCATGCACGCCCTCGGGGTCGACGAACACTCCGCCGACCGCGGCCAGGGCGTCGTATCCGGTCGTACCGTCGACGGGCAGCGACTCGTCCAGTGGTTCACCGTCGGCCAGAATCTTCTCGATGACCAGCCAGCGGTCGGGACCGAGCAGTCCACGCAGTTCGGTCAGGTAACCGGCAGGGTCGGCCAGCCCGTCGGGATGGTCGACGCGAAGTCCGTCGATCAGACCGTCCTCGATCCAGCCGGCCACCTGGCGATGGGAGTCGGTGAAGACGTCGAGGTCTTCTTGCCGGATTCCTGCCAGGCCGTTCACGGAGAAGAATCGTCGGTATCCGATCAGCCCATCGGACCAGCTCACCAACCGGTAGGCCTGACGGTCGTGCACGGCCTGCGCGTCGTCGCCGTCGGTGCCGTCTGCGATAGGAAAGCGGTGCTCGTAGAACGCGAGCAGAGGCTGCTCCTCGGAGCGGTCGACGGTCAGCTCACCCACGTCGCTCGAGCTACCGAGAACGGGGATCGCGATCTTGCCGTCGACGCCGTTGTCGGCTCCGAAGTCGATGTCGAAGTACGTCGCGTACTCGGAGTCGCGGCCGCGTCGCAGCACGTCCCACCACCACGCGTTCTGCCGCGGATCCTCCACTCCGACGTGGTTGGGGACGATGTCGACGATGATCCCCATGCCCAGCTCTGCGGCACGAGAGTGCAACTGCGTCAACGCATCTCGACCGCCCAGGGCGGCCGAGACCGTCGAGGTGTCGGTGACGTCGTAGCCGTGAGTCGACCCGTCGGTCGCGGTCAGGATCGGCGAAAGGTACAGGTGCGTGACCCCGAGGTCGTGGAGGTAATCGACCACGTCGGAGGCGTCGGCCAGGGTGAAGGCATCGCCCCGCAGTTGTAACCGGTATGTACTGGTGGGCAGCGGCATGTGTCAGGCAGTCTTTCGTAGAACGAGCAAGGAACGAGCGGTGACTTCCACCGGTGTACCCGCTTCTATCGATTTCTCACCCGCTCCCGTTCGGGCTGCTGTGTCCAGGGCAACCGTCCACTCCTTGGCGTAGTTCCCGTCCGGCGTCACGAATTCCAGTGCCTCGTGATGTGCGTTGAAGCACAACAGGAACGAGTCGTCCACCACTCGCTCACCGCGCTGATTCGGTTCCGGAATTCCTTCGCCGTTGAGGAACACGGTCAGCGACTTGCCGAAGCCGCTGTCCCAGTCCTCGGGCGTCATCTCTTCGCCTGCGGGGGTCAGCCAGGCGATGTCACGTGCCTGCTCGCCGGTTCGGATGGGACGGCCCTCGAAGAACCGGCGACGACGGAAGACCGGGTGCTCGGCCCGCAGTGCGATGGCATTGCGAGTGAACTCGATCAGTTCTGCGTTGGTCTCGGCCAACGACCAATCCATCCATGCCAGTTCGGAGTCCTGGCAGTACACGTTGTTGTTGCCCTGCTGAGTTCGCGCCATCTCGTCGCCGTGCGCGATCATCGGCGTGCCCTGGCTGAGCAGCAAGGTCGCCATGATGTTGCGGATCTGGCGGGCTCGAAGATCCAGAATTTCCGGATCGTCCGTCGGTCCCTCCACACCGCAGTTCCACGAGCGGTTGTGACTCTCGCCGTCGTTGTTGCCCTCACCGTTGGCCTCGTTGTGCTTGTCGTTGTACGACACGAGATCGTTGAGGGTGAATCCGTCATGGGCAATGACGAAGTTGATGCTTGCACCGGGGCGACGACCGTTGGACTCGTACAGATCCGAGGATCCGGTCAACCTCGACGCGAACTCGCCCAGAGTCGCGGGCTCCCCCCGCCAGTAGTCACGCACGGTGTCGCGGTACTTGCCGTTCCACTCCGTCCACAGCCCGGGGAAGTTGCCGACCTGGTAACCGCCCTCACCGATGTCCCAGGGCTCGGCGATCAGCTTCACCTGGCTGACTACCGGATCCTGTTGAACCAGATCGAAGAATGCGCTGAGGCGATCGACATCGTGCAATTCGCGAGCCAACGTGGATGCGAGGTCGAATCGGAACCCGTCCACGTGCATCTCGGTCACCCAGTAGCGCAACGAGTCCATGATCAGCTGCAGCGTGTGCGGATGTCGCGCGTTGAGACTGTTGCCGGTACCGGTGTAATCCATGTAATGCTCGAGATCGCCGTCGACGAGCCGGTAGTACGCCGCATTGTCGATGCCGCGGAAGCTGATGGTCGGGCCCATGTGATTGCCCTCGGCGGTGTGGTTGTAGACCACGTCGAGTATCACCTCGATACCCGCAGCGTGGAACGAACGAACCATGGCCTTGAATTCCGTGACCGCCGCACCGGGGGACTGCAGTGAGGAATACTCCGCGTGCGGGGCCAGGAAGCCGAACGTGTTGTAGCCCCAGTAGTTTCGCAGTCCCTTGTCCAGCAGGACCTGATCCTGCATGAACTGGTGCACCGGCATCAGCTCGATCGCCGTGACCCCGAGGTGGTTGAGGTGGTCGATGATCACCGGATGCGCCAACCCGGCGTAGGTGCCGCGCTCGGCCTCGGGAATCTCGGGATGGTTGATCGTCATGCCCTTGACATGGGCCTCGTAGATCACGGTCTCGTGATACGGGCGCTTGGGGGCGCGATCGGCCTGCCAGTCGAAGAAGGGGTTGATCACGACGGTGGTCATCGTGTGACCGAGCGAATCATGCTGGGGGAAGTCGTTGTTCGGCACGTCGTCGTGCGCGATGGGAGCTTCCTCGATGATCTCGTCGTCGGGATCGGCGAGATCGGTGGCGTCCTCGAACGGGGCTTCGGAGTCGAGTGAATCTGCGGATGCCTCGTCCATCTGCACCTCGGCTTCGGGCTCGGGGGCCGGCGCGTCCATGTTGTACGAGAACAGCGATCGGTCGCCGTCGAACGATCCCTCGAACGCCTTGCCGTACGGATCCACGAGCAGCTTGCTCGGGTCGCAGCGATGCCCGGCTGCCGGATCCCAGGGGCCGTGAACGCGGTAGCCGTAGCGCTGCCCCGGCACCACCGTGGGCAGATATGCGTGCCAGACGTAGCCGTCGGACTCCTCGAAACGAATACGTGTCTCGGTGCCGTCCTCTCCGATCAGGCACAGATCCACTGCCTCCGCGACCTCGGAAAACAGTGCGAAATTGGTTCCTGCCCCGTCGTAGGTCGCGCCGAGCGGATAAGCGGATCCCGGCCATACTGCGATGGCAGGCGTGTCGTCGGAGGCTTCGTGCAGCATGGATCAACCCTACTGTGGCGGGTGGGCCCAGGCTTACCGAGCGCGAGCCGCTCGGCTCACGGTCCGGCCCACCAACCGGTGGCCGATCCGACCTGTCGGCCCAGCTCGGTGGTCAGAGTTCGCACGTAGGTGGCGGTGAGATGATGCTCGTCACGGTAGACGAGTACGTTGCCCTGCTCGACGCGGCAGACGGCGGTGTCGCAGACTGCATCGGACAGGTCGAGAGCGGAGAATCCGGGAAACCTGAACGAGGCCGCAAGCGCCGGATTGACCGGGTCGAGCGCTTCGTCCCTGGCAACGCCGCACGAGGTGGCGTCGCCACCGTCGGCCAGACAATCGATCGCCCGGTACGCAAGCCACGGGGTGTCCCGAACACCGAGTATTCCGACGCCGTCCGCAGCGAGTTGCTGCCACACCGCGGTGTACCAGGTGGGGGTGTAGTCGCCAGGGGAGTCCTCCCGCGGGCGGGTGGCGGTGGTGAACACGTAAGCAGGTTCCATGCCTGCGACCTCGGCTAGCACGGTTTCCGTCCAGTCGAGGCAATCCGGGTATTCGTTGGGGCCGAGCATCGGCATCGTGTCGATGCTCAACGGGCAGCCCATCTTGAGGAATGTGACGACCTTGAACCCGTGCTGGAGTCCGAGCGTATCGAGTGCCGTCACCCAGTGCTCTGCGTGTGAACTGCCCGCCAGCACGATGGTTCGGTTCGCTTCGAGGTCGCCGTAGCTACACGAGACCGCATCGCGTGTCTCGAAGTCGGCGATGCAGCCTTCGAGGGTGGTGGCGGGGAGATCCCCGGGAGCCGAGTACAACGGGGGACGGACGGCGGCCGGCTCGGCGCGAATCCCGTCGGTCAGTTCCAGTGCTCCCGGGTGAGTCGGTTCGTCGACCGATTCGTCGGCCTGCACCGCGGTGATCGACCGGTCGATGTGGACGTTCCATCCGATCGAACCGGCCGTGACGACGACCGCGGCGATCCCCGCGCAGGCAGTGACCGCGATGCGTCCCGGCGTGAACGTGCTCGACTGTGTAGGGCGCTCGACCAGACGCACAGTCAGCCACGCGAGTGCAACCGAGGCCCCGACGATACCGAGACCCCCGAGCGCGTCTGCATGGGATCGTCCGGTCGCCGAAAGATAGAAGATCAGCAATGGCCAGTGCCATAGATACAGCGGAAATGCGATCGATCCGACCCACGCAAAGAACCGGTTCGACAGTGTGGCCGCCACGGCGGTCTCGGACCCGGCGACGATCAACGCCAGGGTTGCGAGCACTGGAATCAGGGCCAGGGGACCGGGAAACGCCGTCACTCCGTCGACGACGAAACCGCACGCGACGATGACGGTCATGCCGACAACGGCCAGGACTCCGCGTGCCGCCGACGACAATCGGGTACGTCCGGACGAGGCCGCAGCCACGGTGCTGTCGCTTCGCGCTGCGAAGACCGCCGCGAGTGCGGCACCGAGCATGATCTCCCAGAGTCGCGCGCCTGTGTCGTAGTAGTTCCATGCCTGATGTCGCCGAATACCGTCCGCCGCGTACACGAACGACAGCACGGCGATGAGCGCGAAGATCACAGCGAAGGTGCGTGGTCGAAGACTTCGTGGTCCCTCGGGACGGGCGATGCGTCGGACCCATGCGAGACCGAAGACGACGGCGATGGCCACCAGATAGAACTGGAACTGCACGGCCACCGACCACAGGTGTTGAACGGGGCTTACCGAGGGGTCAGCCGCCAGATAGTCGTTCGCCGTCGTCGCCAGCTGCCAGTTCACGTAGTAGAAAACACCGGATACGAGTTGATCGCCCAGGTCTGCCCAGCGGGTGCGCGGGAGCAGGAACACCGATGCGACAGCCACTGTGAGCAGCGTGATCAGCAGCGGCGGACCGAGTCTGCGCAGCACGCGCCTGATACGGGTGATCGGATTCAGGCTTGCACCGGCTTGGGCCGATCGGAGTAGAGATGCGGTGAAGAAGAATCCGGACAGCGTCAGGAAGACGTCGACGCCTCCCGATACACGGCCCATCCAGATGTGGAACACGACGACGAGTGCGATCGCGACGCCGCGCAATCCGTTGAGATCTCGCCGCTGGGGTGCCCGACTCTGCTCTCGGGGAGTTGGATTCGACGCGTACCGGACCGGTGTCGAGAGATCGGCCGAGTCACTGTCGGTCGGGTGTAGATGCATGAAGGAGAAGTGGCTCCGGCTGTCGATCGACTACTCGGTCGGATGTGCGATACCGGGCAAACAATACGTGTACGGGCGGTGAAGCACTTCCCGGAGTCCGCTTCATGGCAATCGTCCCAGTTCGGGAGCGTCGACGTTGCTCGCGTGTATGGCCGTCTTGCGCACATAGAACGCGTGTGCAACTATTTGTACAGCGCGTGCAACTACACGCGATCGCTAGATAATTACCTTCGCCACTCGTCTCAGGAGATTCGACATGCCACTCGGCCTGCTCGCCCTCGCAATTGGGGGATTCGGCATCGGCTTGACCGAATTCGTCATCATGGGCTTACTACCGGAGGTCGCGGCGGACTTCTCGGTCACCGAAGCCACTGCCGGCTGGCTCATCACCGGCTATGCGCTGTCCGTGGTTGTCGGCGCGCTCGTCGTCACCGCTGCGGTGACGCGGTTTCCTCGAAAGACCGTCTTGCTCGCACTGATGTGTCTGTTCATCGCCGGAAACCTGATTTCTGCACTCTCGGGCAGCTACGACGCGATGCTGCTCGGTCGTGTCGTCGCAGCGCTGTGCCACGGAGCGTTCTTCGGAATCGGTGCCGTGGTCGCGGCAGGGCTTGTCGAGCCTGCAAAGAAGGCGGGAGCGATTGCCATGATGTTCGCCGGCCTCACCGCCGCCAACGTTCTCGGTGTTCCGTTCGGGACGTTCCTCGGTCAGAGCTACGGATGGCGATCGGCGTTCTGGGCCATCACGGTGATCGGCATCGTCGCACTGATCGGCATTGCGGCCCTCGTTCCTCGCGAAACCGGCATCGGTGAGGAGAGCGATCTGCGCCGCGAAATTCGTGCGTTCCGGTCTACCCAGGTGTGGCTCTCCATCGTGACGACGGTGCTCGGATTCGGTGGCATGTTCGGTGCGTTCACCTACATTGCGTTCACTCTCACCGACGTCAGCGGTTTCGCGTCGAGCTTGGTGCCCTGGCTGCTCGTGCTGTTCGGCGGAGGCCTCTTCGTCGGAAATTACCTCGGCGGCAGGGCCGCCGACCGCAACCTCACCGCCACGCTGCTGACTCTGCTCGGCGCATTGACTGTCGTTCTCGTCATCTTCGCGCGCACCGCAGAGAGTCGACCGGCCACCGTCGCCTCTCTCGTCCTGATGGGCGCTTTCGGTTTCGCGACGGTGCCGGGGCTGCAGATGCGGGTGATGTCGTTTGCTCCCGACGCCCCGACGATGGCGTCCGGTGCGAACATCGCCGCGTTCAACCTCGGAAATGCGCTGGGCGCGTGGCTCGGCGGCGTCACGATCTCGGCCGGCCTCGGCTACACCTCGCCCCTCTGGGCCGGATCCGGTATCACGGTGCTCGCGCTGGTGGTCCTGTTGTTCGCAACCCGTTTGCTGCGCCGGTCCACTGCCGTGGCCGAGGTGGAGGGAGTGAGCGCAGCAACCAGTGCGGCGGGATCGTCCACCTGAACACCGAACGAGTGCGCGAAACCGGATATCTTCCATCGCTTCGATAGTGCGGGAACCACAACCTCTGTGGCAGTGGACAGTTCGATATCCACCGTGGTGCCGTCCTGGGTCGGCAGGACGAGCCGGCCTCCGTCGAGAGCGGGCGACACGATGCCGTAGCGACGGTGGATTCGGACCGACGAGATACTCGCGCGATGCACTCTCGCTACGACAGTGCCGGACATGCGCAGAACGAGGGCTTCGGTTGAGAGAACGTGGGGGTGCGCCCGACTCAGGGCGACCGATGTCGCGAGCAGAATCAGGGACGCGACCGACACGGCTGCGATCAGCGCACCGAGCCATAGCCACGGAATCAGCAGGTGCAGAACGACCATCTCGATCACGGTCGCGGCTCCGAACATGACGGGTAATCCGAGCGTTCCATGGGTTGCGGTGAACACGGTCGAGTCCGGAGCGATCGGCGCATGCTGCCCGCGCGTCCACAGCGCCAATGCGCGCCACCTACCGACTTGGACAGGGAAGTCGACCGTCATCGCATACCTACGGACGGTCGGTGCAGGCCGGCCTGCAGACGTTCGGTGGCGCGGACGATTACGGTGCGCTGGGCCGGATCGGGCACGATGTCGTCGATACTCAGCGAACTGATCTCATCGGTGTTCGCAGAAATATCGGACGAATCGGCGGCGAAGGAATCGAACTCGAGCATCGACTCCAGTTCTGCGGCGAGCGAATCGATATCGCTCTCGGCCTCGGACGGATCTCGGCCCTCGAGCGCGCTGAATCTGCGTAGAAGTCCGAGATATCGCTGGCGAAGGTCGTGGTCGCCGAGTGTCAGTGTCACCGTCTCGAAGAACGATGCTGGAACGGCACCCGATATCGCCATCACCTCGAGTAGATCACGTTCACGGATCAACGCTTCTCGGTCCGTCTCCGCGGAAGCGTCGATCAGCGCACTCATGGCGTCGGCGACCTCGCTCGGAAGGGCCGTCAGCGGACGACGCTCGACGGCGTCGTTCAGCAGTGCCGACAGGCGTGCGTGTTTGCGCGCCAGCGTAGACTGCTGCTGTTCTATGCCGCCGAGCAGCGCCCTCAGATCAGCCACCACATCTGTCTCGGCCGCCGGAGACTCACCGAGGGCGGCGGCTATCTCGCCGAGAGGCATCCCGCAGTCGGCGAGCCACCGGATTCTCATCAGACGAACCACGTCGTCGATCGTGTATTCGCGATATCCGTTGGACAGACGGCGCGGCTCGTCGAGCAGGCCCAGCCGGTGATAATGGCGCACCGTTCGCGGTGTCGTTCCGACGGCCTTTGCCAGAGATCCGATTCTCATGGGTTCAGTGTGAACCTTGACGTCGCGTCAACGTCAAGACCGTTTGCCATCGCCTTCCCAGGACCGGGCGCGGCAGCGCGGCGTATCGTCGGGGCGTCGTGTGAATCGTCGTGGCTCGCACCGTTCGAGGAAGAGACCTGGCTGAAGATGGTCGACGCCGATCGTTGGTACCGGGAGATGTTCGAGGCCAGCACGGTCGGATTGGCGCTCGCCGACGAAGACGGACTGCTCGTTCTCGCCAACGACGCTTACGCTGCCATCGTCGGGTGTCCTCGTGAACGCCTGCCTGGTAGGTCTTCTCGTGAATTCACCCACCCCGACGACTTGGCCCAGCACGCCGCCATGGAGCAGATCATGGACGACGCGACAGCTCGAGGGGAATCGGTTCACGTCGAGAAGCGCTACCTGCATGCCGACGGCACAGTGCGGTGGGGTTGGATCTCGGCAAGCGAGGTTCCGGGACCGGAGGGCAAACGGTGGACGATGGCCGTCGTGCACGACACCACCGACCGGAGGCGCGTCGAGGACGACTTGCGCGTAGCCGCACAGACCGACGCCCTCACCGGATTGCTCAATCGGCGGGGGTGGCGAGATCGGTTGCGTCAGTTGACCACACCGTCGGGGTCCGAGGTCGCGGTTGCGCTGGCCATGATCGATTTCGACCGCTTCAAGTTGTACAACGACAAGTACGGCCACGGCCGTGGTGATCGACTGTTGGTTCGGTTTTCTGCTGCTGCGGCAGAGCTGCTCGGTGGCCGAGCCACGATCGCGAGATGGGGTGGAGAAGAGTTCGCGCTCGTGATGCCGGGAGTGGGATCGACGACGATGGACGCCGTGCTGACCGAGCTCGCCGCCGTCGTTCCCGACCGGCAGACATTCTCCGCGGGGCACACGACGTTGCGACGGGGCGAGTCCGTGGACGACTGCTTCGATCGCGCAGACATGTTGCTCTTTCAGGCCAAGCGAGATGGTGGCGCGCGATCGTACAGCGACGGATCTCGCCGGCCCGGCGAGTGAGCGTCAGCTCGCCAGTCGGCCGAATCCGACCACGCCGGAATCAGATCCGTAGTGCAGGGTGTGGACTCGGATCTTTCCGGCCTCGTTGCCTCCGACGGTGATGGCTTCGTCGCCGTCGACCGCCACGATCACGTTGGTGTGCTGGCCGATCCAGCTGCGGTTGTCGTAGAGCACCACGTCGCCCACCGACGGTACGTAGCTGCCGACAGCTTCGAATCGACCCTGCTCCTGGTAGTACTCCTGCAGCGTGTAGACGCCGGGTATGCGCCACGAACCGGAATTGGGGTTCGAGAGCGGCATATCCGCTTCCTTCATGATCCAGCTGACGAAGTCGGCACACCAGGCTTCGTCGACACCCTCGGCATAGAACGTTCCCGGGCGCTGCTGCTCGTGCTCGGTGCGCAGGAGTTCCACCACTCGGGTCTGTTCGGCCGTCAATTCACCGGAGTTCACGTCGGGAAACGCCTCGGTGTCCCACGGGAGGTATCGGCTCGGGGCCAGCCACAGGACTCCGACCACCGCGACCACGGCGACAGCCGTGCAGGCCGCCACCCACATCGGCCACCGTCGTCGAGTGCGCGCGCTGGTGTCGATGCTCATGCCCTCACGGTAGCGCGACCGGACACACAGCTTGGCACAATGAGGTCGTGACCTTCCCTCGTGACCTCCCGACCCATGCTGTTCCAGAGCCTGTGGTGAACGCTGCACGCGTTGCATCGCGCATCACCGTCCTCACGGGCGCAGGCATGTCCGCCGAGTCGGGGATCGCAACCTTCCGGGACGCCCAAACCGGGTTGTGGAAGGACTTCGATCCCAAGGACCTCGCCAGCCCCGAGGGTTGGATGGCCGACAGTGATCTGGTGTGGGGCTGGTATCGATGGCGGGCAGAATTGGTTCGACGCTCCGAACCCAATGCCGGTCACGTGGCACTCGCGCAGTGGCAGCAACGAGCGCATGTCGACATCGTCACCCAGAATGTCGACGACCTTCACGAGAGAGCCGGGGCCACGGTTCTCGCGCACGTGCACGGCAGCTTGTTCGAGCCGTACTGCAGCGACTGTGGAACACGAGCAGCATTCGACGCCGGTGCCGCCGATGCACCTGCCGAGGCGGACCAGCGGGTTCCACCGCCGGAATGTCCGTTGTGCGGCGGACTGATTCGGCCGGGTGCGGTGTGGTTCGGCGAGTCGCTGCCCGAGGCCGCGTGGGACGCAGCCGAGGACGCCGTCAGAACTGCCGACCTAGTTCTTGTGGTCGGCACATCGGGAGTGGTGTACCCGTTCGCGGGACTGCCTGCGATCGCGCGCAGCGCCGGAGCCACGGTCGTAGAGATCAACCCGGTCGAGACGGAGGTCTCGGACATGGCCGATCACCGGTGGCGCACTACTGCGGCGGTGGGGCTGCCGGCTCTCGTTGCGAGACTGTGAACGTCGAAAACTACCGTTGCAGAAGTTATTTCGTCCATTGAACTCTTTGGATCGTCGATCTGTGGAGGGCGGTGACCCGCCCTCGTCGCGTTGTTCGAGAATACGGTCAGTGGGTGGTCAGGGCATCGACGAGTGCCCTCATTGCCGATGCGGCACTGTCGGTTTCGGTAGGTCCGAGAGCGGCGAGACTGGCGATGAGGGCCGCAATCTCCGGGACGGTCAGGCGCACCGGACGTGGGTCGGCCACACTCGTCAGCCATGATCCACCGTGCGCCCCCGAGACTGCCTCGATGGGTATGCCGGATTCACGCAGTCGGGCGAGATCGCGTTCAACCGTGCGCACACTCACTCGCAATCGTTGGGCGAGATCGGGCGAGGTCAGCGGCCTGGGTGCTGCACACAGCCATTCGACGATCCGCTGTTGGCGCACGACGCGCCGTAGGGTGAGCGTGCTGTCGAGCGAGTGAGGCGAGTTCTCCTTCGGCACGACCGGAAATTCTTCCCGATTCCCGACGTGGGCGTGACGGGAATGAGTCGTAGCGTTCTCGGTATGACCTCCGACACCGAAACGATCGACCACTTCTTCGCCCGCTACACGGGGTATCTGACCTCGGGTGATCTCGACGGTCTGGCCGAGATCTACAACTATCCTGCTCTGGCTGTGACGGCGCGGGGTTGCGCTGCGATCGCCACGCCGCAGCAAACGCGTGAGTTCTTCGAGCAGGGCCAGGCCTACTACCGATCGCGCGGGATACAGGGCGTGCGAGCGCGCGACATCGTCACCGAGATCGAGGTGCCGGGGGTGTGGGTCGGTCATCTGCTGCTGGAGAACCTCGACTCCGACGGCTCGCCGGTGGGAACCGAGCGCAATGCCTATCAGGTCGTGACGGCCGAGGACGGCACCCGACGGATCGCGGTGACGACGCCCCTCGACGCGTAGTGGTGCAGGTGGAGGTCGCGTGCGTCGAAGTGGTGCGATCAGGGGTGCAAGAGACCCGCAACCAGGGCGTCGACAACCTCGTCCGTCGAGGTGGCCGGATCGATGGGATAGGTCAGTCGGTCGAGCAGTAGGCCATCGATCGCGTAATGGAAGAGTGCGACTTCCTTACGCCCCCCGGGTAATCCTGCAGCGAGATTGAACTCGACGTCGGCAGAGAAGTTCGAGCGCTGCCAATTGCCGAGGATGTCCCTGATCTCCGGTCGTCTCGATGCTTCGAGCCGCAACTCGAACAGCGCGAGCGTCACGTCGCGATTCGCAAGGAGCCGCGCAACGATGTCGCGGATGTACGCGCCGAACAACTCTGGGCTGGGAGGTTGCGCGGCAAGCGGTTCGTGGACCTCGGAGCTGGGGGCAAGTCTCTGACCGATGCGTTCGATCAGTCCGGCGATGACGTCGGCGCGGGTCTTGAAATAGTTCGATGCCGTTCCCCTCGGCACTCCTGCTTCCTCGTCGATCGCGCGGTGGGTTAGTCCGCGGGAGCCTTCCGCTGCGAGGAGGCGAAGCCCGGCATCGGCCAGTTCGGCGCGTCGGAGTGGGTTGCGAGCCATGAAAACAGGCTAGCGGAACCACTATGGATGTCGTAGTCTTCAGCAACCACTACACCCGTCGTGATCGGAGAACTTCATGCGTGAACTGGTCTATTACGTCGCCGTCAGTCTCGACGGCTATATCGCAGCCCCCGACGACTCCTTCGACGACTTCCCGATGCAGGGCGACCACATCGACATGATTCTGCGTGACTACACCGACACCATTCCGACACTCGGTCTGCGTGCGACTGGACTCACCCCTGACCTGAGTCGCTTCGACACCGTGCTCATGGGATGGAACACTTACAAGGCCGGGGGAATTCATCCTCCCGAGGGTCCCTATGGACACCTGAGGCAGTACGTCTTCTCGCGCAACCACGGCGGCGTGGAACCGGCTGTGACACTGACCGGTGACGATCCCGTGGAGGTCGTGCGAAAGCTGAAGAGCGAGAGGGGAAGTGGGATCTGGCTGGCCGGTGGAGGAATTCTTGCGTCGGCGGTGGCGGGCGAAATAGACAGGCTCATCCTGAAGGTGAACCCCATACTCCTCGGCTCGGGTAAGCGCCTCTTCGCCGAGCGTGCGTACTCGCCGATCGGAAGTCGCCTCGTGGCCAGTACCCCCTTCGAGTCAGGAGTCGTGGTCAACGAGTACGCAGTCGATAGATGATGCAGACCCGAGGACGATGCCACACTCGGTACTGTGGAAAGGAACGTTCTTTCTTTCTCAGGTAGGGATTGCACATGGCATTGGGCTCCGACCGGTTCTGGCGTGTTCTCGGACGCTCTGCGCAGAAGGCCCAGAGCACCTCCCGTCAGCGCGTGGAGCGGGCCCAGGAGCACGCCGAGTGGGCGGCTGCTCTGGACGACAGCAACTTCGCGACAGAGGCGACCGCACTGCGCGTCGACTCTGCGGCGCGACTCGATGTTCCGCGGTACCTCGCACTGGTGCGTGAGGCGAGCGAGCGAACCCTGTTCATGCGGCCCTTCGACGTACAGCTCCACGGTGCCGTGCGGCTTCTCGCCGGTGACGTAGTGGAGATGGCGACGGGTGAGGGCAAGACACTGGCCGGTGCCATTGCCGCCGTCGGATACGTGTTGTCCGGGCGTGCGGTGCATGTCGTCTCGGTCAACGACTTTCTCGCGCAACGCGACGCGCAGTGGATGAGGCCGTTGTTCGAGGTTCTGGGCATCACGGTCGGTTCCATCGGTGAGGCGTCGACCGCGCAGGAGCGTCGCACCGCCTATGCCTGCGACATCACGTACGCCTCGGTCAACGAGGTCGGCTTCGACGTCCTGCGTGATCATCTGGTGAACGATCGACAGGATTTGGTTTCGCCCGTTCCCGACGTCGCACTGATCGACGAGGCGGACTCCGTGTTGGTCGACGAGGCACTCGTCCCGCTGGTGTTGGCCGGTTCGGTGTCCGGTGACGTCTCGACGTCGACGGTGATGAACGCAGTCCGACTGTTGGACAAGGGTGTTCACTACGACACCGATGCCGAGGGAAGGAACGTGTTCCTCACCGACGAGGGCGCGTTGCGGATCGAGAAAGAGCTCGGCGGAATCGATCTGTACTCCGAGCAGCATGTCGGATCCACGCTGGTGGCGGTCAATGTGGCTCTGCACGCGCAGGTGCTGGTGCAGCGCGACGTCGATTACATCGTTCGTGACGGACGGGTTCAGTTGATCAACGCGTCGCGTGGCCGTGTCGCCGAACTTCAGCGCTGGCCGGACGGGTTGCAGGCAGCGGTCGAAATCAAGGAGGGACTTGCTCCCACCGAGACCGGTGAAATTCTCGACACGATCACTGTGCAGGCGTTGATCAATCGGTACGCCACGGTATGTGGCATGACCGGCACGGCGATGGCGGCGGGGGAGCAGCTTCGTACGTTCTACAGCCTCGGCGTCTCGGTCATCGAGCCCAACGTGCCGACGGCCCGCATCGACGAAGACGATCGTGTGTTCGACACACTCGAACACAAGAACGCCGCAATTGCTGTGCAGGTCAAGGAGATTCACGAGACCGGTCAGCCGATTCTGATCGGAACCCACGATGTCGCCGAGTCCGAGGCATTGGCCGAGACGCTTACCGCGGCGGGCGTGGACGTGGTGGTACTCAACGCGAAGAACGATGCCGAGGAAGCTGCGGTCATTGCCGCAGCCGGAGTGCACGGCGCGGTCACGGTGTCGACTCAGATCGCCGGTCGCGGAACCGATATCAAGCTCGGCGGTCCCGACGGTGCCGATCGTGACCGTATTGCCGAGCTCGGCGGTCTGTTCGTTCTCGGGACCGGTCGCCACACCACCGAGCGGCTCGACAACCAGCTCCGGGGGCGTGCCGGCCGGCAGGGAGACCCCGGTCGTTCGCTTTTCTTCGGCAGCTGGGAGGACGACGTCGTCAAGAACAACATAGGCGACAAGGATGCACCGAAGGGCATCGACGAGAGCGGGATGTTCACCTCGTCGGCTGCGGCCGATCGTGTGGATCATGCGCAACGCATCGCCGAGGGTCAGATGCTCGAAATTCATTCGCGTACTTGGCGTTACAATCAGCTGACCGCTCAACATCGTGAGATCCTGGATCGTCGCCGGGCCACGTTGCTGGACTCGGACGAGGCGTTGACTCTGCTCGAGCAGCAGTCGCCGACGCGCACGAAGGAGCTCCGCGAGACCGTGTCCGAGGAGATTCTGGTCGACGTCGCCCGCCAGATCGTCCTCTACCACCTCGATCGGTCATGGTCCGACTATCTCGCGCACCTGGCAGACGTGCGTGAGAGCATCCACCTTCGGGCGTTGGGGCGCGAGAATCCGCTGGACGAGTACCACCGCATCGCCGTCGAGGCGTTCAAGACGGTTGCATCGAAGGCGATGGATCTCTCACACGCCACCTTCGAGTCGGCCGACATCACCTCGGAAGGAATCGATCTCGACGACGCCGGTCTGCGTCGACCGACATCGACGTGGACGTACATGGTGCACGACAACCCGTTTGCGTCCCGCGGAAACGCCGGTGCGGCCGGGCTGGGGCCGATCTTCGGTGGCTGACGCGCGGCACGCGGTGGTCGTTCTCGCGTTGGGATTGAGCGGGGTGGCGTCCGCGTGTGCCGACACTTACGGCGAATTTCCGGCCGACAAGACTTACTCGTCCATCGATGCGCCCGGCTCTTACGTGCCGGTGGACGGAACCACGATCAGGCTCGAATTCTCGGACGACCGGATTTCGGCAGAGGCCGGGTGCAACAGATTGTTCGGCACGGTCGATACCTCGCAGGGCAGGATCACCACCGATTCCCTCGGTTCCACCCGAATGGGTTGTCCTGGAGCATTGATGGATCAGGACGCGTGGCTCTCGGACTTCCTGACGTCCACGCCGCGGTGGTCTCGGAACGACGGCACCATGACCCTGGACAACGGCAGCGAACGGATCGTCTTCGCGGAGTCCTGATCTGCCGGAGCTCTAGCGCCGGATGCGATCGGTCGTCGAGTGCCGGACTCCGTCGACGAAGAGCCGCAATCCGAAATCGAATCTGCTGGTCGGGTCCGGACTCTCGAACATGGGGGACGCCTCGGGGGTGAGGGCTCCCGCGGAGTCCATCTGTAGACGCGATTGTTCGTCGACTGTTTGGCCGAGAACGTAGTACAGCAAGGTGTCGGCGGTCAGTTCCGCGTCGCGTCGCGGAAGTCCCGCGCGAATGCAGACGGCGGCAATGCGTTCGCGGATGCGATTGGTGGTCATCCTCGACGCGTAGGTCGCGGCGACCAGTTCGGCCCCGTCTCGGCGGGAGAGAAGCGCGTCGCGCAGTCGATGAGCGATCTGCTCGATTTGCGTGTCCCATGCGCCCTCGGTGGGCGGTGCATCGGCGCTGGACAGCAGATGGTCGGCGATCGCGCCGAGCAGGGTCTGTTTGTTGGGGAAGTGCCAGTACAGCGCACCGGGCTGCACGTGCAGGGACGTCGCCAGCCGGCGCATGGTCAGGTCGGCCAGGCCGTACTCGTCGAGGATGGCGATCGCGCCGTCCAGGACGTCTTGCCTGTTGAGTTGCACTGCTTCCCCCAAGTCGATCGACGCCTCGTCGCTTTGACAGTAGCCGAGCGCGGTGCCTAACGTGAACGCCGTTCAACTTGAACGGTGTTCAATACGTCGCCGTTCGACTACGAGGGGACCGGAATGGACATTTTGCGCACGGCGCGTACACAGGTGCTCGACGACGGAATTGCACTCGAACGATCTCAGGTTCTCGAGGTCCTCGAACTCGGCGACGACCGTCTCGAGGAGGCGATGCTGCTGGCGCACGAGGTGCGGATGAAGTGGTGCGGCCCCGAGGTGGAGGTGGAAGGAATCGTCAGCCTCAAGACCGGCGGGTGTCCTGAGGACTGCCACTTCTGTTCGCAATCAGGGCTTTTCGCATCTCCGGTGCGCGCTGCCTGGCTCGACATCCCGTCTCTGGTCGAGGCGGCCAAGCAGACGGCGAAGACGGGGGCCACCGAATTCTGCATCGTTGCGGCGGTCCGCGGACCCGACGCCAGGCTGCTCGCGCAGGTCGCTGCCGGAATCGAAGCCATACGAGGCGAGGTGGACATCGACATCGCATGTTCGCTGGGCATGCTCGAGCAAGATCAGGTCGATCAGCTCGCAGCTATGGGTGTGCACCGCTACAACCACAACCTGGAGACCTCTCGCTCGTACTTCCCCAAGGTCGTGACCACGCATACCTGGGAGGAACGGTGGAACACGCTTCGGATGGTGCGGGAGGCCGGCATGGAGGTGTGCTGCGGCGGCATCCTCGGGATGGGGGAGACACTCGAACAGCGAGCCGAGTTCGCGGCCGATCTCACCGCACTCGAGCCCGACGAAGTGCCGTTGAACTTCCTCAATCCGAGACCGGGAACCCCGTTCGGAGACCTCGACGTGCTGCCGGCATCCGATGCTCTGCGCGCCGTCGCCGCGTTCCGTCTCGCGCTGCCGCGGACGATTCTCCGATTCGCCGGCGGCCGCGAGATCACTCTCGGAGATCTTGGTGCCAAGCAGGGAATTCTCGGCGGCATCAATGCCGTCATCGTCGGTAACTACCTGACAACTCTCGGTCGTCCGGCAGAACAAGATCTCGATCTTCTCGGCGAGCTGCAGATGCCGATCAAAGCGCTCAACTCGACTATCTGATGGGCGTATTAGGGTGGGTCGAATGACGATCGTGACCCACTACGACCCGTACACCGGTCGGCCTGTCGACGCCGGAGCCGAGGTGGGTGCGGATTCGCTGTCGGTCGCCGTCCGGCTCGGGTTGGAGCCGCCGCGGTTCTGCGCAGAATGCGGTCGCCGCATGGTGGTGCAGATAGTTCCCGACGGGTGGTCCTCGGTGTGCTCGCGGCACGGCCTCGTCGATTCGGCCGCGACAGGCAGGCGCTAGGTGTCCATGTCGGAACTGCTCGAAAGTCCGCGGCGACTCAGCACCCGCCGGGTGCTGACCGTGGTGATAGCGATATCGGTGGCGCTGTCGGCACTGGGCGGCATGCTGTGGGGCCTCCTGGCACCCGCGCAGCAGTTGCTCGTTGTCTCGCAAGACCGTGGTGCGGCTCTGACCGGTGAGAGTCTGCACCGATTCGACGCCCTCGCGATGTTCTCCCTCGTCTCGTTCGCCCTCGGCCTCGTACTCCCGGTCGGTTGGTGGCTGTGGAAGTCGGAGCGGGGTCCACGTCTTTTCGCGGCAATCTTCGTGGGTGCGCTAGCGGGCTCGATCGCTGCGATTGTGGTGGGTAATGCGATTGCCGCCCTGCGGTTTCCGAAGGCGGCCGATCCTGCAGTGGGCTCGATCGTCACCGTGGCACCGAGTATCGAGACTCCACTGGTGTTGATCGTCCAGGCACTGACGGCGTCGTTGGTCGTGCTGCTGTTGGCGGCAATGAACCCCAACGACAATCTGCGATATGCCGAACCTGAACCCGAGGACGTGGATGGCGAGCCGTTCCCGCCGCCGTCGTTCGACTCGAATCGGGCCGACTGACACGGCGTCCAGGTTCACGCCTGCGGAGGACGCAACGCGGCGAACTCGTCCGTAACTCGAATGCTGTTGTCGGCAAAGCGAAACAGAGCCGGTGGTCGGCCGCCGGCTTTGCCCGACGGTGCCCGACGGCCGGTGGGTTCGATGACGCCGCGCCGGCTCAGTACTCGCTGCAGATTGGTCGCATCCACCTGATACCCCAATGCCGCACCGTAGATTTCGCGCAGAGACGAGATCGCGAAGTCGGCCGGAGCCAGGGCGAAGCCGATGTTGGTGTAGGACAGCTTCGCTACCAGGCGGTGTCGGGCGTGAGCGACGACGGTTCCATGATCGAACGACATGTCGGGCAGCGCCGAAACCGGGTGCCATGCGGTGTCCGAGGGGAGTGTCGGCTCTGCCGATATCGGCACCAGGCCGAGAAAGGTCGACGCGACTCGCCGATCTCCCGGGACGCGGTCGGGTTCACTGAAGATGGACAGCTGTTCGAGGTGCGCAACCGAGCGCACGTCGACCTTCTCGGCGAGCTGACGGCGCGCGGACACGGCGAGATTCTCGTCGTCGCGCAGGGTGCCACCGGGTAGCGACCAGGTGCCGGCCTCGGGATCGAGAGCGCGCTGCCACAGCAGCACCCCCAGTTCCGGGGCGTCGGGGTCCGAAAAGGCTCGAACTTGGAACACCGCGATGAGGACTTCGTGGACGGTGCTACGATGAATCATGTTTTCGATCATAGGTCGAAAACTCCCTCGGAGGAAATTCGGTCACCGACGACCGGATGATCGGTGAAGGAGAACCGTCATGACCAGCAGCGCTACCCGGGTGAACATCCTGGACTCGGCATTCGCCGGAGTTCGGGACATCGTCGATGGAGCAGGTGGCTACGGGGGAGTGGAGGCAACTCCGGAGTGGGCCGCAGAAGTGCGACGGCTTGCCGATCTACGCGGCGCGACGCTGCTCGCGCACAACTACCAGCTGCCGGCGATTCAGGACGTTGCAGACCATGTCGGCGACTCCCTCGCGCTCTCGCGCATGGCCGCCGAGGTCTCCGAGGACACCATCGTGTTCTGCGGAGTTCACTTCATGGCCGAGACCGCCAAGATCCTGAGTCCGCAGAAGACGATCCTCATCCCGGACCAGCGCGCCGGCTGCTCGCTGGCCGATTCCATCACCGCAGACCAGCTCCGCGAATGGAAGGCCGATTTTCCCGACGCTGTGGTCGTCTCGTACGTCAACACCACCGCCGAGATCAAAGCACTGACCGATATCTGCTGCACGTCGTCCAACGCCGTGGAGGTCGTCCAGTCCATCGACCCCAGCCGCGACATCCTGTTCTTGCCGGATCAGTTCCTCGGCGCACACGTCAAGCGGGTGACCGGACGCGAGAATCTGCATATCTGGGCCGGAGAATGCCACGTGCACGCCGGTATCAACGGTGACGAGCTGGCCGAAAAGTCGCGCACCCACCCCGACGCAGAGCTGTACGTGCACCCCGAATGCGGTTGCGCCACATCGGCTCTCTACCTCGCCGGCGAAGGATTCGTTCCGGCCGAGAAGGTCAAGATCCTCTCCACCGGCGGCATGCTCGACGCTGCCCGCACGACCGCCTCGAAGCAGGTTCTGGTCGCGACCGAGATCGGCATGCTGCACCAACTGCGGATGGCGGCACCGGACGTCGATTTCCTCGCCGTCAACGACCGTGCATCGTGCGGCTACATGAAGATGATCACTCCTGCAGCGCTGCTTCGCTGCCTCGTCGAAGGACGAGACGAGGTACACGTCGACCTCGAAACCGCGAACATCGCCAGCAAGTCTGTGCAGCGAATGATCGAAATCGGTACGCCCGGCGGCGGCGAGTGAATCCGTCCGTCGCGTGGGAGACCGGAGCTGATCTGGTCGTCGTCGGCGGCGGGATCGCCGGACTCACTGCGGCTCGTACCGCTGCCGCCAGCGGCCTTCGGGTGCTGACCGTGAGCAAAGGGGGCTCCACCGACACCGCGACGCAATATGCCCAGGGCGGGATCGCTGTCGTCGGAGCAGAATTAGACGATTCGATCGAATCGCATGTAGCCGACACGTGTGCTGCCGGTGCGGGACTGTGCGACGAGGACGCTGTGCGCTCCATCGTTGCCGGTGGGCGTGCGGCGATCGCCTCGCTCGAAGCTGCGGGCGCAAAATTCGATCGCGCTGCCGACGGCTCCGTCGCGCGCACCAGGGAAGGCGGCCACAGTGTGCGCCGCATCATCCACGCCGGCGGCGACGCCACCGGTGCCGAGGTGCAGCGCACACTCGACGGCGTCGTTCCGACGGTCCAGTTCGACACGACCGCACTGCGGGTGCTGACCACCGACGGTGAGGTTGTCGGTCTTCTCGTCCGCGGGCCTCGCGGCATCGGCGTCGTCCATTGCCCGACGGTTCTCCTGGCGACCGGCGGACTGGGACAGCTGTACTCGTGCAGCACCAACCCGGCCGGCGCGACAGCCGATGGCATCGCGCTCGCCCTCGACGCAGGTGCCCGCGTGGCAGATCTCGAATTCGTGCAGTTCCACCCGACGGTGCTGTTCGCTGCCGGGACGACGGGACGCCGTCCGTTGATCAGCGAGGCGGTACGCGGGGAGGGTGCCCACCTCGTCGATGTCGCAGGCCGTGCGTTCATGGCCGGAGTGCACCCGCTCGGTGATCTTGCGCCCCGCGACGTGGTGTCCCGGGCCATTGCCGAACTGCTGCACGACAGCGGCGACGACCACGTGCTGCTGGACGCCCGCCTCGTGGAGCACTTCCACCAGCGATTCCCGACCGTGACCGCCTCGTGCCTCGAGGCCGGTATCGATCCGGCGACGGACCTGATTCCTGTAGCGCCTGCAGCACACTATTCGTGCGGAGGAGTAGTGACGGATACCGCCGGCCGCACCTCTGTTCCTGGCTTGCTCGCCGCGGGTGAAGTGGCACGCACGGGCTTGCACGGCGCGAACAGGTTGGCGTCGAACAGTCTGCTCGAAGGTCTCGTCGTAGGCGAGCGCGCTGCGATAGTCGCTGCTGAACGGGTCGGCAGGAAGGGCGAGGTCACCGACCTCGCTATGCCTACACATCGCCGCATCGAGCGCGGCGTACTGCAACGCACGATGACGGCCGAGGTCGGCGTCGTTCGTGATGCAGCGGGACTCGCTGCGGCACAACGCGTCCTGGCCCACGGTGTCGTGTCGGAACCGCCGGTCGATGCACGTGCCGTCGAGGATGCGGCGTTGACGGCTGCGGCGGAGGTCATCGTCCTTGCCGCGAACCATCGCCGCGAAAGCAGAGGGTGCCACACCCGACGCGATTTCCCCGAGAGTGCACCGGCGCAACGTCGAAGCCTGCACATCGAACGGAATCCTGACGGACTGTTGGCGATCGTGAACGACGATGTGATGACGGGAGCAAGCTGACATGTCCGAACTCTCGACCGAGGTGAACCCTGGCGTCGACCGAGCCGAGGTGCTCGCACTGATCCGGACGGCGCTGGACGAGGACTTGCGATACGGTCCCGACATCACCACCACGGCAACGGTTCCCGAGGACGCGGTGGCGACGGCCTCGGTGGTGTCGCGCCAGTTCGGCACGATCGCCGGCCTGGACGTCGGCCTTCTGGTCCTCGACGAGGTGATCGGTCCCGACGGGTACTCCATCGTGCATCGCATCGAGGACGGGTCGAGTGTCGAACCAGGACAGGCCGTTCTGACGGTCGAGGCCCCGACACGGGGTTTGCTGACCGCGGAGCGCACGATGCTCAACATCGTGTGTCACCTTTCCGGGATCGCCACCGCGACAGCCGCTTGGGTCGCAGAGGTCGCCGATACGGAGTGCAAGATTCGGGACAGCCGAAAGACTTTGCCGGGCATGCGTTCGCTGCAGAAGTACGCGGTGCGCGCCGGCGGTGGCGTCAATCATCGGATGGGGTTGGGCGACGCCGCGCTCATCAAGGACAATCACGTTGCAGCTGCTGGTTCGGTCGTCGCTGCGTTGAACGCGGTGCGGGCGGCTGCGCCGGACATCGCCTGTGAAGTGGAGGTCGACAGCCTCGAGCAACTCGACCAGGTACTTGCCGAGAACGTCGAACTCGTTCTGCTGGACAACTTTGCGCTGTGGCAGACGCAGATGGCGGTGCAGCGTCGTGACAAGTTCGCTCCCGAGACCAAGCTGGAGTCCTCGGGTGGGTTGACGGTCGACGTGGCACGGGACTACGCGCGGACGGGGGTCGACTTTCTTGCCGTGGGCGGTCTGACACACTCGGTGACAGTGCTCGATCTCGGCCTGGACATGTAACCCTGGACATGCAGCAGCGCCTCGCGATGTGAGGAATTCCTTCGAAGATGGAACTACAGAGTGCCCGCCTCGACAGCTGGATCTGGGCGGTGCGGTTGTTCAAGACACGGTCCGCGGCGGCCGCTGCGTGCCGTGGTGGGCATGTCCGGGTCAACGGAACCCCCGCCAAGCCTGGCCTGCGAATCGGTCCGAACGACGAGGTCCGGCTCCGCGTCGACGGCGTGGAGAAGATCGTCGTCGTCGTGCGGGCGATCACCAAACGTGTCGGTGCCGCTGTCGTCCCCGAGTGCCTGATCGACCGCAGTCCGCCGCCGCCTCCGAAGGAAGTTCTCGCCTCCGTACCGCGTCGTGACCGAGGAGCAGGGAGACCGACCAAGCGTGATCGTCGTGAGATCGATCGGCTGCGGGGCCTGGGTCTCTAGTGCGCCCGACTCTTTTCAGTTACCTTCGGTAACGACAGGTAGTTCGCACGCGCAAGGAGGTATGGCATGGACTCCGTCCTGTGGACCCCACGTTTCGCAGCTGTGTACTTCGTGGCAGCAGCGTTGCTGCTCATTCTGTTTCTGGCTATCGACGCGTCCCTCGCCATTGCCGCACCGCTTCTGTTGCTGTCGGTGGGACTCGGAATCGCAGTTCTGATTCGCAATCGAAAGCGTCACCCGGTTCGCTGAGGCGTTCTGGGGCCCTCTGAGCACAGCTGTGCCCTGATGCTGGTGTGGGTCGTCATGCGGGTTGTCGTGGTTCCTCGTCGCCGGCATCGCCGGTGTCGTTGTGGTGGTCGGGTGGGTAGAGGACTTCTTCGGGGTGGTGTGCGTGATTGATGAGGCCACGTCTGTGTGGGTCCATTCCCGATGGTGGGTGCCAGAGGGTGCGGCCCGGGTAGCGATGTGCTGCTCCGGTTTTGGTGGTTGCCCATTTTCCTGGTCCGGTGCCGACGAGGGCGTGGTGCATGTCGCAGCCGAAGGTGAGGGCGTCGATGTCGGTGTAGCCGCCGTCGGTCCAGTCGTCGACGTGGTGGGACTGGCACCAGGTCGCGGGGCGGGTGCAGGAGGGGAAGCTGCAGCCGCGGTCGCGGGCGATGAGGACGATGCGTTGGTCGGCGGAGGCGATGCGTTTGGATNGCACCAGGTCGCGGGGCGGGTGCAGGAGGGGAAGCTGCAGCCGCGGTCGCGGGCGATGAGGACGATGCGTTGGTCGGCGGAGGCGATGCGTTTGGATCGTCCGAGGTAGAGGGCTCTGCCGTGGTCGTCGAAGATGGTGAGGTAGTGGCGGGCGTGGGAGGTCATGCGGATGGCGTCGCGAATGGAGACGCGGGATCCGGTGCCGGTCATGGCGTATCCGCAGCCCGATTCGAGGTCTTTGAGGCTCATGGTGACGATGGCGGTGACGGGCAGTCCTCGGTGGGTGCCGAGGGTCCCGGAGGCGAGGGTGTGCCGCAGTGCCATTTTCAGGGCGTCGTGGCGGCGTTCGTTCTGGGTGCGTCGATCCCGCGCGGCGGCAGCGGCAGCGGCGCGTGCCCTAGTGTCGGTATCGGTATCGGTATCGGTATCGGATCCGTCGGTGTCGTCGTCGGTCTCGGCTGCGTCGGTTGTGTCGCCTGGTTCGGCACTGCCGTTGGCTGCAGCTGTGTCGTCGTGTGCTGTGCCGTCGGGTGCTGTGCCACAACTACAGTCGGCACCGTCGCATTCACCGCAGTCGGCGCCATCGTCGCAGTCCGTCTCATCCCACGGGCCTCCATCGGTGGACTCGGCATCGCTGGAGTCTGCTTCGTGGGTGGTCGGCTCTGGCTTCGGTGCTGTGGCACTGCCGTTCTCGTCGTCTTCGTCGTCGTCTTCGTCGTGGACGACCGATGTCGGGTCGGCCGGGTTGTTCACTCCCGGTTTCGCGGCTTTGGAGAACAGGGCTTCGAGGTAGGCGCGTAGTTCGGAATCGACACAGAACTTCCCGTCCGACATCCCGTCGGCACCCTGCTCACCGAGGTAGAAGAACGCATCCCGACGCTTCTTCGGCTTGGGCTTACGTGACCTGGAAGTCGATCGGCGGCGAAGCCAACTTCCCGTCCGACATCCCGTCGGCACCCTGCTCACCGAGGTAGAAGAACGCATCCCGACGCTTCTTCGGCTTGGGCTTACCGTCCTCGTCCTCGTCCTCGTCGTAGTCGCCGTCGGGGCTGAGGATCGAATCCAGGTGAGCCACCAGCGGCGCGAAATCGTCTGGACGTCGGGTGCAGGCGTAGCCCACCAATTGCTGTTCGGCGAGATCACGGGTCTGCGGATCGACACTGGCCGGCAAGTGCTTGAAGAATTCGCGGATCATCTGCACATGCTTGGCATCGAGCAATCCCGCCCGCAGCGCTGCCGCGGTATGCGGCAGCAGGGGCGGCAGGGATTCACCGGACAGTGCGGTGCGATCACCCAATTCGGCGGCCAGACGTACTCGTGCCCCGGCGGCGCGTGGGGTGATGCGCAGCATCCACGCCACCGAGCACGGCACCGAGCCGGGATACACATCGAGGCCGCGCTGATCGATCAGTTCGTTGAGCCAGGTGTACGAGTACGCCGGCAGCGACCGCGACACAGTTTCCATGCGTTGGATCACCGCACGCCGGTCGGCGTTCGTCCACGACACCGACCCCTGCCCGGCCAACTCCGCCACCGCGGACTCGACCCGATCCACCAACACCNATGCGTTGGATCACCGCACGCCGGTCGGCGTTCGTCCACGACACCGACCCCTGCCCGGCCAACTCCGCCACCGCGGACTCGACCCGATCCACCAACACCGACAGCGCGGGATCGGACACAACAGGGGGAGGCGGCACCGTTTCGATGCCGTCCACCCCTGATCCGCCGTCCCCCGAAAGCATGAACAGAATCTATCGCGACCCACCGACAGACTTTCGAACACATGTTCCCGCGGACTGGAAGCGACGTGGGGAGACCGACTCAGCGCCGTTTACCGCTCCGTCGCGCGTTCGTCTTCGTCTTGGCAACCGGGCGAGCAGGCTTGGAGGGGTGCGCCTTCTTCTTCTTGACCGGCGCGTCGTCTGCCGAACCTCGTGAACTCCGGGTCGACCGTCCTCGGACGATGCCGATGAACTCTTCGATGCGGTCGTCCTCGTGTTCGGCGACCCAGGCCAACGCAATCTGGGACTGCTCGATGTCGGTCACCGGGCGGTAGACGAGATCTTTGCGCGCGTTGAATCGGGCCACCGAATGCGGCACGATCGCCACTCCGAGGCCGGCAGCCACGTACTCGAACGTCTCCGCAGTGGAATTCATCGGAGGCAGGGCAGGGCGATTGCCGACTTCGAGTTCCGTTGCCACAGCAGCCCATTCGGGCACCGTCGCAGGATCGGCCAGCAGATGCTCGTCGGCGAGATCGCTCGCGGTGACGGAATCGAATGCTGCGACGGCGTGGTCTTTCGGCACCACCACAACCTGGACTTCCTGATACAGGCCGATTGCATTGAGACCCTCACGATCGATCGGCGGTCGGACGAAGCTCACATCGACCGTCCCGTCGCGTAGGGCGGACACCTGTGTCTCCGGCGTCGTCGCCGTCACGGACAGCGTGACGTCCGGGAAACGATCCGCCCAGATTCGCGTCCACTTCGTCAGCGTCACACCTTCCGCGTAGCCGATGGTGAACGACGTCGGCTCAGCAGCAGCCACCTGAGCGAGCCCCGACAGCCGATCGTCCTCGGCAATCTCCACCAGAGCCCGGTCGAGCAGAGCGCGGCCGTCCTCGGTGAGTTCGGTGGGGGAGACCCCCGGCACGAACAGATCGACGCCGAGCTGCTCCTCGAGTTCCACGATGGTCTTGCTCAGGCGGATTCGCGAGATTCCGAGCGACTGAGCGGCGCGGGCGAAATGCAGTTGTTGCGCCACCGCGGCGTACCAGCGCAGTGTCTGCACATCGATATTCACGGAGTCGAGCCTATGGGACGGCGCGCAACGTGCAGGACGGTGGCGTCCAGACCGCGGAATGCCGGATAAGCTGGTCGGGTGAGCCCGGAGAACAAACAGCAGACCATGAAGCCATTGACCGCGGCGAACAAGCTCGGCATCTATCTTCCCGCAGCGCCCGAAGAGTTTCAGAACTCGATGGTCAGCAGGTCCGACCTGGACGCGTTGCGGAACGATCCGCCGCAGTGGTTGACCGACTTGCAGACCAACGGGCCCTTCCCCCGCGACGTCATCGCGAAGAAGCTGGGTGTGTCCATCGCGGGCCTGGCTCGCGGCGGTGTCACCGAGGCCTTGACCAATGACGCCATCGAGGAGCTCATCGCCAGCCCGCCGCAGTGGCTCGTTCGTGAGCGCCGCACGCAAATCCAGGTGCGCAAGGATGCCGAACGCATCAAGGAAAAGCAGGAAGCGCGCCGTACGGCGGGGAACCGGCCGACCAAGCTGCGCAACCTCTAGGGCGAGACAACTCCGTCGAGATAGAGCCAGCGACCGTCGACCCGGACGAAGCGGCTCATCTCCGACATCGTGCCTGCACCGTCGGGGTGCTTGTACCGAGCCTCGAATCGCACGGTGCCGGTCTCGTCGAACAGGCCGCCCGCGTCGGAATCAAGAATGTCGAGTCGATACCACCGCTGATTGGGATCGATATCGAGCGCCGTCGGCACGGTCTTGGGATGCCAGGACTTACGCAAGTAGGCAACGTCACCGAAGGCAAATGCGGTGAAGCGCGAGCGCATCAACTTCTCGGCAGTCGGTGCATCCGCATCGCCGCGCAGATACGGCTCGCAACACGCGTCGAACGTGTCACCGCTCGAACACGGACACCGTCCGCTCACTAGTCGACAACTTCGACTGTGTAAGTGCCGAGTTCGTGTTCGTCCCGCTTGCCGACGTCCTGAATCCACGTGTTGGCTTCGAGGAGAGTATCGAACAATCCCAACGGAATCGGGTCTCCACCGAGCGCGTTCTTCATGATCACGCGGTACTTCCTCACGGTGTCACCCGCCGAACGGTCGCGAGGAACGTTGCGGCAGCGAAGAACATCCCTGCGAACGTGCGATTCATCGTCTTCTGTTGGCGCTGCGAGCGCATCAGCCGCAGTACTCGAGATGCCAGCGAGGTGTAACCGGTCATCACCAGCATGTCGACCGCAACCATCGTGGCTGCGATGACCAGGTACTGAGTGAGCAGGGGCCGTGCCGGATCGAGGAATTGGGGAAGTACGGCAACCATGAATACGACGGCCTTCGGATTACTGGCGTTGACCAAAAATCCTCGTGCCAGCATCGTCGTTCCGCGATCGGCCACCGCGGGGGCGTCGGCGACGTCGGTGGGAGCCGCGCGCCACTGGCGGACACCCAGGTAGACCAGGTAGGCAACACCGAACCACTTGATTGCCGTGAACGCGAGCGCCGAGCTCGCGAGAACTGCACCCAGTCCGACGGCGACGATGCCGATCTGCAGGAGCAACCCGATCTGCAGACCGAAGATGTTCCAGTACCCGCGGCGCAGGCCGTATCGAAGCCCGGTGGACATCGAGGCGATGGCACCGGCACCGGGGGAGAGACTGATGACGATGCTCGCACCCAGAAACGCGAGCCACACTGACCAGGACATGTGTTCATTGAACTATGCCCGTCAATTCGCTTCCGTCTCGACCGGTGTGTCGAACGAGGCGCTGCGGGGTAGGACGTGGGGATGGCAGACATCAGAACCATCGACACAGGTCCTCAGCAGGTCACCCGGCAGACCGAGGTTCACGCACCGGCAGCCGAATTGTTCGACATCGTTGCCGATCCCAACCGTCACGGCGAGCTGGACGGATCGGGCACGGTGAAGGACACCGTCCGCGGTCCCGATCGCCTCAGCACCGGCGCGAAGTTCTCCGTCGGTATGAAGCAGTACGGCGTGCCGTACAAGATCACCAGCACCGTCACCGAGTTCGTCGATGCCGATCGGCACAAGGTCGTCGAGTGGCAGCACCCGATGGGTCACACCTGGCGCTGGGAGTTCGAGGAGAAGCAGCCGGGGCTGACAACGGTGACCGAAACCTTCAAGTACGGCACGGCCAAGGTCCCGAAGATGCTCGAGCTGTTCAAGATGCCGCAGAAGAACGCGCAAGGAATCACAAGCACACTGCACAACCTGGCTGCCCGCTACGCCTGATCTGAATCTATCCTGACCGGCATGCCGATCGATCCCGACACCAAGAACTGGACCTGGGTACTCGAGCGAGCGTGCCCGGATTGCGGGTTCGACTCGAGTGCCGTCGATTACGACGACATCCCGGACCTGATCCGCGCCGACGTCGAGCGTTGGGATGCAGTTCTGCGGCGCGACGACGTAGCACTGCGCCCCGACGACTCGACGTGGTCTGCGCTCGAATACGCCGCTCATGTTCGTGACGCGCATCGGATCTTTCGTACCCGCCTCGAGCTGGTACTCACCGAGGACGATCCGGAGTTCGCGAACTGGGATCAGGACGCCACCGCCGTGTCCGAAAACTACAACGACCAGGACCCCGCGTCGGTGGCAGCCGAATTGAGCGAAGCCGCCCGCGTGCTCGCCGACGATTTCGCAGCAGTGCCGCCCGGGCAGCGGCACCGAACGGGTCGACGCAGCGACGGGTCGAACTTCTCCGTCGAAACCCTGGCCGCGTATTACATCCACGATCCGATTCACCATCTGTGGGACGTGCGGGGCTGAGCCGAATTCGGTGGAACTATCCTGGGGTTTCGGACAACACTGATTCGACCGAACCCCGGCACCGAACCGACTCCACGAAGGGGCCCACTATGCCTGCCCGCATCGAGCTCGCCCGCGTCGATCTACGCGGACGAACTCCATCCACTGCCGAACTACGCGGCGCACTTCCCCGAGGCGGAGTGGATGTCGATTCGGTGCTGCATCAGGTCCGCCCCGTCGTCGAGGCCGTCAAAGAACGCGGTGCCGATGCGGCGCTCGAGTTCAGCGAAAAGTTCGACGGGGTCCGACCGGACCGCATCCGAGTTCCACAGCACGAGTTGGATCGTGCACTCGAGGAGCTGGATCCGGCCGTCCGGGCCGCACTCGAGGTCGCGATCGAGCGAACCCGTCTGGTGCACTCGGATCAGCGCCGAACCGACCACACCACTCAGGTGGTGCCCGGCGGCACCGTGACCGAGCGTTGGATTCCGGTCGATCGGGTGGGGCTCTACGTGCCCGGTGGCAACGCCGTGTACCCGTCGTCGGTCGTGATGAACGTCGTGCCTGCGCAGATCGCCGGCGTCGGTTCGCTTGTGGTGGCCTCACCGCCGCAGAAGAATTTCGGTGGCCTGCCGCACCCGACCATCCTCGCGGCCGCGCAGCTCCTCGGCGTCGACGAGGTGTGGGCCGTCGGCGGCGGTCAGGGCGTTGCCCTGCTCACCTACGGCGGCGTGGACACCGACGGCGGTGAACTGGCACCGGTCGATCTGATCACCGGTCCCGGGAACATCTACGTCACCGCTGCCAAGCGACTGTGCCGCTCGCTCATCGGAATCGACTCCGAGGCAGGCCCCACCGAGATCGGGATTCTCGCGGACGCCACCGCGGATCCGATCCACGTGGCAGCAGACCTGATCAGTCAGGCCGAGCACGATGTCATGGCGGCCAGTGTGCTGGTGACCGACAGCCTCGAGCTGGCCGACGCGGTCGACAAGGCCGTGAACGCGCAGATGGCCTCCACCCGGCATGCGGAACGCGTGGCGACGGCACTGAACGGCAGCCAATCCGGCATCGTTCTCGTCGACGACATCACGCAGGGGTTGGCGGTGGTCAACGCCTATGCGGCCGAGCACCTCGAGATCCAGACGAAGGACGCGTCCGACGTCGCAGCTCGGGTGCGCAGCGCCGGTGCCGTGTTCGTGGGAGCGTGGTCGCCGGTGAGCCTCGGTGACTACTGCGCCGGGTCCAATCACGTACTCCCGACTGCCGGGTGTGCTCGGCACTCGTCCGGCCTGAGCGTGCAGACGTTCCTGCGCGGTATCCATGTGGTGGACTACAGCGAGGCTGCGCTCAAAGATGTTGCTGCGCATGTCATTGCGCTGGCCAATGCAGAGGATCTGCCGGCCCACGGTGAAGCGGTTCGGCTACGTTTCGAAGGGCTGCCTTCCGGTGATGCGTCATGAGTGATGCTCTGGGACAATCGGTCTCGTTGGGCGACCTACCCCTGCGCGAGGCGCTCGTCGGTAAGTCTCCGTACGGCGCGCCGCAGCTCACCGTGCCGGTCCAGTTGAATACCAACGAGAATCCGCACCCGCCGACACAGGCATTGATCGACGACGTCGCGGAATCGGTGCGGATCGCCGCTGCGCAAATGCACCGCTATCCGGATCGCGATGCGGACGAGCTACGGGCCGATCTCGCGCGCTACCTGAGCGAGCAGACCGGCTTCGCGGTCGATACCGCCAATGTGTGGGCAGCGAACGGCTCCAACGAGATTCTGCAGCAATTGCTGCAGGCGTTCGGCGGACCGGACCGCACTGCATTGGGCTTCGTGCCCTCGTACTCGATGCACCCGATCATCTCCTCCGGGACGCAGACCGAGTGGATTCCGGCGAAGCGTCGGGCGGACTTCTCGCTCGATGTCGACTACGCGGTGAAGGCGATCGAGGAGCGTAAGCCCGACGTCGTGTTCGTCACCAGCCCGAACAATCCGACGGGCCACAGCATCGGCGAGCAGGATCTGCGCCGAATCCTCGACGCCGCACCGGGAATTGTCGTGGTCGACGAGGCCTACGCCGAGTTCTCCTCCGCCCCGAGCGCGATCGGATTGATCGAGAGCTATCCGAGCAAGATCGTGGTCAGCCGAACCATGAGCAAGGCCTTTGCATTCGCCGGCGGGCGGCTGGGATACCTCGTGGCGGCCCCGGCTGTTGTCGACGCGATGTTGTTGGTGCGCTTGCCTTATCACCTCTCGGTTGTCACGCAAGCAGCTGCGCGGGCGGCACTGCGGCACGCCACGGACACTCTCGGTAGCGTCGCCGAGCTCTCCGCCGAACGAGATCGGGTGTCCGAAGCCCTCGGCAGCAAGGGTTACGACGTGGTGCCGTCCGACGCCAACTTCCTGCTCTTCGGCCGGTTCTCCGATGCGCACGCAACGTGGCAGCGGTACCTCGACGAGGGCATCCTCATCCGAGACGTCGGAATTCCCGAATATCTACGCGTCACCATCGGACTGGCACACGAGAACGACCGATTCCTCACCGTCAGCGCAGCACTCGCATCGACCGAAAGAGCAGAGGCACAGCAGTGACCACACCCGCTCCCCGTATCGCCAAGATCGAGCGCACCACCAAGGAATCCGACATCTCCGTCGAGCTGAACCTGGACGGCACCGGCATCGTCGACATCTCCACCGGCGTTCCGTTCTACGACCACATGCTGACCGCCCTCGGCACCCACGCCCGTTTCGATTTGACGGTCAGGGCTAAGGGCGACATCGAGATCGAGGCGCATCACACCGTCGAGGACACCGCGATCGTGCTCGGCCAAGCGCTCGGGCAGGCCCTCGGCGACAAGTCGGGGATCACCCGGTTCGGCGACTCGTTCATTCCGATGGACGAAACGCTCGTGCACGCGGCCGTCGATGTGTCCGGACGTCCGTACTGCGTGCACACCGGCGAGCCCGACTACATGGTGCATTCGGTGATCGGCGGCTACCCGGGAGTTCCGTACTCCACCGTGATCAACAAGCACGTGTTCGAGACGCTGGCCTCGAACGCTCGGATCGCGTTGCACGTCAGAGTGATCTACGGCCGCGACCAGCATCACATCACCGAAGCAGAGTTCAAGGCGGTCGCACGAGCGCTGCGTCAGGCCACCGAATACGACCCTCGCGTGACCGGAATTCTGTCCACCAAGGGAAGTCTGTGATCGACCGACCGGTGTTCGTGCTTTGAGTGGCCTGTTGTCGATTCGTGGGCTTCCGGCCGCGATGGCAATGGGGGCAGCGGCGTTCGGTGGTTGGGGATTGTTGCTGCCGGTGATTCCCCTGGCCGTGTCGCAATCCGGGGCATCCGACGCGGTGGCGGCGGCCAGCACCGCGATCTTCATGACCACGACGGTGATCACTCAGCTGTTCGTCCCGCGGATGCTGATGCGCGTCGGCCATCGCGCGGTACTTGCCGCAGGGTGCTTGCTGCTGGGTGTTCCATCGCTGTTGTTCATCGTGTCCGTCGATGCCGTACCGGCACTGGCCGTCTCGGCACTGAGAGGAACAGGCTTCGGCATGCTGACGGTGGCCGGTGCTGCCATCGTTGCCGAGTTGGCTCCCACTGCGTTGCTCGGCCGAGCGACGGGCGCGCAGGGGATTGCCGTCGCGTTGGCTCAGATGATCACGCTACCAATGGGTTTGGTGATCTTCGCAGCGAGTCCGACAGCCGTCTTCGTGCTCGGTGCTCTTGTGCCTGCGGCCGGTTTGATCGGCGTGGCATTGTTGCCGCCCACCAGGCCCGCGCCGCAGCCGCCGAGAATCGAGCGGGTTCGCCTCGACATCCGGCAATTCCTCGTGCCGTGTCTCGTCGTGGCCTCGGTGTCCGCGGCGTACGGCGGAATCACCAGCCTGTTGCCGATCGCGGAATCGAACCGAGCCGCCATGATCGGTCTCGCCCTGGCCGTCGTCAGCGCTGCGATGCTCGTCGGCCGGTACACCGCAGGATCGGTTGCGGATCGAATCGGCATCGGACGCTCCGTCGTTCCCGCTCTGGTCTCGGCGGCGATCGGTATAGCGCTGTTCGCGATCGCTGCGCTGGGGAACATGCCCGCTGCACTGTTCTTCGTCGCCGCCGTGCTGTTCGGAATCGGGTACGGCGCATGCCAGAACGACAGTCTGGTCATGGCCTTCGACGCGGCCGGGCCCGCTCGCTACAGCAGCGCCAGCGCCGTCTGGAACATCAGCTTCGACGCGGGCACCGGTGCGGGTGCGCTCGCGCTGGGTGTTCTCGCTACGAGCGTGGGGTACACCGCGGGATTCACCGCGGCTGCAATCACGGTGGTCGTCGTTGCGGCGGTGGCGCTGATCGCCCGACCACGCCCCGATAGACTTCCCACATGACTTCTGTGGTGTTGCTCGATTACGGCTCGGGCAATCTGCACTCGGCGAAGAGGGCGTTGGCCCGGGTCGGTGCCGACGTGACGGTGACCTCGGATTTCGACGAGGCCCTCGATGCAGAGGCTTTGGTGGTTCCCGGTGTCGGCGCGTTCGCCGCCTGCATGGAGGGTCTGCTGGAGGTGCGCGGTGACCGCATCATCGGGCGTCGCCTGGCCGGTGGACGACCGGTGCTGGGTATCTGCGTCGGAATGCAGATTCTGTTCGACCGTGGCGTCGAGTTCGGTGTCGAGGCCAACGGGTGTGGGGAATGGCCGGGAACGGTCGAGCGCCTGCAGGCCGACGTGTTGCCCCACATGGGCTGGAACACCGTCGAGGCACCGGAGAAGAGTGTGCTGTTCGACGGTATCGATCCCGAGACCCGGTTCTATTTCGTCCACTCCTACGCTGCTCAGCAATGGGAGCTCGAACCCAGCGACACCATCGCCGCGCCACTGCTGACGTGGGCCGATCACGGCGGCCGATTCCTCGCTGCCGTGGAGAACGGCGCGCTCTCGGCCACGCAGTTCCACCCGGAGAAATCCGGTGACGCCGGTGCCGCGCTACTCGAGAACTGGGTTCGATCGGTGTGAGTGACCGCGAGTTCTCGCTGGGCAGGTTGGCCTTCCGGGCACTCGGTGCGGCCGTCGCGGTGCTGGCTCTCGCCACTGCCCTGATCGCCGTCCTGCAACCGAGCGCAGGCATAGCTCTGTTCATCGCCCTGTCGGGTGTCGTCGGAGCGATCGCGGCAATGGGAGTTGTGTCCACTCGTATGACCAAGAATCTCGGCCGGGACAATTGACGGTCCTTCGCTGCGGCCCGCGGATCTACACAGAGGACACCCGTTTTGAATTCGATGCGAGTCAGCCCGTAGCATAACCGCACGTGAGCCTGGTCTTATTGCCTGCTGTCGATGTCGCAGGCGGCGAAGCTGTTCGTCTCGTTCAAGGAGAAGCCGGAAGCGAGACCAAGTACGGGTCGCCTCGTGATGCAGCCCTCGCGTGGCAGAACGACGGTGCCGAATGGGTCCATCTCGTGGATCTCGACGCCGCGTTCGGGCGGGGCTCCAACCGGGAGTTGCTCGCGTCGGTCGTCGGCGAACTCGACGTCGAAGTAGAGCTGTCCGGTGGCATTCGTGACGACGAGTCGCTGCGCGCGGCGCTGGCGACCGGTTGTGCGCGAGTCAATCTCGGCACCGCAGCCCTCGAGGATCCGCAGTGGTGCTCTCGCGCCATCGGCGAGTTCGGTGATCGCGTCGCGGTCGGGCTGGACGTGCTGATCGTCGACGGAGCTCCGCGACTACGCGGCCGTGGCTGGGTCAGCGACGGCGGCGATCTGTGGGAGGTGCTCGAGCGGCTCGAGCGCGACGGGTGTTCGCGCTACGTGGTCACCGATGTGACCAAGGACGGCACGTTGACGGGGCCCAACCTGGAACTGCTCGCCGACGTGTGTGCCAAGACCGACAAGCCCGTCATCGCGTCGGGCGGCGTGTCCACGATTGCAGATCTCGAAGCGATTGCCGGTCTGGTCCATCGCGGCGTGGAAGGCTCCATTGTCGGAAAAGCGCTGTACGCCGGACGTTTCACGCTGCCCGACGCCCTCGCCGCGGTGTCCCGGTAGCAACGAATGACCCTTCCCGAGGAACCGACTCGTCTGCTCGACATCGCCGGTGGATTGCTGGACGGCGTCCATGATCGGTTCGTTGCGGGCGTCGGCGCACCGAGTGCTGTGCAGAAGGGACCGGACGATTTCGCCACCGCAGTGGATCTGGAACTCGAGCGGCGACTCGCTGCGGAATTGTTCGACTCGACCGGAATCGCTGTTCACGGTGAAGAATTCGGTGGACCGGATCTGAACTCCGGGCTCGTCTGGGTACTCGACCCCATCGACGGCACGTTCAACTACTCGTCTGGGTTGCCCTCGGCGGGAACGTTGTTGGCCTTGCTCGACGACGGTGTGCCCGTCCTCGGTCTGACGTGGTTGCCGCTGGTGGACCAGCGGTTTGCTGCGGTGTCGGGCGGTCCGCTTCTACTGAACGGTGTGGCACTCCCGATGCTGCAGCCGAAGGTGTTGCGCGAGTCCATGATCGGCTTCGGTGCCTTCAACGTCGCCAGTCGGGGACCACTTCCCGGACGATTCAGGTTCCGGATTCTCGAAGAGCTGTCGATGCATTCCTCTCGCCTGCGGATGCACGGTGCGACCGGGGTGGATCTGGCCTACACGGCCAGCGGCGTACTCGGCGGTGCTGTGGTCTTCGGTCACCGGGCCTGGGACAACGCTGCCGGTGCGCTGCTGGTGCGCTCCGCCGGCGGAATCGTCACCGACCTCGCCGGCGAACCCTGGACGGTAGACTCGACGTCGGTGCTCGCGGCCGGGCCCGGGGTGCACGACCAGTTGCTGAAGGTGATCACCGAACTCGGTGACCCTGCCGACTACCTGGAAGGACCTGCGCGATGAGCGTCGCGGTCAGAGTGATTCCGTGCCTCGACGTCGATGCCGGACGTGTCGTCAAGGGCGTCAACTTCGAAAACCTCCGCGACGCAGGCGATCCCGTCGAACTAGCGGCTGCCTACGACGCTCAGGGCGCCGACGAGCTGACCTTTCTGGACGTCACCGCGTCGACGTCGGATCGAGGCACGATGCTCGACGTCGTCAGCCGTACGGCCGAGCAGGTGTTCATTCCGCTCACCGTCGGCGGGGGAGTTCGCACCGTCGCCGACGTCGACCGTTTGTTGCGAGCCGGAGCAGACAAGGTCAGTGTGAACACCGCCGCGATAGCCCGACCCGAGTTGCTGCGCGAACTCAGCGAGAGGTTCGGGTCTCAGTGCATCGTGCTCTCGGTCGACGCTCGTACCGTTCCGCAGGGGCAGCAGGACACCCCATCGGGCTGGGAGGTCACCACACACGGCGGCAAGCGTGGAACCGGTATCGACGCCGTCGACTGGGCGGTACGTGGTGCGGAGTTGGGCGTGGGAGAAATCCTGCTCAATTCGATGGATGCCGACGGCACCAAGGCCGGGTTCGATCTACCGATGATCGCAGCGGTCCGGGCTGCAGTGCACGTGCCGGTCATTGCCAGCGGGGGAGCGGGACGGGTGGAACACTTCTCACCCGCAGTGCATGCCGGTGCGGACGCCGTTCTCGCCGCCAGCGTCTTCCACTTCGGCGACCTCACCATCGGCCAGGTCAAAGATGCGATGCGCGCCGAGCGCATCGTCGTTCGATAACAAAGAGGTTTTCCGATGACACTCGATTCGAGTCTGTCCGCGAGACTCAAGCGCAACGAAGCAGGACTGTTCAGTGCGGTCGTGCAGGAACAATCGACCGGGCAGGTGCTGATGGTCGCTTGGATGGACGACGAGGCACTCTCTCGAACCCTCGAAACCCGCAAGGGCACTTACTATTCCAGGTCCCGGCAGCAGTACTGGGTGAAGGGTGAGACGTCGGGGCACACGCAGTACGTGCACGAGGTCAGGCTCGACTGCGACGGTGACACCGTGCTTCTGGTTGTCGATCAGGTCGGTGCGGCGTGCCACACCGGCGCACACACCTGCTTCGACGCCGACGTGCTGATGGGGCCCGAGAACTCTCAGGCGTGACCTGTGCCTGCAGCGATTCCCTTGTCCAGCTGAGCCAGCAGGGTTGCGCTCAAGGTCGAGAGCTGCTCGACCTCCGCGTCCGAGAGCCCCTCGAACACCAACGCCTGCACCGTGCCGACGTGCCCGGGTGCCGCTTCCACGACCTTCGCCATCCCCGAGTCGGTCAGCACCGCGTAGGAGCCGCGACTGCCCGGTATGGACTCCCGGCGAACCCACCCGGCCTTCTCGAGCTTGGTCACCACGTGTGAGAGCCGCGAGAGCGACGCGTTTGCGAACTCGGCCAGATCCCGAAGTTGGATTCGCCGCTGCGGGTTCTCGCTGACAGTGGCGAGGACGAAATAATCGAAGTGGGTCAGCTGAGAATCGCGCTGCAGCTGAGCATCCAGTGCGGCCGGAAGTCGAGTGACAAGGGCGACGAGCGAGCGCCAGGCGTCCTGTTGATTCTCGGTGAGCCACTGGGGATCCACCGTGTCCTGCGGTGTCGCAGACGTGTTCATCGCGGGGAACCTCTCCATCCAATAGTTGTGCTCTGCTCATGATGCCCCGAGGGTCCCCCCACCCGAGGCGTCACGTCCGACAGATGTTCTACGCGCGATGTGCGCGCAAGTACTCGAGCGCCTTGTCGGCGTGAGCCTCGAACCGTACTTCGCTCGAAAAGGTCTCGAGCACCTTCCGGTCGGTGCCGATGACGAACGTCGCCCGCTTGACCGGAGAGAGCTTGGCGAGCAGACCACGCTTGACGCCGAAGGCGGTGGCGACGGCACCGTCCTCGTCGGAGAGCAGGGGGTAGTCGAAAGACTTGGCCGCGGCGAACTCTGCCTGTTTGGCGACGGCATCGGCACTGATCCCGACTCGGGTGGCTCCGATCTCGGCGAACTCCGAGGCCAGGTCACGGAAATGGCATGCCTCGGCAGTGCACCCGGGGGTGAAGGCGGCGGGGTAGAAGAACAGCACTATCGGACCGTTCGCCAGCAGCTCGGTCAGGGTTCGGGTCTGTCCGGTCTGGTCCGGTAGAGAAAAGTCGGGAACGAGTTCGCCTGGTTTCATGTTCGGCAGGTTACCGCGCGCGCCGACTCTCGTGCCGAACCTGGGAGGATGGAGGTATGCGCGGCGAGACGACCACCGACCCCAGTCCCACCTCCGGTACCGAGAACTCGGACTCGACCACTTCCCGTGAGGTGTTCCGGCAGCTCGCAGCAGAGCACCGAGTGGTTCCGGTGACACGAAAGGTGCTGGCCGACTCCGAGACTCCGCTGTCGGCGTACCGCAAGCTCGGCGCGGACCGGCCCGGCACCTTTCTGCTCGAATCGGCAGAGAACGGCCGTTCGTGGTCGAGGTGGTCGTTCATCGGTGCAGGCGCTCCGGCGTCGCTGACGGTCATCGACGGCGAGGCGGCCTGGCGCGGCAACGTTCCGGCTGGGGTACCCAGCGGCGGCGATCCACTCGAGGTCCTGGCGAGAACTCTCGAGCTGTTGCACTCGGAGCGGGTACCCGGGCTGCCCCCGTTGACCGGTGGCATGGTCGGCTACCTGGGTTACGACTCGGTGCGGCGCATCGAGAAGCTGCCCGAACATGCCCAGGACGACCTCGGTGTGCCCGAGCTGGTCATGCTTCTCGCGACCGATCTCGCGGCCGTCGATCACCACGAGGGTGCGATCACTCTCATTGCGAACGCGGTCAACTGGGACGGAACCGACGACAACGTCGACGAGGCCTACGACGACGCCGTGCGCCGTCTGGACCGCATGTGCGCCGACCTGTCGAAGCCTGCCGACTCGACGGTCTCCACCGTCTCCAAGCCTGCACCGCAGTTTCGTCGGCAGCGAACCTCGGAGGGATTCGGTGCCGACGTGGCCCGTTTGGTGGAGGAGATCGAAGCCGGTGAGGCGTTCCAGGTTGTCCTCTCGCAGCGCTTCGAGATGGATACCGAGGCGTCGCCGCTCGACGTCTACCGAATGCTGCGGGCATCCAACCCCAGCCCGTACATGTACCTGATGCATGTTCCGGGCGACAACGACGAGACTGCTTTCTCGATCGTCGGATCGAGCCCCGAGGCCTTGGTGACAGTGGTCGACGGGCTTGCCACCACACATCCGATCGCGGGCACGCGCTGGCGCGGTACCTCCGAGGAGGAGGACGTGCTGCTGGAGAAGGATCTACTCGCCGACGAGAAGGAGAATGCGGAACACCTGATGCTCGTGGATCTCGGTCGTAACGATCTGGGACGCGTCTGTGCCCCGGGCACGGTCCGGGTGAGCGACTACCGCCACATCGAGCGGTACAGCCACGTCATGCATTTGGTCTCGACGGTGACCGGCCGGCTGGCCGAGGGCAAGCGCGCGCTCGACGCGGTCAAGGCCTGCTTCCCGGCCGGGACGTTGTCGGGAGCACCGAAAGTGCGTGCGATGGAACTGATCGACGAGCTGGAACCGACCCGACGCGGCATCTACGGCGGCATCGTGGGCTATCTCGATTTCGCGGGTGACGCCGACACCGCCATCTCGATTCGGACCGCTCTGATCAAGGACGGGACTGCCTATGTTCAGGCCGGGGCAGGGGTCGTGGCGGATTCGGTCGCGCAATACGAGGACGACGAGGCACGAAACAAGGCGATGGCCGTGCTGGGCGCAGTTGCGGCCGCTGAATCGTTGCGCGAGGTCGGTGGGCTATGACCGAGCGATCCGCTCGTCGTGCGTCGGCCGCTGTGCCGGTCGCTCTGCTGATCGTGGCCGCGGCGTGCCTGTGGGGCGCGTCGAGGATGACCTGGGTTCGGGTGACGTCTTCCGACGGTCTCGGGGAGAGTCGAACGGACGACCTTCTCGGTAGCACCTGGGCCGCTGCCACCACACCGCTCGCGCTGGTGCTGTTGGCGGCGGTGGCCGCGTCGTTCGCGGTGCGCGGGTGGGCCTCTCGGGTGTTGGCTCTGTTGATCGCGGTGGTGGCCGTGTCGGCCGCTGTTCCGGCCGTTCGACTGCTCACCGCCGGAGCATCCGACTCGGAGTCGGCGGCCCTTGCCGAACTCCCCGCCAGGGCTCAGGTCACGATGACGGAGGTGTCGATTCTCCCGGCGATCGTCACCTTGATCGGCGCGTTGTGCGCCCTTGCTGCGGCGGTGGTCTCGATTCGGAAAACGTCTGCCTCGCAGGTACTCTCGTCCAAGTACGCAGCCCCGGCGGTGCGTCGTGACGAGGTGGCTCGACGAGTTCGCAGTTCCTCGTCCGACAGCGGCGTGCAGGACGAGGGCGAGGACCTCACCGAACGCATGATGTGGGACGCGCTGGACGCGGGCGAAGATCCTACCGACGAGTCCGGTACCCCGCGTTCGTCGTGATGAATCCGCCCTCTACGCTAGGTCCGACCCCGATGAGATTCCTCACATCGGAAGTCGACGCTCAGAAAGGACTGGGGGCACCATGACTGTTCTCGACTCGATTCTCGACGGCGTTCGGGCCGATGTGGCCGCACGTGAATCGGTGGTCGACTTCGCCGCCGTGAAGGCAGCAGCGAAGGCAGCCCCGGCACCCCTCGACGCCGCAGCCGCCCTTCGCGAGGACGGCATCGGCGTCATCGCCGAGGTCAAGCGTGCCAGCCCGTCCAAGGGCGCACTCGCCGACATCGGTGATCCCGCTGTTCTGGCTCGCGCCTACGAGCAGGGTGGGGCCCGGATCATCAGTGTTCTCACCGAGGAGCGGCGCTTCCATGGGTCTCTTGCAGACCTCGACGCCGTGCGTGCAGCGGTCTCGATTCCGGTGCTGCGCAAGGACTTCATCGTCGGCCCTTACCAAATCCACGAGGCCCGGGCCCACGGTGCCGACGTCATCCTGCTGATCGTCGCGGCGCTCGAGCAGGACGCGCTGACGTCGTTACTCGATCGCACCGAGTCGCTGGGTATGACCGCGCTGGTCGAGGTCCACACCGAAGCCGAGGCGGACCGTGCCCTCGAGGCCGGTGCCCGCGTCATCGGCATCAACGCACGCAACCTCAAGACACTCGAGATCGACCGCGACAGCTTTGGCCGAATCGCGCCCGGCCTGCCCAGCGAGATCATTCGCATCGCAGAGTCCGGTGTACGAGGAACTGCCGACCTGCTTGCCTACGCCGGTGCCGGAGCCGACGCCGTGCTCGTCGGCGAGGGCTTGGTCACTGCAGGCGATCCTCGGACGGCCGTCTCGGACCTGGTGACGGCGGGAACGCACCCGTCGTGTCCCAAGCCCGCACGCTGACCCTGCACGACTGACCTTGCACCACTGACCTTGCACCACTGACTCCGGCACCAGACCCGAGCGCGGCGGCAGTCCGCCGTTGGGGCACACTGGACCGGTGAGCATCAGCAATTCTTCAGGCATCACGGACGCCCCCGAGGTAGTCCGTTTCAAGGGCGCTGATCTGCCGCAGAGCAGTATCGGCCTCACCGATCGCAGCGCGCACGAGCCTGATGTCGGTGGTCACTTCGGTGTGTACGGCGGAAGATTCGTCCCCGAGGCCCTGATGGGTGTGATCGAGGAAGTCACCGCCGAGTACGAGAAAGTGCGCAGCGACAACGAGTTCCTCGGTGAGCTCGATCGGCTGCAGCGCGACTACACCGGCCGACCCTCGCCGGTCTTCGAGGCGACCCGGTTGTCCGAGCACGCCGGCGGCGCTCGAATTCTGCTCAAGCGGGAAGACTTGAACCACACCGGTTCTCACAAGATCAACAACGTTCTCGGACAGGTTCTGCTCGCGAAGCGAATGGGCAAGACTCGCGTCATTGCAGAGACCGGTGCCGGTCAACACGGCGTCGCAACCGCCACCGCCTGTGCCCTCATGGGGCTCGAGTGCGTCGTGTACATGGGCGAGGTCGACACCGAGCGCCAAGCACTCAACGTCGCTCGGATGCGCCTGCTCGGATCGAGCGTCGTGGCCGTCAAGTCGGGATCGCGCACCCTCAAGGACGCCATCAACGAGGCGCTGCGCGATTGGGTCACCAACGCGGACAACACGTATTACTGCTTCGGTACCGTCGCCGGACCGCATCCGTTTCCGGTCATGGTTCGCGACTTCCAGCGCATCATCGGCCTCGAGGCGCGGCAGCAGGTGCTCGCCTCCACGGGCAGGCTGCCCGACGCCATCGCCGCGTGCGTCGGCGGTGGGTCCAACGCGATCGGGATCTTCCACGCCTTCATCGACGACGCCGACGTTCGGCTGATCGGTTTCGAGGCGGCGGGTGACGGCGTCGAGACCGGTCGCCACGCTGCGACCATCAGTGGCGGTACTCCGGGTGCGCTGCACGGTGCGTACTCCTACCTCCTGCAGGACGAAGACGGCCAGACCGTCGACTCGCACTCCATCTCAGCGGGACTGGATTACCCGGGTGTCGGTCCTGAGCATTCCTACCTGCACGACATCGGGCGGGCCGAATACCGGGGAATCACCGACACCGAAGCGATGAACGCTTTCAAGATGCTGTGTCGTACAGAGGGCATCATTCCCGCCATCGAGTCCTCGCATGCCATTGCCGGCGCATTGACGCTCGGCAAGGAACTCGGCGAGGGCGCGATCATTCTGGTCAATCTGTCCGGACGCGGAGACAAGGATGTCGACACCGCCGCCGAATGGTTCGGTCTGATCGACGGAGACGGCGAACCGAACGTGGACGACGAAGTGGGTATCAAGCCATGAGCAACAACGACTCTCGCCTTGCGGGTACCTTCGCGCAGTGCCGCGCCGAGGGGCGCGCAGCGCTCGTCGGGTATCTGCCCGCTGGCTTTCCGACCGTGCCGCGCTCGGTCGAGGTGTTCAAGACGATGGTCGACGCAGGATGCGACATCGTCGAGGTAGGCATCCCGTACTCCGATCCGGTGATGGACGGCCCCACGATTCAGGCCGCAGCGGATGTGGCCTTGAAAGCCGGTGCCCGAGTCAAGGACGTGTTCACTGTCACCGAGCAGGTTGCTGCCGCAGGCGGAAAAGCGGTGGTGATGACGTATTGGAACTTGGTACTCAAGTACGGCATCGAGAACTTTGCCCGCGATCTCGCCGGTGCGGGTGGGCTCGGAATCATCACCCCCGATCTCATTCCGGACGAGGCCAAGGAATGGATCGAGGTGTCCGACAGCTACGGACTGGACCGCATTTTCCTCGTTGCCCCGTCGTCCACCGAGGAACGGCTGGTCAGCACCGTCGAAGCCAGCAGTGGCTTCGTCTACGCCGCCTCGACGATGGGCGTGACCGGTGCCCGCGACGCGGTGTCCTCGATGGCCCCCGCGTTGTCTGCTCGTATCCGTGAGCACTCCGACATCCCCATCGGCGTCGGTCTCGGTGTTCGCTCGGGTGCCCAGGCCGCCGAGATCGCGCGCTACGCCGATGCCGTCATCGTCGGATCGGCGTTGGTCAGTGCCGTGGACAACGGACTCGAAGCGGTGCGTGACCTGACGACGGAACTCGCCGAGGGTGTCCGTTCCGCTTACGTAGCGTCGTGACTTCGACCGAGATCCTGGCCTACATTCCCAGCCCCGCGCAGGGGGTCTGGCACGTCGGACCGCTCGCTCTGCGGGCTTACGCCCTGTTCATCATCATCGGAATCGTCGTGTCGGTGGTGTGGGGCGATCGCCGGTGGGTCGCGCGGGGTGGAACGAAGGGCACCGTTCTCGACGTCGCTGTCTGGGCCGTCCCGTTCGGTCTGCTCGGCGGCCGTCTCTATCACGTGGCAACGGACTGGAAGACGTACTTCGGTCCCGGCGGAAATCCGATCGAGGCGCTGTACGTCTGGAACGGCGGTCTCGGAATTTGGGGAGCGGTGTTCCTCGGCGGAGTCGGTGCTTGGATCGCCTGCCGTCGACGAGGGATCCCCCTGCCTGCATTCGGTGATGCCGTGGGGCCACCGATTCTGCTGGCCCAGGCAATCGGCCGCATCGGCAACTACTTCAACCAGGAACTGTACGGTCGTGCAACCACGCAGCCGTGGGGCCTGGAAATCTACGAGCGAGTCGACTCGAACGGTCGACTGGACCCTTTGAACGGCGTGTCGACGGGGTTCGTGGAGAAGGTCGTCCATCCGACGTTCCTCTACGAGTTGCTGTGGAGCCTCGCAATCGTCGCCCTGCTGGTGCTCATCGATCGCAAGTACGTGATCGGGCACGGACGACTGTTCGCGTTGTACGTCGCCGGATACTGCGCCGGACGATTCTGGGTGGAACTCATGCGTGACGATTTCGCGACGAAGATCGCGGGAATTCGCATCAACACCTTCACGTCCGCCATCATCTTCGTGCTGGCGATCGCCTACTTCCTGATCGCCACCAAGGGTCGCGAAGACCCCGCGACCCTGAAATCGAACGATGACGTGGACGGCGGTGCGGACGCCGCAGCCGGCGATGCCTCAGGCGACCCGGACGAGGCCGAAGGAACCGCCGACACAAGGGGCGTGCAGACGTCCGAGAAGAAAGCCGAGGAAGAAGGCAGTACACGTGGTTGATTTCGACAAGGCCCACGGGCCCGAATCCGGTTCCGGCACCGGGGATTTCAGTGACGGTGACGTCAAGCCGACCGCGTCGTTCGGCACTCCGTTCGACTACGGTGCCACCGCAGAGGCCTCGCTCTCGGAGCCGCCCGCCACCTCGGAGTCCGCGCCGTCGCACGGTCCGACAGGACCCACAGGGCCGGGCTGGGATACGTACTCGGGGATCGGAAACGGCCCGGGTTGGTCCAGCACACCGAGCTACCCCGCCCCGAGCCCGGACGGCAGTGTCGACAATCCGGTCGGGGGATTTCCGCCGCCGCAGAACTACCCACCCCAAAACTATCCACCCCAGAACTACCCGCAGCAGGGGTTCGGCCCGCCCCAGAACTACCCACAGCAAGGGTTCGGTCAACCGCAGGGCTATCCGCAGCAGGGCTACCCGCAGCAGGCTTACCCACAGCACGGGTACGGCCAGCAACAGGCTTACCCGCAACAGGGGTACGGCCAGTCGCAGGCTTTCGGCTGGCCTTCGGGCTACCCGGGCGGACACCCGTTCGGTGCAGGACCCGACGCGCCGTACGGTCGTGATCCGGTCACCGGCGAGCCGTTGTCGGACAAGTCCAAGATCGTCGGCGGCCTGTTGCAGATATTTCTCGGTTGGTTGGGTGTCGGTCGGTTCTACCTGGGCAGTATCGGAATCGGTGTCGCACAATTACTCCTGTTCTTTTCCGGTGTTCTGCTCACCGCAGTGTTCGGCCTCGGGCTGATTCTGTTGTTCGGGCTTTTCGTCTGGCACATCGTCGACGGCGTCCTCATTTTGGTGGGCAATGTAACGGACACTCAGGGACGAAAACTGAGAGACTGAGCCCTCGTTCGCACCGCATCTGCGTAAGGGAGCCCGAAGTGAGTGACTCAGGTACATCGTCGTCCGACGGATCACCGGGCGACTCATCCGGTTCGACAGAACCGACAATTTCGTTCGAGAAGGGCACCCCCACCGGATCGGGCCCTGTCTACGGCGCACCCGACCCCAACTACACGACCCCGAACTACGGTGCCTCGAATCCCGGTGCCGCCGATCAGGGCCAGCAGTTCGGACCTCCGCCCGGTAGCGGTTATCCACCGCCTGTAGATGGTTCGGGTCAATACTTCGCGCCACCCCCGCCCTACGCGGGTGGTCAGTACGGAGGGCCGCAGTACGGGAGCGGGCCCGGCTTCATGGACCCGATGGCTCCGTACGGCCGTCACCCGGTCACCGGGGAACCCTTCTCCGACAAGCAGAAGTTGACCGCGGGCTTGCTCAACATCCTGCTGGGCGCATTCGGTGCCGGGCGTTTCTATCTCAATCAGCCGGGCATTGCAGTCGCCCAGATTGCCGTCACGTGGCTCACCTGCGGTATCGGTGGCATCTGGCCGCTGATCGACGGGATCATGATGCTTACCGGCAGCGTGCGCGACGAGCACGGTCGACCGCTGCGCGACTGATTACCTCGTCGGCGGCCACCGGCATTCGCGATTGCATCGTTGCGAATTCCAACTGCTACGATTTCGCCATCCGGGAGCGATCTCGGATTCTTTCGCGGGCCAGGGTTGTCCCGGTGAATTCCCGACAGGCATTTTGATTCCGGCTCGTCCGACCGATCCGGTCGAGACGAGCCGAACAGCCGGCGGGGTTGCCGAGACCCACGGCGCAGCGCTCGAGACACTGCACCGCCCTCACGCACCCACCGGCCTACGTGGAGGTGATCGTGGTGCTGTTCTCTCGGATGCCTGCGGAGCAGGGTCTGTACGACCCGAGCGCGGAGAAGGATTCCTGCGGCGTGGCGATGATCGCCGATATCGCGGGACGACGCTCCCATTCCATTGTGGCCGACGGCGTACTGGCACTGGAGAATCTGGAACATCGCGGCGCTGCCGGGGCCGAACCCAACAGCGGTGACGGTGCGGGCATTCTCATCCAGCTCCCGGTCGAACTCCTCGTCTCTTTGGCACCGTTCGATCTACCCACCGCACGAGGCGACGGTGACAATACTTTTGCGGCCGGCGTGTGTTTTCTGCCGCAGGGAATTCGGGAGCGTGCGCTCGCCGTCGAACGTGTCGAATCCATAGCGACCGAGGAGGGTCTGGACATCCTGGGCTGGGTTCCGGTCGAGGTCGATCCCGATCGAGCCGACGTGGGAGTCACTGCACTGGGCTGCATGCCGTACATGAGCTACCTCTTCGTCACCGCCCCCGAGGTCGACGGCGCGCGCCCGGCGGGTCTCGCACTCGATCGGCTGGTCTACGCACTACGCAAGCGTTCCGAACGGGTCACCCCCGAGATCGAGGCCGAGGGCTCGGGACTGTTCTTTCCGTCGCTGTCCTCGCGCACCATCGTCTACAAGGGCATGCTCACCACGATGCAGTTGCCGCTCTACTTTCCGGAGTTGCGGAACCCGTTGTGCACGAGTGCAATTGCCATCGTCCACAGTCGATTTTCGACCAACACGTTTCCGTCGTGGCCGCTGGCGCACCCGCATCGCTACGTTGCGCACAACGGTGAGATAAACACCGTCAAGGGCAACCGAAACCGGATGAGGGCTCGCGAAGCGCTTCTGTCGAGCGACCTGATCCCCGGGGACCTGGAACGATTGTTCCCGATCTGCAACCCCGATGCCTCGGACTCGGTGTCGCTGGACGAAGTACTCGAACTGCTGCATCTCGGTGGACGCAGTGTTCCGCACGTGGTGATGATGATGGTGCCCGAGCCGTGGGAGAACCACCGCACGATGGATCCCCGGGTGCGAGCGTTCTACCAGTTCCATTCGTCGATGATGGAGGCCTGGGACGGTCCAGCCTGCGTGACGTTCACCGATGGCAGCTACGTCGGAGCTGTGCTGGATCGCAACGGCCTTCGCCCCGGCCGCTGGTGGCAGACGGCCGACGGTCGCGTGATCCTCGCCAGCGAGGCCGGCGTGCTCGACGTGCCGCAATCCGAGGTCGTCGCCAAGGGTCGCCTCGAGCCGGGCAAGATGTTTCTGATCGACACCGTCGCCGGACGTCTCGTGCCGGACGAGGAGATCAAACTTCAACTGGCAACCGAACATCCGTACCAGGAGTGGCTGCACGCCGGCCTGCTCGAGATCAAGAGTCTGCCCGAGCGTGCACACATTCAGTACAACCACGACTCCGTTGTGCGCAGGCAGGTGGCGTTCGGTTACACCGAGGAAGACCTGCGCGTCGTATTGACGCCGATGGCCGCATCCGGGGGTGAGCCACTGGGGTCCATGGGCACCGACACCCCTGCGGCAGTCATGTCGCAGCGGTCGCGCCAGCTCTACGACTACTTCATCGAACTGTTCGCGCAGGTCACCAACCCGCCGTTGGATTCGATCCGCGAGGAGATCGTGACCTCACTCGCGCGGGTGATGGGTCCCGAGCAGAACCTGCTCGAGCCCACCGCCGCATCGTGCCGGCAGATCGTGTTGCCGTGGCCGGTGCTCGACAACGACGAGTTGAACAAGATCATCCACATCAACGACGACGGCGACCATCCCGGATTGTCGGCCACGGTGTTGCGTGGCCTGTACGAGGTCGAGCGCGGCGGCGAAGGTCTCGCCGAGGCCCTCGAGGAACTGCGTGCTCGGGCATCGGAGGCCATCGCTGCCGGTTACCGGACGCTGATCATCTCCGATCGCGACTCGGACCACACGCGGGCTCCGATTCCGTCGTTGCTGGCCACCTCGGCGGTGCACCATCATCTGGTGCGCACGAAGGAGCGCACCAAGATCGCGCTCGTCGTCGAATCGGGAGACGCACGCGAGGTGCATCACCTGGCGTTGCTGATCGGATTCGGAGCCGCCGCGGTCAACCCGTATCTGGCGATGGAGTCGATCGAGGATCTCGTCGGCGAGGGTGAGCTGACCGGCGTCGAACCGACGATCGCGGTACGGAACTATCTGTACGGTCTCGGCAAGGGTGTGCTCAAGGTGATGTCGAAGATGGGCATCTCGACCGTCGGATCTTACACCGGCGCACAGGTTTTCGAGGCGGTCGGTCTCGATCGCGAGGTGGTGCGCGAATACTTCAAGGGCACGGTCAGCAAACTCGGCGGCGTCGGCCTGGACGTGCTCGCCGAGGAGGTCAAGCTGCGCCACCGTCGGGCCTACCCCGAGAACCCCACCGACCGTGTTCATCGTCGGTTGGAGATCGGCGGCGAGTACCAGTTCCGGCGCGAAGGCGAGCTGCACCTGTTCACGCCCGAGACAGTGTTCCTGTTGCAGCACGCGACCCGCACCGGACGATACGACGTATTCCAGAAGTACACCGACGAGGTGGATCGGCTCGCCCGTGAAGGCGGTGCCTTGCGCGGTCTCTTCGAGTTCAAGGACGGTGTGCGGCCGCCGGTTCCGCTCGACGAAGTGGAGTCGGTCGAATCGATCGTGACGCGGTTCAACACCGGTGCGATGAGCTACGGATCCATCTCCGCCGAGGCGCACGAGACGATGGCCGTGGCGATGAACAACCTCGGCGGCCGGTCCAACTCGGGTGAGGGCGGTGAGGACGTCGACCGCCTCTACGACCCGAAGCGCCGCAGTGCCGTCAAGCAGGTGGCGAGTGGTCGCTTCGGGGTGACCAGCGACTACCTGGTCAATGCCACCGATATTCAGATCAAGATGGCGCAGGGTGCCAAGCCGGGCGAGGGTGGTCAGTTGCCCGGGTACAAGGTGTATCCGTGGGTGGCGAAGACGCGACATTCGACGCCGGGCGTCGGCTTGATCTCGCCGCCCCCGCACCACGACATCTATTCGATCGAGGATCTCGCGCAGCTGATCCACGACCTCAAGAACGCCAACGAGAATGCACGTGTGCACGTCAAGCTCGTCAGTTCCGTCGGCGTCGGCACGGTGGCGACCGGTGTCAGCAAGGCGCACGCCGACGTCGTCCTCATCTCGGGATACGACGGCGGAACCGGGGCGGCACCGTTGACCTCGCTCAAGCATGCCGGCGCTCCGTGGGAGATCGGCCTGGCCGACGCTCAGCAGACGCTGGTGCTCAACGGCCTGCGTGACCGCATCACCGTGCAATGCGACGGTGGAATGCGCACCGGTCGCGACGTCATCGTCGCGGCACTTCTCGGTGCGGAGGAATTCGGATTCTCGACGGCCCCGCTCATCGTGGCGGGATGCATCATGATGCGCGTCTGCCACCTCGATACGTGCCCGGTCGGAGTTGCGACGCAGAACCCGGAGCTGCGCAAGCGGTTCACCGGGAAGCCGGAGTTTCTCGAGGACTTCTTCAAGTTCATCGCCGAGGACGTGCGAAAGTACCTCGCGCAGCTCGGTTTCCGCAGTATCGACGAAGCAGTAGGCCACGCCGACGTACTCGAGACAGCGGCAGGCGTCGCGCACTGGAAGAGCAAGGGTCTGGATCTGGCTCCGATCTTCGCGATGCCCGTCGACCGACACGGTGCCCCGATGACGCAACGTCGACGTCTCCGCGGGCAAGACCACGGTCTCGATCTCGCGCTGGATCGGACGCTGATCCAGTTGGCCGAGGGAGCGCTGGAGGACGCGCATCCGGTCAAGCTCGAGCTGCCGGTACGTAACGTCAACCGCACTGTCGGAACGCTGCTGGGGTCCGAGGTCACGCGACGCTACGGCGCGGGTGGACTCCCCGACGACACCATTCGCATTGCGTTCACCGGATCGGCGGGGCAGTCGCTCGGTGCGTTCCTGCCGCCGGGTATCACGATCGATCTGGTCGGTGACGCGAACGACTATGTCGGCAAGGGACTCTCGGGTGGTCGCATCGTCGTGCGCCCCGCCGATGATGCGCCCTTCGTCGCCGAGGACAACGTGATCGCCGGCAACACCATTCTGTACGGCGCAACCTCGGGCGAGGTGTACCTGCGGGGCAAGGCAGGGGAGCGTTTCGCGGTTCGTAACTCCGGGGCGGTCGCGGTGAACGAGGGCGTGGGTGACCACGCGTTCGAGTACATGACCGGTGGCCGGGTCGTCGTGCTGGGCCCGACCGGTCGCAACATGGCCGCGGGAATGTCCGGCGGTATCGCGTTCGTCCTCGGTCTCGATCCGGCCGACGTGAACATGGCGATGGTCGAACTGCAGATCCCCAACCCGGACGATCTGGTGTGGCTGCGCGAGACCGTCGAGAATCACCAGCGCTGGACCGGGTCCACTGTCGCGACCTCGTTGCTGGCCGACTGGCCACGCCGGTCTGCGCTGTTCACCAAAGTCATGCCCGTCGACTACCAGCGGGTGCTGGAAGCGACTCGAATGGCGCGTGCCGAGGGGCGCGACGTCGATGCTGCGATCATGGAGGCTGCACGTGGCTGATCCACAGGGATTTCTGAAAGTCGTCAAGCGCGAGGCAGTCAAGCGTCCGATCGGCGAGCGCGTCAAGGACTGGAACGAAGTGTATTCGCACCAGCCGACGAGCGAACGGGCCGCGGAGGTCTCGGATCAAGCACGCCGCTGCATGGACTGCGGAATTCCGTTCTGCCACTCCGGAACTGCAGGCTGTCCGCTGGGTAATTTGATTCCCGAGTGGAACGATCTGGTTCGTCGTGACCGCTGGGACGCGGCGAGTGACCGACTGCACGCGACCAACAACTTCCCGGAATTCACCGGTCGGGTGTGCCCGGCACCGTGTGAATCAGCCTGTGTGCTTTCGATTTCGGAGGCGGCCACCGGCGGTAGCGTCACGATCAAGCGGGTCGAGCAGACCATCGCGGATCTGGCCTGGGAAGAGGGCAGCATCGTTCCGCAACCGCCGACGATCACCACCGGTAAGCGAGTCGCCGTCGTGGGGTCCGGTCCTGCGGGATTGGCTGCAGCACAACAGCTCACCCGAGCAGGTCACGACGTCACGGTGTACGAGCGGGACGACCGCCTCGGCGGTCTGCTCCGGTACGGCATTCCCGAGTTCAAGCTCGAGAAGTCGGTGCTGGATCAGCGCCTGATGCAGATGCGGGCCGAGGGAACGCATTTCGTGACCGACTGCGAGGTGGGTATCGACTTCACGGTCGAGCAGCTCCGCGAGTCCTTCGATGCCGTCGTCCTGGCGGTCGGCGCTCTGCGGGCCCGCGACAACACCGAGGTGATCGGTCGCGAACTCGACGGTATCCACCTCGCGATGGAACACCTGGTGCCGTCGAACAAGGAGTGTGAGGGCGACGGTCCCACGTCGATCTCGGCCGCGGATAAGCATGTGGTGATCATCGGCGGCGGCGACACCGGGGCCGACTGCCTGGGCACGGCGCACCGCCAAGGTGCCGCGTCCGTCACTCAGCTCGACTACAACCCCGCCCTGCCCGGGGCTCGCGACGACAGTCTGTCGCCGTGGCCGTCGTGGCCCTTAGTGCTGCGTACCTCGCCTGCGCATGCCGAGGGTGGCGTCGTGCGTCACCAGGTGGCCGTGCAGCGATTCCTCGGCGACGAACGCGGGCACGTGCGTGCGATGGTGCTGGCCGAGGTGGAGGTGCAGCGTGACGCGGACGGTCGACGCGTCGTCACGCCGATCGGTGAAGAGGTGGAACTGCCCTGTGATCTGGCGCTGTTCGCCATCGGTTTCGAGGGCGTCGAGCATGGTCCGTTGCTCGACGAGTACGGTCTCGCGCTCACCAAGCGTGGTGCGTTGTCGTGTGGTCCCGACTGGCAGACCACCGCGCCGGGGGTGTTCGTCTGCGGAGATGCGCATCGAGGTGCGTCGTTGGTCGTGTGGGCGATCGCAGAGGGACGGTCGGCGGCTCATGGAGTCGATGCTTTCCTTACCGGGCACTCGGAATTGCCGTCTCCGGTACACCCCACGGCACTACCTCTCGCAGTGGTGTGACGCTCGTCTCTGAACCGATGCAGACCCTCCCAGCAGCGGGGTAGTGAGGCTACCGATCGGTAGTATCCGACTGGGAACGTCTGCGATAGAGAACGGGGCGTCCAGCGGCTAGGCTCGCCTTCGTGAGCCGACGTACGAAGATTGTCTGCACCCTTGGACCCGCAACCGCAACCACAGAGCGAATCCGTGAACTCGTAGAGAGTGGAATGGATGTCGCACGACTGAACTTCAGCCACGGTGATCACCCCGATCACCAGGCCAACTACGAGAGGGTCCGCGCAGCGTCGGACGCCACCGGCAAAGCCGTGGGCATTCTGGCCGACCTGCAGGGACCGAAGATTCGTCTCGGCCGCTTCGCCGAGGGCTCGACCACCTGGGCCAGCGGTGAGCTGATCCGCATCACCGTCGAGGAGTGCGAAGGCACCCACGACCGGGTGTCGACCACCTACAAGGAACTGGCTCAGGACGCCAAGGAAGGCGACCGCCTCCTCGTCGACGACGGCAAGGTCGGCCTCGTGGTCACCGGCGTCGAAGGCAACGATGTGCTGTGCCGTGTCACCGAAGGTGGACCGGTCAGCAACAACAAGGGCGTCTCCCTGCCCGGCATGGACGTATCGGTTCCGGCCATGAGCGAGAAGGACATCGCGGACCTCGAATTCGCACTCGCTCTGGGATGCGACTTCATTGCGCTGTCGTTCGTTCGCTCGCCCGCGGACGTCGAGCTCGTGCACGCCGTGATGGATCGTGTCGGCCGCCGAGTTCCCGTCATCGCCAAGCTGGAGAAGCCCGAAGCTGTCGACAACCTCGAAGCCATCGTGCTCGCGTTCGACGCGATCATGGTCGCCCGCGGTGACCTCGGCGTCGAGTTGCCGCTCGAGCAGGTTCCGCTGGTTCAGAAGCGCGCCATTCAGATCGCTCGCGCCAACGCGAAGCCCGTCATCGTTGCGACCCAGATGCTCGAATCGATGATCGAGAATTCCCGTCCGACGCGCGCCGAGGCCTCCGACGTCGCCAATGCGGTACTCGACGGCACCGACGCGGTCATGCTGTCCGGGGAGACCTCGGTCGGCAAGTACGTCATGGAGACGGTGCGGACCATGGCCCGCATCGTCGAGACCGTCGAGACCGAGGGCGACAGCGTTCCGCCGCTGACACACGTCCCGCGCACCAAGCGTGGCGTGATCTCCTATGCCGCCCGCGATATCGGCGAGCGGTTGGACGCCAAGGCTCTCGTCGCCTTCACCCAGTCGGGTGACACCGTTCGACGGTTGGCCCGTCTGCACACCAAGCTTCCCCTGCTCGCGTTCACCTCCATCTCCGAGGTGCGCAGCCAGCTGTCGCTGAGCTGGGGCACCGAGACGTTCCTGGTCCCCGACGTGGGGTCCACGGACGCGATGGTCAAAGAGGTCGACAAGGCGCTGCTCGAACTCGGTCGGTACAACAAGGGCGATCAGGTCGTGATCGTGGCCGGTGCCCCTCCCGGCACAGTAGGCTCGACCAACTTGATCCATGTGCACCGAATCGGAGAAGAGGACCGGTAAGTGGTCGAAGCGGGGGGAACCGGCGTCAGCGAAAGCGCGCCGAGCAGTACAGCGGTGAAGACCGATCTCGAGACGCTCCTCGATCTCCTCGCACTGGAGGAGATCGAGGAGGACGTGTTCGTCGGCGTTCACCCGGAACAGGTGGGGAGCCGTACGTTCGGGGGACAACTGGTCGCTCAGGGCCTGATCGCGGCGGGCCGCACCGTGTCCGGAACGTCGCGGGACGTTCATGCGATCAACGCTCACTTCATCCGCGGGGGTGACGTCAAGAAGCCCATCGAATTCCGGGTCTCGCGTCAGCGCGACGGTCGCGCCTTCGCCAATCGGCAGGTGACCGCCGTTCAGGACGGCAACGAGCTGTTCGTCATGCTCGCGGCATTCCAGGATTTCGGTAAAGGCCTGGAACACAGCGTCGAGGTTCCGGAGGTTCCGTACCCCGACGCGCTGCCACCCCTCGGCGATCATTTCGTCGGGTACGAGGACCGACTGCAGATGTTCGTCGATGCTCTCAAGCCGATCGACATGCGCTATGCGAACGATCCGGCCTGGATCATGCACGGAACCGGTGAGAAGCTCAATCACAATCGAGTCTGGATGAAGGCCGACGGTGATCTGCCCGACGCCTCGATCTTTCACGCCGCGACCATGGGCTACGCGTCGGACACCACCGTGCTGGATTCGATCATCACCACACACGGTCTGTCATGGGGACTCGATCGGATCGTCGCCGCTACAGTGAACCACTCCATTTGGTTCCACCGCCCGTTCAGGTTCGACGAGTGGGCTCTCTACGCCACCGAATCACCCGTGGCCGCCGGCTCGCGTGGCCTGGCCACCGGTCGTTTCTTCTCGATGGACGGCCAATTGCTGGCAACCGTCGTGCAGGAAGGCCTCATTCGTCATTTTCCGAAGCGGGTCCGCGACTGAACGCGCGTGCCCAGGTTCGAGTCTTGGCTGCAAGATCCAGCGAGGCGTGCGCCGGACTGGTCGAGGGCAACCGGGTGAATTCGATGCGGGGGAGAAGCAGTCCCGTCGCCACGTGACGTCGGTAGCTCTCGGCCGCCTTGGCTCCGTTGAAGAACACCCTGTCGATATTCGGCTGTTGCGCGAACAGTGTCTCGAAATCATTTGCAACGATCGATGATTCGACAATTGCCGAGTCGAGACTGCCCGCGCGCGTGCACAGTTTCAGTACATCCCAGACGGCAATCCGGTGGTCTCGGAGACGCACTGTGCGTGCGTCGTACGGGACTTCGGGTCCGGCACCGAACAGCGTTCCCATGATCGGCCAGAACGCATTTCGCGGATGTGCGTAGTACTGCTGAGCCGCCAGCGACGCGACGCCGGGCATGGAGCCCAGAATCAAGGTGGTTGCGCCCGGTCCGACGATCGGCTCGAAACTGTGCACAACGTTCATGGCGCGATTGAAGCAAATCCCCGCGGGGGTGCCGGACGTGGGACCACAATGGAGAGATGTTGGATCCACGTGTACTCGACAACAACGAACTCGAAGCCGAACTCGCCGCACTGCGCCGGGGGCGTGACGCGGCGATGGACGAAGGTGCCAGGAACGTCTCGACCGCCGACACCGATCACCTGATCGCGCGGTTCGAGGAAGAAATTCGCAAGCGACACCAGGATTCGGTGTCGGATCAGCCCAGTACCGATCTGCCCTGACCCAGGATCAGCACGGCGCATGCGGCAGTCGCAGCAACCGTCCTGACGTTGTTCCACAGGACCCACTTCGTGCTGAAGTCCTCCCATGCCGCAGCCCCGGCCGCTGTTGTCGAATCGGCGGCGGCCAGCGCGTTGTTCAATGGCACGTTCAGCAAGACCGTCACCGCGAAGCAGCCCACCACGTACAAGACGGCACCGGTGATGATCAGTGCCGAACGGCCGCCGTCGGTGAACGGACTCAGCACAGCGGCCACCACGCAGGACAATGCGGTGCCCGTGAACAGGATCAGAAACAGCGGATTGAGAATTGCCGCATTGGCGCTCTGCATCGAGGAGATCGCGACCGGAACCGGAAGGCTATTCAGTCCGGGAAGCACGCTGATCGAGAAGGCAAGCAGCACACCTGCCATCAATGCGGATCCGATGGCACCGACAAGTGTTGTTGCGGAGGCTATTCGGTCGATCATGACACCGCTGCCGGTGCCGAGATCGAGTCCGCGAATTCCTCGAAGGAGGTCTCGGTGCTGTTCTCCGGTGACCGGCGAACGTCTCGGGTCAGTTCTTCAGCGTTGAATGCCCTGGTCATGTCGACGTACAACTGCGCATACGATCTCGAGAATCCGATAGAGACGAGCATGTCTGCCATGGCCTCGTACGACAGGCACTCGTAACGGGCCGCTGTGACTTCGAGTCGGTCGCCCAGAACTTTCGTGGCCTCGGTGTAGCTGATGTCTCGCTGGCCCAGCAGCACCTGAGTGCGGACACCGTCCCCGGGTGAATCGGTCAGTGCCCGCACGGCGGCGTCGGCAATGTCCGAGGTGGCGATCATCGGAATCGGTAGGTGCGGGTCCACAGAATCGACGTGCACGCCACCGGTCGTCAGCTGCTCGACCGCCGGAAGCAGGTTCTCGAAGAACGACACAGGACGCAGCAGGTGCAGGCTCCGATCGGTCAATGTCCGTAGGCGCTCCTCCTGTTCGGCGAGGCAGCCGATGACGCCGGGCGCGTCGTGTCGATCGGCACCGAGGCTGCTCAGTGCCACGATCTTCTCGACTTGGGACACGCGGAGGGCATCGACGATCGAAGTACCCCAAGATGCCTGCTCGGCTTCGAAGTCCTCGGCGTAGGGATTGCTCGGCAGCATCACGAATACGGCCTCGCTGCCCGCGAAGGATGTGACCAGCTCGGGCGTCAGGTTCGCTGCGATGGTGTCCGCGCCACCGGCCGCCAGTGCGCCCAGTCGTTCGGTGTTCCGGCCGATTGCGCGAACCTGCTCGCCTGCCTTCAGCAGTGTTCCGGCGACGCGATATCCAACCTGACCGGTCGCTCCCAGAATCGTGATCACGATGGTGTTCCTTCCGTTCGGCTCGTGTTGTTACTCCATCCACTCTGGACATTCAAAGATGGATGAACAATGCTCGATCAGCTCGAAAAGATGTCCAATCGTCTACTTTGTGGGACGATCGATCAATGCGAGGACTCGACCCGTGGAAGTCGCCCGATCCACTCGGAGAAGCGCTGCACTTTCTGCGCATGACCGGATCCTTCTACTGCAGGTCCGAGCTGTCCGGGTCCTGGGGCATGGAGCTACCGGCGATGGAGGACGCGCTCTGGTTCCACACCGTCGTCAGCGGTCGATGCCGGTTGTCTGTGCCCGGCACCCCCACTCGCGATCTCGTTCCCGGTGACTTCGCACTGGTGCCGCACGGCCGCGGGCACGTGCTCGCCAGCGATGACGATGCAGCCTCGAGTGCGCCTGTCGTTTACGACCTTCCACACGACTACGTCAGTGATCGATACGCGGTCATCCGAAGCGGCAGCGGGGACGCGAGCGCGACGCTCATGTGCGGCGCAGTGCGACTGGATCATCCGGCGGCGCAGCAACTCATCGGTGTGTTGCCTGCGCTGGTCGTCATCGATGCGGATTCGGGCCCGCGGCAGTCGCGGATGCAATCGCTGTTGGCAATGGTTGCCGACGAGGCGACCTCGCTGGAGCCCGGGGGAGAAGCGGTCATCACCAGACTGTCCGACGTGTTGGTGATTCAGGCTCTGCGGTCGTGGATGGCCGACGACGAGCGGGCACGGTCCGGTTGGCTCGGCGCACTCGCGGATTCTCGGATCGGGGTCGCGCTCGCCCTCATTCATCGAAACCCGGACGCGCAGTGGACGGTTGCCGCACTGGCTACCGAGGTGAACATGTCTCGTTCGGCGTTCTCTGCGCGATTCACCGAGCTGGTGGGTGAATCGGTGATGCGCTACCTGTCGATGTGGCGGATGCAGATTGCTCACGACTGTCTCAGGTCGGGCGATGTCTCGGTGGCCGAACTGGCTCGGCGGAGCGGATATCTGTCCGAGGCGGCGTTCGGAAAGGCATTCAAACGCGAAACCGGAGTCTCCCCGGGGAGCGTGCGTCGTCGGCAGGAGGTCTCGCTGACGGCAGGCTGACCGACAGGGTTGCAGTTCAGCCGAGCAGGTGGCGGAGATAGCTGTTCGGGTCGTCGAGGTATCGACGCCAGTGCTGAACCAATTCGAGTTCGCCCCAGGTACTTCGACGCAAACCGTGTTCGCCCACTTCGACGATGTCCGCGCCCGGTGTCGACGCCAGGATCGGAGAGTGTGTGGCACAGACGATCTGGGCCCCCTCGTCGCCCAGTTCCGACATGAGCGCGACGAGCTGCAGGCTTGCGGTGAAGGACAGTGCCGACTCCGGCTCGTCCAGGACATAGAAGCCGGGTTCGGCCAACATCGCACCGAACATGGTCAGGAAGCCTTCGCCGTGACTCATCTCGGCTGTGTTCTCTTCCCAGAAACCCGGCACACCGCCGAGATTTTCGGCCATGTCGAATGCGGTCTCGGCGCGCAGAAAGAAGCCGCGCTTCTGCAATCGCGGGCCACGCAGTATCCGAGAACCTCGCGGCGTGGTGTCCAACTCGAGTACTTCGCCGAGGATGCTGGTCACCTCGTCGAGTCGACGCGATTGCTGCGCCGCCCGTCCGCCGCGGGCATCGATCCCGAATCCCTCGGCGATCGCCTCGACGATGGTCGATTTACCGGAACCGTTGTCGCCCACGAGAATTGTGACCGGTGCCAGGAATTCGAGTCCGTCGCGGGCGAGGTCGGCGACGGCAGGCACGGTGAAGGGCCACTCCGAACCGATGTCGTCGGCGTCGACGTAGGCGCGCTCTACGAACATGATTCAGGCGGTGACCAGGCGGTCGACGTAACCGGTCTCGTGGGTGGCGTCCGCGCTGCAGGTGTAGTAGACCCACTGAGCGGACCGGTCCGCCGAATCTCCGAAGCGATGGTCGACTTTTTGCGCGCACAGTTTGCCCGCGCTGGTGTCATGGCATCGAAGACTGCTGGGTATGTACATCGCTCCACTGTAGGCGCGATCGCAAGCGATATTGACCGTCGCCGTTCTGCTGTGGTGCCCTCGGTGAGACTCGAACTCACACTGGACGGGTTTTGAATCCGTTTCCTCTGCCAATTGGGATACGAGGGCTGGCGTCTTTCAAGCAACGATTGACGAGTTTAGAAGATGCGCTTTCGGCGGCGCGCACCGGTACCCTTCAGATGCTCGACAGCCCCGATGGGCGATGACTGTCAAAGGAGACCGATACAGATGAACGCTCCTGGTGCGCACGGTACTGGCAAGCCCCCGCTTCGTGTGGTGGTGGCAGAGGACGAATCCCTGATTCGACTCGACCTCGTGGAGATGCTCCGCGAGGAGGGCTACGACGTGGTCGGGGAGGCCGCGGACGGTCAGCAGGCGGTGGACCTGACCGTCGAACTGCGTCCCGATCTGGTCATCATGGACGTCAAGATGCCGCGTCGAGACGGGATCGATGCGGCATCGGAGATCGCCGAGAAACGTATCGCCCCCGTCGTCATTCTCACCGCGTTCAGTCAACGTGAGCTGGTCGAGAAGGCTCGCGATGCCGGAGCGATGGCGTATCTGGTCAAGCCGTTCAGCAAAGCAGATCTGATGCCGGCGGTGGAGTTGGCAGCGAGTCGTTTCAGCGAGATCTCTGCGCTCGAATCCGAGATCGTCGATCTGCAGGATCGACTGGAGACACGCAAGTTGATCGAGAAGGCCAAGGGCATCCTCATGGAGTCGCAATCGCTCACAGAACCGCAGGCGTTCAAGTGGATTCAACGTGCTGCGATGGATCGCAGAACGACGATGAAGGCCGTTGCCGATGTGGTGATCGAGACACTCGGTACTCCTGCGAACAAGCCTGCAGCAGAGGGCTGATGGGCTCGCGAAAGCTACGGCCACGTAAAACTTCGTCTCCGTAGGTCACAGTCAGGTCACGAGCGTCGTTCTAGGCCTTGCGAATCGACTCCGAGCATTAGCGTCTGATCCACACGTGAGCCACATGTAACTCAGGTGCGCTTCAACGACGAGCAATTTCAAGGAGAACCTAGATGGCAATTCGGACCTATGTCCGCACAGCTGCGGTGCTGAGCGTCACCTCGCTCGCACTGTTCGGCTGTTCGTCGAGCGACGACTCCGGCTCGACCGATACCACCAGTGCCAGCGGCGGCAGTGCAGCCGCGGAAACGACCGTCTCCACCGACTGCACGCCCGAGCAGGCCACCGCCGGGGCAACCCCCGATACGTCGCCTCTGGTGGTGGGAACCCTTCTCCCCGAGACCGGAACCCTGGCCTTCCTCGGCCCGCCCGAGGTTGCCGGCGTTCAGTTGGCCGTCAACGACGTCAACGGCGCAGGTGGCGTCCTCGATCAGCCCGTCACCCTCATCCCCGGTGACTCCGGCGATACGACGACCGATACCGCCAACACCACGGTCGACCGCTTGCTCGCCGGCGGCGCGAACGTCATCGTCGGTGCAGCATCGTCCTCGGTGTCCCTCAAGGTCATCGACAAGATCGCCAGCGCAGGCGTCGTGGAATTCTCGCCCGCCAACACCTCGGACCAGTTCGTCTGCTACCCGGACAAGGGACAGTACTTCCGCACCGCTCCCACCGACGTACTGCAGGCACAGGCACTCTCGCAGCTGATCGCCGAGGACGGCGCACAGCGCGTGGCCATCCTCGCTCTCAACGACCCGTACGGCACGGGTCTGGCCAAGAACACCGCGGACAACCTCGAAGAGGCCGGCATCGCGGCAGACCAGATTCAGACGACCATCTACGACCCGAACGCACAGTCGTTCAACGCCGAGGTCGACGGTGTGAAGAACTTCAACCCGGATGCCGTCGCCATCATCGGCTTCGAAGAGTCCGCGAAGATCATCACCCGCATGCACGAGATCGGCATCGGCCCGTCCGACGGCACGTTGGTCTACGGCGTCGACGGCAACATGGGTAACGCCCTGGGTGAGTCGGTAGCAGCAGGGCTGTTGGACACGATGCGCGGCACCACCCCGCTGACGGATGTCGGCACTGCATTCCAGGACCGCCTCAAGGCCGTGAACCCGGGACTGGTGGACTTCAACTACGCCGGTGAGTCCTACGACGCGGTTGTCATCTCGGCACTCGCTGCCGAGCAGGCGAAGTCGACGGCAGGCACCGATATTGCTGCCAACATCAACAGCGTCACCAAGGACGGCACAAAGTGCACCAGCTTCGCCGAGTGCCTTCCGCTCGTCAAGGCCGGAACCGATATCGACTACGACGGAATCACCGGTGCGCTGAACTTCAGCGACGCAGGTGAGCCCGCCACGGGTTCGTACGGCAACCTGGTCTTCGGGCCGGACAACACGCTGACGACGGACGGATACATCGTCGTCGGTGAGTGATCTGTAACTGCCACACACGCACTGGGCCCGAGTCCTCGATCAGGACTCGGGCCCAGTGTTGTGTGCGCACCGGCCGATATTCGTACAAAGACGAAGCCCCGGTTCGACATCCAGTCGAACCGGGGCTTCGTCGTCGAAGAAGGTCTACGTCTTCTTCTCTTTGCTACCCGCCAGTGTGCCGAGATACAACTCGATCACCTTCGGGTCGTTCATCAACGCCGGCCCGGTATCGGTGTACGCGTTGCGGCCCTGATCGAGAACGTAACCGCGGTCGCAGATCTGGAGGCAGCGACGGGCGTTCTGCTCGACCATGATGATCGAGACGCCCGCCGCGTTGATCTTCTTGCAGCGGATGAACACCTCGTCCTGGAACATCGGCGACAGTCCGGCCGACGGTTCGTCGAGCAGCAGAACCGACGGCTCCATCATCAGTGCACGTCCCATGGCGACCATCTGTCGCTCGCCACCGGACAGTGCGCCTGCCTTGACCTTCTTGCGCTCTCCGAGCAGGGGGAACAACTCACTGACGAACTCGAAACGCTCGTTGAACTTCTTGGGACGCAGGTAGATTCCCATTTCGAGGTTCTCTTCGATGGTCAGTGACGGAAACACGTTCTGGGTCTGTGGAACGTATCCGACGCCTTTCGTGACCAGCACGTGCGCCTCGGCAGAGGTGATGTTGTCCCCGCGTAGCTTCACGCTGCCCTCACGGACGGCAACGAGCCCGAAGAGCGTTTTGAGCAACGTCGACTTACCGGCCCCGTTGGGCCCGATGATGCCGACGATCTCGCCGTCGTTGAGGAAGAAGTTGCATTCGCTGAGAATGTTGACACCGGGGATGTACCCGGCCACCAAGCCGTCGGCGCGCAACAATGCACCCTCGGCCAGGCGAGCGTGCTCCTCGGGTGTGGCGGCGAATTCCGCCGGCGTCAATGTCTGTTCGCTCATCAGTTGTCCTCCTTGGCCCGGTGCGAGCCGCCCTCGGCGACGCCGGGCGTCGCTGGGCTGACGAACTCCGGTTCCGAAAGATCGCCTCCCGCTTCGAGTTCTTCCTTCTCGGCCTGTTTCAGTGCCTCCGCCAGTTCGGCGGTCGCTCCGACCGGATTGCCGTCGGCGTCGAACTCGAGAGCCTGATCGTGGTGGCTGCCGAGGTAGGCGTCGACGACTGCACCGTTGTTGGAGAGTTCCTCAGGCGTGGACTCGGCGATGATGCTGCCCTGAGCCATCACCACCACCCAATCGCTGATGTCGCGGATGACGTCCATGTCGTGTTCGACGAACACCACGGTCATACCGTCGTCACGCAGCGACTTGATGTGCCCCAGAAGTGATTGCGTGAGAGCGGGATTGACCCCGGCCATCGGCTCGTCGAGCATGACCACCGACGGATCGGTCATCAGCGCACGTGCCATCTCCAGCAGTTTGCGCTGACCGCCCGACAGCGAGCCGGCCAGGTCGTCGGCCTTGGCGTCGAGTTTGAAGCGCCCCAGCAATTCGTAGGCGCGTTCGGTGATCTGACGCTCCTGGGCCTTCCACGTCCACGGCATGAACGTGTTGATCATGCGCTCGCCGCGCTGACCCGTTGCGCCCAGCCGAACATTGTCCAGCACAGTCAGTTTCGACAGCGCCTTGGTCAACTGGAACGTGCGGACCACTCCCTTGCGGGCCACCTGGTGCGGGTGCATCCGGCCGAGCTCCTGGCCATCCATCGACCAGGTCCCGGTGTCGGGGCGATCGAATCCGGTGAGCAGGTTGAACAGTGTGGTCTTGCCCGCACCGTTCGGACCGATCAGGCCGGTGATGCAGCCCCGCTGAATCTCGAGGTGCGCCACGTCGACGGCTTTGAGCCCGCCGAAGGTACGGGAGACTCCGTCGACCACCATGGTGGCGTCGGGTTTCGGCGCCCCGGGTTCGTTGGGCACGCCGGCGAACAGCGACGCGCGTTGATCGCTCGACAACGCCTGGGCAGCGCGTGATTCGAGTGTGCTGGCTTTCTTGCTCGGTGCAGCCGTTGCAGCAGCATCCTTGCTCAGGTCAGGCATTGAGTTGAACCTCTCGCTTGTTGCCGAGAATGCCCTGAGGTCTGAACACCATCAACACGGCGATCAGGATTCCCAGGAGCACGAATCGCGTGGCACCGACCTGGGCACCGGTGAGGTTGAGCACCGGGTCGTCGCCCGAGATCAACTGCCGCAGAATCGCATCGGGAATGGACAGCAGGAACCAGAAGAGCATCGCGCCCAGTACCGGGCCGAACACTGTTGCCGCCCCACCGAGAATCAGTGCGCCGAAGGCGAAGAACGTCTGCGCGGTCGAGTAGAAATCGGGGTTGATGGACTGGGTCTGCAGTGCGTTGAACACACCGCCCATACCGCCGATGACGCCACCGAGAACCAGTGCCTGCATCTTGTAGACGAAGACGTTCTTGCCCAGTGAGCGGGCCGCGTCCTCGTCCTCACGGACGGCCTTGAGGACGCGTCCCCATGGGCTGTGCGTCAGGAGGTAGATAACTCCGCACAGGAGCAGCACCAGTGTCCAGCCGACGAGCATGGCCCACAGGTCGTTGCCCAGGAAGCGCACGCCGAGGAAGCTGTACGACTTGCCGCCCTCGAACGGGCTCATGCTGGTGAACGGGCCGGCGAAGCCGGTGATGCCGTTGGTCGACTTGGTCACCGAATCCGTTGCCGTCGAACGGAACACCAAGCGCAGAATTTCCGAGGCCGCGATGGTGACGATCGCGAGATAGTCGGCTCGCAGTCGCAGAGTAGGAATACCGAGAACGAGAGCCAGCAACCCCGCCGCGGCCAGACCGACCAGAATGCCGAGCCACAGTGGCTGTTCGTAGGTGATCGTGGTGATGCCGACGCCGTAGCCGCCGAGAAGAGCGAAGCCGATCTGGCCGAAGTTGAGCAGGCCGGCGTAGCCGAAGTGGAGGTTCAGGCCGATGGCGAGCAGAGCGTAGAAGATGGCAGACGGGCCGACCAGCTGAGCGAGTGAGATCTGAAGTGCGCCGATGATATCCATGTGGTGGTCACCCGATCCTTTGTCGCGAGCCGAGGATGCCCTGTGGTCGGACGACGAGGATGAGAATCAAGACGAGCAACCCTCCGATGTATTTGAGATCGGGATTGATGACCAGTGTCGACCACTGCACGAGCAGACCCACGATGACGCAACCGAGGAAGGCTCCGTATGCCGTTCCCAGTCCGCCGAGCGTGATGCCGGCGAACATCAGCAGCAGGAGCTTGAATCCCATCTCCCACTGGACGCGTCCGCCGAGTTCGGAGAGCCCGAACAGCACGCCACCGAGTGCGGCCAGGCCGCCACCGAGGCACCAGACGAACGTGACCACGCGCTCGACGTTGATGCCCGAGGATGCGGCGAGGTCACGGTTGTCGGCCACCGCTCGCATGGCCTTACCGATCTTGGTGCGCTGCAACATCAGTGCAACGCCGACCAGTACGACGACGCTGATGACGATGCACGCGAGGTTTACGTTGGTGATCGACAGCGGGCCCCAGTCGTTCTCGGTCTGGGCCTGGTAGTCGTCGAACGGCTCGGAGCGATCCGAGAAGAAGATGAGGATGAGGTAGCGCAATGCGATCGCAAGTCCGATCGTCACCACGAGCTGTGCGATCAGGCCGGTTCGACGCTTGCGCAGCGGTCGCCAGATCAAGGCATTGTTGAGCCAGCCGATCGCGACTCCGACGATGATGGCCAGCACCGTTGCCGGAATGAGTTGTATTCCGAGGCTCACGTTGAAGAACCACGCCGCGACCGCCCCGAGAGTGACGAGTTCACCGTGCGCGAAGTTGGTGAGGCCGGTGGTGCCGAAGATCAGGCTCAGCCCAACCGCTGCCAGAGCGATGACCAGGCCGAAACGGAAGCCGTCGACTGTGGTGCGGACGAACTTCTCGTAGAACGGAATGCTGGTGGCAGTTCTGGCTTCACCGAACGAGAAGATGACGGTGTTGGAACGCCCGGCCTGAACGTCGCGCTGGACTTCTGCCTGGACACTCACCCCGTCGGGAAGCGTTTCCTCCACTACCTGGAATGTGTATGTCCCGGGGGACAATTCGAGCGTCCACCGGCCACCGGTTTCGCTGGTGGTTCGAGCGACTTCGGCGCCGCTCGCGTCGAGCGCTGCGACATCGACGCCTTCGAGGCGTTCTCCGCCGTTGTTGAGAGATCCCGCGACGCTGACGGCGTCTGCGGGCGGTGCCTGCTCGGCACTGGTCCCCGGCGCGGCCGGGGGAGTGGGCGTAGGTTCCTGGGCCAATGCCGGCGCACTGAACAGCAGCGCGGCGATCGAGCTCAGAACGGCGAGTAGGAGTGTTCGCTGCAGGAGCCGAACGGCAGATCTTGCGCGCAACCTCGGCGGTTGCACCTTTCTGGTCCATCGAACATTTGGAGCCACGCACGTCCTCCGGACGGTTGTCGTTGAGTCACGGGTTGGGGATTCACTGCAATTGTCGGACTCTATCCGTTGGAACGACGCAAAATCGGCGACTGAGATTTCCGGAAAGTATCGGTTGTGTTTCGCGGTGCACGATGGCCGCCGTGAGTGCGATCGCGTCGTGGCTCGTGCATCCGGCTACAGGTTGTCGGACCGGCTCCCTAGACTGGTCAACCGTGAGCCCAGTAACGGAGAAAAGCGCAGCGCCCGCAGCCGAGACCGATGCGAAAGCGGGCGGGGAGCGGCCGACGCTGCTGCTCATCGACGGCCACTCGATGGCGTTCCGGGCCTTCTTCGCCTTGCCCGCGGACAACTTCAAGACCACCAGCGGTCAGTCCACCAATGCCGTCTACGGGTTCACCTCGATGTTGATCAATCTGCTGCGGGACGAGAAACCGACGCATATCGCGGCGGCGTTCGATGTTTCTCGGCAGACCTTCCGCGCAGAGCGGTTCCCCGAGTACAAGGCCAACCGCAGCAAGACCCCCGACGAGTTCGCCGGGCAGGTCGACATCACCAAGGATGTTCTCGGAGCCATGGGTATTCCCGTGATGGCAGAGGCCGGATTCGAGGCGGACGACATCATCGCCACTCTGGTGACGCAGGCAGAGGCGCTGGGCTATCGCGTGCTCGTGGTCACCGGTGACCGGGACGCTCTGCAGTTGGTCACCGACAACGTGACGGTCCTGTACCCACGCAAGGGCGTCTCGGACCTGACCCGGTTCACCCCCGAGGAGGTGGCCGGCAAATACGGGTTGACGCCTGCGCAGTATCCGGACTTCGCTGCCCTTCGTGGAGATCCGAGCGACAACCTCCCCGGCATTCCGGGAGTCGGGGAGAAGACCGCGACCAAGTGGATCATCGAATACGGTTCGCTCACCGCGCTTGTCGACAACGTGGACAAGGTCAAAGGGAAAGTCGGCGATGCGCTGCGCGCCAACCTGTCGAGTGTGGTGCTCAACCGCGAGCTCACCGAGATGGTGCGCGATGTGCCGTTGCCGTACACCCCCGATCAGCTCGAACTCGCCCCGTGGGACCGCGAGAAGATCCACGCGCTGTTCGACGATCTGGAATTTCGCATTCTTCGAGACAGACTGTTCGAGACGCTCGCGTCGGTCGAGCCGGAAGCCGAGGAAGGCTTCGACGTCCGCGGCGGCATCGTCGCTCCGGGTGAGTTGGCGGCGTGGTTGGAAGAACATGCGTCCGACGGTCGACGCAGTGGTCTCTCCGTGCTGGGACCGCGCAGGCCCTTCGACAGCGATGCAACGTCGGTGGCGATCGCTGCGGCCGACGGTGAAGGCGCGTTCGTCACGACGACGGCCCTCGACGAATCCGACGAGCGCGCACTCGCTGCCTGGCTCGCAGATTCGGCGCAACCCAAGGCTCTGCACGAGGCCAAGTGGGCGTTGCACGCGGTGCGGGGGCGTGGCTGGATTCTCGCGGGGTTGACCACCGACACTGCGCTCGCCGCGTATCTCGTGCGGCCAGGTCAACGGTCGTTCAATCTCGACGACCTGTCGCTGCGCTATCTCAAGCGAGAGCTCCGCGTCGAGGACGCAGGTGAAGGCCAGATGTCGCTCCTCGATGCCGAGGACACCGCTGATGCGGCATTCGCGGAGGGCGAGATCCTCAAGGCACGGGCCGTCATCGACCTGGCCGAGGCCCTGGACGCCGAACTCGCTGCCATCGAATCGACCACGCTGCTCTCCGAGATGGAGCTGCCGTTGCTCACGGTCTTGGCAGACGTCGAAGCGACCGGAATCGCCGTCGACAGCGACCACCTTCGCTCGCTGCAGTCCGGTTTCGCCGCGCAGGTCGACGAGGCCGCGAACTCCGCGTACGGCGTGATCGACAAGCAGATCAACCTCGGGTCACCGAAGCAGTTGCAGGTGGTGCTGTTCGAGGAACTCGACATGCCCAAGACCAAGAAGACGAAGACCGGTTACACCACCGATGCCGATGCGCTGCAGGGGTTGTTCGAGAAGACCGAGCATCCGTTCCTGAAGTTCTTGCTCGATCACCGAGACGCGACACGCATGAAGGTGACGGTCGACGGCCTGCTCAAATCCGTCGCGGACGACGGACGTATCCACACCACGTTCAACCAGACCGTTGCGGCGACCGGTCGACTGTCGTCCACCGAACCGAACCTGCAGAACATCCCGGTGCGCAACGAGGCCGGTCGGCACATCCGAGACGGCTTTGTCGTCGGTGCCGGCTACGACTCGTTGCTCACCGCCGACTACAGCCAGATCGAGATGCGCATCATGGCGCACGTGTCCGGAGACGAGGGCCTGATCGAGGCCTTCAACACCGGTGAGGACCTCCACAGCTTCGTCGGTTCCCGCGCGTTCGGGGTGCCGATCGACGAGGTCACCCCCGAACTGCGTCGTCGAGTGAAGGCGATGTCCTACGGACTGGCCTACGGGCTCAGCGCATTCGGCCTCGCCGCGCAACTCAAGATCTCCACCGAGGAGGCGAAGCAGCAGATGGAGGCGTACTTCGCGCGATTCGGCGGCGTCCGCGACTACCTGCGCAACGCCGTCGAGGAAGCGCGCAAGGTGGGGTACACCTCGACGCTGTACGGCAGGCGCCGGTACCTGCCGGATCTCAACAGCGACAACCGTCAGCGGCGAGAGGTAGCCGAGCGCGCTGCACTCAACGCCCCCATCCAGGGCACCGCCGCCGACATCATCAAGGTTGCGATGATCGATGTGCACCGCTCACTCGCCGAGTCGACCCTGAAGTCGCGCATGTTGCTGCAGGTGCACGACGAACTGGTGCTCGAGGTCGTCGACTCCGAGCGCGAGGAGGTCGAGGCTCTGGTGCGGAACAAGATGTCGTCGGCGATCGAACTCTCGGTGCCGCTCGAAGTGTCGGTCGGTACCGGCCGAAGCTGGGATGCCGCAGCTCACTGAATCGGGCCAGCTCACCGATGCAACCCGTGGCACAACGAAGGGCCGCTCACCGAACTCGGTGAGCGGCCCTTCGCGTCGTGCTGTGTGACGAGCTACTCCGCGGCGGGAGCCTGCTCGGCGATCTGCTGGCGCACTACGTCCATATCGAGTGACTTGATCTGTCCGACGAGGTCTTCGAGCGCCGGCGCAGGCAGTGCACCGGGCTGTGCGTAGACGAGAATTCCCTCGCGGAACGCCATGATGGTCGGGATGGACTGGATCTGCGCTGCCGCAGCAAGACCCTGCTCGGCCTCGGTGTCGACCTTGGCGTGTACGACGTCGGGGTGTGCGTCCGAGGACTTCTCGAATGTCGGAGCGAACTGGCGGCAGGGGCCGCACCAGGATGCCCAGAAATCGACCAACACCACGTCGTTGTTGGTGACGATGTCGTCGAAGTTCTGCTGAGTCAAAGTCTGAGTGGCCACGCGGTCCCTTTCGATTGATTGCGCTTCTGGTGTGTCTCAACGCAGGTACTCGTCGGAATCTTCCCGACTGTGTCGGAGCGCAGGTGTCAAACGGGCTGGGGCGTGGCCCGGAACGTCCTTCGATACGAGTTCGGGGTGGTGCATCGCAATCTCACGAAATGCTGCCTCAGGGCGGCGGCGTTTCCGAAGCCGACCACCTCGGCGATCGAATCCATCGGAAGGTCGGAGTTCTCCAGCAATTGTTGTGCTGCCAACACGCGTTGATCGTTGAGCCACCGCGCGGGCGTCGTTCCGGTTTCGGCCGCGAACTTGCGGGCGAAGGTTCTCGCCGACATGTTCACTCGCGCGGCGAGTCGGCCGATGGTCAGTTCTGAGTCGAGGTTCTCGGTCATCCAGTCCAGCAGCGGGGCCAGCGTCTCGGTGTGAGTGGTGGGCAGGGGACTGGTGACGAACTGGGCTTGGCCACCGTCTCGGTGTGGCGGGACGACCATTCGGCGGGCGATCCCGTTGGCCACGACGCTGCCCTGGTACTTCCGCACGATGTGCAGACACAGATCGATTCCCGCTGCGGTGCCCGCACTGGTGAGCACGTTGCCGTCGTCGACGTAGAGAACGTTCGGATCGACCTGTGCGAGAGGGTATTCCGCGGCGAGCAAGGCGGAGTGTCGCCAGTGCGTGGTGCATCGTCTGCCGTCGAGCAGCCCAGCTCTGGCGAGTACGAAGGCGCCGTTGCACAGGCTGGCGACCATGGCACCTCGGTCGACGGCCGCACGAAGCTTCGCCAGGAGTGGCTCGATGGACGAGTTGTATCCGACTCCGCAGACATAGGTCCCGTCTTCGGCGGCTTCGGTGCCACCGGCCGGAATGATGATCAGATCGGCATCGTCGAGTCGATCGAGATCGTGAGGCACGCCGATGGTGTAGCCGAAGCGTGTACGGATCGGTTCGGGTACTCCGGCGATCAGTGAGAAGTCGTAGGTAGGTAGACCCTCGTCCGAACGATCGAAACCGAACACCTCGCACGCGACGCCCATCTCGAACTGTTCGGTCAACGGCATCAACGCAACGACCACCCGTTTCAGCATGCGACCAGTATGGCAGAAAGTCGCGGATATATGACGTTACTGCCACTCGTGGGGACTCTCTGCTGGTAGGACGCTAGGAGCATGACAATTGTATTGGTAGTTGTGCTGTCCTTCTTGGCCATCGATGCCCTCGTGATCGCAGGCTTCGCTCCCGACACTCATTCGGAGGTGACTCAGTTCGGGGACTTCACCTTCTGATGCTGCGGTCAGCCGATTCGCCACTCGCGCTTGGCCTCGCCGTCCCAGCGACGTAGGGCCACGGCAGACCCCATCAGGTCCTCGATGCTGTTCGACAGCAACTGCACGGCGGCTCCTGCCTCCACGGTTGTCAACCGCCGAGCCAGTGTCACGTGCGGCGTCCAGCGTCCGGTGTCGACATTGTCGAACGATCCCGGGCCCACGGCGGCGTGCACCCTGGCGTGTAGGTCGAGCAGTTCGACGCTCGGCACGACCAGACGTGCCAGGGTTGCGCTCCGGCCGCCGAATACGACGAGGCCCCCGAGTCGCACATCGAGCGGGTCGAAACGAATCGCTGCGCCGTCGTCCACCGCGTCTGGCATCGATGCTGCCACCGCGACGGTGATGTGCGGTCGATTCGATTCACCGCGGTGCCTGTTCTGGCTCGGGAGGCCGGCATCCGACAGTGCCGCCCACTCGCGGCGAACCGAAGCATCGAGGGCGGGATCGAGTAGGAGTTCTGCAGACTGCACCATAGGGGTCATGATGTCGCAGACGAACGGCCGGAATGTAAGGGCGCTACGAATCGGAGCCATGACCGGCGACGGAATCGGTCACGAGATCGTGCCTGCGACGATCCGGGTGGTCGACGCGGCACTGGCGGCTGTCGGTGGACCGGCCGTCGACTGGGTGCACCTCCCTCTGGGGCGCGATGCCATCGACGAGCACGGCACGGCGATACCCGCGCGCACACTGCAGGAACTGGGTGAGCTCGAGTGCTGGATTCTGGGGCCCCACGACAGCGCCTCGTACCCGGAGCCGTTTCGTTCGCAGCTGACCCCGGGCGGGCGGATTCGGAAGGATTTCGACCTGTTCGCGAACATCCGGCCTGCGAGAGCCCTTGCCGGCGTGCGGGCCATGTCGCCGAACATGGACTTGATCGTGGTCCGGGAGAACACCGAGGGGTTCTATGCCGATAGAAACATGTTCGTGGGCAGCGGAGAATTCATGCCGACTCCCGACGTGGCACTCGCGGTCGGGGTGTTCACCCGCCGGGCATGCGAACGCATTGCGCGTGAGGCATTCCTGCTCGCAGACAGACGCCGCCGCACGCTCACCATCGTCCACAAGACCAACGTGCTGTCGATGACGACGGGATTGTTCCGCGATGCGTGCCGCGCCGTGGGCCAGCAGTTCCCGCACGTCGAGGTCACCGAGGAACACGTCGACGCGCTGGCCGCGCACCTGGTCCGGCGCGGTCAGGACTACGACGTCATCGTGGCCGAGAACATGTTCGGCGACATCCTGTCGGATCTGACGGGAGAGCTGTCCGGCTCGCTCGGTACCGCCCCGTCGATCAATTCCTCGCAGACCCAGGCCATGGCGCAGGCATCGCACGGATCTGCCCCGGACATCGCGGGCAAGAATCGCGCCAACCCGACGGCCCTGTTCCTGTCGGCAGCAATGCTGCTCGAGTGGCTCGCCGATCGGCACGGGAACGATCAACTCGCTGCAGCCGCCGGGCGGATCCGACACGCGGTCGACGACACCGTCGAATCCGGCGTCGCGACAGCCGACCTCGGTGGGCAGGCCTCGACCAGCGCCTTCACCGAGACTGTCGAGGCGCGGGTGCACCGGCGCTGATCGACGACGGACTCAGTCCGGTTTTCGGCTGCTGAAGATTGCGGTGCCGGGAAAGAGCTGCCCACGTAGCGGGCTCCACTGCCCCCATTCCCGGTCCAACCACTCGGGCCAATCCGGCTCGACGATGTCGCGCACCTCGAGGCCGGCGGCGACCAGTTCACGCACTCGATCACCGATCGTGCGGTGATGCTCCACGTAGTTCGGGATGCCGTCAGCGTCGTATTCGACGTACGGGGTCCGGTCGAAGTACGGAATCGTCGCGGTCAGCCCGCCGACCCCTGGATCGTCGGGGAATACCCAGCGCATCGGGTGATTGACGGCGAACACCCAGATGCCGCCCGGTCGAAGCACTCGCGCGACTTCCTTCATGACGTTGGCGGAGTCCGCGACGAACGGAACCGCGCCGAAGGCCGAGCAGACGATGTCGAATCGTTCGTCGCCGAACGGCAACGATTCGGCACTGGCCTGGACCAGCGGAACCGTCGAACCGCCCGCGGCCATGGCGTCGACGCCTCGCTGCAACATGCCCATCGAGATGTCGAGACCGACCGCACGGGCACCCTGAGCACCGAGCCAGCGTGCGCACGGTGCACTGCCGCAGCCCACTTCGAGGACGTCTTTGCCTGCGACGTCGCCCAACAGGTGCACATCGCCCTCGTGCAGTCCCTCCGGGCACCAGACAAATTCGCCGGTGTCGGTCGACACACCGAGAAACGCGCCGTGCGTACGGTGGTAGTTGTCGGCGTCGGAGTCCCACCAGAGTCTGCTGGCGCGATCGCTCGCGGCCGAATCGACACGGCCGCGGCCGGGAGTGGACGACTGCGCAGGAAGATCGCTCACACGCCGACTCTAACCGGGTTTGTGCTGGTACTGCGGCATCGCGTACCCTGATCACCGCGAGTGTGCTCATGCTGCGCTCAGGTCGGGTCCGCCCGTCCTCGGCGTTCGCGGAGGCGGCAGGAATATCGCCGTCGACTCTCGTGCTGCACATGTTCTACAAGTCCGACCGAACATCCATCAACCGATACCCAACCCGTCCGGAGCAACTCAACACATGCCCTCAACCACAACCTCACCGCAGGTGGCCGTAAACGATATCGGCTCCGCAGAGGATTTTCTCGCAGCCATCGACGCGACGATCAAGTACTTCAACGATGGTGACATCGTCGAAGGCACCATCGTCAAGGTCGATCGCGACGAGGTTCTACTCGACATCGGTTACAAGACCGAAGGCGTCATCCCTTCTCGCGAGCTCTCCATCAAGCACGACGTCGACCCCAATGAGGTCGTCTCCGTGGGAGATGAGATCGAAGCACTCGTCCTCACCAAGGAGGACAAGGAAGGCCGCCTGATCCTGTCCAAGAAGCGAGCTCAGTACGAGCGCGCTTGGGGCACGATCGAGGAGCTCAAGGAGAAGGACGAGGCCGTCAAGGGCACCGTCATCGAGGTCGTCAAGGGTGGACTCATCCTGGATATCGGTCTCCGCGGCTTCCTGCCTGCCTCGCTCGTCGAGATGCGTCGTGTCCGCGACCTCCAGCCGTACGTCGGCAAGGAGATCGAGGCCAAGATCATCGAGCTCGACAAGAACCGCAACAATGTGGTCCTGTCGCGTCGCGCATGGCTCGAGCAGACCCAGTCCGAGGTCCGCAGCGAGTTCCTGCACCAGCTCCAGAAGGGCCAGGTCCGTAAGGGCGTCGTGTCCTCCATCGTCAACTTCGGTGCCTTCGTGGACCTGGGTGGCGTCGACGGCCTGGTGCACGTCTCCGAGCTGTCCTGGAAGCACATCGATCACCCGTCCGAGGTCGTCGAGGTCGGCACCGAGGTCACCGTCGAGGTTCTCGACGTCGACCTGGACCGCGAGCGTGTGTCTCTGTCGCTCAAGGCAACTCAGGAAGATCCGTGGCGCCAGTTCGCTCGCACCCACGCGATCGGCCAGATCGTGCCCGGCAAGGTCACCAAGCTGGTTCCCTTCGGTGCATTCGTGCGCGTCGAAGAGGGCATCGAGGGCCTCGTGCACATCTCCGAGCTGGCCGAGCGCCACGTGGAGGTTCCGGACCAGGTCGTGGGTGTCGGCGACGACGCTCTCGTCAAGGTCATCGACATCGATCTCGAGCGTCGCCGGATTTCGTTGAGCCTCAAGCAGGCCAACGAGGACTACGCAGAAGAGTTCGATCCGTCCAAGTACGGCATGGCCGACTCGTACGACGAGGGTGGCAACTACATCTTCCCCGAGGGCTTCGACTCCGAGACCAACGAATGGCTCGAAGGTTACGAGAAGCAGCGTGAAGAGTGGGAAGGTCGCTACGCCGAGGCAGAGCGTCGCCACAAGATGCACACCGCTCAGATGGAGAAGACGGCCAAGGACGAAGCTGCCGAAGCCGCCAACACCAACTACTCCTCCGAGTCGGGTCAGGCCCCCGCCGACGCAGAAGGCGACGCTCCCGCAGCGTCGGCTCCGGCCTCGACCGGTGGATCGCTGGCCAGCGATGCGCAGCTTGCTGCACTTCGCGAGAAGCTGTCCGGCAACGCCTGATAGAAGTTGTCCACCCGTGAGGGTGTGACCGCAGCCCCGGTTCTCTTCGTGAGAGCCGGGGCTTTCTCGTTCGAATGCAGTCGGGCGGACACGTTCGGCTCGCGAGACGACAATGGACCCGGTTCCGATGAACCGGGCCCATGTGTGAGGGGGAAGTGCGAACTACGCGGCGGTGGCTGGACTCCACTGACCGACGCTCTCCGTGCGCTTGCGCATGCTGGCGAAGCTGTGGCGGGCGGGGGTGAGGAGATTGGTGAACCAGTTACGCCGGTGGTCGGCCAACGCCGAGGCAACTTCCGGAATGAGAACGCAATGTACGCCTGCATCCATGCCAAGGCGGTGCCGACCCGGTTGGATCTGATTGCTTCGCATGGGTGTCCTTTTCAATAGCAGTGGGTCGGCACATAGAGGTCGCGCTTGGTCGAAGATAACCGACAGACCTCCGAAACCGGTGCATTTGGGGCTGGTGTGCTTCGGCGTGTTCGAGTGTCAGACTGGGTGCATGCTGAGACTGGGACTGACCGGCGGAATAGGTGCCGGAAAATCGACCGTGGCCAAGGTGCTGACCGAGCTGGGTGGAGTTCTCGTCGACTCCGATGTGCTCGCCCGCGAAGTCGTGGAACCGGGAACGCCAGGGCTGCAACAACTGACGGATACCTTCGGAGCAGACATTCTCGCCCCCGACGGTTCGTTGGACCGTCCGGCGTTGGCGGCCGTGGCGTTCGGGAACGAGGAATCCCGGAAGAAGCTCAACGGCATCGTCCACCCGCTGGTCGGTAAGCGTACTGCCGAGATCATCGACGGTGCGGCCTCGGATGCCATTGTGGTGCAGGATATTCCGCTGCTCGTCGAAGGCTCGATGGGTCCGTTCTTCCACCTTGTCGTGGTCGTCTGGGTCGACGCCGAAGAACGAGTACGCCGGCTCACCGGGCAACGGAACATGCCCGAGGCCGACGCCCGTGCGCGAATCGCCGCGCAAGCAAGCGATGACGCACGCCGAGCCGCAGCAGACGTATGGATCGACAACACCGGTGCGCCGGGCAGCGTCGACGAGCAGGTTCGGCTCCTGTGGAACGAGCGCCTGATTCCCTTCGAGCGCAACATAAGAGAGGGCATCGTCGCCCGCACGCATCCGGAACAGGTAACGGCAGACCCGGCATGGGAGTTGCAGGCTCGCCGAATCATCGGTCGCTTGGCTCTGGCCTGTGCGGACGAAGCCGTCCGAATCGACCATGTGGGATCCACCGCCGTGCCCGGTCTCGACGCCAAGGACGTCATCGACATTCAAATCACGGTGCATTCTCTAGACGATGCGGACGCGGTCGGCGATCGGTTGCGTCTTGCCGGGTTCCCCGGAGTCGAGACCAGTAACTTCGACGATCCGAAGCCTGCATACGGAATGGGTGGCGAGGCCGACCCGGCGGTGTGGGGCAAGCGTTTTCACGGCAACGCCGATCCGGGTCGACCGGCCAATGTTCATGTTCGAGTCGACGGTTGGCCGAACCAGAAGTTCGCTCTGTTGTTCCGTGACTGGCTACGAGTGGACTCAGCGGTCGCGACGGAATACGCGGGAATCAAGCGGCGCGCCTCGGAGGCGGCTGCAGGGATTACGGACTATCGATCTGCGATCGAAGCGTACGAGAACGCCAAGGCACCGTGGTTCGACGTTGCCTACCGTCGGGCGTGGCAGTGGGCGGAGCAGACGAACTGGACGGCATGAACCGGACGGTATCCATCAGGATGGTTTGCCGTTCCACTCCGTCGGCATACCGACGGACGCGAGCCAGGCGTTCAGGTCGTAATCGTGCCGCGTCAGCCCTTCGATGGCCGTGATCGATCTGGACAGAGCGAGCTCGGCGGTCGGGGTGTCCAGGTGCTGCGCCACCCTTGCGTCGAACAACTCGTCGACGTCGAGCAGGTCGTAATCGCGGCCGGTGCGGACACTGAGGTCCAGATAATGGTCGACGGAGGTCCACTCGGTAGTGCCGGCCGTGTACTCGCCGATGTCGACGTAGTAGTCCTGGTCGCGTGCGTGCGCGGGTAGGTAGTGGAACACCGAGGCGCGGAGCCCGAGAGCAGGCAGGAGCCAGGACTCCAGGTAGTCGAAGTGGGCATGGTCCGAGGGTCTGGCCATGTACAGCCCCCACGGCTCGACGCGATATTCGTCCACGACGCGCACGAATCCTTTGGGGTCCACGTTGGTTTTGGCAACGAGGTCGAACGTCTCGTGCTTGGGGGCATGGACGACGGTGTGCGCACCGGCTGACGTGTGAGCGACCATGCCTGTAGAAGCTACCGGGAACCGACCTCAGGAGTCTGTCCTACGGAACTTGTCGGTGGTCGCGTCTACGCTTGTGTAATGGCGTTTGCATCCGAACATCCCGTCGTCGCGCACTCCGAACATCGTCCGGTGGGCGCGATCGAACGCACCGGACCGGCGTTCGAGGTCGTCAGCGAACACGTACCGGCCGGCGATCAGCCGACCGCTATCGCCGAGCTCGAACGGCGGATCAAGGCGGACGAGAAGGACGTCGTGCTTCTCGGTGCCACGGGTACCGGCAAATCGGCCACCACGGCCTGGCTGATCGAGAAGCTGCAGCGTCCCACCCTGGTGATGGCGCCGAACAAGACCCTGGCTGCGCAGTTGGCGAACGAGTTGCGAGACATGCTGCCCAACAATGCAGTCGAGTACTTCGTCTCGTACTACGACTACTACCAGCCCGAGGCGTACATCGCTCAGACCGATACCTACATCGAGAAGGACTCGTCGATCAACGACGATGTCGAGCGGCTGCGGCACTCGGCCACTGCATCTCTGCTCTCACGACGCGACGTGGTGGTGGTGGCCTCGGTGTCCTGCATCTACGGCCTCGGAACTCCGCAGTCGTACGTCGACCGGTCGATCGAGCTCGAAGTCAATGTCGAAGTCCAGCGTGATGCACTGCTGCGGCTGCTGGTGGACGTGCAGTACACCCGCAACGACATGGCGTTCACCCGCGGATCGTTCCGGGTTCGCGGCGACACCGTCGAGATCATTCCGTCGTACGAGGAACTGGCAATTCGTATCGAGTTCTTCGGCGACGAGATCGAGGCGCTCTATTATTTGCACCCGCTGACCGGGGACATCGTCCGGCAGGTCGATTCCGTACGCATCTTCCCGGCCACTCACTATGTTGCCGGGCCGGAGCGGATGGAACGAGCCGTCAAGGACATCGAAGCCGAACTCGAAGCGCGTCTGGCCGAGTTGGAGGGCAAGGGGAAGCTGCTGGAGGCACAACGGTTGCGGATGCGGACGCAATACGACCTGGAGATGATCAAGCAGGTGGGGTTCTGCTCGGGAATCGAGAACTACTCGCGCCACATCGACGGCCGCGGGGCCGGCACAGCACCGGCGACGTTGATCGACTACTTTCCCGAGGATTTCCTGCTCGTCATCGACGAGTCGCACGTCACCGTGCCCCAGATCGGAGCGATGTACGAGGGCGACATGTCGCGCAAGCGAAACCTGGTCGATTTCGGGTTCCGTCTCCCGTCGGCGACCGACAACCGTCCGCTGACGTGGGAAGAGTTCACCAAGCGGATCGGTCAGACGGTCTATCTCTCCGCCACCCCAGGAAAGTACGAGTTGGGTCAGACCGGCGGGGAATTCGTCGAGCAGGTCATCAGGCCGACCGGACTTGTCGATCCCCAGGTGGTCATCAAGCCGACCAAGGGACAGATCGACGATCTGGTGCATCAGATTCGGGAGCGCGCGGAGAAGGACGAGCGCGTGTTGGTGACCACCCTGACCAAGAAGATGTCGGAAGATCTCACCGACTACCTTCTCGAACTGGGCATTCGCGTGCGTTACCTGCATTCCGACATCGACACGCTTCGCCGAGTGGAGCTGCTCCGGCAACTTCGACTCGGCGAGTACGACGTACTGGTGGGCATCAACCTGCTGCGTGAGGGCCTCGACCTTCCGGAAGTGTCGCTCGTCGCGATTCTCGACGCCGACAAGGAAGGCTTCCTCCGCAGCGGTACGAGCCTCATCCAGACAATCGGCCGTGCCGCCCGAAATGTGTCCGGCGAAGTGCACATGTACGCCGACAAGATGACGGACTCGATGACGTACGCAATCGAGGAAACCGAACGTCGGCGCGAGAAGCAGATCGCGTACAACAAGGAGCGGGGAGTAGATCCACAGCCGTTGCGCAAGAAGATCGCCGACATCCTCGATCAGGTGTATCAGGAAGCCGAGGACACCGACAACGTCGTCGAAATCGGTGGTTCCGGCCGCAACGCCAGCCGGGGGCGACGCGCGCAGGGCGAAGCAGGGCGGTCCGTCAGCTCCGGGGTCTACGAGGGTCAAGACGTGTCGTCGATGCCGCGCGCGGAGCTGGCCGATCTGATCAAGAACATGACCGACCAGATGATGAACGCTGCCCGCGAACTGAAATTCGAGCTCGCAGGGCGGTTACGAGACGAGATTCAAGATCTGAAGAAGGAACTGCGCGGAATGGACGCGGCAGGGCTCAAATAGGGCAGGTGGGAGACGCGATACGGTTCAGCAATGGACGCAACCACCGCCGGCCGCACCTCTCGCGCGCTCGAACTGATTCACTCGATGACCTACTTCCTTCCGGAGACGCAGGACGCCTTGGTGGCGGCGGGGTTGCCGCCGCGGGCCTGTTATTTCGCGGGGCGTGCAGCGCCTCTGGGACGGGTCGGCGCAGGTGTCGTCACCGCCACGTTCTACAACTTCAACCGTGAACAGGTGGCACCGCTCATCCCGGCCGCCTGGGACATCGCATCACCCGACGAGATCATGGCGATCCGGTACGAGACTCTCGACGCTGCCTTCGGTCGACTGCTCGGCCCCGAGGTTCTGACGTCCGCGGACATGTCCGAGGCTGCCGATCTGGCATCGATCGCTGCCCGTGGGATCCCCGGTGACGACGGTCGACCCCTGTTCGCCGCATACGCCGAGCTCGACTGGCCCACAGCGCCGCACCTGGTGTTGTGGCATGCCCTGACCCTGATCCGCGAATACCGCGGCGACGGCCACATTGCGGCGCTGCAGACGGCGGGCCTGAGCGGTCTCGAAGCGCTGATCACCCACACCGCCACCGGCTACGGCTTCGAGAAGGAGTTCGCGCGCAAGCGTCGCGGATGGTCGACCGAGCAGTGGGACGGCGCGGTCGCGTCTCTGGCCGACCGAGAGCTGCTCTCGTCCGACGGTGCCCTGACTCAGGACGGGAAAGATCTCCGCACGTTGGTCGAGGACATCACCAACGACCTCGCGGTTGCGCCGTGGGCCGCCCTCGGCGAGGACGGGGCCGCTCGGCTGGTCTCGCTGGCGACGCCGTGGCGTGAGTCGATCGTCGGCCTGGGCGTCATTCCCGAGGGCGTCTTCGGACCCGCGATCAAGAAGAAGTAGGCCGCCTCAGCTGGTGATGTCCTTGGTGGCGAAACGTCGCCATGCGATCAACCCGAACACTGCCGCGTACGTGATGGCCGAGTACGATCCCACCACCATGTCGTTCCAGTCGATACTCGTTCCGAAGGCGTCGATCCACGAGTTCGCGTAGTGCCCGGGCAGATAGTTGCGAAGCGATCCCAGTGCCGTGATCTGATCGAGAATCTGCATGAGGATCGACGTCATCACCGCGCCGCCGACGGCCCCGAGCGGGGCGTCGGTCAGCACCGACAACAGCATCGCCAGGCCGGCTACCCACAGCAGGTTGATGCCGATGTAGGCAACTGCGATAAGCAACCGCACCAGTGAGGTTCCGTACGACAGTCCCTCACCGAGCGGCGTGATGAGCGACTCTGCGCCGTAGAGCACGGTGCCGATCAGCAGCGACACCCCGACGAGCACGACGATCGCCACGCTGGACAGCGTGGCGGATACCAGTGCTTTCTGCGTGAGCAGTCGGCTACGGGGCACGGGAATGGCCAGCAGGTATCTCAGACTGGACCACGAGGCCTCGCTGGCCACCGAGTCGCCGAAGAACAGCGCCACCACGACGATCAGCAGGAACCCCACCGACATGAACAGTGCGAAGACCGTGAAGTTCATGCCTCCGCGGGTACCGAGTTCGATCAGTCCACCGGCGTCCGCGTCGTCACTCGAGCTGCCGACGGTGAAGGCGATCGCGAGGATCACCGGGAGCAGGGCAAGAAAACCGATGGCCAACTGAGTTCGACGGCGACCCAGCTGCCTGCGCAACTCGGTACGGAAGGGCAAGGTGCTGCCGCCGGTGTAACCGGCAGCGCGCCCGTCTGCGTGTGCGGTGCTCATGAGCGATCCTTGCTGGCGTCGAACCCTGGGGTGTCTCGGTGGACGAGGTCGAGGAACACGTCTTCGAGGCGAGTCGATTGCGAGAATCCGCGCACCGAGACCCCTCCGGTGACGAGTTCCCTGATCACGACGGCGGAGTCGGCGTCGGTCAGGTCGACGGTCACCGTTCCGTCGTCGACGATCACCGCGCCGTCGTGGCCGGAGGCGTCGAGCACCGACCGCGCGCGGGTGGCGTCGTCGACCCTGATCTCCGTTTGCCCGCCCGCTGCGGTCAGTTCGCGGACGGTGCCGGAACTGATCACCGATCCGCGATTCATGACGACCACGTGGGTACAGGTCTGTTCGACCTCGGCGAGTAGGTGGCTCGACACCAGCACCGTTCGGCCGGTCTTCGCGTAGTTGATCAGCACGTCGCGCATCGTCCTGATCTGCGGTGGATCGAGTCCGTTGGTCGGTTCGTCGAGGACCATCAGATCCGGCAGCCCTAGCATGGCCTGGGCGATCGCGAGCCGCTGCCGCATGCCTTGGCTGTACGACTTGACCTTGCGTTCGATCGCGGTGCCGAGGTCTGCGATCTCGAGGGCTTCCTCGAGATGAGCGTCCTCGATCGGGCGGCCGGTCGCTTCCCAGTACAGCCGCAGATTCTGCGTTCCGGTCAGGTGGGGAAGGAATCCTGATCCCTCGACGAACGAGCCGAGTCTGGACAGCACCGGCGCGCCTGGAGTCACCTTGTGCCCGAAGACACGGATGTCACCGCCGGTGGGAGTGATCAGGCCCATCAGCATCCGTAGCGTGGTGGTCTTTCCGGCACCATTGGGCCCGAGGAGGCCCAGAACCTGGCCCTGCTTCACCTCGAAGCTGACACCGTCGACCGCGCGGAAGCCGTTGGAGTACGTCTTGGCCAGGTCGGTGATCACCAGGGGAGTGTCGATCAGACTCTCGTCCACTTCGGCGACCGCGCGGCGTCTGGTCCGTACGACTCCGGCCACGATTGCGCCGGCGACCGCGAACAGAACGACCCCGATGCCGACCAGCGGTGCCACCGGAACGGTGCTGTTGGCGCTCTCCTCGGCGGGGACGGTGGGCAGCGCAATGGTGTTGTCGGTCATGGCCACGCTGAACTGGGCCGGTTCGAGCGGAACGGCGTACGCCTGATCGGTGGTGGAGATGCTCAGTTCGAGGCGGTGACCCTGCTGCACGATGTAGCTGATGCCAGGCAACGCAACTGTGACGTCGACGGGATCGATGCCCTGGGTGTCGGGTAGGCGGATGGCCGAGACCGCGCCCCCGGGAAGCGTTCTCGTGCCGTTCGGTGCCACGTCGTAGAGCTTCGCGAACAGCACGGCTTGATTCGGTGAGGCCAATGACGCCACTCGTAGGTTCACTCGAGGTGCACCGGTGATCGTCTCGGAGGATTCGACGGGATCGCTGGTGAATGTGGCCGACTGGCCCGGCAGATCCGCGGTCAGCGCTGCTCCGGCCCCGGTCGATCCGAGAGTCGAGAGCACCGAGCCCAATCCGGGAACCGACGAGATCGCCGACGGCGACGCGCCGGGTGGACGAATGATCGACTGGTTCTCGGCCCGGGGAGTGAACGTGACGGATTCGGTCCGGGTGGCGTCGGAGTCGGCCGTCAGTCCTGGGTAGTCGGGAGCCGTCATCCGGCGGTTGCGGTCGCCACCGCGTTCGTCGGCGGCCCGCTGAGTCGAGTAGACGAACGGGTTCGTACCGGTGGCAGAGTCGCTGTCGCGCAACGTCGTGTCGAAGAAGTCGGCGATGGCTCGATCGCTCGTGGCGTCCGTTCCGCCGGCATCGTGGCCGCCGTCGAACCAACGCACGGTCACGTTTCCACCGGCCGCCGCGATCTGACGCGCCGTCGCATCGGCCTGATCCAGTCCGAACAGTGTGTCCTGGGTGCCCTGCACCAGCAGAGTCGGTGCCGTGATGTTCGACGCCACCGCGACGGGTGAGTGTGCGGTCAGCAGATCGAGGAGCTGTTGGCTTGGGATCCCTGTCACCGCGGATTGCGTGTAGGCGTCGCAGAACTCGGGTGCGAACCTGCCGCATGCGGACGCGCCGTCACCGGCTCCCGATGTTTCGGTGCCGGCACCTTCACCGTCGCCGGGCGGCGTGCTCGCTGCGCCCGCTCCGAAGAACACACCGGCCCAGCCACGCTTGAGCACGCCGGGTCCGCCGTACTCCGCCGCGGCAGGAGTGACCGTGTCGCGGAGGGCTTCTCGGCCCTGGGTGGAGGTGACGCCGTAGTTGGGGAACAGGGCCTGACCCAAGTCGTTCCAGGTGATCGCGGCGGCGATGGAATCGATGCGGGGGTCGGTGCCGCCTGCACTCAGTGCCAGCGCGCCGCCGTACGAACCGCCGGCGACTCCTATGTGCGGGTCGCCGGGAGCGTCGAGTTCCACTTCCGGTTGTTCGGCGAGCCAGTCGATGAGTCCGCGAGCGTCCGCGACCTCGCGATCGGGGTCGTTGATCGAGATCGAACCTGTGCTGTCGCCGAACCCGCGTGCGCTGTAGGCGAGGACGGTGTACCCGCGGGCCGCGAGGTCGCGTGCCTCACCGTCGACCGAGTCCTTGCTGCCGCCGAACCCGTGGGCGAGAAGCACCGTCGGCGCTGGTGTGAGCGCCGGGGCGTAGAGCCGTGCGTCGATGTCGACGGTGCCCGTCGACTCGGGGCTGTCCGGTAGCGTGATGCGCGCATCACGAGTGGATGTGTCGGCGCTCGAATCCTGGGGGAGGAGTACGAATGCGAGAGCGGCTACCGCCAGAACTGCAATCACAGCGGCACCGACAGTCATGGCCCGTCTCGACAGTGGCGGGCGGGGAATCGGCATGCAAACCAATGTATGTGAGTGGCGCGGATCGTGTTGTTCCCCAACTTCACGTGCCGATCGGCCGGTTCCGGCTAATGTCAGCGAATCAGTCCCCGGACCACGTCTTTCGGTTCTGTGACTTGCCCCAATCGAGTTCGACCAGAAGTGTCACATCTGTGTGTGACCGACAAATGGAGGAATGAATGAGCGCCTACCGCACCGTCGTCGTCGGGACCGATGGCTCCGAATCGTCACTGCGGGCAGTGGAGAAGGCCGCGGCTCTGGCGGGAGACGCCGATGCCACCCTGGTTATCGCTTGCGCGTACTACCCGGCCGATCCGAAGGACACGTCCGCTGCCGCCGATGCACTGCGCGAGGACGCCTACCAGATCACCGGATCGGCACCGACGCGGGAGATTCTGCGCACTGCGCGTGAGCACGCCACCAAGGCCGGTGCGAAGAACATCGAGGAGAAGGCGATCGTCGGTTCTCCCGTCGAGTCGCTGCTGGCGCTCGTGGACGAGGTGAAGGGCGATCTGCTCGTCGTCGGCAACCGCGGACTGAACTCGTTGACCGGGCGCCTGTTGGGTTCGGTTCCGTCGGACGCCGCTCGCAAGTCCACCTGCGATGTCCTGATCGTGCACACCGTCCGCTGATTTCGGCCTGAACACATCAGCGGCCCGGTTCGTCGAATCGACGGAGCGGGCCGCTGATGTGTGCGTGTCTCTAGGCTTCCGGCTCGAAAGGCTGCAACGCCGAGAGTTCCTTCGGCAACGCGTCGGCGTGCACCACGCCGAGTCTCTGGGTGGCTCGGGTCAGTGCCACGTAGAGGTCGTTCATTCCCTTGGCCGACTCGGCCACGATGGCACTCGGCTCGACGATGAGAACCGAGTCGAACTCGAGCCCTTTCGCGTCCTTGACCGAGGACACGGTCACCACGTCCGATGCCAGATGTCGGAAGTCCGAGACGCGACCGGCCGGAACGAGCACTGCGCTCAGTCCAGGTCGCGGGTGCTCTGCGACTCGCTTCTCCACTGCGGAGAACACGTCTGCCTCCAGCACCTGTTGCGCCCACGGTCTGACGCCGGTGCTGCGGATGGAACGGGGCTCGGACTGCTCGGGATCGATCGCGGCCAGCACGTCGTGCGCCACCACCATGATCTCCGACGGCGTCCGGTAGTTGACCGTCAGTTCGGTCCGCTTCCAGCGCTGTGCCACATAGGGTTCGAGTACCGAACTCCAGGAGGACGTTCCGGCGGGATCGCCGGTCTGTGCAGTATCACCCACCAGTGTCATCCACCGATTCGGTATGCGTCGCATCACCATTCGCCACGCCATGGTCGACAGCTCCTGAGCCTCGTCGACTATCACGTGCCCGTAAGTCCAGGTTCGGTCGCCGGCTGCCCGTTCGGCGGTGGTGAGGCGTTGACCCGAATTCTGTCGCCGCGCAAGCTGATCGGCATCGATCAAGTCGTAGGCCATCAGAATCTCCGGATCGAGTTCGTCCTCGAGGTCCTGTGGTGCCGAGCCGGTCAGGATGTCCAGAGCGCCCTGGGCATCGGCGATCTGGCCACGCCACTGACGTTGAGCCTGCTCACGCTCGGCCGCATCGTCCACGCCGAGCAACTCGGCCAACTCGTCGAGCAGGGGAGCGTCGGCCGCGGAGAAACCCCGACCCGCACGGAGAAGCGAGGCGCGCTCGTCCGCGTCCAGTTCCGGTGCGGCCGAGGCGATCTTTTCGGGCGAGGCGAACAGGTCGTGGAGAACCTGTTGGGGAGACAGGTCCGGCCACAGTTCGTCGACAGCGGCCATGACGTCGTGGTCTTCGCGCATCTCGTCGCGCATGTCAGCGATGTCGTCTGCGCTGAGCAGGCTGGATCCGTCGACCAGGTTCTGGCCCAACTTCGCTGCCAGTTGATTGGCCAGTTGGTCGATCACCGATGATACGAACAACGGCCGAGCGAGGTTGTGCGGTCGACGCGACGATCGGGCGCGTCCGCGGGCTCGGGTGACGATCTTGCGGTCGAGGGTGATGTCGTAGGTGTCGAATGTCAGCCGACGCGGCTGTGCAGGAACTTCCTGCCGGTCGCGTACCGCTCGGGTCAGTACCTCGACCATCGACAATCTGCCCTTGACCTCGGTGGCCAGGGCCGAATCCTCGCGTCGCGCACGGACTCCCGGGTAGAGGTCACCGATCGTGGACAACAGCACACCCGTCTCGCCGAGCGAGGGCAGCACCTGTCCGATGTAGTCGAGGAACGTCGCGTTGGGTCCGATGATGAGCACGCCGCTCTTGCCCAGCTGCTGACGGTAGGTGTAGAGCAGGTACGCGGCGCGGTGCAGCGCGACGGCGGTCTTACCTGTGCCCGGCCCGCCCTGAACGACCAGCACACTGCGATGTTGCGACCGGATGATCGCGTCCTGCTCGCTCTGGATCGTTTCCACGATGTCGTTCATCTGGCCGGTACGCGCAGCATCCAAGGCCGAGAGCAACGCACCTTCGCTTGCGACTCCGCCTGCTACGGCAGCATCGCTCGACGTTCGAGCAGATTTCAGGTCCAGGAATTCGTCGGCGATCGACGTCACGCGGCGGCCACGGGTGCGAATGTGCCTGCGTCGCAACACGTTTTCCGGTGCGGCCGGCGTTGCCAGGTAGAACGGCCGGGCCATGGGTGCCCGCCAGTCCAGCAGCAGTGTTTCGTAGTCGTTCTTGTCGTCGAGGATTCCGACGCGGCCGATGTAGCGTTCGGGACGGTCGTCGACCTTGGGATCGAGAGAATCCGGATCGAGGTCGATGCGTCCGAAGCACAACCCGTTCTCCGCGGCGTCGTATTTGGCGATGTCTTCGGTGTACATCTGGTTGAACGATTCGCGTTCGCTTCGCGCCTGCGGTGTTCCGCCGGTCTCCAACAGCACGGCCCGCAGTCGGTTCGCCGCGTATTCGCGCAACGCGTCGAGCTGCGTATACAGCCTCGTCAGATGCGCTTGCTCGAAGTCTTCTTCGATCGGCATGTCGGAGCCGTTCGATGTGTGGCCGTCGTCCGGCAAAGGGTCTCCTCGGGAGTTCGGCCGAGGCGAAGATATCGCCTCGAAATAAGCCAGAGCAGTCTACGCCGCACAACGGCCCCGCCGCAGAACCGCTGGTTCCGGGGCAGGGCCGCTGTGCGCGAACGTGCGTTCGTTCTCTCGGCGAGGACTACTTGGCGTACTGCTGGATCTTCTTGTCCAGGTTCTTCTGAGCCTTGGCGACTCGCTTCTCGAGCTTGGCGCGAGCCTGCTCGGTCACCTTCTCGAGCTCCTTGCTCTGCTTCTCGGCGCGCTTGCGAGCGCGCTTGCCGAGTGTCTCCACCCGATCGGACGCCAGATCGGCCCACGTGACTCCACGCTTCTGCGCCTCGTCGGCGAGGACGGAGCCCTTCTCGGAAGCCAGGTCGGCGAGCTTGGATGCCCGCTTCTGTGCAACGCCTGCCAGCTCGACGCGACGATCGGCGGCGACGTCGACGAGCTTCGAGCCGCGCTTCTGCGCCAGCTCGGCCAGGTCGGTTCCGCGATGCGCTGCCTTGTCGGCCAACTTGGATCCGCGCTTCTGGGCTTCGTCGGCCAAGTCGCTGCCGCGGTCGGCGGCGAGTTCGGCCAGTTTGGATCCGCGCTTCTGCGCTTCTTCGGCCAGTTCGGAACCCTTGTCGGCTGCGATGTGGGCCCAACGGTTCAGAGCCGGCTGAGCGACGTCGGCCAGCTCCGAGCCCTTCTCGGTGGCGATGTCGGCGAGCTTGGCCAACTTCGGCTGGGCTGCATCGGCGAACTTGGCAAGTTTGGGCTGAGCTGCATCGGCGAGATCGGCACTGCGGCTCGCAGCGATGGATGCGATTTCCTTGACACGCTCGCCGGCGTCGTGGGTGGTGTGCCCGGGCAGCGCCGAGACAACCGACTCCTGCGCGCGACGGGCTGCCCGACGGCTACGCCATGCCACGGACGGCTTGCCCTCGGTGTCGACGGCCGCAATGAGGAGTCCGCCGAGGAGGCTCAGGTTCTTGAAGAAGTGGATGCGCTGTGCAGCCTTGGTCTCCGGGTCGGTTTCGTTCCAGAAGGCATGACCGGCCAGCGTCGTCGGAACGAGGCTTCCGGCCAACGCGATCGATGCGATGCGCGGTGCCTTGCCGGTTGCCAACAGAATGCCGCCCGCAACCTGGATGCCGCCGTTGATACGAACAAGCGTCTCCGGGTCCTCGGGCACATTCGCGGTGACCTCGTTCGGCAGTGCGTCCTTGCCCTGCTCGATCAGTGGAGTGGCGACCTTCGCCTTGCCACTGGGGTTACGGAGTGCGTCGACGCCCCCGGCGATGAAGATCGTAGACATCAACGGACGGGCGATACGGCGGACCAGCATTGACAGCCTCCTGCGTAGTTTCTCGTGTCTTCGGCGTTAGGACATCGCACATCGGTCGGTGAAACCAACCGGGGTGCGTCCTTTTGTCACACTATTCATACCCCGTGTTCGACGGTCTCAAGCGCGCCGATCGTCACCAGCCCCGTTCGCGCCATTCGGCCAGGTGAGGGCGCTCGGCACCGAGTGTGGTGTCCTTTCCGTGGCCCGGGTAGACCACGGTGTCGTCGCCGAATCGGTCGAACAGTTTTGCCGTGACGTCGTCGAGAAGGTGGGTGAAATCCTCGGGGCTTCCAGTTTTTCCGACGCCCCCGGGGAACAGTGAATCTCCGGTGAAGAGGTGGGTGCGGGTGCCGTCGGTGTCGGTCAGCGCGAGTGCGATCGAACCGGGAGTGTGTCCGGTCAGGTGCACCACGTCGAACGTGAGCTCTCCCACCGTCACCGTGTCCTCATCGGCCAGCAGGCGGTCCGGAGCGACCGGCAGCGGTTCGGCGTCGAGAGCGTGGGCGGCCGTCGGCGACTCGGTACCGCCCGCGATGTCTGCCAGCGCCTGCCAGTGGTCTGCGTGCTGATGCGTCGTCACGATGAGCGAGAGCGTCGGAGCGTTCTCGTCGATGAGCAGAGAGATGCGTTCGGCCTCGTTGGCGGCGTCGATCAGCACCGAATGACCCGTTGCGGAACAGACGACCAGGTAGGTGTTGTTGTCCATGGGGCCGACCGACATCTTCGTGATCGTCGCGCCGGGAATCGTGCGCCGCTGCGGCTGCGAACCCTGAGAGACGACGCCGGTGTAGTTGTCGTCGATGACCATGAGGTGCTCGTCCATTTCGAGGACGCTACCGTCGGCGGCCCGACGAGGGGCGGCTGGGTCGCGCACGTGGAAAAGTGTGTCGGTGCCTGGATCTACCATTGCTACTGCGTGAGGTTCGTCCCTCACCGAAACAGGTTTTCGACGTGGGGTCCTCGGTTACACGACGCGTAACCGGTGCATCGGCACCACACGTCATCACGCGACTCGACAGTTGCGCAGTGCTGCATCGAGCAGCGACTCGACTGGACGGGCTCGTTCGGAAAGAAGGGAACACAGTGGCGGATCGCCTGATAGTGCGAGGTGCACGGGAGCACAATCTGCGGGGAGTCGACATCGACCTGCCTCGCGATGCGCTGATCGTGTTCACAGGTCTGTCCGGCTCGGGCAAATCGTCTCTCGCCTTCGACACGATCTTCGCCGAAGGTCAGCGTCGCTACGTGGAGTCGCTGTCCGCGTACGCGCGGCAGTTCCTCGGCCAGATGGACAAGCCGGACGTCGATTTTATCGAGGGGCTCTCGCCTGCGGTCTCCATCGATCAGAAGTCGACCAACCGCAACCCGCGGTCGACCGTCGGCACCATCACCGAGGTCTACGACTACCTCCGATTGCTGTACGCCCGCGCCGGCACGGCGCACTGCCCGGTGTGTGGTGAACAGATCGCGAAGCAGACTCCGCAGCAGATCGTCGATCAGGTGCTGGACATGGAAGAAGGCCTGAAGTTTCAGGTCCTCGCTCCGGTGGTCCGTACCCGCAAGGGTGAATTCGTCGACCTGTTCGACTCGCTCAACACGCAGGGTTACTCCCGTGTGCGCGTGGACGGCGTCGTGCATCAGCTCACCAGTCCTCCTGTTCTCAAGAAGCAGGAAAAGCACGACATCGAGGTCGTCGTCGACCGACTGACCGTCAAGTCCAGCTCGAAGCAGAGATTGACGGATTCGGTCGAAACGGCCCTGCGACTGGCGGACGGCATCGTCGTTCTGGACTTCGTCGACCGCGACGAGAACGCTCCGGACCGCGAGCGCCGATTCTCCGAGAAGCTCGCGTGCCCCAACGGTCACCCGTTGTCCATCGACGATCTCGAACCGCGGTCCTTCTCGTTCAACTCGCCGTACGGTGCCTGCCCCGACTGCGTCGGACTCGGTGTGCGCAAGGAGGTCGACCCGGAGCTGGTCGTTCCCGACGGCGATCTCAGCCTCGCCGACGGAGCCATCGCACCGTGGTCGATGGGCCAGACCTCGGAGTACTTCGGCCGCCTGCTGTCCGGGCTCGCCGACGCGATGGGGTTCGACCTCAATGCACCGTGGAACAAGTTGCCCGCCAAGGTCAAGCGAGCGGTCCTCGAAGGCAGCGACCACCAGGTGCACGTGAAGTACAAGAACCGCTACGGCCGAACGCGCTCGTACTACGCCGAGTTCGAGGGTGTGATGCCGTTCCTGCACCGTCGTCTCGAGCAGACCGAGTCGGAGCAGATGAAGGAACGCTACGACGGGTACATGCGCGACGTACCGTGCCCCACCTGCAACGGCGCCAGGCTGCGGCCGGAGATCCTGTCGGTCACGATCGCGGCGGGCGACTTCGGGCCGAAGTCGATCGCCGAGGTGTGTGAGCTGTCGATCGCCGATACCGCAAACTTCCTGAACAGCCTGACGTTGGGTCGCCGTGAGGAGGCGATTGCGGGTCAGGTGCTCAAGGAGGTGCAGGCGCGCCTCGGGTTCCTACTCGACGTCGGTCTGGAATACCTGTCCCTTGCTCGAACGGCCGGCTCCCTGTCCGGCGGCGAGGCCCAGCGCATCCGGCTCGCCACCCAGATCGGATCGGGCCTCGTCGGCGTTCTCTATGTCCTCGACGAGCCCTCGATCGGTCTGCACCAGCGAGACAACCGTCGGTTGATCGACACGCTGACCCGGCTCCGCGACCTCGGAAACACACTGATCGTCGTGGAGCACGACGAGGACACCATCCGTACCTCGGATTGGATCGTCGACATCGGTCCGTTGGCCGGTGAGCACGGCGGCCGCGTCGTGCACAGCGGTTCGTACGAGGACCTGTTGACCAACGAGGAATCGCTGACCGGCGCGTACCTCTCCGGGCGGATGGAGATTCCGCTGCCGGATACCCGTCGCGTCGTCGACAAGAAGCGTCTGGTGACCGTCGTGGGTGCCCGCGAACACAACCTGCGAAGTGTCGACGTGAGCTTCCCGCTCGGTGTGCTGACCTCGGTGACCGGGGTTTCCGGTTCGGGTAAGTCCACCTTGGTCAACGACATCCTCGCGACCGTGATGGCCAACAAGCTCAACGGTGCTCGGCAGGTTCCAGGACGACACACCCGGATCAACGGACTCGACCAACTCGACAAACTCGTCCGCGTCGACCAGTCGCCCATCGGCCGCACACCGCGGTCCAATGCTGCGACCTACACCGGCGTCTTCGACAAGATTCGGACGTTGTTCGCAGCGACCACCGAGGCCAAGGTGCGCGGCTATCAGCCCGGTCGATTCTCGTTCAACGTCAAGGGCGGCCGGTGCGAGGCATGCTCGGGCGACGGCACGCTCAAGATCGAGATGAACTTCCTGCCCGACGTCTACGTTCCGTGCGAGGTCTGTGAAGGTGCGCGGTACAACCGCGAGACACTCGAAGTCCATTACAAGGGCAAGACCATCGCCGAGGTCCTGGATATGCCGATCGAGGAGGCCGCGGACTTCTTCGAAGCGATCACGTCGATCCACCGATACCTCAAGACGCTCGTCGAGGTCGGTCTCGGGTACGTGCGGCTCGGCCAGCCGGCAACCACGTTGTCCGGAGGTGAGGCGCAACGCGTCAAGTTGGCGGCGGAATTGCAGAAGCGGTCCACCGGACGCACGGTCTACATTCTCGACGAGCCGACCACCGGCTTGCACTTCGAGGACATTCGGAAGCTGCTGGGCGTGGTGAACGGCCTCGTGGACAAGGGCAACACGGTGATCGTCATCGAGCACAACCTCGATGTCATCAAGGTTTCCGACTGGGTGATCGACATGGGCCCCGAGGGTGGCTCCGGCGGCGGAATGGTTGTGGCGCAGGGTGACCCAGAGGCCGTAGCGGCTGTGCCGGAAAGCTACACGGGTAAGTTCCTGCAGGAAGCGCTCACTCGTGAGTCGGTTGTCTCGCAGCCGGTGAAAGCCGCCCCGAAGAAGCGCAAGCCACGGAAGGTCGCCGCGGTCCGGTAGCGCCCGTCTACTCAGAACGCCGCATCCGGTAGTGCACCGGATGCGGCGTTCGTGTTCGGGGTGTCGTCGTTGCTCTCGCTCAGTGCACCGGGCCGGTGTACTTCTCGCCGGGGCCCTTTCCTGGCTCGTCCGGGTGGGCCGATGCCTCCCGAAATGCGCGCTGCAGTGCCTGCAGTCCATCGCGAATGGGTCCGGCATGGGGGCCGAGGTATTCGACCGACGCGGTGACCAGGCCTGCCAGTGCGGTGATGACGCGTCGTGCCTCGTCGAGGTCCAGGTACGGGCTCTCGGCAGGATCCGGCTCGGAGAGTCCCAACTTCTCGGCTGCGGAACTCATCAGCATGACCGCAGCGCGGCTGATGACCTCGACCGCGGGGACCTCGGCGAGTTCACGGACTTCGGGCTCGGTGCCGACTGGGTCGACACCCGCGGGATCGCCATCGGCGGGAGTGGGGGAGCTGGTCATGCCTACGAGAATCCCACGCCGCCTGCGGCCGGGGGAATCGGGTGCCGACGAGTTCGGGGGCGATCGGGCTCGATTGTGGGTTTGTCGAATCGGCTGGTACTGTGACCCGACGACCGTCTTCGGCGTGCGCTCCTCGATGGAGTTCACCGCACGGAGGCAGCAAGTGGAGCCCGACTCCCACCGGCACGTAGCCTTCAACAAGCTACTTCCGGTCCGGTCGCACGACGGAGATCGTCATAGGTCTTCGAGGTGCTTCCTCCCAGTGAGGAGACTGTACGACGCCAGTTGTCGTGCGGGTCGACCGGTCGACATCGGGCCCTGCTATCGGTTCACGCCGAGAGCGGGGTTTTTTCTTTGTAGCGGTTCGCATCGCTGCGGGGAATGTCGAGGATCGACGGCAACGGGCTGTGCCAGTGGCAGGCGGTCGGGTTACACACCACACCGCACTACCTAGGAGGCCCCATCAGCACTGAGACCCGCATCAACGATCGCATCCGAGTTCCCGAGGTCCGGCTTGTCGGACCGGGCGGTGAACAGGTGGGGATCGTGCGTGTTGAAGATGCACTCCGCTTGGCTCTCGAAGCCGACCTCGATCTTGTCGAGGTAGCTCCCGACGCACGTCCGCCGGTCTGCAAGATCATGGACTACGGGAAGTTCAAGTACGAGGCTGCGCAGAAGGCGCGCGAATCGCGCAAGAACCAGACGCTCACCGTCATCAAGGAGCAGAAGCTCCGCCCCAAGATCGACGCGCACGACTACGAGACCAAGAAGCGCAACGTCGTTCGCTTCCTCGAAGCCGGCTCGAAGGTCAAGGTCACCATCATGTTCCGCGGTCGCGAGCAGTCGCGACCCGAACTCGGTTTCCGTCTGCTGCAGCGCTTGGGCGCGGACGTCGCGGAGCTCGGCTTCGTGGAGACCTCGGCCAAGCAGGACGGCCGCAACATGACGATGGTGCTGGCACCGCACAAGGGTGCCAAGACTCGCGTCAAGGCACAGGAGAGCGCAGCGGCACCGCCCGCGCAACGCGCACCGGCTCCCGCGCCGGAACAGCCCGCCGATGCAGCCCCGGCTGCCGAGGCACCGGCCGCAGCAGCTCCGGCTACTCCGGCGCAGACCAACTGAGCTTCGTGCTCTACCAGTAAGACAGCCCTACAACTGCTTCGGTGCACAGGTTTTCCGTGGCGCTGTACGGCTGTGCCAAGCAACACCGAAGAGCTATTACAGAAGAAGAGGATTTCATGCCCAAGCAGAAGACCCACAGTGGTGCCAAGAAGCGATTCAAGGTGTCCGGCAGCGGCAAGATCCTGCGCCAGAAGGCCGGCCGTCGCCACCTGCTCGAGCACAAGCCCACCAAGGTGACTCGTCGCCTCGATGGTGTCGCCGTTGTCAAGAAGGCCGACGTGCCGCGGATCAAGCGCCTTCTCGGTATCTGATCCGGCCCGCCGCCGACTGATCTCGGTCGGCTTCATCCCTTACCATTCGGGGTTTACACACACCCCCAGATCGACAGGATTCACCAGTGGCACGCGTAAAAAGGGCCGTCAACGCCCAGAAGAAGCGCCGTTCGATTCTCGAAGCGTCCAAGGGCTACCGCGGACAGCGCTCACGTCTGTACACCAAGGCCAAGGAGCAGCAGCTCCACTCGCTCACCTACGCGTACCGGGACCGCCGCGCGCGCAAGGGTGATTTTCGCAAGCTGTGGATCACGCGTATCAACGCTGCAGCACGGGCCAACGACATCACGTACAACCGCTTCGTCCAGGGCCTGAAGGCCGCGGGCGTCGAGGTCGACCGCAAGATCCTCGCTGAGCTCGCTGTGTCGGATGCCGCGGCATTCGCAAGCCTGGTCGCCATCGCCAAGGCTGCATTGCCTGCCGATGTCAACGCTCCTGCCGGAGAAGCAGCCTGAGCGAGTCGCCGTACGACGATTCAACTTCGAAACGACCCGTGGATTCGCTGACCGAGCGAACACCGCGGGTCGTTTCGGCCGTCAAGCTTGCGCGCGCCGCGGAGCGCAAGAAGACCGGGCAGTTCCTCGCCGAGGGATTCAACGCGGTCTCCGAGGCCGCGAAGTCCGGGCTGGTCCGCGAGTTGTTCTTCACCTCGGATGCCTTCGAGCGGCACCACGCCTTGATCATGTCCGTCGAGGCCGGCGGCGCCCGGGTCTTCCCGATCACCGACCGAGCCGCGAAGGCGCTGTCCGACACCGTCACACCCCAGGGGCTCGTCGCAGTCACCGGACTGATCGACGTCTCGCTCGATCGCGCGCTGGCCGACAGCCCGCGCCTGGTAGCGGTACCGGTCGAGGTCGCGGAACCGGGCAATGCTGGAACTGTCATTCGCGTCGCCGACGCGGCCGGCGCGGATTCGGTCGTGTTGCTGGGCGATTCGGTGGACCCCCACAACGGCAAATGCGTCCGCGCGTCGGCAGGCAGTGTCTTCCATCTGCCGATCGCTCGGGAACGTTCGATCGAATCCGGCATCGAGGCGTTACGTGGTGCGGGTCTGTCGATCGTGGCTACGGCTGCCGACGGAGAGGTCGACCTCGACGATGCCGACCGTCTACTCGAGCAACCGACCGCGTGGTTGTTCGGCAACGAGGCGCACGGACTGCCCGAGTCGGTGGCTCGCGACGCCGATCATCGGATTCGGATTCCTATCCATGGTCGCGCCGAGAGCCTCAATTTGGCAACGGCCGCAGCGATCTGCCTGTATGCGAGCGCTCGCGCGCAGCGACGCTCCGGGATTTCCTGAGCGCCTCTCGCCTAGGATCGATACCTGTCTGCTTCGCGCAGGAGTGAAGCCTGCGCAACGACCCTTGTTGCGCAGGAGTGAAGCCTGCGCAACGACCCTTCGTGGCAGACACCGACTATTACTCGAGGAGTGCAGCTGTCGTGGCGAAGAAAGAAGCCGGACCCGAGCCGGTAGATCCGAGCGTTTTGGAGGAATCTGCGCTCGGATCCGCAGTGGACTCGGCGGAGCAGGCGTTCGCCGACGCAACGAATCTCGATGCCTTGACCAAGGTCAAGATCGACCATGTGGGCGGCAAAGCCCCGCTGGCACTCGCGCAGCGCGCTCTCGGTGCGCTGCCGGGTGAGCAGAAAGCTGATGCGGGTAAACGCGTCAAAGCAGCGCGCGACCGGGTGCAAAAAGCCTTCGACGAGCGACGTGCCGTTCTTTCGGCCGAGCGGGACGCGGCAATCCTGGTGGCTGAAACCATCGATGTGACACTGCCGACCGGCCGGGCTCCGGTCGGTGCTCGACACCCCATCACGATCATCGCCGAACAAGTTGCGGACGTGTTCGTCGCAATGGGCTGGGAGGTCGAAGAAGGCCCCGAGGTCGAGACCGAACACTTCAACTTCGACGCGCTCAACTTCCTGCCCGACCACCCCGCTCGCACGATGCAGGACACGTTCCACATCGCGCCCGAGGGATCGCGGCAGGTGCTGCGCACTCACACCTCGCCGGTGCAGGTGCGGTCGATGCTCTCGCGTGAGCTTCCGATCTACGTGGTCTGCCCGGGGCGAACATTCCGCACGGACGAACTCGATACGACGCACACTCCGGTCTTCCATCAGGTCGAGGGTCTCGCCATCGACAAGGGTCTGACCATGGCGCACCTGCGCGGAACACTGGATGCGTTCGCCAAAGCGTTGTTCGGCAACGACACCCGCACTCGGATGCGACCTAACTACTTCCCGTTCACCGAGCCGTCGGCCGAGGTCGATGTGTGGTTCCCCAAGAAGAAGGGCGGGGCCGGTTGGGTCGAGTGGGGTGGCTGCGGGATGGTCAACCCGAAGGTATTGCAGGCCAGCGGCATCGACCCTGAGGTGTACACCGGATTCGCTTTCGGAATGGGCCTCGAACGCACGCTTCAGTTCCGTAATGACATCCCGGACATGCGCGACATCGTCGAAGGCGACATCAGATTCACGCTGCCCTTCGGTGTTCGGGCCTGACGCCGCTTCACACCGCCCCACTTCTTCTCGGATACAAGAAAGAGCTGAGCACACGTGCGAGTCCCACAATCCTGGCTGACCGAGGTCCTGCACGCGGGGACTCCCGACTGGGCCGTGTCCCCCGAGGAGCTCGACGCCGGTTTCGTGCGGGTCGGTTTCGAGGTCGAAGAACTCGAGTCGCTGGACAACGTGACCGGACCACTGGTTGTGGGCCGGGTGAGCTCTATCGAGGAACTGACCGAGTTCAAGAAGCCGATTCGATTCTGCCTGGTGGACGTCGGCGCCGATGAGCCACAGGAAATCGTCTGTGGTGCACGAAATTTTGCCGAAGGTGATCTGATCGTCGCCGCTCTGCCGGGCAGCGTTCTGCCCGGCGGATTCGCCATCGCATCGCGCAAGACGTACGGCCGCAACTCCAACGGCATGATCTGCTCGACGCTCGAGCTCGGACTCGGCCGAGACCACTCCGGCATTCTCGTGCTGCCTGCGGATACAGCCGCACCGGGAGACGACGCCAAAGAGGTTCTGGGGCTGAAGGACTCGGTCATCGAGCTGAACGTGACCCCGGATCGCGGTTACGCCTTCTCGGTCCGCGGCCTCGCCCGTGAACTGGCGTGCAGCTTCGACTTGCCCTATGTGGACCCGGCACGGACGATGCCCACCGAGGTCACCGGCGAGGCATGGTCGGTTACCGTCGAATCGAACTCGGGCGCATCACGATTCGCGTTGCGCAAGGTCGTCGGCATCGATCCCACCGCGACCACTCCGTGGTGGATGCAGCGTCGCCTGCTTCTGGCCGGCGTGCGCCCGATCTCGGCTGCTGTCGACGTCACCAACTACGTGCTGCACGAACTCGGCCAGCCGCTGCATGCGTTCGATGCGGCCAAGCTGAACGGCGATCTCGTCGTCCGCCGCGCGAATGCGGGGGAGAAGCTGACGACACTGGACGGAGTCGAGCGCTCACTCGATCCTGAGGACGTCGTGATCGCCGACGGGTCGGGAGCCGTTTCGTTGGCCGGCGTCATGGGCGGAGCGTCCACCGAAGTGGACGACGCGACCACCGAGGTCGTACTCGAAGCAGCGTCGTTCGATCCGCTCGCGGTGTTCCGAACCGGCCGCCGCCACAAGCTGTCCAGTGAGGCGAGCAAGCGTTTCGAGCGAACCGTCGACTCTGCTCTTCCGGTCGCCGCGCTCGATCGTGCGGCACAGTTGCTGGTCGAGATCGCCGGTGGCCGAATCGAGCCGGTTTTGACCGACATCGGCGGGGCCGCCGAGTACCCGGCAGTCACGATGGACTTCGATCTACCCGACCGAATCGCCGGCGTGCAGTACCCCAACGGAACCGCTGCCCGACGGTTGACGCAGATCGGCTGCAGAGTCGACGTGTCGGTCGACGATGCCGGGCACGGTCAACTGACGGTGACGCCGCCGTCGTGGCGACCGGACCTAGTGCAACGTGCCGACCTGGTGGAAGAGGTGCTGCGACTCGAGGGGCTGGAGAAGATCCCGTCGGTACTGCCGTCGGCCCCCGGCGGTCGTGGCCTCACCGCTGAGCAGAAGCGCAGACGAGCGGTCGGCAAGGCGCTCGCGTTCTCCGGATACGTCGAGGTATTGCCCCCGGTGTTCCTGCCCAAGGGCGTCTTCGATACCTGGGGTCTGGACAAGGACGATCCACGCCGCGCCACCACCTCGGTCCTCAATCCGCTCGAGGCCGATCGCCCCGAGCTCGCGACCACGGTGCTGCCGGGACTGCTCGAGATGCTGAGCCGAAACATCGCCCGCGGTCAGCGTGACGTGTCGCTGTTCGGAATTGCTCAGGTGGTGCTTCGGCACGACGCCACTGCTGCGGTGGACGCGCTGCCGGTGGATCGTCGTCCTACTGATGACCAGATCGCCATGCTTCGGGGGTCGTTGCCTGCGCAGCCAGTACATGTGGGCGTGGTGCTCACCGGTCAACGTGAGCTGTCGGGGCCGTGGGGCCCCGGCCGCGCCGCCGAAGCAGCTGACGCCTTCGCTGCGGTACGCACGGTGACGGAGGCGGCCGGTGTTCACGTCGATCTTCGTGCTGCGCAGCACCTTCCGTGGCATCCCGGTCGGTGTGCCGAGGTGTTGCTCGACGGTGAGGTCGTGGGATACGCAGGCGAACTGCACCCGGCGGTCCTCGAGCGGGCAGGCTTGCCGCCGCGTACCTGCGCCGTGGAGCTGAGCTTGAGTGCTCTGCCTGTTGTCGAATCACTCCCGGCTCCCGAGGTGTCGCCGTATCCGGCGGTGCTCCAGGACGTGGCTGTTGTGGTCGATGCCTCCGTGCCTGCGGGGTCCGTCGAGGCGGCGCTGACGATCGGCGGCGGCGATCTACTCGAATCGATCCGGTTGTTCGACGTCTACGAGGGCGAACAAGTCGGGCAAGGTCGCAAGTCTCTGGCGTTCGCGCTGCGGTTCCGCGGGACCGACGGCACGTTGACCGAGGATCAGGCCACTGCTGCGCGCGACGCTGCGGTCGACGCTGCAGCCAAAGCCGTCGGAGCCGAGCTGCGTAGCTGATCCGACGGCGGCCGGACCGTCGGTTCCGTAGCGTGGAGTCACGAACGCCCACGGTGACGGGAGAACGAATGAGTGAATCCGGAGCAGACGGCACGGCGTCCGATCTGCAGGTTGTGAACGACGTCCTCGCGGCGGTGGCGGGTCGGCCGCGGCTGGCCCCGGTAGCGGCTGCGGCCGCCGCATTGGCCGCGGAGTTGGGCACCGTCGAGCCCGAACCCACTGGACCCGATCGCGGTGCGCCACCGGGAACGGTGCCCGATGTCGACGTTCCTCAGGTCACGAGGCCCCGGATCGATCAGCCGCTCGGGGATCCGCCGCCCGGGGCTCCGCTGGGCGGCACGGTGCCGGGCATCATCGATGCCGAATTGGTCGACGATATGCCCGTCGGGGCAGGCGGTGGATATACAGGCGGTGCCGTCGGCGGCTTCACCGAATCAGGAGTGCCCACCTGGGACGGTGTCCGCGAGAAGGTGGACCATCGCTCGGGAACGGCCGTCGGAGCCGAGGAGTTGGACCGGGAGTCCCGGGCCGGTCAGGATCTGAACAAGCAGTGGAACGACCGTCAGGAAGCCGGCCGCAAGAAGCTCGACGAGATCCGCAAGTCCATGGGTGGAAGCTGACACACCGGACCCGTTCATGAATGAGCTTGCATGATGCTGCATAATAAACCGCATGACTATTTCGGAGGCCGTGCCGAGGCGCATTGCGGTAGCGGGCGCAAGTGGGTACGCAGGCGGTGAAATTCTTCGGCTTCTGCTCGGACACCCGGCAGTGCGCGACGGTTCGCTGGTCATCGGTTCGCTGACGGCCGGCGGCAATGCCGGCTCCACGCTCGGAGAGTTTCATCCGCATCTGTTGCCGCTGTCGGACCGAGTTCTCGGTCCGACCACCGTCGACGAGCTGGCCGGCCATGATGTCGTGTTCCTCGGACTCCCGCACGGCAAGTCCGCCGAGCTTGCACTCGAGCTGCCCGAGTCGGTGGTGATCATCGACTGCGGCGCGGACTTCCGCCTCACCGACGGTGCGGCCTGGGAGAAGTACTACAAGAGTCCGCATGCGGGCAGCTGGCCGTACGGGTTGCCGGAGCTGCCGGGCCTTCGCGAGCGTTTGGTCGGTGCGACTCGCATCGCGGTTCCCGGCTGCTATCCGACGGTGTCATCTCTCGCGCTCGCGCCGGCCGTCGCCGCCGGCATCATCGAGCCGCGGGTCAATATCGTTGCCGTAAGCGGTACATCGGGTGCCGGTCGAGCTCCCAAGGCCGACCTCCTCGGCTCGGAGGTGATGGGTTCGGTTCGGGCGTACGCAATAGCGGGTGCCCACCGACACACGCCGGAGATCGTGCAGAATCTGTCGGCCGTAGCCGGGAGCGCGGTTGCGGTGTCGTTCACGCCGGTTCTCGCGCCGATGCCCCGCGGCATTCTGGCCACCTGTACCGCAATCACCACTGCCACTGCGGAGCAGGCGGTCGAGGTGTACGAAAAGGCTTACTCTGCAGAGCCCTTCGTGCACGTGCTTCCCGCCGGCCGCCTTCCGCAGACAGGTTCGGTGATCGGGTCGAACGCCGTACAGATGAGCGTGTCGGTCGATGCCGACGCAGGCCTGCTCGTCGTCATCGCGGCCATCGACAACCTGGCCAAGGGAACGGCGGGAGCCGCCGTTCAATCCATGAATCTTGCACTGGGAATCACCGAGACCGATGGTCTCTCTACCGTAGGAGTAGCGCCATGAGCAGCGTTCGGAGTGAGGCGGAGACCGTCGGCACGGTCGCGGGGAAGCTGGTCCGCACTCAAGGTGTCACTGCTCCCGCCGGGTTCCGCGCGGCCGGAATTCCTGCCGGTATCAAGGTGAGTGGCAGGTCGGATCTCGCTCTGGTATTCAACGAAGGACCCGACTTCGCGGCAGCGGGTGTGTTCACCCGCAACAAGGTCAAGGCCGCTCCGGTGCTGTGGTCGCAGCAGGTGCTCTCCACCGGGCGGTTGCGTGCGGTGATTCTGAACTCCGGTGGTGCCAACGCCTGTACGGGTGCGCCCGGGTTCCAGGATGCGCATCGCACGGCAGAGGAAGTGGCGTCCGCACTGAGCAATTGGGGTTCGGAGACCGGGGCCATCGAGGTTGCCGTGTGCTCGACGGGTCTGATCGGCGATCGGCTGCCGATGGACAAGCTGCTGCCCGGTGTGACCGAAGTGGTGCACGAACTCGCAGGCGGTATTTCGGGTGGTACCGACGCGGCATACGCGATCATGACCACCGACACCGTGCCGAAGCAGGCGGCGATCCATCACGCCGACAAGTGGAACGTCGGCGGTATGGCCAAGGGCGCCGGCATGCTGGCACCCTCGCTGGCCACGATGCTCAGCGTCATCACCACCGATGCCGTCGCCACCGCGGAACAGCTCGACAAGGCCCTGCGTGCGGCCACTCGGCTGTCCTACGATCGGCTCGATGTCGACGGCGCGTCCTCGACCAACGACACGGTGCTCCTGCTGTCGTCCGGGGCCAGTGGAGTGGCACCGTCTCAGGACGACCTCGACGCCGCAGTCCTGGCGGTGTGCGACGACTTGGCCGATCAGATGATGGCCGACGCGGAGGGCGTGACCAAGCGAGTCAAGATCACCGTGTCGGGTGCGATGTCGGAGGACGAGGCCCTGATCGGCGCACGGACTGTTGCCAGGGACAGTTTGACCAAGACGGCTCTGTTCGGTTCGGACCCGAACTGGGGACGGGTGCTCGCTGCGATCGGTATCGCGCCGATCGAACTAGATCCCGACCGAATTTCTGTGTCGTTCAACGGCAATCCCGTGTGCATCGACGGCGTCGGCGCGCCGGGTGCTCGTGAGGTCGACCTGTCCGGTGTCGATATCGCCGTGACCATAGACCTCGGTCTCGGTGCCGGTTCGGCCACCATTCGAACCACCGACCTGTCGCACGCATACGTCGAAGAGAATTCGGCGTATTCGTCATGACCTCGGCAGCCCTGCAGTTGACGGCCGCGCAGAAGGCGTTCACTCTCGCCGAGGCTCTGCCCTGGTTGCAACGTTTCTCGGGAAAGACCGTCGTGGTGAAGTACGGCGGAAACGCCATGATCGACGATGACCTCAAACGGGCGTTCGCCGCCGACATGGTGTTCCTGCGTACCGTCGGAATCCATCCCGTCGTCGTACACGGTGGTGGCCCGCAGATTTCGGCGATGCTCACCCGGCTCGGGTTGACGGGCGAGTTTCGCGGCGGATTCCGCGTCACGACGCCCGAGGTCATGGACGTCGTGAGAATGGTGCTGTTCGGGCAGGTCGGCCGTGAACTCGTCGGTTTGATCAACAGTCACGGGCCGTATGCCGTCGGCATCTCGGGCGAGGACGCGCACCTGTTCACGGCGACCCGGCGAACCGTGCTCGTCGACGGCGACCAGACCGACATCGGTCTGGTGGGCGACGTCACCTCGGTGGATCCGAAGGCGATCTTCGATCTCATTGCGGCCGGACGTATTCCGGTGGTGTCCACCATCGCTCCCGACCGCGACGGCGTCGTGCACAACATCAACGCCGACACCGCCGCGGCCGCACTGGCGAGTGCCATCGGTGCCGAAAAACTGGTCGTACTCACCGACGTCGAGGGTCTGTACACCGCGTGGCCCGATCGCACCTCGCTGACGTCCGAGATCGATGCGTCCGCGCTCGATGCGTTGCTGCCCTCGCTCGACGCGGGGATGGTGCCGAAGATGGAAGCGTGCCTGCGCGCCGTTCGAGCAGGTGTGCCGACTGCACACGTCATCGACGGGCGCGTCGAACATTCGGTTCTGGTGGAACTGTTCACCGGCCAGGGGATCGGCACCATGGTCACCCCCGATCACTCTTCTACGTCAGGAGTCACGCCATGACCGGCACGGAGTCCACCCTCGATCTTCAACAGCGGTGGTCGAATTCGCTGATGGACAACTACGGTGTGCCGCGTGTGGCGCTCGTGCGCGGTGACGGTGCAGTAGTGACCGATGCCGACGGCAAGCAGTACCTCGACCTTCTCGCCGGTATTGCCGTGAACATCCTGGGCCACGCCCATCCGGCGGTGATCGAGGCGGTCAACACGCAGCTGTCCACTCTGGGACACACCTCGAATCTGTATGCGACAGAACCCGCGATCGCGTTGGCCGAGCAGTTGCTCGCGCACCTCGGTGCCGGGGCCACCGGGCGAGTGTTCCTGTGCAACTCGGGAACCGAGGCCAACGAGGCAGCGTTCAAGATCGCTCGCCTGACCGGTCGTCCCAACATCGTGGCAGCCGAGAAGTCCTTCCACGGGCGGACGATGGGCGCTCTTGCGCTCACCGGACAACCCGACAAGCGCACTCCGTTCGAGCCTATGCCTGCTGGTGTGCAGCACGTCCCCTACGGGGACGTGGCCGCACTCGAAGCCGCCGTCGATTCCGATACCGCCGCAGTGTTTCTCGAACCCATCATGGGTGAGGGCGGTGTGGTGGTTCCGCCCGAGGGATACCTCCTCGCTGCGCGCGAGATCACCGCGAAACACGGTGCACTGCTGGTGCTCGACGAGGTGCAGACCGGAATCGGTCGAACCGGGTGGTTCTACGCCCATCAGTCTGTCGGCATCGTGCCCGACGTGATCACGCTCGCGAAGGGCCTGGGCGGCGGGTTGCCCATCGGTGCGTGCATCGGTATCGGAGCCGCGGGGGAACTGCTGCATCCGGGTAAGCACGGCACCACTTTCGGTGGTAATCCCGTGTGTGCCGCTGCCGCGCTTGCGGTGTTGCGCACCATCGCCGACGAGGATCTCCTCTCCCGTGCCGACAGCATCGGCAAGACCATCGCTCACTCCATCGAGGCCCTCGAACACCCTCTCGTCAGCCATGTCCGAGGATCGGGGCTCCTTCTGGGAGTTGTGCTCACCGCTGCGATCGCGCCGGCGGCAGAAGCGGCCGCGCGCGACGCAGGCTTTCTTCTCAACGCCGCGCAGCCGGACGTGCTCCGACTCGCACCACCACTGATCATCACCGAAGAGCAAGCCGCGTCGTTCGTGACGGCATTACCGGCAATTCTCGACGCAGCACAGGAGGCTCATCAGCCATGACCGTTCAGCACTTTCTCCGCGACGACGACGTCACCCCACAGCAGCAGGGCGAGATCCTCGCTCTGGCAGCCGAACTCAAGCACGCACCGTTCTCGAAGCGCCCGCTCGAGGGTCCGAAGGGTATCGGCGTCATCTTCGAGAAGAACTCCACCCGTACTCGCTTCTCCTTCGAGCTGGGCATCGCGCAACTGGGCGGGCATGCCGTCGTGGTCACCGGAAGCGATACCCAACTCGGTCGCGAAGAGACGCTGCAGGACACCGGCCGGGTGCTCTCGCGCTACGTCGAGGCAGTCGTGTGGCGGACTTTCGGGCAGAAGCGGCTCGAGCAGATGGCAACCGGCGCAACGATTCCCATCGTCAACGCCCTGTCGAACGAATTTCACCCGTGCCAGGTACTCGCCGATCTGCAGACCCTGATCGAGCACAAGGGCAACCTGAAGGGGCGCACGTTGGCCTATTTCGGTGACGGTGCCAACAACATGGCGCACTCGCTGCTCATCGGCGGGGTGACAGCAGGGCTGAACCTCAGGATCGCCGCACCCAAGGAATTCGCGCCGCTCGGGTATGTTCTCGACGCCGCCCGTGCGCGCGCCGAAGAAACCGGGGCCACCATCACCATCACCGAAGATCCGGACGAGGCCGCTGCCGGTGCCGATGCGCTGGTCACCGATACCTGGACGTCGATGGGCCAGGAGAACGACGGTCTCGATCGTGTCGCGCCGTTCCGGCCGTATCGAATCGACTCCGATCTCCTGTCCAAGGCCCAGTCCGACGCTGTGGTGCTGCACTGCCTCCCCGCACATCGGGGCGAGGAGATCACCGACGAGGTTCTCGACGGTCCGCAGAGTGTCGTGTGGGACGAGGCCGAGAACCGTCTGCACGCGCAGAAGGCTCTGCTGGTCTGGCTGCTCGAACAGGCCCGGCGACCATGAGCGAGGACGTCAGTGCGATGCCGTTGACCGCGTCGACCCGGGCGGGCAGGCAGGCGCGGATCATCGCGTTGCTGGCCACGCATCAGGTACGCAGTCAACCGCAGCTGGCGTCGTTGCTCGCAGCCGAGGGGATCGACACCACTCAGGCCACACTCTCGCGGGATCTCGAGGAATTGGGCGCGGTGAAACTGCGCGCCCCGGACGGCGGAGTGGGCGTGTACGTCGTGCCCGAGGACGGCAGCCCGGTCCGCGGGGTGTCCGGCGGCACCGACCGCCTCCTGAAGTTGCTGGGGGAGTTGTTGGTGTCCACCGATCACAGCGGTAACCAGGCCGTGCTCCGAACACCGCCCGGCGCGGCGCACTACCTGGCCAGCGCTCTGGATCGTGCTGCGATGCCCGAGATCGTCGGGACCATTGCAGGTGACGACACGATTCTGTTGATAGCCCGCGAGCCACACACCGGTGGCGAGGTCGCGGACAAGATCGAAAAGCTTGCTCGACGCGGAAACTGAGATCCAGTTTCCCATCATGCGCACCAAGAACAACGAAGGAGCTTGAACACCATGGCCGAACGCGTCATCCTCGCCTATTCCGGCGGACTCGACACCTCCGTCGCCATCAGCTGGATCGGGAGGGAGACCGGCAAGGAGGTCGTCGCTGTCGCCATCGATCTCGGTCAGGGCGGCGAGGACATGGACGTCGTGCGTCAGCGTGCACTGGATTGCGGTGCAGTCGAATCCGTCGTTGTCGATGCTAGGGACGAGTTCGCGGAGGAGTACTGCCTGCCGACTGTGCAGTCCAACGCGCTGTACATGGATCGGTACCCGTTGGTTTCGGCTATCAGCCGACCGTTGATCGTCAAGCACCTCGTCGAGAGCGCGCGGGCGCACGGCGGAACCGTTGTCGCACACGGGTGCACAGGTAAGGGCAACGATCAGGTTCGGTTCGAGGTCGGCTTCAACACTCTCGCCCCCGAGCTCGAGGTGCTGGCGCCGGTCCGCGATTATGCGTGGACCCGAGAGAAGGCGATCAAATTTGCCGAAGAGAACGACATCCCGATCAACGTGACCACCAAGTCGCCGTTCTCGATCGACCAGAACGTCTGGGGCCGTGCGGTCGAAACCGGATTCCTCGAAGATCTGTGGAACGCGCCGACCAAGGACGTCTACGACTACACCGAGGATCCGACGGTCAACTTCCAGGCCCCGGACGAACTGATCGTCTCCTTCGACAAAGGTCGTCCAGTCGCGATCGACGGCCGTCCGGTTTCGGTACTCGAAGCGATCCAAGAGCTCAACACTCGCGCGGGCGCGCAGGGTGTCGGCCGCCTCGATGTCGTCGAGGATCGACTCGTCGGCATCAAGAGTCGTGAGATCTACGAGGCACCGGGAGCCATGGTGCTCATCCGCGCGCACGAGGAGCTCGAGCACGTGACCCTCGAGCGCGAACTGGGCCGCTACAAGCGCCACACCGATCAGAAGTGGGCCGAGCTGGTGTACGACGGATTGTGGTACTCGCCGCTCAAGGGCGCTCTCGACACGTTCGTCCAGCACACGCAGGAGCACGTGTCCGGCGACATCCGTCTGGTTCTGCATGCAGGAGGCATCATCGTCAACGGGCGTCGTAGTGGCGAGTCGCTGTACGACTTCAATCTCGCGACCTACGACGAGGGCGACACGTTCGACCAGTCCGCGGCCAAGGGATTCGTTCAGCTGCACGGCCTGTCCTCGAAGATCGCAGCGAAGCGGGACCTGGGCCTGTGACAACTTCGGACAGCGCACACGGAACCAACGAAGGCTCGCTCTGGGGCGGCAGGTTCGCATCCGGGCCGGCCGCGGCGATGGCGGCTCTGAGCAAGTCGACGCACTTCGACTGGGTACTTGCGCCCTACGACATCCGAGCATCGATGGCGCATGCGCGCGTGCTGAACGGTGCCGGACTGCTCACCCCACAGGATCTCGAGACCATGCTCGACGGTCTGCAACGCCTCGCAGACGATGTCGACTCGGGTGCATTCGCAGCAGCGGAGACCGACGAAGACGTGCACGGTGCTCTCGAGCGCGGGCTCATCGACCGTGTCGGACCCGAGGTCGGTGGACGGCTGCGTGCAGGCCGATCGCGAAACGACCAGGTGGCGACGCTGTTCCGAATGTGGCTGCGCGACGCGGTTCGCCGGGTCTCCGTCGGCGTTCTCGATGTGGTCGATGCCCTGGCAACTCAGGCTGCGGCGCACCCGACGGCGGTCATGCCGGGCAAGACTCATTCGCAGGCAGCCCAGCCGGTGCTGCTCGCGCATCATCTGCTCGCGCACACTCATCCGCTGTTGCGGGACGTGCAGAGGTTCGCCGACTTCGACAAGCGAGCGGCGGTGTCGCCCTACGGTTCCGGTGCGCTCGCGGGTTCGTCTCTGGGCCTGAGTCCGGAGAAGATCGCGGCCGAGCTGGGATTCGAGTCGTCCGCCGAGAACTCGATCGACGCCACGTCCTCGCGTGACTTCGCTGCGGAGGCCGCATTCGTGCTGGCGATGACGGCGGTGGATCTGTCTCGGTTCGCCGAGGAGGTCATCTCGTGGAGCACCCCCGAATACGGATACGTGACCTTGGCCGACGCATGGTCGACGGGCAGCTCCATCATGCCGCAGAAGAAGAATCCCGACGTTGCCGAACTGACCCGCGGAAAGACCGGCCGTTTGATCGGAAACCTGACCGGCCTGCTGGCCACGTTGAAGGCGCAGCCCCTGGCCTACAACCGCGATCTTCAGGAAGACAAGGAGCCGGTGTTCGATTCGGTGGCGCAACTCGAGCTCTTGCTCCCGGCGCTCACCGGATTGACGGCGACGCTGGAGTTCCACACCGAACGCATGGCCGAGTTGGCACCGGCCGGATTCACGCTGGCCACCGACATCGCCGAATGGATGGTGCGGCAGGGTATTGCCTTCCGCGTTGCCCACGAGGCGGCTGGAGCGTGCGTTCGGGCGGCGGAAGCGCGGGGCGTGGGTCTGGTCGATCTGACCGATGACGAGCTGGCCGCGATCGATCCAGCACTGACTCCGAATGTTCGCGAGGTGCTCACGGTGGAGGGTTCCATTTCGTCGCGTGATGCTCGCGGCGGCACGGCCGCGGTGCAGGTGGCCCATCAGCTCGGTGGTGTGCGGGCGACCGCTTCGACGCTGCGTGCGTGGGCCGAGGAACCCGTGTTGCAACACTAGGTGAGCAAGGGACATCCACGCCGGTTGACTCGAATGTGATGTGAGAAGCTTTCGTCACGTGAAGACCGATGCCGGTCGTTCCGTCGGGGCCGAACGCAGGAGTGTAGTTGTGGGACTGAATGCAGACGCCGTACGTGGTCCACTGCGCCGTGCCATTGCCACGGCCCAGAACGGTCTCGAGGTCATTCGTCTCGGTGGTCTCGAAACCGAGGTGGACCCGTCGCCGTTCCGGGTGATGGACCGGGAGCCCATGTATCGGTTGCGGCGATACTTCCCCGACGACGTGCCTGCGGATAGTCCTCCGGTGGTGCTCATTCCGCCGATGATGGTGTCCGCCGACGTTTACGACGTCACGACCGATCAGGGTGCGGCCGGGATTCTGCACGGGATGGGCCTGGATCCATGGGTGGTCGATTTCGGTTCGCCGGATACCGAAGAGGGTGGGTGGAGCCGTACTCTCGCCGATCACGTCGTGGCGATCAGTGAGGTCGTCGACAAGGTGCACGAGTACACCGGCCGAGACGTTCACCTCGGTGGCTACTCGCAGGGCGGTATGTTCTGCTACCAAGCTGCTGCCTATCGAGGGGGCCGAAACCTGGCCAGCCTCATCACGTTCGGAGCGCCGGTCGACACGCTGGCCGGGTTGCCGCTGGGAATTCCGGCCGGCGTTGCCACTCGGGGCGCAGAGTTTCTCGCCGACCACGTCTTCACCCGGCTGGCTGTCTCGGGATGGATGGCGCGGACGGGATTTCAGCTCCTCGATCCAGCGAAAACCGTCCGATCCCGCCTGGATTTCCTGCGGCAGTTGCACGACCGTGAAGCGTTGTTGCCGCGAGAACCGCAGCGACGCTTTCTGGCGATGGACGGGTGGGTGGCATGGTCCGGCCCAGCCGTGGCGGAGCTGTTGAAGCAGTTCGTCGTGCACAACCGCATGATGACCGGCGGGTTCGTCATCAAGGACAGATTGTTGACTCTGGCCGAACTGACGGTGCCGGTGCTGGCCTTCGTCGGCGAGGTCGACGACATCGGTCAGCCATTGGCCGTACGCGGAATCCAGCGAGCAGCACCGCGCGCGCAGGTATTCGAGACGACTTTGCGCGCAGGCCATTTCGGCCTCGTCGTCGGCAGTACGGCAGCTGCACAGACGTGGCCGACGACGGGCAACTGGATTCGGTGGCGTGAGGATCTCGGACCGAAGCCCGAGGCTGTCCGTGTGATGGAGCGCGAGGACCACGGAGATTCCGACAGCGGTGTGTCGATCACCAATCGACTGATCCACACGGCGGCCTCGATTGCCGAGGTCGGCGTCGGCGTCGGCCGGGGGCTGGCATCGGCCGCGACCGGCGCGGTACGAGGCACTCGTGAAATTTCGTCCGAGGCCGTGCGGACGTTGCCTCGACTTGCGCGGCTCGGCCAGATGCAGCCGCACAGCCGAGTGTCGTTGGGGCGCTTGATCGCCGAGCAGGGGCGCAAGTCCCCGAACGGCGAGTGCTTCCTGTTCGACGACCGCGTGCACACCTACGACGCGGTCAACGTTCGTATCGACAATGTGGTGCGCGGTCTGATCAGTGTCGGGGTGCGGCCCGCGTCGCGCATCGGTGTTCTGATGGAGACCCGTCCCAGTGCTTTGGCCGCCATGGCGGCCCTGTCCCGAATCGGGGCGGTGCCGGTTCTGTTGCAGCCGGGCAGCGACCTGACTGCCGCACTCCGGACGGTCGACGTCGATACGGTGATCGCCGATCCCGAGAACGTATCGGCCGCAGTACCGGTGACACCGAATGTTCTGGTACTGGGTGGTGGCGAGACCCGCCGACTCGAGATTCCTACGGGGTACGAGGTGATCGATCTCGAGTCCATCGATCCCGACTCGGTGCGCTTACCTCAGTGGTACGAGCCCGATCCTGGCCGCGCTCGTGAACTGGCGATGATCCTGTTCACGACGACCGATCGTGGACTGGAACCCCGATACATCACCAATCACCGCTGGGCGCTCTCGGCATTCGGTACGGCGACCACGGCTGCGCTCGGTCCTGGCGATACCGTGTACTGCCTTGCACCGCTGCACCATTCGGCGGGAATTCTGGTCACGATCGGGGGCGCGCTCGCGGGTGGGTCTCGGATTGCGCTCTCCCGCGGTCTCGACCCCGAGCGATTCAGCGAAGAGGTCTACCGCTACGGCGTGACCGTTGTCAGTTACACGTGGACGATGATGCGGCAGATTCTGGACGACGGTCGTTTCCCGGTCGATTCCGGCCACCCGGTTCGCCTGTTCATCGGCTCGGGCATGCCGGTCGGACTGTGGCGCCGCACGCTCGCTCGGTTCAGCCCGGCTCGGGTGCTCGAGTTCTACGCATCGACAGAGAACGACGTCATTCTTGCCAACGTTGCTGGATCGAAGATCGGCTCGAAAGGTCGCCCCCTGCCCGGCAGTGCCCGGGTTGCCCTTGCGGCCTACGACCCGATCACGGGCAGACTCGAAGAGGACGACGACGGTTTCGTTCGGCAGTGCCGTGACAACGAGATCGGGCTTCTCTTGGGTCGACCGAGTGGCGAGGGCGAGGCGACCAGCCATGTGATGCGTGGTGTTTTCGAGCCTACGGACGCGTGGATTCCCACCGAGAATCTGTTCCGACGCGATTCCGACGGAGATTACTGGTTGATCGACCGCAAGGACACCGTCGTACGGTCGTCGTGCGGTCCGGTCTACACCCAGCCCATCGTCGATGCTGTCGGCGATCTCGACCAGGTCGATTCGGCTGTGGTGTACGGCGTACACGTCACCGGAGATCGCCCGCGGTCGGTTCGTGCCGACGCTGCGGCCACCGAAGTCGCTGTCTGCGCCATCTCGCTGCAGCACGAAGCTGTGATCACCGCTCGTGCGTTGACGGACGCGCTCGGCGTGCTGCTCCCGGCCGAGCGTCCGGCGATCGTGCACGTGGTCTCCGAGATCCCGGTGGGCCGCGCGTACCGACCCAATGCGACGGCGCTGAAGGAAGCGGGCATCCCGACGCCCAGTGCCCGGTCGTGGTTCTACGACTCGGAGTCCAACAGTTACCGCCGTTTGACCAAAGCTGTTGTCGCCGAACATTTTGTGGGTAGGGGCGAGTCCGCCGAAAAGTCCTCCTAGGAGTCGAGCCTGCAGGAGCGGCTCGAAGATCAGGAGTGGAGCCTGCAGGGAAAGGCTCGTTCGGTAGCGTGGTCGAGTACATCACTCCGGCTCGATCGGAGCAGAACGAAGGACACTTGTGGCAATCGATTCGACACTGCTTTCCATTCTCGCGTGCCCGGTGGACAAGGGTTCGCTGTTGCTGGTCGAGGGCGAACTGCTCTACAACCCGCGACTGCGTCGCGCATATCCGATAGAGAACGGCATCCCGGTCCTGCTCGCCGACGACGCGCGCGATGTGGACGACGCCGAGCACGAGTCGATTCTGGCCCGGGCCACCTCGTAAAACTCCTGCTTGCTCGCGGGATCGAGCGGCGTAGTGACGAGTCCGATCCGGTCAGGGTGGCAGCGGTGAACTTCAGGTGTTCGCACAGAACCGGCTGAGGGACCACGACGACCGGCACGAACCGGACGGCTTCATTTTCGGTGCGAGCCAATGCGCCGTACTCCCGACGGGCCTGCAAGTTTCCATCGGATGCCGTAGTCATGGCCCCGTCGGCGCGTTGTCGTCGAGGGCGCAGCATCATGGGTCGGGTGAACGTCGCTGACTTGGAAAGAGCAGGGCCGGACGACGCAGCCCAACGCATTCTCGGGGCAACCGTCCACGCAGGCGAAGTGTCTCTGCGCATCGTGGAGGTAGAGGCATACGGAGGTCCACTGGATGGTCCGTGGCCCGACCCGGCGGCGCACTCCTTTCGTGGTTCGACACCTCGAAACGAGGTGATGTTCGGGCCGGCGGGCCGGCTGTACGTGTACCTGAGTTACGGCATGCACCTATGCATGAACGTCAGCTGCGGTCCGGACGGGACGGCCGCCGCCGTGTTACTCCGTGCGGGTGAAGTCGTGGCCGGTCACGACATCGTCGACAGCAGGCGCGCCGGCCGCAGTCCACGGTCTGCGCGGGTGGAGGCCGGCTGGGCCCGCGGGCCGGGCAATCTCGGTCGAGCCTTGGGCGTCTCGCTGGCGGACAACGGAACGGAACTGTTCGACGCCTCGTCCGCTGTCACCCTCCAGCTACTCCCGCGCCCGATGCCGGAGCAGGCTGTCGCGTCCGGCCCACGTGTCGGGGTGAGTCTGGCAGCTGACCGACCGTGGCGCTTCTGGATTCGTGGATCTTCGGCGGTATCGAGCTACAAACGCAGTCCCCGGGCCGCGGTGCCCGGTGGCCTGGAGGCCTGACCGACGGGTCGATGCGTCGATGCGGGAGGATCGACGTCGTGAGTGAGAACATCATCGACGAAATGACCTGGCGCGGACTGATCGCGCAGTCCACCGATGTGGACGCGCTGAGGAAGGCGACGTCCGAGGGTCCGATCACGCTGTATTCCGGTTTCGATCCGACCGGTCCGTCGCTGCACGCCGGGCACTTGGTGCCGTTGCTCGCTCTCAAGCGGTTTCAGCGGGCCGGACATCGGCCGATCATTCTTGCCGGCGGAGCGACGGGACTGATCGGTGACCCTCGCGACGTGGGGGAGCGGACCATGAATTCTCCCGAGGTCGTCACCGAGTGGGCAACGCGAATTCGAGGTCAGCTGGAGCGTTTCGTCGACTTGGACGACAGCCCCACGGGTGCGGTGGTGGTGAACAATTTGTCGTGGACGGGCGAGCTGTCCGCCATCGATTTTCTGCGCAATATCGGCAAGCATTTCTCGATCAACGTGATGCTCGCCCGCGAGACGGTCAAGAACAGGCTCGAGAGCGACGGAATGTCGTACACCGAGTTCAGCTACATGCTGTTGCAGGCCAACGACTACGTACAGCTTCGCCGTGAGTACGGCTGCAGTCTTCAGATCGGTGGCTCCGATCAGTGGGGCAACATCATTGCCGGTGTGGAACTGAACAGACGCCAGGATGCCGAGTCGGTCCACGCAATGACCGTTCCCCTGGTCACCTCTGCCGACGGCAAGAAGTTCGGCAAATCCACCGGTGGCGGCAGCCTGTGGCTCGACCCGGAGATGACGAGCCCGTATGCCTGGTACCAGTACTTCGTCAATACCGGTGACGCGGACGTCGTGAAGTACCTGCGTTGGTTCACATTCCTTTCGAAAGAGGAGTTGGCCGAACTCGAAGTCGCCACTTCGGAGCGTCCGCACGCGCGCGAAGCACAAAAGCGTCTCGCCGCGGAAATGACCACCCTCGTACACGGGGAAGAGTCGACTCGATCGGTCGAACTCGCCAGTCAGGCACTTTTCGGACGTGCAGAACTGGCAGAACTCGACGAGAAGACTCTCGCCGCCGCGTTGCAGGAAGCATCTGTGGCCGACATCGAAGTCGGTGCTCCGAAGACCATTGTGGATCTGCTTGTCGCCACGGGACTGAGCGACAGCAAAGGCGCGGCTCGGCGTGCGGTCAAGGAGGGCGGCGCATCGGTCAACAACGTCAAGATTTCCGACGAGGACTGGACGCCCACCGCAGACGATCTACTGCACGGACGGTGGCTGGTGGTTCGACGCGGAAAACGGAACTTCGCCGGCGCGCGGATCTCGAGCTAGCTTCGCGCGTTGTCAGTGGCCGGAGTCACATCCATGTAATTTGGTTACGACGCCTGTCAGGTGGGTAATTGGACAGTTGCGACCAGGCTGTTCACACGATTCGCGTGTGGACGACCTGGGGATTTGACGCGTTGTTATCCGGGGCGTAACTTTGTCCAGGTCAGAGCGACACGGACGCCAGCCCAGACCGCAAGGCCTGAGCGAAGCGGAGTTCGCTTTCGACGACATGGAGAGTGGAGCCGCAAGGTTCGACTTCCCTGGATGAGAAGCCAGTTTGACTGTGCTCGATCATCTGATCTAAGCTGGAACGGTTGCCCCGGACATCTACGAGCATCTGCTCGTTGGTGAATGGTGTGTGCGTGTTCTTTGAGAACTCAACAGTGTGTCGATGAATGTCAGTGCCGAAATTTTTGTTTTGGTGAAAGCATTCGATGTATCAGCCATCCGCTTGTGGTGGTTGTTGTCGGGTGTTGTTCGAAAATGCTAGTTGAGTTTTTTTGCTAGTGATTTGACTTGATGTCTTTGACTGATTCGCAATGTCCTGCCTCTTTTCTGGGGTGGGTGTTGTTGTTTCGCAGGTCTTTTACGGAGAGTTTGATCCTGGCTCAGGACGAACGCTGGCGGCGTGCTTAACACATGCA
>NZ_LMRR01000005.1 GCF_001426085.1 Rhodococcus sp. Leaf278
CCACACCCCACACGATGTTCATTACGGCGCGGCCGCCGCACGCCAAGCTAGCCGCCAACACCATCTCGACACGTACTGGAGGGCCCACCCCGAACGATTCCGGGCCCAACCCACCGCACCATCGTTACCAACACCGACCGGAATCAACATCCACCTGTCTCAGACAGGTTGACAACTACCGAATAGCGAGGCGATCGGGCACGAATTCGCGCGCGGATGGCAAACGCGCGCGCGTTTGCGAGGACCGAGGCGGGGAGTCGGGGCGGGGAGTTGGTAGGCGAGGTCTGGGCGGCGAGAAATGAGCCGCCCGACCCCACGTGACCCCCGTCACGAACCGGTCAGCCGGTCGGTCGGAAAAGAATTCGAAATTATTTTCGCGAAAGCGCATGCGCAAGCGCTTGTATGCGCTTTAAGCTCCTGCAATCGAGCGACGCGACCGCGTGGCTAGGGGACAAGGGAGTCCACATGTTCAATCACCGTCGGAAGTCTGCGCTGACGATCGGCACCGCGCTCATGGCCGGTTCGCTGGTCTTGGGCCTGACCGCGTGCAGCAGCTCGGACTCGGACAGCGTCAAGGTCGGGCTCATCACCAAGACGGATTCCAACCCGTACTTCGTGAAGCTGCGCGAGGCCGCACAGGCGAAGGCGGATTCCAGCGGCGCCGAGCTGGTGGCTCTGGCCGGCGCGTTCGACGGTGACAACGAAGGACAGGTCGCAGCCATCGAGAACCTGGTGGGACAGGGCGTGAAGGGAATTCTGATCACCCCGAACTCCTCGACCGGAGTCCTGGACGCGATCAAGAAGGCACGTGACGCCGGCGTTGTCGTCATCGCCCTCGACACCGCCACCGACCCCGAGGACGCGGTGGATGCCACGTTCGCGACCGACAACAAGGCGGCAGGCGTCAGCCAGGGTGAGTGGGTCAAGGGCACGCTGGGCACCACCGCGCCCCAGGTCATCATGCTCGACGGCACCGCAGGCGGCACCGTGGACACATTCCGTCACGACGGCTTCCTCGAAGGAATGGGTCTGACCGACAGCTCGTCGGAGATCGTCGGCCAGGAGAACACCAACGGTGACCAGACCAAGGCGCAGACGGCCATGGAGAACCTGCTGCAGCGCGCTCCGGGCGTCAACGCGCTCTACACGATCAACGAGCCCGCCGCGGCGGGTGCCTACCAGGCGATTCAGTCCGCAGGCCGCGCCGATCAGATCACCATCGGCTCCATCGACGGCAGCTGCACCGGCATCGCGAACGTCAAGTCCGGAATCATCGGCGCAACGGTGCTGCAGTTCCCGGCGAAGATGGCCGAGCAGGGCGTCGACGCGGTCGTGAAGTTCGCGCAGGACGGCACCAAGCCCAGCGGATTCAACGACACCGGCTCGCAGCTCGTCACCGACAAGCCGGTTGACGGCATCGAATCCCAGGACACCGCGTGGGGCGAAGCGAATTGCTGGGGCTGATCGCGAACTACCGGCGAACCCAGGGATTTGATTCGTGAGTACCGATACCGCTGCGCCTCCCAAGGCACCGAGCCGGTTCAACGTGGGGACCATCCTGCGTGAACCGCTGCTCGGGCCACTGGCCGCGCTCGTCATTGCCATCATCGTGTTCAGCTCGATTTCGAGCTCGTTCCTCAACCCGCAGAACGTTTCTCTGATTCTGCAGCAGTCGGTGGTCGTCGGCATTCTCGCCGTCGGCCAGACTCTGATCATTCTCACGTCGGGTATCGATCTGTCCATCGGCGCGGTCGCGGTGATGGGCACCATCGTGATGGCACAGTCGGCCGGGGCGAACGGCCCGGTCGTGGCGTTGGGTTCGACGCTCGCCGTGTGCGTTGCGTTCGGCGCCATCAACGGCGGATTGGTGACGATGCTGAGGCTGCCGCCGTTCATCGTCACGCTCGGCACGTTCACGGCGATCCAAGCGGCCACCAGGCTGCTGGCCGGATCCGAGACCTATCAGGTTCCGAGCGGACCGCTGACACTGCTCGGCACCTCGTTCAAGATCGGTAGCTTCTCCACCACCTACGGCGTGGTGGTGATGCTGCTGGTGTACGCCGTGATGTGGTATGCCCTGTCCCAAACATCATGGGGCAGGCATATTTACGCGGTCGGCGGCAGTCCGCAGGCCTCGGACCGCTCCGGCATCAAGTCCGGTCGGGTGCTGTTCTCGGTGTACATCGTTACTGGTGTCATCGCAGCGATCGCGGCATGGGCAGCGCTCGGACGGATCCCCAACGCCGACCCGAACGCGTACCAGAACGCGAACCTCGAAACGATCACCGCGGTCGTGATCGGTGGAACCAGTCTGTTCGGTGGTCGAGGCACCGTGATCGGGACCCTCATCGGAACCCTGATCGTCGGTGTGCTGCGCAACGGGCTCACCCAGGCCGGCGTCGACAGCCTGTACCAGAACGTCGCGACCGGCATTCTTGTCATCGTCGCGGTGGCCGTCGATCAATTCGCACGTAGGAGGTCACAGTGAGTGCCAACCTCGCTCTGGAAGCGCGTGGTCTGGTCAAGACCTACGGCAGCGTGACGGCAATCAACGGTGCGGATTTCGAGCTGCGTGCCGGTGAGGTGCTGGCGGTGATCGGCGACAACGGTGCCGGAAAGTCCAGTCTCATCAAGGCTTTGGCCGGAGCGGTCATTCCGGATTCAGGCGAGATTCTGATGAACGGCTCGCCGGTGTCGTTCAAGAACACGCGCGACGCACGCGCGGCCGGCATCGAGACGGTCTACCAGGACCTGGCTGTCATCCCGGCACTCGATATCGCGTCGAACGTCTATCTGGGCCGCGAGATCAAGCGTAAGGGCATCAGCGGCAGCATTTTTCGGCGTCTGGACATGCCGAGGATGCGTGAGGAGTCGTCGAAGCACCTGCAGGACCTGAAGATCGGTATCAAGTCGGTCAACCAGGCTGTCGAGACGCTCTCCGGCGGTCAGCGTCAGGGCGTGGCCGTTGCGCGGGCAGCAGCATTCGGACGCGGAGTGATCATCATGGACGAGCCGACGGCCGCACTCGGCGTTCGCGAATCGGGCATGGTGATCGACCTGATCCGAACCATTCGCGACCGCGGCATACCCGTGGTGCTCATCAGCCACGACATGCCGCACGTGTTCGAGGTGGCCGATCGGATTCACATCCACCGCCTCGGCAAGCGCGCGGGCGTCGTCGATCCGAAGAACCGCACCATGTCCGAGGTCGTTGCACTGATGACCGGTGCTGAGGAGCCGACCGACGATGAACGCGCCGGAGTCTGAAAACGATGCTCCGGTAGGAGTCTTCGTCGGACTGACGACACTCGACATCATCCATCGAGTGTCGTCCGCCCCGGCCCCGAACGAAAAGATCACGTCGAGTGCGCAGTTCGTCGCGGCGGGAGGTCCGGCCGCCAACGCGGCCGTCACCTTCGCCGCGCTCGGCGGCTCGGCGGTGCTCGTCACCGCACTCGGCGACGAGCCGGTGGCCGAGCTGATCAAAGCCGATCTGGCTGCGTACGGCGTCCGAGTGCTCGACGCGGCCCTCGGTACCAGTAGGTCGGTGCCGGTCTCGGCAGTGACGGTGATCGAATCGACCGGCGATCGGTCGGTCGTCTCGGCGGACGCCGTGCATTCCGAAGTTCCACCGCCGCAGGACCTCGAGACAGTAGTGGCCGGTGCCGATGTCGTTCTCGTCGACGGACATCACCCCCTGATCGCCCGCGCCGCCGCCGAACATGCGGCGGCGCGGGTTACCACCTTGGTCGTCGACGCCGGTCGGTGGAAGCCGGTGATGAGCGAGCTGATTCCACATGTCACAGACATGGTGTGCTCGGCGGACTTTCGCACCCCCGGCACCTCCGACACGGCCGCCACGGCAGCGGAACTCGTCGGAGCGGGCGTGCGTACGGTCGTCACCACTCACGGCAGTGAGCCCGTCGAATGGTGGTCCGACGGTTCGTCGGGTTCGGTCGATGTGGAGCCGGTGACAGCGGTCGATACAGTGGGTGCCGGAGATGCGTTTCACGGTGCGTATGCCTACTACTCGACGCAGTCGTGCTCCCTGGCCGAACGCATCGACAGTTCGGCTCGCGTTGCGGCACTACGCTGCTCGATGATCGGACCCAGGGCGTGGCTCGACGAACTTTCCGCTGACACACTTCACTACCCACGGACTCGGAAGCGACAACGGTGAGCACTGATCAGGATGTACAGAGAGCGACCCTCGGCGAGCTCGTGGAGCTGGCCGGGCAACTCGCCGTCGCCGGAGAACGGCGCATACTCGGCCTGACCGGCGCGCCCGGAGCGGGAAAGTCCACGGTGGCACAGCAACTCGTCGATGCGCTCGGTCCGGAGCTGGCGGTACTGGTTCCGATGGACGGATTCCACCTGGCCAACGAGGTGTTGATCGACCTGGGCCGGCTCGATCGTAAGGGTGCCCACGATACGTTCGACGACGGTGGATACGCGCGACTGATCGCGGCGATTCACGACCAGAAACCCGGTGATCCCATCGTCTACGCACCGAGGTTCAGGCGCGAGATCGAGGAGTCCATCGGTTCGGCGATCCCGGTTCCGTCGACTGTTCCGTTGGTGGTCACCGAGGGCAACTATCTGCTGATGGAGTCCGACGCGTGGCCTGCTGCACGGTCGATGATCGACGAGGTCTGGTTTCTCGCTCCGCACACACGGGTTCGGCACGAGCGCCTGGTTGCCCGGCACGAGGCTTACGGCAAGTCGCACGAGGACGCGGAGTTCTGGGCACTGGGCTCGGACGAGCGCAACGCCGAACTGATCGGATCGACCGCAGGCCGCGCCGACCGAATCCTGCGCCTGACGTGACGATTCGGCAGAGCCACGAGTCACGCCAGTACCGGGCCGACTGACATGCCCACGATGGACGATGTCGCCCGCATCGCCGGAGTATCGGTGTCGACGGTCTCGCACGTCCTCAACGGCACCCGAAACGTCAACCCGACCACCCGCCAGCGCGTCGACGCGGCAATTGTCGAGATCGGGTACCGACGCAACGTTGTTGCCCGCTCGCTCGCCGCGGGACGGACCAACACGGTAGGTCTCTCGATAGCGGCGTTGACCAACCCGTATTTCGGCAGCCTGGTGCACGCTGTCGAGCGACGACTGTCGGAGGCCGGATACGTGTTGATTCTCGGTGATTCGCACGACGAGCCGGTGTCCGAGCGGAGAGTGACCGATTCACTGTTGGACCGTCAGGTCGACGGGATGCTTCTCGCGCCGTCGGCCGGATCGGAGTCTTCGGCCATTCCGGAGATTGTGCGCAGTGGCACCCCGCTGGTCCTGATCGACCGCATGCTCGATCTTCCCTGCGATCAGGTGGGTCCGGAGAACGACGCATCGGCCTACGAACTCACTGCCCACCTTCTCGATGCGGGCCATCGGCGCATCGCCATCGTCCGCGGAATCGAGGGAATCTCCTCGACCACAGAACGATTCGATGGTTATGCTCGCGCGCTCGCCGATCGAGGGATCGAACTCGATCCTGCCTTGGTTCTCGACGGTCGGTCGAACGTGGAGGTGGCCGAGTCTGCTGTGCGAGAGCTGATGTCGAGTCCTTACCATCCATCGGCACTGGTGTCGATGAACAACTCGATGACCATCGGATCGTTGAAAGCAGTTCGTGGACTGGGTATGTCGATACCGGCCGACTTGGCGTTCGTCTGTTACGACGATTTCGAGTGGTCGGATCTGTTCGAGCCTCGCCTGACGGCTGCGGCACAGGATGTGCAGACGATCGGCAGAACCGCGGCCGATCTACTTCTCGGACGTATCGAGGGTCGCGACGACGCGCCCCGATCCATCCGTGTACCGACCACCTTCGCTCACCGAAATTCCTGTGGCTGCAGTTCGACACCAGCCCCATCCGAAAGATAGGACAGCTCATGCCCATTGCCAGTCCGGACCAGTACACGGCCATGCTCGACCGTGCGAAGGAAGGCGGGTTCGCATACCCGTCGATCAATGTCACCGGCTCGCAGACGCTCAACGCAGCGCTGCAGGGGTTCGCCGAGGCCGAGAGCGACGGCATCATCCAGGTCTCCGTCGGCACCGCGCTGTATCTCTCCGGCAACGCCGTACAGAATCGCTTCGCCGGTTCCAAGGCGCTCGCCCAGTACGCCCACGAAGTGGCACAACACTATTCGATTTCGGTGGCGCTGCACACCGATCACTGCCCCGCCGAGAATCTGGACGACTGGGTGCGGCCGCTGCTGGCAGACGCGATCGACCGCCGTGGACGTGGACTCGACCCGCTGTACCAATCGCACATGTGGGACGGTTCGGCGGTGCCGCTCGACGAGAATCTGCGTGTCGCTCGGGAATTGCTCGATCTGTCGGTGCAGGCCAACACGATCCTCGAAATCGAGGTGGGCGTGATCGGCGGCGAGGAGGACGGAGTCTCACACGAGATCAACGAACAGTTGTACTCGACCGTCGACGATGCCCGGGCCACGATCGCCGCGCTCGGCGCGGGGGAGCGAGGTCGCTACATGACTGCCCTGACCTTCGGTAATGTGCACGGGGTCTACAACCCGGAATCGGTGCACCTACGGCCCGAGATTCTTGCCGAGATCCAGTCCGTCGTCGGAGCCGAGACCGGTAAGGAGAACCCGTTCGATCTGGTGTTCCACGGTGGATCGGGCTCCAGCGCAGAAGATATCGCCTCCGCAGTGGCAAGCGGAGTGATCAAGATGAACATCGACACCGACACCCAATACGCCTTCACCCGATCCATCGCGGGGCACATGTTGAGCAAGTACGACCAGGTCCTCAAGGTCGACGGCGAATACGGCAACAAGAAGGCCTACGACCCCCGATCGTGGGGCAAACCGGCCGAGACGGCGATGGCGGCGAGAGTGGTCGAGGCGACGCAGATGCTCGGTTCGGCAGGCCGCACGATGCGCTGAGAATTTTTTCTCGCGAACATGTCGAATTCTGCGGACCGGTTACGTCCCAGGGTCGAATGCAGAAAGAATGGCTGCATCCGACGCTAGGAGACATCATGGCCAAGTACCTCATGCTCAAGCACTACCGCGGAGCCCCCGAGCCTGCCGACTGGATCCCGATGGATCGGTGGACTCCGGCCGAGGTGCGCGACCACATCCAGTTCATGCAGGACTTCGCCGCCGAGTTGGAGAAGACCGGCGAATTCGTCGATGCGCAGGCTCTGGCCCCTGAGGGAACGTGGGTGCGCTCGGACGGGGAGGGAAAGCCTCCGGTCACCGACGGTCCGTTCGCGGAGACGAAGGACCTCATCGCAGGGTGGATGGTGATCGACGTCGACTCGTACGATCGTGCACTCGAGCTGGCCGGGCAGTTGTCGGCAGCGCCCGGCGCCGGTGGGAAGCCGATCGACGAGTGGCTCGAGCTGCGTCCGTTCATGGAGGCTCCTCCCACGATCGCCGACTGACGTTCATCATGGATCCCGGAGTGCTGCGGGCACTGACGCCCGCAGTGATCGGCGTCCTCGTCCATCGCGGAGCGGACTTCGCGTCGGCCGAGGACGCCGTCCAGGAGGCCCTGGTGCAGGCAACCTCGACGTGGGCTCTCTCGACCGGGTCAGCTGACGCGCCGGCCGACCCGAAGGGGTGGCTCGTCACCGTGGCCTGGCGAAAATTTCTCGATGCACAGCGCTCGGAGAAGGCGCGTCGGGATCGTGAGGATCGACTGGCGGCGCAGCCGGAACCGGAGTTCGTGGGTGGCGTCGACGACACGCTGCAGTTGTTCTTCCTGTGTGCACATCCGACGCTGACGCCGACGGCAGCGGTGGCACTGACCCTGCGTGCCGTCGGCGGATTGACCACTCGGCAGATCGCGCAGGCGTATTTGGTGCCCGAAAAGACCATGGCACAGCGCATCAGCCGAGCAAAACGTGCGGTGCGTGATGTGCGCTTCGATGCGCCGGGCGATCCGATCACGGTACGGCGGGTGCTGTATCTCGTGTTCAACGAGGGGTACACCGGAGATGTCGACCTCGCCGCGGAGGCGATCCGGTTGGCTCGGCAGCTGTCGACGCTGTCCGACGACGAGGAGACGGCGGGTCTGGTGGCGCTCATGGTGCTGCACCACGCGCGCCGTTCGGCAAGAACCGGATCCGACGGACAGCTCGTGCCTCTGGCCGAACAGGACCGATCCCGTTGGGACACAGCCCTGATCGCGGAGGGCGTGCAGATTCTTCAGGCGGCGCTGGCCCGCGATCGGTTGGGAGAGTTTCAGGCTCAGGCGGCGATCGCTGCCCTGCACGCCGACGCGATGCGAGTCGAGGAGACGGACTGGGTGCAGATAGTCGAGTGGTACGACGAGTTGCTCGCCCTCACCGGGAGCCCCGTCGTGCAGCTCAATCGCGCGGTGGCCGTCGGGGAGGCCGACGGCCCCGCCGCGGGGCTCGCGGCCTTGGCCGAGGTCGATTCCACGGTCCCGAGGCACACTGCGGCGGCCGCGCATCTGCACGAGAAGGCGGGTGACCTCACGCAGGCCGCAGAGCTGTACGCCCGAGCGGCACAGTCGGCTTCCTCGCTTCCCGAGCGGCACCATCTGACGCTGCAGGCGGCTCGGATCCGTGCTCGGAATCCGTGACGGTCCCGACCAAGCGTACGAACCGATCGGTTTCGTAATCTGATCGTTAGCGGTAGAAAGCGGAATCCGTGCGACCCTCGTATGGTGCTGATGTTGCCAGTGGGACTGAAGAGAAAGAGGCGAACTCGATCCGGGGCGGTCGTGACGGCTGCCGTGCTGGGAGCGATGCTGCTGTCCGGACCAACGGCCCAGGCCCTGCCGGGAAACTCGGGATCGGCCGACGCGGCGGCGGGAGCCGTCGGGATCCATCAGGTGTCGGCCACCCGTGCAGTGCTGAACGTGTTCTCCCCGTCCATGAATCGCGTCATCTCCAACGAGGTTCTGCATTCGCCGGGGGGCGGACCTGCCCCGAGCCTGATCCTGCTCAACGGTGCGCTCGGCAACGAGGACGGCGTGGGGTGGCTCAACAACTCCGGCGTCGAGCAGTTCTTTCTCGACAAGAACGTCACGGTCGTAGCGCCGATCGGCGGCCGCTTCAGCTTCTATACCGATTGGCAGACAACCGATCCGGTACTGGGCAGGAACATGTGGCAGACCTACCTGACTCGCGAGCTTCCTGCCGCCGTCGACGCCGCGTACGGATCCAACGGTCGGCGCGGGGTGGCAGGACTGTCGATGAGCGGTGGGCCTGCACTGGATCTGGCGATCCAGGCCCCGGATGTGTTCGACGCCGCCGCGTCGTTCAGTGGATGCCCGGCACCATCGAATCCACTTGCTACCGCAGGTATCTCGACGATGATCGCCGGCGGCCTCAACAACCCGTTCAACATGTGGGGGTTGCCGGGAAGTCAGGGCTGGCGCGATCATGATCCGTCCCTCAACGTCGAACGACTGCGCGGAACAGCGGTGTACGTCAGCTCGTCCCGCGGACTTCCCGGACCGGTGGACCGGATCCCCGAGGGTGCGATTCCACCGTTCGGCGGGATGGCGGTCGAGGCGATGGTGAACTACTGCACGTCGATCTTCGTCGACGCGTTGCGCAGGGCCGATGTGCCGGCCACGATCTCCATGCGTGAGGAGGGCGCACACACGTGGCCGCTGTTCGAGGATCAGCTTCGCGAGGCCTGGTTCACCACGCTGGCACCGGCTCTGGGAACAAGGTGATTGGTACCGGACTCTCGCGGGTACGCGTCGATGGACAAGCACCGACGAAGGGACCACACCGACATGGCGAAAGACGACTTGCACAAGGGTGACAAGGTCGAATGGCAGACCCACGGGACCAAGACCGAGGGAACGGTGGTGGAGAAGATCACCTCCGAGACCGAAGCCGCAGGCAGAACCGTGAAGGCCTCGAAGGACGAACCTCAGTACCGGGTCGAGAGCGACAAGTCCGGCAAGGATGCAGTACACAAGCCGGAGTCGCTCGACAAGAAGGACTGAGCGACCACGAGGCGCAAACGCGCGCGCATTCGTCGAGTGCGCGCGGATTCGCGGCCTGTTTCGCGCGCGTCTGGCAAGCGCGCGCGCGTTTGCGGATCTCGATGACGCACCACGGCCCCGCTCAGGCCTGAGGCACCGATCGTTCTGCGCCCCAACTTCGTTCGATGTAGCCGCGTATCCGATCGATGTCCTCGGCGGGGATTCTCTCCGGCTCCCCGTTCTCCAGCGGATCGGTGTGGAAGATGTACAAGCGTGAAGCGAACTGGTCGAACGGCAGCGAACCCTCGCCTGCGCGTTCGCCGTTGCCCGCCGTTCCCACGACGACGCCGTCGCCCCAGTCCTGCCCGCTGTCGTTGTTCGGATTGAAGAAATAGACCCGCATGACGCCGTCGGGGTCGGTGGTCACGCGCAGAATTGTAATGGCGTGCCAGCCCACATACCGTGCAGCACTGTCGGTTACGGCCACACCGGCAGGCTGCGGATGGATCAACGGCTGATGCCCGTTGTACTCCGGGTGGTACGCGGCGTAGAACTGCCGTAGAAATGCGTCCAGGTCGATGATATTTCCGGTGGCCACGTCGACGTCGATGTGGAACTCGCGCGCCGACCACCACCCGTGGAACTCCGGGTTGACCCAACGGTGCGGATCGCCGGGACGATCGGCGCAGCGCCTGACCATCTCGGCGTAGATGCGATCGAGATGCGGAACCAGCAGCAGAGACACGGGGTCGAGGTCCACCGGATCGGACGTGGCGACGCCGCTGACACTGTCGGTCGAGGAGATCGACTGCCCCTCGAAGTGCATGACGATCTCTTCGTCACGCGCCGCCCACACCACCATCTGCAGCAGGTAGTCGGGATCGTTGTACGCCCACATCGACAGCGCTCGCGCCGACTGGCATGTCGGGTTGTCGCCCTGACCGACTCCGAGCGGTTGCCCGAGCATCGACAACAATCCACCCAGCAAGCGCGACTGCGGTGCCGGTACCGGACCGAACGTGGTGTTCAGCTTGTCCTGCACTGCCGGTGCGAGTTTCAGCGACATCTGCCGCCACAACGACGGCACGATCGGCGGCTGATGCAGAATTCCGCGATCGAGCAGCAGCGCCAATCCGTAGAGGCACTGCGCGGTTTCGGGGAACACCGTCTCCTCGATGAGACGATGAACCAGTTCCGGGTAGCGCGTCAGACACGTGCGACCGGTATCGGACAGACCGAGTGCTTCGGGGAGAACGTACGAGTAGTGATCGACGAGGTACTGCGTCAACGTCGCGTGGTACGGCGAGACGAGTCCGGTGTCGTGCATCGCTCGCGCGAATCCGCGGGCCTCGAACTGCAATGCCTCGACGTCCATCGCCTCGAGGCGTGACCGATACACCTCGACGCCCGGATCCTCTCGGCACGCATCGGTGGTGCCGAACAAGGCTGTGATCAACCGATCCAGTCCCTGGCCCGACGTGCCGAGGTCGACGGTGGGGTCGTCACGATAGATTGCGATGCGGGTGACCATCGCCTTGATCGTGTCCACCTGGATCGGGCGCTGTCGCAGAATTCGCCAGATCTCCTCGACCAACTCGTCGAGCACACTGTCGTAGCCGATCTGCCCGGCCACGTACCCGAAAAGATCGCGAATCAGGTGGGCGGTACGGCCCAACCGAACTCGCTCCGACTCCGACGGAGGTGTGAACAGAACGTCGAGATTGACCGCGAGAACCTGCGAGAGGAATCGTCGCGCATCCTCGGCCGAGACGGCCGCATGCTCGTACTCGCCCGCGACGATCGCGACCATCCGGAGTTCGCTGGTCGCCTCGAGGACGAAGGTGTCGTCGTTGCCACTGCGCAGGCTCGGGCCCACGAACGCCGGTACGAGAATATCGGGCTGAGCCCAATCCGTACCGGCGAACAAGCCGGCCGTTTCCAGCGTCGCGGCGCGCTCCCGAATCGCATGACACCCGCCGGGCTGCAACAGAACTCGATGCAGCGCGTCGAGAACCCGCCGCACCTTGGTGTTCTTACTGAACTCGGGTGCACCGGCCAACGCCTCGGTGGCGTGGTCGAGTTGGGCCAGTCTCGACGCCAGAGCCTTGTCGACCGGTGCCTCATCGGCTCGTGCCGGCTCGCCCATAGTCTGCGTCGTGGGTTCGTGGTCGTTACCGAGTTGTTGCTTCACACGTAGAAGTCCAGTTCTTCCTGATGTTTCAACAAGTCACGCATGACATAGGTATCCTCGCCGAAGAAGTACAGCAGGCCCCAGTGGGTGCCGAATGCCGTTCTCTTGGTGACGGTTTCCTCGATAGGTGCCGAGAGGTCGTTGGTCTCGTAGTAATCGTGCCCGCTCGTCTCCTCCGGAATTTGGAGCTGGCTTACGACACGGCGTCGTGGATAGACACCGAAACATCCGGCGACACCGGTTGCATCGACGACCTCCTTCGGGAAGAAGGCGTCGATCTCCTCCTCGGTGGTCTTCGGGTCGAACGCCAACGCCAGGCCCTGGTAGGCGTTGAATCCGTAGGCTCGTTCGAGGAGCTCGAACACCTTGAAACCCGGTGGACGATAAGCCACCTCACCGAAGTACATTTCACCGTCGCTGGTGACGAAGTACTCGGGGTGAATGAATCCGAACTCGATGTCGAAGGTCTTGATCAGCTTCTCGATCTGCACCGTGATCTGCTCGCGGTACTTCTCCAGCTCGGGCGTCGCAGGAACGAACACCGAGTATCCGAGGGTGACGTACTCCGAGATGTTGAGGAACTTGATCTTGCCGTTGTGAATCCATGCTTCGACAGCGAACTCCCAGCCGTCGAGGTGCGATTCCATCAGCGCCGGAAATTCCTCGTCGGGAATGGAGTCGACCTCGTCAGGGGTACGAATGACGCGGTGGCCGAGGCAACCGGCCTTGTCGAAGGCCTTGACATGGATCGGGTCGTTGGGATCGCCGTCGAGCTTGAGCAGCGTCTGGTTGACACGTTTGAGGAATCGAATGACGTCCTCACGGTCGTGGGCTTCTTCGAAGATGCCCACTCGAATGCCGCCGAGCTGAGCGCGGCGCTTCATCAAGGACTTGTCGCGCAACAGCATTGCCTGACCGAACAGGCGTGGGTTGCCGAGCAACACCGAGTTGATGGCGCCGGCCCACTCCACCGTCTCTTCGTACAACGGAATCGCGACATCGACACCTTTGTCCCGAAGGGTTTCGGCGATTTCCAGCGAGCGATCGTTGAGTCGCTCGAAGTTCCACGGGATGTAAGGAATGTCGTGCTCGGTGCAGTACGCCTCGGCCCACTCCGGGGCAACGACGACGTAGCGCCGATCGAACTTGTCCAGTGCTTCCACCGCGGCCAAACTCCACCCCAGCAGGGCCACGTAACCCTTGTTCGGGTCTTTCTCCAGCCTGTCTGGCTGAGCCATGAAGTTCCTTCCCCTAGATGATTCATCGGTCGAGGTCCTTCGCTCCACCGTACAGAGGCGGTATCGGTTGCTCGGCACCCCTGTATGCGACTGTCGATCGGGAACGCGCCGGACCCAGGTGTTCACTACCGGCCACGATCGACAGATTTCCGCCGATCGTGCACGATCGTGAACAACCAGGTGCGAGTCGCGCCACCGAGGAACGAGGAGCACGAGATGACGGTCGACAAAACCGGTGCCGAGGTGGAGATCGCCCAGCAAGCAGACCGTTTCACGGTCTCGGTCGAGGGCGCGCAGGTCGGCTTCACCGAGTTCGTCGACGAGGATGCGCGGCGCATCTTCTTCCACACCGAGGTCGACGCGGTATACGGCGGACGCGGTCTGGCAACGATTCTCGTACAGCAGGCACTCGACGCCACCCGGGCCGACGCCAAGCGCATCGTTCCGATCTGTCCCTTGGTCGAGGCGTTCGTGGGTAAGCACTCGGAATTCGACGACATCGTCGAGCAGCCCACCGACGAGGTCCGGCAATGGCTGGCCGACCAGCAGAATTGAGGCGGGAATAGCGTCCGGCACCGGTAGGTTGAGCTGTATTAGTAGTTGCAGAGTCAACTACCCAGCCGAAAGGGAAGCCATGCCCGCAGTGACGGTCGACAACATCCTCGCGTTGCCCCGAATCCCCATGCCCGACGCCACCGCCGTCCCCCGGCCGGTCCGGTCCGTCACGACGGCCCCGACCGGGTACGAAGGCGAGGGCTTTCCGGTTCGCCGCGCGTTTGCAGGACTGGACATGTCGGCCCTCGACCCGTTCATCCACATGGATCAGATGGGCGAGGTGAACTACGCGCCCGGTGAGCCCAAGGGCACGCCGTGGCATCCGCACCGTGGATTCGAAACCGTGACCTACATGATCGACGGGATCATGGAGCACAAGGACTCTCACGGTGGCGGCGGCATCATCAGCGGTGGCGACACGCAATGGATGACAGCCGGTGGGGGAATTCTGCACATCGAGGCCCCGCCCGAGCATTTGGTTCTCTCCGGCGGGCTGTTTCACGGCGTACAACTGTGGGTCAATCTGCCGCGGGAGAACAAGATGGCGCACCCGCGCTATCAGGACATCACCGGTAGCAAGGTGGCGTTGGCGTCGAGTCCCGACGGCGGTGCGCTCGTTCGCGTCATCGCCGGTGAGATCGCCGGTATGCAGGGCCCGGGTTCGACATACACTCCGATTGCGCTCTCGCACAGTACGATAGCTCCCGGGGCGCAGCTGACCATACCCTGGAACAAGGACTTCAACGCTCTCGTCTATGTGCTCGCGGGCGAGGGCACCGTCGGTGCGGAGAAGCGCCCGATCCGGATGGGGCAGACGGCGTTGTTCGGCCGCGGCGACACCATCGAGATGGCCGCGTCGGCGGTGGGGGAGTCGCTCGAGGTGTTCGTTCTCGGTGGAAAGCCGATTCGGGAGCCCGTTGCCATGGCAGGCCCGTTCGTCATGAACACCAAGTCCGAAGTGCTGCAGGCCTTCGAGGACTACCAGGCCGGACGGCTGGGCGTTCCTGTCGAGTGATCACATGAGCCGTGCAACGATTCGGGGTATGACCGACGCCGAGCCCCGTATTCGCAGAACCCGGTTGTATCGCCGGTTGGTCACCCGTGCCGGCGGTCCACTGACGCCCGCGCGGGCGGCAGCACGGTTGTCCGCCTACGTCTACGGAAACATCCTCATCCTCGCGGCGGTTGCGGCGTCGACGCCCGGCTCGATCGAACACGGAACAGCTGCGGTCCTGGTTCTGGCCACGGCCGGGACGACCTTTCTGGCGCACGTGTTCGCCGATTTCGTGGCCGGTAGTCAGATACCCGAGGCGCACGGAGACGCCACCGACGAGCAACGCAAGTTCAAAGCTTTCGAGGAGCTTCGCGATGCCGTCCCCATCCTGAGTTCCGGAACCGTCCCGGCGCTGATGCTGGCGCTCGGCTGGTTGTCGGTGCTCCCGGCGCAGTGGGCGGAACTGTTGGCCGGTGGTGTCATCGTGGTGCGCATCGCCACGATCCAGATGGTCACCGAGCGAATTCGCGGCAACCGGTTGACCTTCCGTGCATTTCTCGGTGGGCTGGCCACCGCAGCGGTTGCGGCACTGATCGTGCTGGCGAAGGTGTTTCTGGGGCACTAGCTCCCGAACTCGGCGTACAACTCGGGCAGGAAGCCGGCGAGGTGGTTCATCTCCTGTCCGCAGTGCAGCATCAGATCTCGGGCGAGATCGAGCCCGAGCACGAGGTCGGTAGGATCTACCGACGCTCCCCGGCGGACAGCGCACGCGGCCTGCTTCACGTCCGGTACGTGCAACCCGCGCAGGTTCAGGTGGAAGCGGCTGCGCATCTCGGCACCGCCGTCGACGGGTCTGACCTGATGGGCCAGCCACCCCAGATCCACCGGTGCGATGGAGCTTCCCACTCGGCCGAAGACGATCGTCTGATCCGTGGGCACGTCGAAGCCGTGCGCAATCGGATCACGAAAGCCGATGCCCAGTTGCTGCAGTTTGGGGCCGACGTACTCGTCCACGAACGTCGTGTTGCCGACGTATTTGGCCTTGTCGGGTATGTCGAGTGCCGTCCGATCCTCCGCCAGAGCGGCGTACAGGTGGGCATCGGGGTGCCACAGCTTGTAGCGGGCCGCTTCGGTGGAGTGCCATCCGAACCACCAGTCCCACATGGCCGCCGTCACCCGAGGCATCACCGTGCGTACCGCCACGAACGTCACCCCGTCGGCTCGCTGCCCGTACCCGGTCTCGACTCGGGAGTACCCGGTGGGGCCGAGATCGGTTGTGATCGAATCGAATCCGGGTACCGCGTCGGGTGAGAGCGGGGGTGCCGCATAGGCATCGGCCACCGCAGTCGGTGCCGGACTCGTTCGCTCTGCCATGTAGCGGGCGTACGGCCGATCTCGATCGGCGTCTCGATAGCCCGCGTAACGCTCACCGCAGTCGTCCGCAGATCCGACCGTCGGTGCTGCGGCCGCCCTCGATGCAGTCCCGAGGACGGTCGCGGTCACCGCCGCTGCGGCCCCCAGGACGACCTGACGCCGTGTCGGCTTTCGTATCATGTGTTCCCCCATGCTCAACTTCCGTTGAGGATATGGCGTGGTCTCCGGGAGTGTCAACGACCTGGCCAGTACACTGCGCGGTATGAGTCCTGCCACGCCCAAGGACGACGCATCCAGAGTGCGGCGGCGCGACGAGATCGCGACAGCCGCGATCGAAGTGCTGGCCACCAAAGGCTTTCGTGGGCTGACGCATCGGGCCGTGGACGAAGCGGCCGGACTCGGCCCGGGGTCGGTCAACTATCACGCGCCCACTCGAAGTCGCCTGCTGCACCTGGCGTTGGGGCAACTGTTCGCCCGCGACTTCGAGATTGCCGGGGCGACGTTCGGAAGTCTGGTCGACGCCAAACCCCTCACGGTCGACGTCGTGGTGAGCCGAATCGTGGACTTCATCCAAGCGATGACGACGGGCGACGCAGCCAAACGGGTCATCGCCCGGAGCATCATGCTCGGTGAGGCTCAGCATGATCACGAGGTCAGAGAACTCTTCGACACTCAGCGCGGCGCATTCGTGACCTACACACAATGGATCGTCGCCTCGCTCGACTCCGAGGATCCGCAGGCGGAAGCCGAGACGCTGGTCGTCATGATCGAGGGCCTGATTCAGCGGCAGGTACTGATCGGATCACGCCTGCCCCGGTCGTTGGTGGAGCAGATGCTGCGCACAGTCGTGGCAACCTCACCGATCGTCGCGGATTAGCGGAGCAGGGGCGTCAGCCCAGCAGTGAATTACGCTCGGTGTGGGTGAACGTGAAGATCGTCGCACCGAAGCTGATCAATGCCGTGAGAAGCAGTACCTGCGGTCCGGTGATGACAACGCCGATGAAAGCGCCGACGACCCCGCCCAGTGCGAACGAACCGAGAAGCGCTGTGTAGCTGAGCCAGTCGTAATGGGTTCCACCACCGAACAGATGGCGCTCGATACCTTGGCCGAGTTTGACCAACGTTCCGGTGACGTAGCTGAGGGGAATGTACGTCTCTTCCTTCTTCGTGAACGCGGTGTTGAGAGCGCCGAGTGCGAAGGCCACCAACAGAATCGGGTAGAAGTTCACGTTCGCGGAAGACCAACCGGAGATCGCAATGTCGATCGTCCCTGCTGCCGCGAGTGCAATGGTGGTCAGCACCGTTGCTCCGTGCGGATGATTCGACCAGTAGCGCCGCCGGCAGATCGACGAGATCACCACACCCGCAAGAAACGACCCCATGAGGGCCAGCGCTGCCCACGGCGAAGCGCCCGGTGCAACCTCCTTGCCCTCCGGGTGTCCGAAGTGGCCGACGACCGCACGCTCGGTGTTCCCGGTCATGAACGTCACGAAATAGCCGGCGGAATGCAGGAACGCCACTGCGCCCACCATTCCCGCGAGTCCGGACAGGATCCAGGACAGACGAGCTTCGGCACCGATGGCTGTGTCGCGGCTGATCGACAGGGGTGAGGTCATGACTCGATTGTCCGGACCTCAGAGGAGGCGGCAACTCTTTGAGTCGTCGGTCACATAACCGACGCGTTCTCCGCATTCGCGATCATTCCGCGGTGCATCACCCTGTTTCCCACTACGCCGCTGTGATCGGCCCGATGCATCACACATCGGTTGTCCCACATGACCAGATCACCGGGAGCCCATGCGTGCTGCAGTACGTTCTCCGCTCGAGTGGAGTGCTCGAAAAGGTACCGTATGGTCTCGCGCGTCTGCTCGGAGTTCATTCCGCTGATCGCGACACATCGGGCGGGTGCCGAGAGAGCCAGGGCGGTGCGGCCGGACAGCGGATGGACTGCGAACAAGGGATGTTCGGCGGAGGAATCGGTGTCCGACGCCACCCCGGTCACCCGATGTGTCACCGTGCGTCCCGCCAGGTCCTCTTTCATTGCCGCAGGCAGCGTCTCGTACGCCGAGTACTGGTCGCTGAACTGCGTGCTGCCGCCGGCCGCCGGTACGGACACCGCCCGTAATGCCGTGTACGCGGGCGGATTCGGCACGTACGTCGTATCCACGTGGAACGTCGACTTCGGCGGCGTGGTGCGGCCGACGTTGCTCACGACGTTCAGGTCGGGAAATCCCGGGACCGGAGTCTCGCCCTCGGTGAACATCATCTCGCCGAACCGACGCAGAAACGCCAGGAAACGCTCGTCGTCCAGGGCCTGTTCTCGCAGTATCAGCACACCGTGTTCGGCCAGCTGCGTGCGTAATTCGTCCACCGAGGCCGAGGCGAGGTCCAGACCGCGGATTTCAATTCCCAACGTCATGACGCCAACTCCTTGTTCGATAGTTCCGCGACCGACTTCGCGAACAAGCGGTCGATCGGGATGTCCGCTGCCGCAGCCATCACCGCGAGCACACTCGAAGGCGAGTACGAGCAGTAGAGACCGGCCTCGAGGAACCATGGTTCCCCGTCGGGGTCGATGCGAAAGTCGAACAGCCCGTAGTGCCGGCACCCCAGCGACCGATAGCATGATCGTGCTGCCGCCCACACCTTCTCGGTGATCGGATCCGAGGAGTCGACAATCCATGCCTTGGTCTGCTGCTTCGCGACCAGGTACAGATCTCCGTCCTCGGTTCGATTCAACTTGTCGGCACTCGTCCGCACGGAGTCGACGGCGTACTCCTCCAGGGGCAGGCACACCAGCTCACCGTCCATCGCGATGATGCCGCACCGAACCTCGCGCCCGAGTGGAACATACGATTCGACCAGTGCAGCAGACGAATACGCCAGCGCCTCGTCGATTGCGGAGATCAACGAGTCTTCGTCCTCCACGAGCGTGACGCCCATCGAATTGTCGGAGTCGACGGGCTTGACGACGACAGGCAATTCGAGATCGACGGTCCCGCCACTGTGCACCACCGTGCCGGCCGGGACGGCGACTCCGGCGGCGGCGACGACGGCACGGGCCAGTGCCTTGTCGGCCGTCATGGCCATGACGGCCGGTATGTTACCCACATATGGCACATCCATCAGATCGAACAGGCTGCGGTAAGTCGTCATACCGGGTAAGCAGAACATCTGCGGCACCATGACGTCGAAGTGCCACGTAGACATGACCTCCACTGCCTGAGCCAGGGGTACCTGTTGCGCCGCAGCCACACTGGCAGCGTCGATACCGTCGGGAAAACTCCACATCCCGCCGGGGGAGACGAACGCGATCACCAGCTGGTACGCGGGATCGTTACCGATCGCCTCGAGAAAGCCGCCTGCATACACCCGAGACAGATCGCAGTGGAACTCATCCACCGAGGATCCTACGAGCACCAGCACCGACAGTGCCATCAGTCGCCTCCGTTCTCCACGAGCTTGCCGATGTTGAAGTCGATACGAGACCAGCCGCGGCGCGCGGCGAGATTGCGCAGCAGTAGCGACGGGATCTGCAGGTGGTGCACCAGCAGGTAGGGCAGCGGATCCCACCCCGTGAGGATGGCGTCCTTGCCTCGAAAGATGGTGCGCAGCCGTGATACTCGATTGCCCTCGGTGATCAACCGCCACAGTTCGTGGTAGATCCAGTACGTCGGCCGGGCCGTCGGACGCGGCACGGTCATCGGATGACCGTCGTCGAGGTATGCGGCAGCCAGTTCGGGGTGGTCGTAGAACATGGTGATCGCCGAGTGGGTACGCGGGTTGCATTCGATGGCGTAGATCTGGCCGTCGGCAGCGGACTCGATGAAGTCGAACGACAGCTGCCCGGTGGTGTCGAGCGAAGAGACGAATGTGTGCACCCAGCTCAGGATTTCGGGTTTGTCCACCATCTCGTAGTTGACCTGGAACGCCGACGAGACGCAGCAGCCGTAGACCTGCAGGCGACCCTCGCGCACAGTGCCGTGCGTGCAGTACTCCTGTCCGGCGATGAATTCCTGCAGAATCCACGGATCGTCCTCGGTGATGTGCAGGCTTCGGGCGAACGAAGAGTTACGCTCCGGCGTGTGCGCCGTCAACCGCGTCAGATCCATTCGGCCGACCGGGTTGTACGAGATTCGCTTGAGGATGTACTCACGACCCGGCTCGAACTCGAACTCGTCGATCTGGGTCGGGTCGGTGATGCGCCTGAAGTCGGGAACCCGTAGCCCCAATGACGCTGCGTGCTCGGAGAATCGGGACTTGTCGTCCACCATCCGCACGGTATCGGCGTCACCGTGGATCACCTCGCAGTGCGCGTCGAGAATCGCACGTGCGTCCGCATCGTGAATGCTCGCGGCCGGGCTGGCCACAGGCACGAAGACATCGACCCCCTCGCGACGAACGATGTCCAGCAGAGCCTGCGCGTATCCCGGATCTCCCGGATCGGGTATGCAATGGAAGCGGTCGACGGCGCGCGAGAAGCGATGTCCGGTCCATCGGTACTTCGCGGATTCCACCAGGATCACTCGATGCCCGGCAAGATGAAAGGACCGTGCGAGTTGCAGGGCCTTGGTCATCTTTCCGCCGCTGATCAGAACGGTTCGCGGTGCAGGAGTTCGATGTGTGGCGGGCCTGGTACCACGCAGAGCGGCCACCCCCACCACCGCAAGATCGACGGGGAGGGTGGCCGTCAGGCCGATCAGTGCTGCGACGGTACGGATCATGTGCGCCGGATCAGCGTCACGCCGTCGCGCAGTGGGATCAGAACCTGTTGCACACGAGGGTCGTTGGCGACGTAGTCGTTGAATTCGGCGATGGCCCGGCCGTTCTCGTTCGGCTGCGCCGCGTAGGGCTGCCCTTGAAGCAGGGTGTTGTCGACGGCGATCACGGCACCGTCGGAGAGCAGATCGCTCTCGAGCAGATACTCCACGTACTCGCGGTATCCAGTCTTGTCGGCGTCGATGAACACCAGGTCGAAGGTGCCGTCGAGCCTGCGAAGAGTGTCGAGCGCGGGACCTACCTGCACCGTGATGGCTGATCCTGCAGTCGACTCCGCGAAGCACGACTGCGCGAACTCGGCCACGTACGGGTCGACCTCGCACGCGACGACCTCGCCGCCGGCAGGCAGCGCCTCGGCCATGGCAAGCGCCGAGTACCCGGTGAACATACCGATCTCGAGCACCCGCGTCGCCCGGGTCATGAGTACGAGAAACGCCAGGAAGCGTCCCTCCACATGGCCGGAGAGCATTTCCATCTCCAGGGGCCCGGAACCGGAGACCACGTCACGTGATCTCCAGTCCGCCGAGCGGGTCCGCGACGCCAACGTGGCCAATGCCGCAGATTCGGAGGTGGTGCAGGTATCGAGGTACGGGTCGAGTCCCGCCGCGAGATCGCGGGCCCGATGAACACGGGTGATCAATGCGTCGGTCACCCCGGCGTCGGAATCGAGCAGCGCAGCTATCTCGCCGAGCTCGCGCGCCAGAATGGTCGTCGGGGTGACCGGTCGCGGTTCTACCGTCACTGTGTCGGTGCGGTGAACATGTCCAGGCCCTCGCCGGCGCGGGGGAAGTCGAGGCAGATCTTCTTGTGCAGTGTCAGCACATCCGCCAGCTCGTTCGCGTCGAGATCGTTGAGGAACGTGCAGGTGCCGATCGGGTCGGGTACTGCGGCGCGCAGGATACCGTCGCGGGTCTTGAGGATCGATGCCGTTGCCTCGGAGAGCAATTCAGGGGTGAGGTACGGGCTGTCGAGTGCCAGTCCGATGCTGCTCATGACTCCCAGCACCCGATCACGATCGGCAGTGGACAAATGGCCCCTCTGCTCGGCGACGGTCGTCGACAGTGCCATGTCGATGTTGATGGCGTGGCCGTGGAAGAACGGAGCGGGCGGCGTCAGCTCGAGCGTCGGGCTCCAGGTGTGGCCGAAGGCGATGACGCGATCGAGGTCGATCTCGTGGAGATTGGGGGCCTCGAGCTCGAGCATCGTCGCGATGGCCGAGTACGTCAATCGATCTGCCACCGAACGCAATTCGGGCGTCCCGTCGAGGTGGCCGAAGCGAGTACGCAGCAGTTCGGGGCCGTACTGCTCCAGCATCTCGAAGATCTCCAGGTTGCCGACGACGGAGATCTTGATCAGCTCGGCCATACCGTTGCGAACCTGGTCCTCGGGCAGTGTGCCGAGGAACGAGAAGTCGAGCAGCACCTTCTGCGATGCGTGATACGCACCCAGGCGGTTCTTGTGCTTGCCGTAGTTCACGGCAACCTTGATCGACACGCTTGCGTCGATCAGGCCGATCAGCGTCGTGGGAATGCGGATGTACGGGGTGTTGCGTCGGTAGCTGGCGCACGCGAAACCTGCTACGTCGGTGGTCAATCCACCACCGACCACCAGGACCGGCTCGGTACGGACCAAGCCGTAGGCGTCGAATTCACCGACGATGCGCTCGAAGGTCTCGAGCGACTTCGCGGTTTCTCTGATCTGTACCGGGACCACGGTCAGCGCGATGTCGTGATGGTCGAAGTACGCGTGGATGCGGTCGCCGTAGATCTCGTGAACCGATTCGTCGACGACCATCAGCGCGCGTCCGTACGGACGGTAACTGTCGGCCAGTTCGGTGTTCTCGAGGGCGAAGACACCGTCGACGTAGATCAGGTCGTACTCGATTCGCTCGTATCCCTCGACACGAAAAGACCTGTCCCCGGCAACGACCTGGGCCTGAAGATTGCTCACAATTACTCCTGGGTTGATGAAGGGTCAGGCTGAGATCAGAGCGCGGACGCGCTCGGGATCGAGGGCCTCGACGGTATCGGTGGCCGAGCCGAACTCGGTGCCTGCAGTGTTCTCGTTCGGGAATGCGACGCACGTGATGCCCGCTGCCGTTGCCGCCTGCACGCCGCCGGCGTTGTCCTCGATGGCCACACTGTCGGATGCGTTCTCGCCCAGCGTCTTCAGCGCGAACTCGTAGGACGCGGGATCGGGCTTGCCCGAGTCGACCGAGGACGCGTCGACGATGACGTCGAACGAGTCGGCGGTGAGCTCAGGGCTCAGGGCCGCCAGCAATGCGTCGATGTTGTCGCGGGATGTGGTGGTCACGAAGCCCACCTTCATGCCGTTCGCCTTCGCGGAGTCGATCGTATCGGCAACACCGGGGCGGGTTTTCACGTCGGATTCGCCGATCAGCCGTTGGAAGATCTCCGATTTGGTGGCGTGTACCGCGGCGGCGTCGACCTCGGTGCCCGTGTCGGATGCGTACTCGCTGATGCGGTCGGCACCACCGTTGGACCCGAGCATGGAACGGTAGTCCTCACGAGACCAGTTCCAGTTCAGATCGTGAGCTGCGAATGCCTCGTTGAACGAGCGACGTTGCAGTTCGGACGTGTCGACGAGCGTGCTGATCGAACCGAACAGAATTGCGGACATGAGTGCCTTTCGGGGCGAGAGACCTTGTACCAGTCAATGTCTCGCGCATGCGCGATGGGTGAGTTGGTTCGGGGGGTATGCCCCATCGGCACCGAAAGGGAAACCTTCGAATTTTCTACGGTGTGGTGGGCGCTCCATGTCGATGCGTGGGTGCGGCCAGCACCGTCGGTGTCGATCGTCCGCGCAGTGTGACCGACTCACCTGTTGTCCAGTGCTTCCTCTCGTCCGCGGTTGCGTGCTCGAGCACGATCGAGGACGTGAGCACATCGGTGTCGGGGTCGTCCTTGGCGAGATCGGTGAGCCGGGCCGCCTGATTCACGGTGTCGCCGATGACGGTGTACTCGAAGCGCGATTCGGCCCCGATGTTGCCCGCGATGACCGGGCCGTACGTCACCCCGATGCCGATCTCGAAGCCGCCGCCGGAAGCGAGAGCGACGGCCAGAGTGCGCGCGGTGCGGAGTGCTGCTGTGGCCGGATCGGGGTGATCGACCGGAGCGCCGAAGATCAGCAATGCGGCGTCACCCTCGAACTTGTTGACGAAGCCGCCGTGTCGTTCGCCGTGTTCGACCACCACCGCGAAGAACCGATTGAGAAGGTCGACCACTGCCTCCGCGGATTCTCGCTCGGCCATGGCCGTCGAACCCACCAGGTCGATGAACAGCACCGCGACCGTCCGGTTCTCGCCGCCGAGGCGGGGAGCACTCGCCAGTGCCCGTTGCGCCACGTCGTGGCCCACGTGTCTGCCGAACAGAGAACGCAGTCGCTCGCGCTCGTCGAGACCGACCACCATCTTGTTGAACCCGTTCTGCAATCGGCCGATCTCGGACGCGTCGTAGACGTCGACGCGGGTGTCCGTCGCCCCGGCCTCCACCCGTTGCATGGCGCTACTGACCTGCTGTAGCGGGTCCGACACGGAACGGCCCACCAGAAACATGCCGCCGAATCCGACGACCAAGGCGATCGCGGACAGCGACACCATCGCGGGAGACAGGTCGACGTCGGGTGGGATGACGGTGTCGATCAGTCTGCCGAGTCCGATGAGACCGAGACCCAGGATGGGGATGGCCGTGCTCAGTACCCAGATGAGGACCACGCGTAGCTTCACGCCGAGAGCAACCGTGTCGGTGACCTCGCTGACGTCCATCACCGCGGCGGTGATCGGTCGAAGCGTTCGTTCGGCGACCAGATAGCCCAACGAGCAGGTCGCCAATCCGCCGAAGCTCACGGCGATCGCGACGATGATCGACAATGCTGCGCCGGCCGACGCATTGACCGCGACGAACACGGCGACGCCGAGGGCCCACAACAGAACGTGAACACCGAGCTGACGTAGAGGCAGTCGCACGACGGCGATCGCGGTGTCGTCCGACGGCGTTCCGCCGTTGTGCAGCCACAGTACGAGCGGTTTCGCGACGCGCAGCCCGAGGGCGATCCCGATACCGATCGCGACCGGCAGATAGACGAAGAACGCGAGGTAGTTCCGATTCGACAGGATCTCTTCGGATCCGACCGGCAACGGCAGGATGAAGCGCGCCAACACGAACACGATGACCGCCCCGATGGCGTTGGCCGACACCATGCCCGCCGCGTACAGCCGCATCGGGGTGCGGCCGAGAGCGGACCGTAGAGCTGCGATCACCGGTGAATCTCCGTTCTGTGGTCGCTCGAACTCTAGGTGCCCGAAAAAAAGAAATCGAGGAGATTCGGCACGAGTGACTATCTGTGTCGGCAAGTACCTGGTAATCTTCGTAACAGTTAATCACTCCTGTTCGACGATGAAAGGAACGACGGCGATGACCAGCACACTCTCCAGGAACGACGTTCTCGAGCCCGAGGATGTTTCGGCGCGTTTGCTCGACTCTGCCGCCCAGCTTTCGTACGACCCGGCCGAGGAGGTCGACTGGGAGGCCGATCTCGATCCCGCCCTCTACGGCCTCAATCCGGAGTGGAGCACCCTCTACGGCACGAAGCTGTGGGACGAGATGAGCGAGGAACAGCGCATCACGCTCACGCGTCACGAGGTCTGCTCGATCATGAGCACCGGCATCTGGTTCGAGATGATCCTGCAGCAGATGGTTCTTCGCGATCAGTACTGCAAGGACTCGTCGAACTCGGACTTCCAGTTCGCGCTCACCGAGATCGCCGACGAGTGCCGTCACTCGATCATGTTCGCTCGCGCGTGCCAGAAGATGGGCATCAAGGCATACCTGCCGCGCCGTTCGAGCATCGAACTCGGCCGTGGCTTCAAGGCTCTCGCGTCCGCCGAGGTCGCCTACGGCGGCATCCTCGTCGCCGAAGAGGTTCTCGACGTCATGCAGCGTGACTGGATGCGCGGCGAGAACGTGCTGCCGCTCGTGCGCACCACCAGCAAGATCCACGTCGTCGAGGAATCGCGACACATGACCTTTGCCCGTGCACAGATGCGCGAGGACATCGCGGGGAAGAGCCCGGCTCGACGCAAGACCAGTGCTCTCGTCGTCGCTATCGCCGCTCGCCTGATCGTGTCCAACATGGTCAACAAAGAGGTGTACGCAGCCGCAGGCCTCGACGTCGACCGCGCGGTGAAGGAAGCCAAGAACAACGCCCACCACCACACGATGATGCGCACCTCGAGCGAGCATCTGATGGCATTCCTTCTCGATTGCGGATTGATCACCAAGCCGGCCGAGATGATCTACCGTCGTCTGCACATGCTCTGACCACTCTTTTCGAGGCCGTGAAGGACATTCGATAACCCATGCCGTTCGCGATCACGCAGAACTGTTGCAACGACGCATCCTGCCTGTCGGTGTGCCCGGTCAACTGCATTCATCCGACGCCCGACGAGCCGGATTTCGGTAAGACCGAGCTGCTCTACATCGATCCGCGATCGTGCATCGACTGCGGGGCCTGCGCCGACGCGTGTCCGGTGGACGCGATCACGCGAGTGTCCCGCCTGACACCGGACCAGCAGATCTACGCCGACATCAACGCCGACTACTACCGGGACAAGCCGGCGGTTGCGGAGTGGGGTGAACCGCGTTTTCCGGTGGCAACGGTCAACGAGCTGCCGCCGGTCAGCATTGCGATCGTCGGGACCGGGCCGGCCGCCTGCTACACGGCGCAAGCCCTGCTGCGCGTACCCGGAACCACGATCACGTTCTACGACCGACTGCCGACGGCCGGCGGTCTCGCGCGCTACGGCGTCGCACCCGATCACCTCGGCACCCGACGTATCAGCGAGCACTTCCGGGGAATCTTCGCCCATCCACGCGTGACCATGAAGCTCGGCGTCGAGGTCGGTAAGGACGTCGATCACGTGGAGTTGGCTCGGAAGTTCGACTCCGTCGTCTATGCGGTCGGTGCCGACAAGGACCGAGCGCTCGACATCCCCGGCATAGATCTCGACAATTCCGTCAGCGCGCGCACCTTGGTCGGCTGGTACACCGGGCATCCCGATGTTCCCGCGGACGCCATCTCTCTCGCCGGCGTGGATCGAGTGACCATCATCGGAAACGGCAACGTCGCGCTGGATGCGGCCCGCATCCTCACCGCCGACCCCGATCGTCTGGACGGTACCGAGATCGCCCCGCACGCTCTGGCCGAACTGCGTCGACACCGCGTCACCGAGGTCGTTGTTCTCGCCCGTCGCGGCCCCGAGTTCGCGGCCTTCACCCGTTCCGAGTGCAAGGCACTGGTCGATCGCCCGGACGTCGACGTCGTGGTGGCCGGACCGGACGGAATTGTCGAGGCCATCGATCGCCTGCCGCTCTCGTCCTCGGCCTCTGCGCTGGCAGGAGCTCAGCGCGTCGATCTCGGCTCTCGCGCGCCAGGGCGTCGCATCGTTTTCGCGTTCGGGCGCGCACCATCTGCCCTGCACGGCAGCGGCTCGGTGGAGTCCATCGAGGTCGGCGTCGGTGACGCCGCCGTCGAACTGTCCACCGAGTTGGTACTGCTCGCCATCGGTTATCGCGGAACTCCGTCGCCGGGCGTTCCGTTCGACGACATCACCGGCACCATTCGCAACGACGGCGGCCGGATCACCGCTGCCGACGGCACTCCGGTTCCGGGTAGCTACGTGGTCGGCTGGGCAAAACGGGGTGCCACGGGCGGCATCGGCGACAACAAGATCGACGCCGAGGAAACGGCCGAGGCCTTGCTCGCCGACGTTCCCACCCGGGGGCCGGCGCGACCGGTCGGCTGGTACGGCAAGGTGAGCGCCGCTCTCGGTGATCGAGTCTCGCGGGCCCGCTGACCGGCGGTAACTCCCCGTTCTGTTCACATTGTGTAGCAGTCTGATTCGAGTCTGCGCGATTCGTACGCACGGCGAGCTTCTCGGAGTTACCGTTGAGTATGGCTGAACGGGGGGCCAAGCCCCAGGTTTCATTTGTAAGACGGACGATGCTGCGCGCAGTCCGATCATTGTTCAATCCGCTCCGGCCTGACGACTACTTGTCGATGATCAATCCGCTGTGGACAACTCGCGAACTTCGGGGGAAGGTCGAACGGGTGGTTCCCGAAGGTTCGGAAGCCGTCTCGGTGTACATCCGTCCTGGTTTCGAGTGGCAGGGCCACACGCCCGGGCAGTACGTCCGACTCGGAGTGCTGATCGACGGTCGGTACCACTGGCGGGCATATTCGCTGACATCCGATCCCGATCCTGTGGACGGTCTGGTGAGCGTCAGCCCCAAGCTGGTGCCGTCGGGCACGGTCTCGCCGTATCTGGTGGGTGCCATCAGAACCGGTGACATCGTGCGCCTCAGCGAGGTGGAGGGTGAATTCACTCTGCCGAGCCCCGTACCGGACAAGATGGTGTTCATCAGCGCCGGCAGCGGCATCACGCCGATCATCAGCATGTTGCGCGCCCTCGATCATCACGACCAGGTTCGTGACGTGGTCGTGGTCCACTCGGTGCACGACCGTGAACAGTTGATGTTCGCGGATACGCTCGAGGAATTGGAAGCCAAGCACGACGGGCTGACGGTGAAGCTACGTATCACCAGTGACGAAGGTCGGATGAAGGCCTCGGAACTGGACGAATTGGTCCCGGATTGGCGTAAGCGAGAGTCGTTCTGCTCCGGTCCGGGCGAACATCTGGACGATCTGCGCTCTTACTGGAAGGACCAGGGAGAGTCGGATCGATTCCATTACGAAAGTTTCCAGCCCGTCATCGGCGGTGGAGACGATGCAGGCGAAGGCGGCGTCGTCAAGTTCCTGAACAGCAAGAAGGACGTCGAATGCGATGGCGGCACAACGATTCTCGCAGCAGGCGAGGAAGCCGGACTGGACCTGACGTTCGGTTGTCGCATCGGCATCTGTCATACCTGTGTAGGTACCCTGAAAAAGGGGCGTTTACGTGACCTACGTAACGGGGATATCTCCGAACCTACGGGGCAAGCGGTTCGGATCTGTGTCAACACTGCTGAGGGCGACATCGAAATCGAGCTCTGATCTTCACATCGAACAGGGGAATGTATGTCTATCGACGAAACCACCAGGCGAGTCACCCACACCGATGAGCCGGTGAACCCGCTGGCGCACCTGAGTAACGAGACCATCGCCGAACTCGCCAAGGAATTCGACGCCATCCACGACGAGGTGTACTCCAGCCTCGGCGAGAAGGACCGCAAGTACATCACCTCGGTGATTGCTGCACAGCGTCAGTTGCTGGTTGCCGGCCGCGTGCTGTTGCTCGGCTCCACCAGCAAGCCGGCCTGGCTCGCCGGCACCGCATGCCTCGGAATTGCCAAGATTCTCGAGAACATGGAGATCGGCCACAACGTCATGCACGGCCAGTGGGACTGGATGAACGATCCGGAAATCCACTCGTCGGTGTGGGACTGGGATACCGCGTCCACCGCCAACTCGTGGAAGCACTCCCACAACTACGTGCACCACACGTACACGAACATTCGCGGCAAGGACAAGGATCTCGGTTACGAGATCATGCGGATCGACCCACGTCAGAAGTGGAGTCCCGTCTACCTCGCGCAGCCGTTCTACAACGTGCTGTTGATGGCGTTCTTCGAGTGGGGCGTGGCCCTGCACGATCTCGACATCGAGGCTATCCGTCGTGGAGAGAAGCCGGTCAAGGATCTCGTCGAGGACCTCAAGGGCATCGGCGTCAAGGCACGCAAGCAGTTCGTGAAGGACTACATCGGTTGGCCCCTGATCAGTGCCGGTGCGTTCGCGTTGGCACAGCTGGCGTCGGGCGGTCGTCTGCCGGAAAGCAAGAGATCTCGTCTGGCGTCCAAGCTGCGTGGGTCGGCTCGGTTCGGCAAGAACCGTAAGACCGCGGCGTTGCTGGATTCACGCCTCAGTGGTGTCGAGAGCACGTTCCTCTCGACGGTGGCCGCCAACTTCACCGCCAACATCATTCGCAACGTCTGGTCGAACGCCATCATCTTCTGCGGTCACTTCCCGGACCAGGCCTACACTTTCAGCCAGGAAGAGGTCGAGAACGAGACTCGCGGCGGATGGTACGTCCGTCAGTTGGTCGGAGCCGCGAACATCGATGGTGGTCCACTGTTCCACCTGATGAGTGGCAACCTGAGCTACCAGGTGGAACACCACCTCTACCCGGATATGCCCAGCACTCGGTACTCGGACGTCGCGCCGAAGATCAAGGACATCTGCGAGCGCTACGAATTGCCTTACAACACGGGACCGTTCTTTCAGCAGTGGGGCATGGTCCAGCGGACCATCGCACGGCTGGCGTTCCCGGGCGGCAAGGTTCGACCGAAGCCGGGCCCCTACCGTCCCGAGGAGAGTTGGCGTCGCAAGTTCGCCGAGGGTGCCACCAACGACAGCGAGGCCGCCAAGACTCGCGGTCGCGTTCCCGCCGGCCACCCTGCGGCTGGCCCGGAGCACAACTCCGGTGGCGTCGACGTCCAGCCGCCGCCCCGTGGCGACGACTGAGCTGAGTCGTAGTTCCAGCTGACAAGAACCGCGGCCACCCGACTTCCGGGTGGCCGCGGTTTTCTGTTTGTGTCGGGTTCACGCCATGTCGACATCCTTGGTCTCGATGAGCCTCTTGGTGCAGACCAGGCTCAACACCGACAGTAGAGCCAACATGACGCCGATCGAGATGCTGCCGAACGCGGCCGTGAGCGGCGCCGCGAGCATGGGCGGAATCGCGCCGCCGAGAACACCGGCGAGGTTGTAGCCCAAACCTGCTCCGGTATAACGGAATCGAGTCTGGAACAGCTCCGGGAGGAGAGCGCCGGTCGGTCCGTACGCAACGCCGAAGATCGCGAGCGTCACGCACATACCGATGACGAACGCTTCCGGTGAGCCCGTGTCGAGCAAGGGAAACAGTGCGATCGACCACGGCACCGCGACGATGCACGCCGCCATGATCACTCGACGTCGGCCGACGCGATCGGAGTAGGTCGCCGAGAGCGCGATTGCGACTCCGAATATCACCGCCGCGCCGATCCCGGTGACGAGCACGAACGGGCGGTCGAACCCGAGGGTTTTGGTGCCGTAACTCGTCAGGTACGCGGTCCCCATGTAGAAGAAGGCAAACAGTGACGCCAATGCGCCCGCAGCAGTGATGATTTCGCGCTTCTGGATACGCCACGCGTCGAAGATCGGCAGCTTGGTCGGTGCCGAGCTCGCCTGAGCGTTCTCCTCGGCGAGCTTGTTGGCCCGAAAGACCGGGGTCTCCTCGATCGCCAACCGCATGTAGAGACCGATGAGAACCAGAACGGCGCTGAGCAGGAACGGGATTCGCCAACCGTAGTTCAAGAACGTTTCGTTGGTATCGCCCAACAGCAGTCCCGTTGCGAGGAACGTGGCGCTCGAGAAGATGAAGGCTGCCGAGGGTCCCAGCTGGGGGAACATTGCATAGAAGCCGCGTTTACCGGGAGGTGCGTACTCGGCCGTGAGCAGCGTCGCGCCGGCCCATTCACCGCCGACGGCAAACCCCTGCCCGAATCTGAGCAGCACCAGGATGATCGGCGCGGCCACGCCGATGGTCTCGGCACCGGGCAGCAAACCGATGGCGAAGGTGGACACTCCCATCAACAGCAGCGTCGAGATCAACGTCTTCTTTCGGCCGATACGGTCGCCGAAGTGCCCGAACAGGACTGCGCCGACGGGCCTGGCGATGAACGCGACGGCGAATGTCGCGAACGAAGCCACGGTGCCGGCCGTGCTGCCGAGGGCTGGGAAGAAGATGGTCGGGAAGACCAAAGCGGCAGCGGTGCCGTAGATGAAGAAGTCGTAGAACTCGATCGTCGTGCCGATGCCACTGGCGACGGCGACCCGTCGAACACTGGTCCTGGTCTGCACCGGCGGTCGTGTCGGTGCAGACACACCCGGGTCGTCGGGTGAGACAGCGGTCATGGTTCCTCCGTTTTGTCGGGTATCGGGCGAATGTGCGATACCGAATGCGACGAACGGTAGTGACTCGGGTCACCCTGGGAATACCCCCGAAAGGGGGGACTGGCGGCGGGCTGTCTCGGCGGCCGCGGTGCGGGAGTTCGACGGGCATTCCCACGATTGTCGCTACCTCAGGCGCACCTCAGGGTTCGCCGGTACCGTCTGATCCCAGGGGTGGCAATCGTGTGTCAGCGGTCGAGAATGCGGAGGTGATCGGCGTGTCCTTGGACCACAATCGGGATGTGTTCGACAGTGCCCGGGTGGCTGCGGAGTACGTGGAATACGCCGGCCCCACGGATGGCTTTCTCGATCGAGGGGAAGCGGCAGCGTTGGTCGCCGCGGCCTCGGTTGCTCGCGGAACTCCGGTGCTGGACGTCGGCGTCGGCAGTGGACGAACCACGGCCCTGCTCCGACTCGTGAGCGACCAGTATGTAGCGATCGACTACGCGCCCAACATGATCGATGCATTCCGTCGCAATTTTCCGGACCTGCAGGCGCATGTGGCCGACGCCCGCAGTCTGACGTCCTTCGCCGACGGCGAATTCGGCCTGATCGTGTTCAGCAACAACGGAATCGACACCGTCACCCACGAGGAGCGTGGCCGAGTACTCGCAGAATTTTTCCGACTTCTGGCCAAGCCAGGGGTGCTGGTGTTCTCCACCCTGAACCGCAACGGCCCGTCGTTCGGGGAAAGCCCGTTCCAATTGAGTAGGCCGACAAAACGATTCAGTTTTTCGCCGAATCGAGCTCTGACGGCCGTCGGGCGGAAGCTGCTCGATCCTGCCGGTGTAGTTCGCAGCGTCCGAAATTGGTTGTCGGCCAGATCCCGCGTCGACGATCGTGGATCATGGGCCGTTGCTCCACTCGCTGCCCACGACTTTGCGCCGTTCATGCACTTCACCACGGTGTCCGATGTGCGCTCGCTCGTGACGGACGCTGGGTTCACGATCGAGAAGATCTTTGCCGACGACGGCTCGATCGTGGCAGTCGATGCGGTGACGAGTTCGGCCGACAACTTCACGATCGTCGCGCGCAGATAAGCCGTCAGTTCAGCCGCTCGAGTGCCTCGGTCATCTTCTCCACCGTGTCCGGCGCGACCTTCGCCTCGAAGCCCGCCTTCAGGAACGGGCCGGCAACCTTTGCGGCACCGTTGAACTCGACCTGTGCGTGATAGTCGATCCGCGTCGATCGGCCGCCTTCCGCTGTCAGCGTGATGTCGTCGACGCTGGTGGCCGTCTTGTTCCGGCCCTCGAGCACGATGTGATTCGGCTCGTCGGTGACCAAGGTGTAGGTCAACTCCGTGGTGATACCGAACAGCTTGGACACGTTGTGCCACTGCGTTCCGACGGCGACCGGCCCGTCCGAAATCTGGGTGCAGCTCTGAGTTCCGGGATCCCACGACGGTGCATTGGAAAAGTCGCGAAGAAATGCGGCTGCCTTGTCGATGGGAACAGCGGCGGTGAAGGTGCGGGTGACGTCGACCATGAGAGTTCTTTCCTGTCGTTCGGTGGGGTCAGTCTTCGAGTGGGACGCCGAGGTGTTCTGCGAGCCGGCGCATGGTGCCGACGATCTGGTCCTCGGTCACCCGTGGAAACCCGGCCATTTTCCGGAACTCGGGGTCGGTCACGCGCGACCAGTCGTACACCTGAGTCAGTGCGGTCCGGTCGTCGGCAATCTCTTCGAGTTCCCAGGACCACCGGGTGCCACGAGGTTCCATGCCTCGGCGATTGGGAATCCAACCGATGCGACGGTCCTGCTCGAACACGAACACGGTGTTCTCCATGACGTATTCACCCAGCTCGGGTTGATACATGTCCATCGCGAAGGTGTCGCCCACTGCGCTCAGCGGAGTCGGGTCGATCGCGCCCCACAGCATTTCCGAGCCGTCGACCGCGGCCTGGACCTCGGGGTTGGCGAGCGCGGTGAACACGGAGGCTGGGGGAGCGTCGATCACGCGCCGGACGGTCAACTCGTCGGTCATGGAGCACGCCTCTCAGTTGTTCGTTCCGGCTGCGGAGTTACCCCCGTCCGCGTGGAAAGAAACTCCGATCGCCGTTTTTGCCTTGCAGTGGACACAACGACGAAACACGACCGCCACGTCGCATTCGTACAGTCGCCGGGTCGGACTCCGCACAATCCAGGTGCGGAGCAGCACCTTGTCAAGGGGTAGCCATGAGTGGAAATACCGTACGCCTGCAGGCGATCAAAGACGTCGAGGCGTATGTGCCGCCTGCGGTCAGCTTCGTCGGAGACGAGAAGCCGGGCGAGATCTTCGGCGAGAACGTCTTCAGCAAGGTCGTGATGCAGAAGCGTCTGCCCAAATCGGTCTTCAAGTCCGTGATGGCGACGATCGACAAGGGCAAGAAGCTCGATCCCATGGTCGCCGACGCAGTGGCGTCGGCGATGAAGGACTGGGCTTTGGAGAAGGGGGCGACGCACTACGCGCACGTCTTCTACCCGCTCACAGGCTTGACGGCCGAAAAGCACGACAGCTTCTTCGATCCCGTCGGTGACGGCAGTGCCCTCGCCGAATTCGCCGGCAAGACGTTGATCCAGGGTGAGCCCGACGCGTCGAGCTTCCCCAACGGCGGTCTGCGCAACACGTTCGAGGCTCGTGGGTACACCGGCTGGGACGTCACCAGCCCGGCGTACGTCCTCGAGAACCCGAACGGCAATACCCTGTGCATCCCGACGGTGTTCGTCTCGATGACAGGTGAGGCCCTCGACCACAAGACACCCCTGCTGCGTTCGCAGCAGGCGATGGGCGGACACGCCGAGCGCATCCTGAAGCTGTTCGGACACGAGAACATCGAGAACATCGTCTCGTTCTGTGGTCCTGAGCAGGAGTATTTCCTCGTCGACCGGCACTTCTTCCTGGCCCGTCCGGACCTGCTCAACGCGGGCCGCACCCTGTTCGGCTCGAAGCCGCCCAAGGGCCAGGAATTCGACGACCACTACTTCGGAGCCATCCCCGAGCGCGTGCTCGGCTTCATGATGGACACCGAGCGGGAGCTGTTCAAGCTCGGAATCCCGGCCAAGACTCGGCACAACGAAGTCGCTCCCGGACAGTTCGAGATCGCGCCGATGTTCGAGCGCGGCAACATCGCAGCCGATCACCAGCAGCTGTTGATGACGACGTTCAAGACGATCGCCAAGAAGCACGGTATGGAGTGTCTGTTCCACGAGAAGCCGTTCGAAGGCGTCAACGGCTCGGGCAAGCACGTCAACTTCTCGCTCGGCAACTCCGAGCTCGGATCGCTGCTGGTACCCGGCGACAACCCACACGACAACGCGCAGTTCCTGGTCTTCTGCGCCGCCGTCATCCGCGCGGTACACAAGTACGGTGGTCTGCTGCGCGCCTCGGTGGCGTCGGCGACCAACGATCACCGTCTCGGGGCCAACGAGGCTCCGCCCGCGATCATCTCGATCTTCCTCGGTGATCAGTTGGCCGACGTGTTCGATCAGATCGCCAAGGGCGCAGCGACGTCCTCGAAGGGCAAGGGCACCATGATGATCGGTGCCGATACCCTGCCCGTCCTGCCGACCGATCCCGGCGACCGCAACCGGACCAGCCCGTTCGCGTTCACCGGCAACAGGTTCGAGTTCCGCGCTCCCGGCTCGATGCAGACCGTCAACGGCCCGATGGTCACGATCAACACGATCATGGCGGAGGCCCTCGACTACATGGCGACCAACCTCGAGGCCGCTGTCGCCGACGGCACCGATTTCGACACCGCCGTGCAGAACCTGCTGACGGAGATCATCACCGAACACGGTGCGGTGGTGTTCAACGGTGACGGTTACTCGGACAACTGGCAGGTCGAGGCCGAAGCACGGGGACTGCCGAATCTGCGTACCACCCTCGATGCGTTGCCGGAGTTGATCTCCGAGTCGGCTATGGAACTGTTCGAGAAGTACAAGGTGTTCAACCACCGAGAGATGCACTCGCGCTACGAGATCGGGCTCGAACAGTATGCGCTGACGGTGTTCGTCGAAGCGCGGTTGACGCTGGAAATGGGTCAGACGTCCATCCTGCCCGCGGCGGTGCGCTATCAGACGGAACTGGCGCAGAATGTCAGTGCGCTCAAGGGTGCAGGCGTCGACGACGTGGACATGACGGCGCTGCAGGCGGTTTCGGCTCCACTGTCGGAGCTGCGCGCAGCGTTGGCGACATTGAAGAGCGCACTGGAAGCCGACCCGGGTGGCGACGCGTTGGCCGAGGCCGAGCACGCCAAGGACGCCCTGCTACCCGCCATGGCTGCCGTCCGTGCTGCGTCGGACACACTGGAGGCGATGGTGGCCGACGATCTTTGGCCGCTGCCGACGTACCAGGAAATGCTGTACATCCTGTAATTGCGTGAGCAATGTCTCGGATCGGAATAGCTTCATGGATCTCGATCGTTCGAGTGGTCAGTGGCAAAGATTGTGCACGCACTCGTAAGGAGAGAGATCCATGAAGCTGTTTACCCCGTTGGCCCTCGGTGACTTGAAGCTCGACAACCGGTTGGTGATGGCTCCGCTGACGCGGGTGCGTTCCGGCAAGGACGGGGTGCCTGGTCCGCTGGTGGTCGAGCACTACAAGCAGCGCGCATCCCTGGGTCTGATCGTCAGTGAAGGCACCTACCCGAGCCACGCGGGTCAGGGCTTCCCGGGCCAGCCCGGTCTGGTGACGGACGAGCAGATCGAGGGTTGGCGTAACGTTGCCGACGCGGTGCACGCCGATGGCGGACGTATCGTCGCGCAGGTGATGCATGCGGGCCGCGTCACCCATGAGGCGACCACGGGTGGCCACGAGGTTGTCGGACCCAGCGCCATCGCCATCGAGGGCGAGACTCACACGTACGAGGGCAAGAAGGCGTACCCCACCCCGCGCGCCCTACGCGAGGACGAGCTGCCCTCGGTGATCGCCGACTTCGTGCAGGCGTCGAAGAATGCGATTGCCGCCGGCATGGACGGCGTCGAGATTCACGGTGCCAACGGGTACCTGCTGCACGAATTCCTCTCGCCGGCATCGAACCAGCGGGACGACAAGTTCGGCGGCTCGCCCGAGAACCGTGCGCGCTTCGTGGCCGAGGTGGTCGAGGCAGTGGTTGCCGCTCTGGGAGCAGGCAAGGTGGGAATTCGCATCTCACCTGAGCACAACATTCAGGATGCCCTCGAGACGGACGCCGACGACGTGCGTGCCACCTACCGCGCATTGGTAGACCGAATCGCACCGTTGGGTCTGGCGTACCTCAGTGTGCTGCACAAGGATCCGGCCGGTGAGCTGGTGCAGGATCTGCGCGCAGCGTTCGGCGGTGCCGTATTGGTCAATAGCGGTTTCGGTGAGATCACCACCCGCGACGAGGCGCTTTCGCTCCTGGACGACGGAATCGGCGAGGCCATCGTCGTCGGACGTCCGGCAATCGCCAACCCCGACCTCGCCTACCGCTGGCGCGAGGATCTGCCGTTGAACGAGCCCGATCCGAGCACCTTCTACACCGACGGTGCCAAGGGCTACACGGACTACCCGGCGCTGCAGCACTGACGAACGCGCTGGACGTTTGCCCATCAGATATCCACATGCCCACCGTCACAGGTGGGCATGTGGATAATCTGTGGGCGAACCGTTCGGGCGCTGCTAGAAGTCCGCGGTCTTGCGGGCGCGGATCTTGCTGACGATCGAGAACACCACGGCGATGATCATCAGTGCGTACAGCACGATGGTGATGCCGCTACTGACGAGGATCGACGGGTCGCCCTCGCTGACGGCCAGTGCGCGTCGAAGTGATTCCTCGGCGAGTGGGCCGAGGATCACCGCGATCAGCACCGGGGCGAGCGGAATCTCGTAGCGCCGCATCATGAATCCGACGATGCCGAGCCCGAGCATGAAGATCAGGTCCACGATCGACGCACTCGATGCGTACACGCCGAGGGCGGCGAACACCGAGATTCCGGCGTAGAGGTAGTTCTTCGGGATCTTGAGCAGCTGTGCCCACAACGGTGCGAACGGCAGGTTGAGAATCAGCAACACGATCATCGCCACGAACAGGCTGGCCAGCAGTGCCCAGACGATGTCGCCGCTGCGCTCGAACAACAGTGGTCCGGGCTGCATGCCGTACTGCTGGAAGGCCGCCAACATGATTGCTGCGGTGGCCGACGTGGGTAGACCCAGAGCCAGTAGCGCTCCCATTGCCGTACCCGCCGTGGAGTTACCGGCGGCTTCCGGTCCGGCGACGCCTCGAATCGCGCCCTTGCCGAACATGGGCTTCTCACGCTTGCGATCGAGCCTGCGCTCGGTGCCGTACGCCAGGAAACTCGGCACTTCGGCACCGCCCGCGGGGATCACGCCGAACGGCACACCGAATGCCGTGCCGCGCATCCACGCCGGCAAGGCATCGCGGAATTCGGCCTTGCTCAACCAGGGGCGGCCCTGCGACTTGATCAGGGTGCGGTCCTCGGGCCGGCCGATCTTCGACGCGATGTGGATGACCTCACCGAGCGCGAGCATCGCGACGGTGATCACGACTATGTGGATGCCGTCGAACAGGGCCGGGACCTCGAAGGTGAAACGTGAAGCGCCCGAGGGGCCGTCGATTCCGATGACGGCGAGGGTGAGGCCGATGAGCAATGCGGTCAGGCCCTTGAGTGCCGAGTCGGAGACCACCGCCGAGGTGGCGATGAAGGCGAAGACTGCCAGTGCGAGGTATTCGGCCGGGCCGAAGTTGGTCGCCAACGACGCAAGCGTCGGGGCGAAGAACACCACCAGGGTGGTCGCAACGATGCCGCCGATGAAGGCACCGATGGCGGACGTTGCCAAAGCCTGTGGCGCTCTGCCGTTCTTGGCCATCCGGTGACCCTCGAACGTGCCAGCGATGGCCGTGCTGTTGCCGGGTGTGTTCATCAGGATGCCGGAGATCGAATCGCCGAACAGGCCGCCGAAATACACTCCGGCGAACATGATCAACGCGGCAGTGGGGTCGAGGGTGAAGGTGACCGGCAGCAGCAGGGCCACCGCCATGGCCGAACCCAGACCGGGCAGGACACCCACGGCGGTGCCGAGCAGCGCGCCGACGAACACCCACACCAGGTTCATCGGTGTCAGCGCGGTGCCGAACCCGTCGAGAAGATTACTCAATGAATCCATCGAAAATTCAGCTCCGTCAGAAGATCTGGGCGAGGACGCCGCCGGGCAAGGTCAGGCCGAGGCCCGCGGAGAATGCGATCTGAATCGTGCTCGAGACCAGCAGTGCGACTGCCGCGTCGAACACGTAACGGCGACCGCCCAATCCGACCGACACACCCCAGAACAGCAGTGCGCCCGCGAGAACCCAGCCCAGCGGGTCGAGGAGGGCGATGAACACAGCCACCGATCCGACGGTGATGGACAGCGTGCGCCAATTGCTGACGGAACCGGTGTGCGGCTGTCCGTCGTCGTCGACGCCACGATCGATCTCGTCGGGTTTGACCAGCAGTTGAATGGTGACCAGTATGGCGACGACGAAGCATCCGCCGGCCACGATGGCCGGAAATACCTGCGGGCCAGGGGAAGTGGCGGTCGGCGGAACTTCCATGGTGAGAGTTCCGTAGACCAGAAATACTCCCAGTGCGACGAGTAGCGCCGGAACGATCAGTCCACTGCGTCCCGTCCAGAACGATCGGGATGTGTCCGTGTCGGTAGTCGTTGTTGTCATACCAGCCCCAGCTCCTCGAGAAGTCCGGTGATGCGTGTCTGCTCGACCTCGAGGAATTCGCCGAATTCGTCTCCGGTCAGAACCGATTCCTTCCAACGGTTGCGTTCGACCGCCGTCGCCCACTGCTCGGTCTCGACCATCTCGGAGACGATGTCGATCAGAGTCTGGCGATCCTCGTCGGAGATGCCCGGTGCCGCAACGATTCCTCGCCAGTTCACGAGGTCGACGTTGTAACCCTGTTCGATGAACGTGTCCACGTCGAAGCCCTCGAGCGGCTCGGGCGCGGCCACGGCGAGTGCACGCACGTTGCCGGCCTCGATCTGGTCCCGGAAGTCGTTGAACCCACTGACCGCGACGCCGACGGTGTTCGACAGCAGCGACGTCAGGACCTCGCCGCCACCGGAGTAGGCGATGTAATTGATTGCGGCCGGATCGATGTCGGCTTCCTGCGCCAATTGGCCCGCCACGATGTGGTCGATGCCGCCGAGCGAACCGCCGCCGATCGGCAGGCCGCCGGGGTTCGCCCGCCAGGCCTCGATCATGTCCTCGAGATTCTGGAGCGGCGAGTCTTTCGGTACGACGAACACCTCGAAGTCCTCGGCGAGTTTGGCGATCGGAACGGTGTCGGCGAGGGTGGTCTCGGAGTTGTTGATCGCGATGCCGCCCAGCATCACGGTGCCGGTGATCATGACGGTGGTGGGCTGACCGCTGAGGTTCTCGAGTTGGCTCAACCCGATGGTGCCGCCTGCCCCTGGAACGTTGACGACTTGGGCATTGTTGACGATGCCGTCGCTGCGCAGTGCTTGCTGCGATTCACGGGCGACGAGGTCCCAGCCACCGCCCGCGGCGGCCGGTGCAATCAACGTGAGCTTGGCGCGGGCGTCGGAGCCGCTGGCGCTGTTGGCGGCATCGATTCCCGCGACGGTCACCGCTCCCACCACCACCAGGGCTCCGGCCGTTCGTAGCAATGTGGGCGATATCGCCATCAGAGACCTTTCGTGTGGTGTGTCACAGCGTCAGGTTAGATACAGTTTGTCCGATTAGTCCAGTTCACAACGTCGAGGGCGATCTTCGATGGATTCGAGCAAGGGGAACGACCGTGTCTGTAGGCAGCGCAGTGGCAGTAGCGATGAGCAACACCCCCGAGGGGCAGGAAGCGCTGCGACGCGGTGCCGCGGAGGCCGAGCTGCGTCAGGCCGAGCTGATCGTATTGTCCGTGGTGGACCGCGATTCCGTGTCGGCGGAGGACCGCAGCGCGGCGCAGGCCGAGGTGGAGCGAGCTCTTCCGGGAAAGGCGACGACCGTACGGGTCGAGCCGGACGGTGGTGACCCGGCGGGTGCCCTGGTGGATCTTGTCGCCGACGTCGGTGCTGGCATGGTCGTCATCGGCTCGAAGCGTCGATCGGCCGTCGGCAAGTTTCTGATGGGCAGCACCGTCCAGCGAGTGTTGCTGGACTGCCCGGTTCCCGTCCTCGTCGTGAAGGCGCCCTGACAGTTCTCGGTCCGGTAGGATCGGACAAATCTCCCACCATTCGACCCTGAGGAATCATGGACAGCGATAAACCCGGGCCGGACACGGCTCCCCGCACCACAGCTACCACGTGCGAGGCGGTGTCCGGCGAATGAGCGTTCTGCTCACTCTTCTGCTCGGCCTGCTCGTCGTTTTTCTCATCACCGTCGCGACCGGTTACTTCGTGGCCCAGGAATTCGCGTACATGACCGTCGACCGGTCTCGGCTCAAAGCACGCGCCGAGGCCGGCGATGCCGTTGCAGCTCGCACGTTGACCGTCACCAAACGCACGTCGTTCATGCTTTCCGGCGCGCAGCTGGGCATCACGGTCACTGGATTGCTGGTCGGCTACGTTGCCGAACCGCTGATCGGGCAATCGTTCGGCGCAATCCTCGGCGGTATCGGAGTGCCGACGGCCGTCGGTGTCGGACTCGGTGCCGTTCTGGCGATCACGTTCGCAACGTTCGTACAGATGCTCTTCGGTGAACTGTTTCCGAAGAACTTCGCGATCGCTCGTCCGGAGCCGGTGGCGCGATGGCTCTCGCTGTCGACGACCATCTATCTCAAGCTCTTCGGCTGGCTGATCACGATCTTCGATCAGTCGTCGAACCTCCTGCTCAAAGCGCTGAAGATCGAGCCCGTGCACGATGTGGAACATTCGGCCAGTCCCCGCGACCTCGAGCACATCGTCTCTGACTCCCGCGAGACGGGCGACCTGCCCGACGAGCTGTCGACCCTGCTCGATCGCATTCTCGACTTTCCTACGCGCAACGTCGAGCACGCCATGATCCCGCGTTCACGAGCCGCCACGGTGCGCGACACCGACACGCTCGGTGAGGTGAAAGCGCTGATGGGCCAGGAGCATTCGCGTTATCCAGTGCTCGACGAGGACGACGGAATCGTCGGCGTGGTCCACCTGCACGACGTGCTTGCTTCCCCGCAGCCCGACTCGACGCCGATCTCCGGACTCACCCGCGACGCACTGATTCTGCCCGAAATGCAGAGTCTGCCCGACGCGATGCGCGAGCTGCGGGCAACACGGAACCAATTGGCCTGTGTCATAGACGAATACGGCGGCCTCACCGGCGTGATCACCATCGAGGATCTCGCGGAGGAGCTCGTCGGTGAAATCACCGACGAGCACGACGACGGTGTACTCGACCCGAGCCCGGTCAGCGCCGACGACGGCAGCTGGACGATGGCGGGCGAGGTGCACGTCGACGAGGTCGAGCGTGCGATCGGGGTGGATCTGCCCGACGGTGACTACGAGACCATCGCCGGATTCGCAATCGCGCACCACGGTTCGCTGCCCGACGTCGGTACCCGCATCGAAGTGGATCTGCCGCCGGACAACGCAGATCTGGCCAATGACGACGAGACGCCCATTCGATTCGTCACGATCGAGGTGCAGGAGATCGACAGTCACGTGCCGTCACTGCTCACCCTGACCATCGACGAGCGGGCAACCGAGCTCGACGAGAATGCGGCCGAGTCCGACATTGCAGGAGCACACCGATGAGCAACCTCTGGGTCTTTCTGGCCGTCACCATCGGGCTCATCGCGGCAAGTGCGTTCTTCGTCGCAGTCGAGTTCGCTCTGCTCGCAGCCAAGCGGCATCGCCTCGAAGATGCTGCACCGAACTCGCGATCCGCTCGGGCCGCTCTGCGCAGCTCCTCGGAGCTGACGGTGCTACTCGCCGGTTCGCAGCTCGGCATCACCGTCTGCACGCTTGCACTCGGCGCGACCACCAAGCCGGCCGTGCACTACTGGCTCACACCGCTGTTCGAGCAAATCGGCCTGCCGTACTGGTTTGCCGACGTCCTCGGATTCGTCTTGGCCCTGATCATCGTCACGTTCCTGCACTTGGTCGTCGGCGAAATGGCTCCGAAGTCCTGGGCCATCGCACATCCGGAGAAGTCGGCCACGATGCTCGCAATTCCGATGCGCGCGTTCATGTTCGTCACGCGTCCGGTGCTGACGGCGTTGAACAACATGGCGAACTGGTGCCTGCGCAAGGTGGGCGTCGAGCCGGCCGACACAGTGGGCACCGGTCAGAACGCGGACGATCTTCGTCAACTGGTGGAGCACTCCGTCAACGTCGGTGCACTCGACGCCAGCTACCAGGCTCAGATTTCGGGAGCGTTGGAACTGCAGGATCTCACGGTCGGTGACCTGGTTGCCGGTAGCGGCACGCCGACCTCGGTGTCGTCGTCGGCCTCGATCGACGACGTGCGGGAGGCATCGCGGATCAGTGGACACCTGCGCATCCTTGTCAGCGACGGGGATGTTGTGAAAGGTGTTGTCCACGTTCGGGATACGTTGACCAATCCCGAGAACCTGGCCGAGATCACGCGTCCGGCCTACACGCTGGAGTCCACCACTCCGGTGTATGTGGCGCTCGCATCGATGCGTGAGACCCGGCACCATCTGGCGCTGGTAGTGGATGCATCGGTGGGGGTGGGTGACACCGCGCGGACAATCGGCGTGGTGACACTGTCGGATGTGCTGACGCGGTTGCTGCCCGAACCTGTCTGATTCGATTCCGGCATTCGAACGAGATATCCCCGATCGGCCTGGACGGCCGATCGGGGATATCTCTGTCGTATCGAGCCCTGATACTCAGATCGGGGCGACGACCAACAGGTGTGCCCAGTACGACGCGACGTCGTGGCCGAGCTGGGGGAGCAGCACGTCGTAGAGCAGGTAGGACATCATTGCCGTCGAACTCCTTGTTCAGCGGGTCGTTGCCGACTCGCATACCGAGACTTGTAGGTCATTGAAACTGTAGATGACCCGGCCTTCGGTGGCATCCATAACGCTCACTCGCGTGCGTCGCTCGGGACGTGTCAGCCGATGCAGCCCTGCAGGGTGGTGAAACTGCCCGCGATTCCGGCGCCGTTGCACACTGCGCCTTCCGGGGTGAGCGTGATGGTCGAGCCCGGAGCGGCCACTGCGATGGAGAGCCCGAGGCCGGCGGCGGTGTTCTGCGCAATGGCACCGGGACCGAAGGCGATTGCCGCGGGCGCGCCGCCGAAACTGGCGTTGCTGACGGCGGTTCCGCCGTTGAGTCCGAGCGCCAGTGCCGCTGCATTGTTCATGGCCTCCGCCGAGCCCCAGCCCTCGAGGCCGAGTCCTGCGGCTGCGCTTGCGATGTCCGCAGAGCTGTCGCACTGCGAGCCTCCGACCAGTGCGGCGATATCGGCCCCTCCGGGCGCAGTGGTGCAGGCGACCGGTGCTGCCGATGCTGTGCCGGGTACGAGTGCCGCGAAGGTACAGGCGAATCCGAATGCTGCCGCTCCGCCGAGAATTCTCTTGGTGTGGAACATGGTGAATGCCTCCCGAGATCGATGCATCGGCACCGGTGCGCCGAGCGTGATGGTCGCTGGGCCGGTGTAGCTGGGGACCCGACTCCCTGACTCCGAGTCTCGACCTGCCGGGGCGCGGTGTGGGTTCGTCTACATCTCGAAAACGTCTCGGTAGAATAACGACGCGATAACGCACCACCCACCCCCGTTGGGATCAATGCGCCTTTCAGTCGGTCAGAGTGCAAGAAAGCCACATTGATTCATCCCGGGGGTGGCAGGTGCCCAACGTCTCGTGACTTGCGTGGACCTGATGTGCGACGTCAGCGAGCGTCGTGCTCGGCGCGCGACTCGAGAACCGTCGGCATCGATCCCTCGATCAATTCGATGAGGTCGGTCAATCGAGATCCGACCTCACGTCCGAGTGGGGTCAGGCTGTATTCGACCTTCGGCGGGATCGTTTCGAGAACGGTGCGGACCAGAAGACCGTCACGCTCGAGAGTCTGCAGCGTCTGCGCGAGCATGCGTTCACTGACGCCGTCGACACGTCTGCGCAGTGCGTTGAAGCGATAGTCGCCTTCGGTGAGTGCGGCCAGGGCCAGGACTCCCCACCTGCTCGTGGCATTTTGCAGAGTCTGTCGCGACGCGCAGTCCCGCGCGAAGACGGACGCTTCGAGGGAGTCAGCGGCATCGGGCATATGCCAATGCTAGCGCATGCTGAATCATCAGTAATGACTGTCTCGGTTGCACTGCACGAAAAGTAAGTGCATCATGAGAATGGAACTTGATACTTCAACCTCGGGAGCGCATCTCATGACCACAGCTATCACCGGAGCAACGGGCAATCTCGGCGGCCTCGTCATCGCCGCACTCATCGAACGCGGCGTGGCACCCGCAGACATCGTCGCCGTCGTACGCAACGCGGACAAGGCCTCGGCATTGGCTGAACAAGGGGTTGTGGTTCGGGTTGCCGACTACAGCGACACTGCCGCTCTGACATCTGCATTCGCGGGCGTCGACAAGCTGCTGCTGGTCTCGGCAACGGAAGTGGGTAAGCGAATCGCGCAGCACAACAACGTGATCGACGCTGCCGAGGCAGCCGGAGTGGGCCTGATCGCGTACACCAGCCTGCTCGCAGCAGACACCTCCGGCATCAGCCTGGCACCCGAGCACAAGGCCACCGAGGAGCGGCTGACGGCCTCGTCGATCCCCGCCGTGTTTCTGCGCAACGGCTGGTACTGGGAGAACTACCTGGGTTCGCTCGGTCAGACCATCGAGGGCGGGGTTCTGCTCGGCGCGGCGGGGAACGGCAAGATCGCGGCCGCATCGCGCGCGGACTATGCAGAAGCAGCTGCCGCCGTGCTGACCCACGACGATCAGGGCGGCAAGATCTACGAGCTCGGCGGCGACGAGCGGCTGACCTACACCGATCTGGCCGCCGTCATCGGTGATATTTCCGGGAAGCCAGTTGTCTACAAGGATGTGGCGGAGTCCGAGTACGCCACAATTCTCGAGGGTGCAGGCCTTCCCGATTCGGTTGCGACCATGCTCGCCAGCGCCGACGCCGGCATCTCTCGGGGCGAGCTCGACACCGACTCCGGTGACCTACAGGGTCTGATCGGTCGAGCATCCACACCGGTCGCCGAGGTGCTTCGCGCCGCGGTGTGACGAGGGCGGGCAGGCTGCTTGTACCGTGGGCGCGGTGAATCAGACGAAGACCCGCACCCTGTTCCTGGCCGCCTCGGCATCGCTCGTTCTTCTGACGGGTGCGTGCAGTTCGGATACGGACAGCACGTCCCCGGCGACGACGACGTCATCCTCTGCGTCCGTCTCGGCCGACGCTGCGTCGAGCGGAACCTGCCCCACGGCAGCCCCCGACTCGGCGGCAACCCCCGAGTGGACGCTGGCCGGGGACACCGGCAGCATTGCGGTCGTCGGATCCACCAACGCTGCGGCACCGTCGGTCACGGTGGAGGCTCCGTTCAGCGTCGCCGAGTCGCAGGTGAAGACGCTGACTGTCGGAGACGGTCCTGTCGTTGCGGACGACGCCGAGGTATCCGTCTGCTACCTGGGCGTCAACGGACGTGACGGATCCACGTTCGACAGCAGCTACGAGCGCGGCGAACCGGTCGATTTCCCGCTCGACGGAGTCGTGGCGGGCTTCCAGAAGGCCATCGCCGGGCAGACCGTCGGCTCGACCGTCGCCGTTGCAGTGACGTCGGCCGACGGTTACCCGAGCGGCCAGCCGCAGGCAGGAATCGAACCGGGAGACAGCTTGATCTTCGCCATCTCGATCCTGTCCGCTAGCTGAGTGCGGCACCGCCGCAGGTCGTGCGCGTTTTGCGTAGCTCTTGGTACGCAAAACGCGCACGAGGGGTGTTGCGGCTCCGCCGCACTTACACCGTCGAGAGCTGCTGAATCGTCGTCGCGCCGCCCGGGGTGGGCGTCGTGGTGATGAAGTTCGAGTCGTAACCGAGCGATTCGACGACGCCGCGGATCTCGCGGAACTGTTCGACGGTGACGTCGGGCGTGCGCTTCAGTACGAATCCGGACGTGCGGGTGGGGCTGCCAACGAACGCCCACGAGTAGTCGTCGGCGATGTAGGCCACGATGTAGTTGGTCGGCCCTTCCTGGCTTTCCTGCGTGGGAACTCCCGGGAAGCTCACGTGCAGTTGGGCTTTGGTGACCGTGTCGTTCACCCGAGCGTTGCCGACGATGCGATTCTCGCCGCCGGTCCACGTGGTGCACGTGTTCTCGACGCGAATGTTCGAGTCGTCGATCTTCTGGTAGTTGGCCTGGGTGTCACGTGCGCAGATCAGATTGAACGGCTGCGGAACCGCCGCAACCTGATTCCAGGTACCGAGGTAACGGTCCACGTCCAACGACGGAATCGGGGCGAGCGGTTCGAGGCCGACCGATCCCAGAGGGCCGACCGGTTGCGCCTGCGCCGGCGCAGCGGCGAGCACTGCGCCTGCGGCGAACACTCCGGCAATTGCGGTGCGGCTCAGTGCGGTACGGATCTTCATCAATTCACTCCTTGTGTTGCGGTTGTGGTTGCGGTCTCGCTGGAATCGATTCTGTTCGGCCACCAGATTCTCGGGCCGATGAGGGTGAACAGGGCTGGAATGACGACGGTACGCACCACGAAGGTATCGAGCAGGATGCCGAGACCGACGATGATGCCCAGTTGGGTGAGCGTGATGAGCGGTAAGACGCCCAGTACGCAGAACACGGCTGCCAGAACGATTCCGGCGCTGGTGATGACACCACCGGTGGCCGACACCGCCCGCACGATGGCAGCCCTGGTGCCGTGCCGCGGCGTTTCCTCGCGCGTACGCGTGACCAGGAAGATCGTGTAGTCCACTCCCAAGGCCACGAGAAACAGGAACGCGAACAGTGGGGTGTTGTCGTCGAGCGCGGGGAATCCGAAGATGTGCAGGCTCACCCAGCTGCCGATACCGATGGCGGCGACCGCACTCAATACGGTTGTCGCGACCAGGATCAGCGGCGCGACGATCGCCCGTAGCAGGATCAGAAGTACAGCGAGCACCACCGCGAGGATCGCGGGAATCACCACGAGACGATCACGAGCTGCGGCGTCGGTGGTGTCGAGCGCCTTGGCGTCACTGCCACCCACTCGAGCGTCGTCGACCCCGGCGAGTGCCGAGCGCAGGCTTTCGACCACGGTGAACGAATCCTCGGATGCGGGCGCCGCATCGGTGACCACCGAGAGACGGGTCAGTCCGGTGCCGGAATCGGCGACACGATCGACCGAGACCACTCCGTCCGTGCCCTCGGTGATGCCGATGACCTCGTCGACGCTCGCGGTGGGCGCAAGAATGGTCGTCGGATCGGCCGAGCCGGCCGGAAAGTGTTGCGAGAGAGTGTCGAAGCCTTCGACGGATTCAGCGGTGACCCGGAACTGCTCGGTCTGAGAGAGGCCGATCTGCGTGCCGAACAACGCTGCGCAGCACGCCAGCAGCACGACGATCGTGACCGAGGCCGTTGCCACCGGACGTCGCGAGACGCCTGCCGCGATCGAATGCCACACGCCTTCGGTGGTGGTGTCCCGGTCCGATTGCTTGGGGACGAACGGCCAGAACAGCTTCGGGCCGCACAGGGCCAGCAACGGCGGCAGCACGAACAACACGAATACCGCTGCGACGACGAGGCCGGCCGCAGCCAGCGCTCCGAGGCTTCGGGTGCTCGGCAGTATTGCCAGCAAGAGAGTGAGCAGGGCCAGCACGACGGTTGCGTTGCTGGCCAGGATGGCGGGCCCGGCCTGCCGGACGGCTTGGCGCAGGGCGAGGCGGTGGTCGGGCTCGCGACGCAGTTCCTCGCGGTAGCGGGAGATCAACAGCAGCGCGTAGTTGGTGCCGGCACCGAACACCAGGACGCTCGTGATTCCCGACGTCGACCCGTCGAACGAGAGGCCGGTGAGTTGAGCCAGAGCCGTGCCGACGGTGGTGGCGAACCGGTCTGCGAAACCGATGACCAGCAGTGGCACCAACCACAGGATGGGTGACCGGTACGTGACGATCAGGAGAACGGCGACCACGAGTGCGGTGACGGCTAGAAGCGTGAAGTTGGCACCGGAGAACGAGTTCGCGATGTCGGCACCGAAAGCAGGACCGCCGGTGACCTGAGCTTGCAATTCCGATGGAAGATCGCTCGTCGCGGCAGCTCGCAGGTCGGTGATCAGTTCGTTGAGGGTGAAGCCCGACAGTGAGGAGTCGACCTGAACGAGGGCGATGGCGGCTTTGCCGTCGGGAGCCACGATCGGCGGGGGTCCCGGTTCATCGGGCACCGAACGGTCGACGGCCAACAGCTTGTTCTGGGCAGCGGCGGCGGCGTCGATGTCGGCCGGCGTCAGATCTGCACCGTCGGTACGGCTCAGCACCAAGATCACGGGGGCGGTATCGGAGTCCGGAAACTCGGTCAGTAGCTGATCCACCTGGTAGGACTCTGCGGAGGTCGGCAGTGAATTGGGCGACTGACCGGCAGAATCGTTGCTTCCGACCAGCCCCATGACGGCGGCCGAAAGAAGAAGGATCGCGAGCGCAATCGCCCATGATCGACGGTGCGTCACCGCTGCGGCGATGCGGTCCCAGGCGGCATTGTTCTCGGCTCGTGTGCTGTCCACGCTCAAAACAATCTCATTTACTTAGATATTAAGCAACTGAACCTGTTGCGGGCAGTAGTCTGACTGTGACCGCAGCGAAGGAGTTACCACCGTCATGACCGACCGAAACCACCTCGAATCCGCGATATCGGCGGATCTGCGAGCGCTGTCTTCGGTCTCCGAGCAGATAGGCCAAGTATTCGGAGCGCTGCACAGCTTGCGGCCCAACGACTTTCGGGCTCTGCTTCATGTGATGGTCGCGGACGTCGAGGGGGCACCCCTCACTGCAGGCGAACTCGGCACGATGTTGGGCCTCTCCTCTGCGGCCATGACTTACCTCGTCGAGCGCATGATCGCCTCGGGTCACATCCGACGTGAATCCGATGCGTCCGACAGGCGCAAAGTGATTCTGCGGTACGACGAGCACGGCATGGAGGTCGCTCGCGGGTTCTTCGGTCCCCTCGGAATGCGCACCAGCGCCGCGTTGGCGGACCTTCCCGATGCCGATCTGGCCGCCGCGCATCGAGTGTTCGAATCACTCATCGGTGCCATGCGCGAACACCACGCCGACCTGGGTGACAGCGGTCGTACGTAGTGCGTGCGCGTGGTTTCGGCGTTCGAACGGCTGGTGGGCGGTCCGCTGAAACCAATGCTGGACTCTGGGCGTGCGAGTGCCGTAGGGTTGGTCGAGGTTGAGCTAACAGCCGGTCACGGGGAAACGCAGCGAAGTCGGCGTCCGGGTCAGGCAACAATTCTGCTCCCGCTGCGTCAATCGGTTTCCCCTTCAGTTCGACCGATCGATGGGATCTGCCATGAGTGTTGAATCTTCAGGCAACAAAGTTCGAACCACCCCGGTGACCGTCGCGGAGAAATCCGTGTCCGTCGCGGCAACCGGAGCAATCTTCACTGCGCACGACGGCCCCGACGGTTCACTCGTCGTTGCCGTCCACGGTGACATCGACATGCGCAGTGCGCCGATGTTCTCCGATTTCGTCTGCAGTCGCGTGTCCAGCAAACGGCACGTCACCCTCGACCTGACCGATGTCGATTTCTTCGGTATCGCAGGTCTCACAGTCTTCGACGCAGTCCGCGGTTACACGGCCGGGATCGGTGCGTCATGGTCGGTCGTCGCAGGACGAGCGGTCTCGCGTTTGCTCCGGGTCGCGGACCTCGAGAACACTGTTCCGACGTCTCGTCCCTCGAGCAACTAGAAGTACTCCGGCGATATTCGCCGCGACAAGAGGTGGGCAGCTCCGATACCGGGGCTGCCCACTGTCCGTTCTGGCCCTGGACCAGAAAGAAGAACGACCCTGCGTAACGGCGTAGCCGAATCGCAGGGTCGCCCCGACATGCTGGAGCGCAGGGAACTAGTCCTTGGTTCCTTCGGAGTCGCTGAAGAACGCCCACTCGCCGTCGTGCTCCACTTCCAGTCGCCAGCCCAACTCCTCGTTGTCTGCGCGGCTGTCCTTGAACCAGGCGTGTGCATCCTCGGAACTGGAGATGTCCTTGGTGTCGACGACGGATCCATGCGGGTCGATAACTCTGTAGTTTGCCATGACGTCGGGATGCCCCGATGTGGCGCAACCTAATCCAGCCAGGTCGAGACTAGCGATGCTGTTGTTGTCGGCCGTCGCGCGGGTGAACGGACGCCACGATCTCTTGGGCAACCGCGACCAGTTTATTGTTGTCCATCTGCGATTGCGCCGACAGCATTTCGAAGGCCGCTTCGGGACCCACGCCGCGGATGGCCATCACGATGCCTTTGGCCTGTTCGATCGATGCGCGGGTGGCCATGGCAGTGCGCAGCCCGTCGAGTTCGGTCTCGAAGTACGCCGCGTCACGATGCATCCGGACCACGTCTTGAACCGCGGCTGTCAACGTTCTGATCAACCCCTCGTCCTCGTTCGAGAAGCCGATCCCGTTTGTGCTGTGCACGCTCACCGAGCCCCGCCAGGGACCGGCGTTCATCGGTAGCGACAGACATGCCTTCGTGGCCGCGGACGAGCCGGCGACCGCCCGAGTAGTGCCCGACGCGTCAACGAGAACCGCATTCGCTGCCGCGACGGTCGGTAGTACGGCCACGAGGCGGTGGCACAGCCCGACCAGCAGAACGGCTGTCACCTCACCTGGCGCTATCGGATCGGTGCCCGATCTGCCTGCCATGTCATCACCGATCCTTTGCACACGCTTCGACCCGAGACGTGCATGGATGAGCTAGCGGCGAAGGCTTCACCGAGGGACGACAAATGTTACGACAGGGCAGATCGATGCCTTTCCATCAGGCCAGCGATGACCGGGTCAGCTGCGCGAGACCAGGGATCGCGCGAAGAACATCAGGTTGGCGGGCCGCTCGGCCAGCCTCCGCATGAAGTAGCCGTACCACTGCTCTCCGTACGGCACGTACACGCGAACGTGCCGATTGGCGACGACAAGCCGCCGCTGTTCCTGATCTCGGATGCCGTAGAGCATCTGGAACTCGAAGTCCTCGGACGACCTGCCGGCGGCCGACGCGAATGTCTCGGCGGCCTCGATCATCTCCGGATCGTGCGAGGCCACCATCGGGTAGCCGCGACCGTCCATCAGGATCTTCAGGCACCGGAGGTACGAGTCGGACACCTCCCGTGTTCCCTGAAACGCCACCGAGGACGGTTCGTTGTACGCCCCCTTGCACAGTCGGATCCGAGATCTCGGTCCCGACAACTCCACGCAGTCCGCTTCGGTTCTCCTCAGGTACGCCTGCAGCACCGTGCCCAGATCGGGAAAGTCCACGCGGAGCTCACGCACGATCGACAGTGTCGAATCGGTGGTCGTATGGTCTTCGGCATCGACCGTCACCCACACGCCTGCCGCTTCGGCTGCCGCGCAGATCCTCCGCGCGTTCTCGAGTGCAAGATCTCGATCGATTCCTTGGCCGAGGGCCGAGAGTTTGAGCGAGACCTCCAGTGCGTTGGTGGTGCCACGCCGGGACGAAAAGCGTTCTATCAGAGACAGATACGACGCGACTGTGGCGCTCGCCTGAGCTCGGTCGGTGGTGTCCTCGCCGAGATAGTCCACGGACACGAACCGACCCGAGGCCAGCAGGGCGTCGACAGCGGTGACGGCCGCGGGCTCCGATTCGCCCGCTACGAAGCGGTCGACGAGAGCGCGAGTGGCGCGCATTCGCGTCACGGTCGCCTGCAGTTTGGGCGATCGTGCGGCCGCCAACAGCGCCGGCCGGAGGGGATTGTTCAGCAGGGTGGTCATCGCGTGCCCTCGCCTTCCTGATGTGGGTAGCCGTGGGTGGTCGGCGGGACGAACGTTTCCTTCACGGTGCGGGCCGAGGTCCAGCGCAGCAGGTTCTGCGGTGAGCCGGCCTTGTCGTTGGTTCCCGACGCGCGGGCTCCGCCGAACGGTTGCTGACCCACCACTGCGCCGGTCGGCTTGTCGTTGACGTAGAAGTTGCCGGCTGCGAATCGCAGTGCCGCATGGGCCTGTTCGACGGCAGTGCGGTCGGTGGCGATGACGGCACCGGTCAATGCGTACTTCGATCCGGTGTCCACGGTGCGCAGTGTCTCGGCGTAGGCACCGGGCTTGCTGTCGTCGTAGACGTGCACGGCCAGGATGGGGCCGAAGTACTCGGTGGTGAACGCCTCGTCGGTGGGGTCGTCGCCGAGGAGAACGGTGGGGGAGACGAAGTAACCCTCGGAATCGTCACACGTTCCGCCAGCGGCAATGGTCAGGCTGGGCACGGATTTGGCTCGATCGAGTGCAGCCGCATTGCGGTCGAACGCCTTTCGGTCGATGACGGCTCCGCCGTAGTTCGACAGATCGGTCACGTCGCCGTACTTCAGCGCCGACACCTGCTCGATGAACGTCTCACCCATCGAAGCCCACAGCGATTTCGGAACGAAGGCCCGCGACGCGGCCGAGCACTTCTGACCCTGGAAATCGAAGGCACCGCGAATCATGGCCGTGGTCAACACATCCGGATCGGCGGAGCTGTGCGCGACGATGAAGTCCTTGCCGCCGGTCTCGCCGACCAGCCGGGGGTACGAGTGGTAGTTCGAGATGTTGTTGCCCACCTCGCGCCACAGCGTCTGGAAGGTTGCGGTGGACCCGGTGAAGTGGATGCCCGCCAATCGTGGATCGGCCAGAGCCACCTCGGACACCATCGGTCCGTCGCCGAGGACCAGGTTGATCACACCCGGTGGCAGACCGGCGGCTTCGAGAAGCTGCAGCGTCAGATACGCGGCGACGGCCTGGGTGGGGGAGGGCTTCCACAGTACGGTGTTGCCCATCAGTGCAGGCGCGGTGGGCAGGTTGCCGGCAATGGCGGTGAAGTTGAACGGGGTGATCGCGTAGACGAACCCCTCGAGTGGGCGGTACTCGACGCGATTCCACACTCCCGGGGCCGAGACCGGCTGATCGGCGAGAATCTGTCGAGCGAACGCGACGTTGAACCGCCAGAAGTCGATCAGCTCGCACGGCGCGTCGATCTCGGCCTGATACGCCGACTTGGACTGGCCGAGCATCGTTGCGGCAGCGATCCTTTCGCGCCAGGGGCCGGACAGTAGATCGGCTGCTCGAAGGAAGACGGCGGCGCGCTCGTCGAACGGGAGATCCCGCCACATCGGGGCGGCAACAGTCGCGGCGTCGATCGCGTCGCGCACGTCCTGATGGCCGGCATTGGCGAAACTGCCGATGATCGACGAGTGCCGGTGCGGCTCCACCACATTCTCGACAGCGCCGTCGGCGACGCGGTGAACCCCGCCGATGACCTGCTTGATCTCGACGGGCGAGGTCCGGAGCTCGGTCAGGCGTGTCCGCAGTCGGACACGTTCGGCGCTCCCCGGCGCGTAGGTGTTGACCGGCTCGTTGATGGGGGTGGGAACTGATGTGACGGCGTCCATAGCTGCTCCTTCTCGTCGCTGTGTGATGGCTATTGAAGTCCGATTCGGGGACCGATCAATCAGCTCGTCGGCCAAAGAATCCGTGGTGTACTTGTCCGTATGGCCAACACCGTTTCACTGCGATCGCTGCTGACATCCCTGCACAGTGCTGTCGTGGAACTAGTGGTGGCGCCCGCGGGCATCGACATGACCGTCGAGTCCGTTGCGCTGCTCGACGCCGACGACCTGCGTCTGCCGCCGGGGGCGTCCGCCGATCTGACGCTGCTGGTGGGAGTCACCGAGGCGGACGTGGTTCGGTGGTTCGACGATCTGGCTCTGCGTGCCGCAACAGACCGGCCGCGTGCGGTGTTGACCAAGGTGGCCGACTCGACTGCCCTGACCCATGGTGCGCGCGAGACCGGTATCGCCTTGGTTGCCGTACATCGGCAGACGCGGTGGGAGTTGCTGTTGTCGATGACCCGGGGAGTTCTCGACCAGGTGCGCACGCACAGTCCGGACGATGGGACCTTCGGAGCCGACACCGATCTGTACGAACTCGCGCAGACGGTGGCGTCGCTGACGAAGGGGATGGTGAGTATCGAGGACGAGCGGTCACACGTGTTGGCGTATTCGGCATCGGACGATGCGGCCGACGAGTTGAGAACGCTGTCGATCCTGGGGCGTGAAGGCCCGGCCGATTACCTGCGACGGTTGCACGAGCGCGGCGTGTTCGATCGCCTCCGGCGCACCGACGACGTCATCGACGTTCCCGCCGATCATCAACTGGGAATTCGACGACGCCTCGCCGTGGGGATACGGCGAATCTCCGGCAGTCCGACCACTCTCGGAACGATCTGGGTGCAGGAGGGTGCCAGTCCGCTCGCCGACGAAGCCGACGGTGTGCTCCGGGGTGCCTCGGCCGTCGCGGCACGTTTGATCACTCGCATCGCGAATGCCCCGACCAACGAGACCTTGCAGATCCAACGCCTGCTCGGGGCACGAGGGGGCGGAGTGGACGTCCCGTCGCTGGCGTCCGCGCTGTCGATCCCGGCGACCGGATCCTCGGCCGTCGTGGGGTTCGCGGCCTGTGGAGAATTCGACATAGGCGCACTGGCACCGGCGATCAGATTGCACGCCAGTGCTTTTCGACGCGATTCATTGGTCACCACCATCGGCGAGAGAATCTACGCGCTGTTTCCCGGGGTGGCGTCGGGCACGGGGATTTCGGGATGGACTGCCGACGCAGTGGGGCGAATCGAGAGGCGAACCTCACTGGCATTGCGTGCGGCGGTAGCGGCACCGATCGCCGACCTCGAAGCTGTCGCCGTGGCCCGATTCGAGGTGGACCGGGTTCTCGACGGCACCACCGGCGAGGTTCGTGTCACCACGCTGGAGGAATCGAGAACCTCGGTGCTGCTGGGAGAAATTCTCGAATTGATCGGCAATCACGAGCAACTGCGGGACCCGCGTATAGCCGAGCTCGACCGATACGACGCATCCAACGATTCCCGGATGCGCGAGAGCCTCGAAACGTACCTGGCGTGCTTCGGTGACGTTCGCTCCGCGGCCGATCGTCTGCACGTCCACCCGAATACCCTGCGCTACCGCATTCGCCGCGTCGAGCAGATCCTGGACCTCGATCTGACCGATTCCGATGCGCGACTGTTGGTGGAAATCCAGCTGCGCATGTAAGAGGGCCTGCGGCCCACGTGCATAGAAATTCGTAGCAGGCTACGAAGTTTCATGCACGTGCAGCACCGCTGCTCGCTCTGATCACCAAGCTCGGCTCGATGCTCGAACGCCTGGTGCTTCGGTTCCCGGTATCGATCTGGTCCAGCAAAATTTCGACACTGCGGACGCCCACCTCGCTGAATTCCTGGCGGATCGTCGTCAGCGGAGGTGAGAAGAACTCCGCGTCGGGAACATCATCGAATCCGATGACGCTGACGTCCTGCGGTACACGTTTGCCCTGAACTTCGAGCGCACGAAGTACCCCGAGGGCCATGGAGTCGTTTCCGGCGAACACTGCTGTGACGCCCGGGGTTCGGGCCAGCTCGGTTCCGGCCGCGAATCCCGATTTCGCGGTCCAATCGCCGCTGAGCGTGGGCGGCGGTTCGATGCCCGCATCCTCGTGGGCCAGCCGCCATCCGGTCACGCGATCGGCGGCCTCGTACCACCCGAGCGGTCCGGCGACGTGCCACACCGCACCGTGCCCGAGGTCGAGCAGATGTGCGGTGGCGGCCCGCGCTCCGGCGATCTGATCGACCGAGACCACTGCCAGTTCGCCTGCGGGAGAACCCTCGACGGCCACCAGCGGAAGTTCGCGGGCCAGCTCCGCGATGTCGCCGCCGTCGGTTCGCAGTGGTGCGATGACGACGACGCCGTCCACTCCCTGTTTCTGCAACCTACGGACGCACGTGATGATCGCCGACTCGTCGAACGACGTCGGAACGCCGACCACAACGGAGTAGCCCGCCTGCCTCGCTGCAGATTCGACGCTGTAGAGCGTCGACACCGGACCGTAGAGGGCGTTGCCGGTTCCGACGATTCCGATGGTGCTGCTGCGGCCGGTGACCAACGCGCGAGCGGCGGTGTTGGGGCGATAGCCGAGCTCCGAGATTGCTTGCTGCACTCGCGTTTTCGTCGTCTCGGTCACGTTGGGGTGACCGTTGATGACGCGAGAGACGGTCTGATGGGACACACCCGCGAGCCGGGCGACGTCGGTCATGGCCGGTCCGCGGGTCGGTGTCATCTTGTCGCAGCTCCTCTGACGTCGTGGAGGACAATCACAGCATGTCCGGTCCCGCACCGCTCGAGACCGTGCCGATCACGTCGTCTTCGTCATCGACGCCGACGTCGGCGGTGCTGTCTCCCCCGGTTGGCCGGGGGAGAACATCTCGGCCGGCACGGGGACGCCGAGGTAGCTGGTGGGTGACTTGGCCAAGTCGCCCTTACTGCCCTTACCGCTCGCTGCGCGACGCTTGGTCCAGATGTCGAACGCCACAGCGGCCAGCAGAACCAGGCCCTTGACCAATTGCACTCTCTCGCTGGGTGAGCCGATGAGCGACATTCCACTGTTGATCACGGCGATGATCAGTCCGCCGGTGAGTGCGCCGACGATGCGGCCCACGCCGCCCTGCACTGCTGCGCCGCCGATGAATGCCGCCGCGATGGCGTCGAGCTCGAAGCCGTTGCCTGCGGTGGGGCCTGCCTGATTGAGTCGACCGGCGAAGATGATTCCGGCCAGGGCCGACAGCACGCCCATGTTGACGAAGATCCAGAAGGTCACCGGCTTGACCTTGATGCCGGACAGTGATGCGGCATGGATGTTTCCGCCGATGGCGTAGACGTGCCGACCGAAGACCGTCTTGCCTGCGAGGGTGGAGTAACCCATGACCAGCACGGCCAGGAGGATGAGTACGTACGGGAGGTTCTTGAAGCGAGCCAATTGCACCGCGATGGCGAGTACGAGAGCGGCGGCGAATGTCATCTTGATCAGGAACAGCGGCATCGCGTCCACGGTCTGGCCGTACTTCTGGCGGCCTGTTCGAGAACGCCACTGGCTGAACACGATTCCAACGACTGCGAGGATCGCGACGAGCAACGTGAAGATGTCCGCCCCACCCAGTGGTCCGAGTCCCACATTGCCCATGAAGCCGGGCAGAAAGCCGTTCGACAAGGTGCGCACCGGTCCGGGGAACGGCCCGATGCCCTGGTTGCCGAGAACGATGAGAGTGACTGCGCGGAACACGAGCATGCCTGCGAGGGTGACGATGAACGCAGGAATACCGAAGTATGCGACCCAATAGCCCTGCCAGGCACCGATCAAGCCACCGACGATCAACGTGATCAGCACCGCCAGTGGCCACGGCACGTTCTGTTGAACCATGAGGACACCGGCAATGGCACCGGTGGCCGCCACGACCGATCCGACGGACAGGTCGATATGGCCGGCGATGATGATGACGACCATGCCGATGGCCAGGATGAGAATGTACGAGTTCTGCACCACCATGTTGCTGATGTTCTGCGGCACCAGAAGCTGACCGCCCGTCAGCACGGTGAACAGCACGATGATCAGCGCGAAGGCGATGAAGATTCCGCTCTGGCGAAGGTTGCGTGTGAGCAACCCCCGCACGGTCGACAACTGATTCATCGAAGTACTCCTGTTCCACGGGTCATGAGATGCATGAGCGATTCCTGGGTCGCGTCCTCGCGAGTGACCTCACCGGTGATGTGGCCTGCGGACAGTGCGTAGATCCGATCGCACAGTCCGAGCAGTTCGGGGAGCTCGGAGGAGATCACCAGCACCGCCTTGCCGGCATCGGCGAGATCGTTGATGATCGAATAGATTTCGAATTTTGCGCCGACGTCGATTCCTCGCGTCGGCTCGTCGAGAATGAGCACGTCTGGATCACTGAAGATCCATTTGCTCAGCACGACTTTCTGCTGATTGCCACCGGAGAGTTTGCCGACCACGGCGGAGACGTTCGGTGCCTTGATGTTCATGCTCTTGCGGAAGCCCTCGGCGACCTTGAACTCCTGGTTGTCGTCGACGAAGCCTCCCGTCACCAGTTTGTCCAGTGCCGCGGTGGAGATGTTGCGTTTGATGTCGTCGATCAGATTGAGGCCGTACCGTTTCCGGTCCTCGGTGGCGTAGGCGATCCCATGATGGATGGCATCGTTGACGGATTTGACGTGTATTTCCTTGCCGTACTTGTACAGCCGCCCCGAGATGTCGATACCGTAGCTTCGGCCGAAGACGCTCATGGCCAGCTCGGTGCGTCCGGCACCCATCAACCCGGCAAGGCCGACGATCTCACCGCGCCGCAACGTGAGGTTGGCCTTGTCGACGACGGTTCGGCCCTGCTGCGTTGGACTGTGTACGGTCCAGTCCTCGATGCGCAGAACCTCCTCTCCCACAGTCGATTCGTGGGGAGGGAAGCGGTGCTCGAGATCGCGGCCGACCATCAGCGAGATGATGCGATCCTCGGTGACGTCGGGGTCTCGCATATCCAGCGTCTTGATGGTCCGGCCGTCACGGATGATCGTGGTTCGGTCGGCCACGGCCGCGATCTCGTTGAGCTTGTGCGAGATGATCACGCACGTGATGCCCTCGTCCCGGAGGCCGCGCAGTAGATCGAGAAGGTGCGCAGAATCGGAATCGTTCAGGGCCGCAGTGGGCTCGTCGAGAATCAGCAAGGTCACGTCCTTGGACAATGCCTTGGCGATCTCGACGAGCTGCTGCTTACCGACACCGAGGTCGCTGACGACGCTGACGGGGTTTTCCCGCAGCCCTACTCTTTTCAGCAGGGCTGCGGCCTCGGAATTGGTTCGGTTCCAGTCGATGAAACCGCGCTTCGACCGCTCGTTGCCGAGAAAGATGTTCTCGGCGATCGAGAGATGCGGACTCAGTGCGAGTTCCTGATGGATGATGACGATGCCCTCGGCCTCGCTGCTCCGGATGTCGGAGAACTGGCACTCTCGACCGTCGAACACGATGTCGCCGTCGAATGTGTCGTGGGCGTACACACCCGACAACACCTTCATGAGCGTCGACTTTCCTGCTCCGTTCTCGCCGCAGATCGCGTGGATCTCGCCGCGATTCACCGAGAGAGTGACATCCTGCAGCGCCTTGACGCCGGGAAATGTTTTGGTGATGCCGCGCATCTCCAGAATCGGGCTCGTCATCGCCGAACTCACTTCAACTGATCCTCGGTGTAGTAGCCACCCTCGACGAGCAGCTTCTCGTAGTTGTCCTTGTAGACGATTTCGGGCTGCAGCAGGTACGCGGGAACGACCTTGTCGCCGTTGTCGTAATCGGTGGTGTTGTTGGTCTCGGGGGTCTGACCGTTGAGCATCGCCTGAGCCATCTGGATGGTGACCTCGGCCAGCTGACGGGTGTCCTTGTAGATCGTGGCGTACTGCTCACCGGCGATGATGGACTTGACCGAGGGAACCTCGGCGTCCTGCCCGGTGACGATCGGGTAGGGCTGACCCGCCGTGCCGTATCCGTTGCTCTTGAGTGCGGAGAGGATGCCGATGGACAGGCCGTCGTACGGCGAGAGCACGCCCTGCACCTTCTGGCCCGAGGAATACGTCTTGGTGAGTAGATCCTCCATGCGCTTCTGGGCGGTGGCCGGATCCCAGCGCAGTGTTGCCGCCGTCTCGAAATCGGACTCGCCGCTACCGATCTTCAGAGTTCCCTTGTCCAGGTAAGGCTTCAGGGTTTCCATGGCACCGTCGAAGAAGAAGGTGGCGTTGTTGTCGTCGGGCGAACCGGCGAAGACCTCGATGTTCAGCGGGCCTGCGGGCGCGTCGGCCTTGTCGGTGCCGTCCTCGTTCTTCAGACCGAGACCGACGAGAAGCGACGTGGCCTGATCGACGCCGACCTTGTAGTTGTCGAACGTCGCGTAGTAGTCGACGTTGGGCGAGTTACGAATGAGGCGGTCGTAGGCGATGACGCCGATGCCGTTGTCCTTGGCTTCCTGCAGCTGGGTGGTGATGGCAGTGCCGTCCACCGAGGCCACGATGAGAAGCTTTGCGCCCTGGGTGATCTGGTTCTCGATCTGGTTCACCTGGGTGGGAATGTCGTTCTCGGCGTACTGCAGATCGACCTTGTAGCCCTGACCCTCGAGTGCACTCTTGAGGTTGTCGCCGTCGGCAATCCATCGAGCCGAGGACTTCGTCGGCATCGTGACGCCGATCAGGGCGCCGGCGGTGCTGCCGCCTTCGGCCGGAGCCTCGTCTGCGGTCTTGGTGCTCGAGCCGCACGCGCCGAGCGTGAGGGTGAGTGCCACCGCGGCCGCGGCCATGGATAGGTGTCGAAACTTCATCGTTTCTCCCTGCGTTGTGGAGTAGACCGTGAAGCGGGGCCGTTGGGGTGTCCCGTGTGGTTCGCATCACATCAAAACGAAAGTGTGAGCGATAACAACGGCATTGTCAAAGATTTCTTTTCGCACCTGCGTGAGCAGTGTGAGCGCTAACATCAGAGACGCTTCACGGGTCCGGAAGGGCGAGTCGGACAGGTCAGTGCAGTTCGTGCACCGACTGCTTGCCGCTCTTGAGCCAACGACCCGGCAACCGGCCGACGAGCTCGCCGAGCGGGTGCACCGCTGCCGACAGGATTTCCACGGAATCCTGCAGGATGTCGATCGAGATGCTCATGCGCTCGATGTTGGGAGCCACGGACGTCAGCGTCTCGGAGAGCTTCACCAACTGGTCCAGTGGCCCGCCCTTGGCCGTCAGCCGCTCGACGGCACCGTCCTCGGCCAACATCGTCTCGAGGATCCCGTTCTCGGCGATGGCCCTCTCGATCAATCCGTCCTGACGAGTCAGCACCTCGAGCGGACCGTCTGTGGCCGTCAGTCGTTCGAGTGGTCCGTTGGTGGCCGTGATGCGATCGAGCAGACCGCCTTCGGCCAGCAATCGTTCGAGTGGACCGTCCTCGGCCAGTAGCCGATCGAGCGGCCCGCCGGGAGCGAGGATCCGTTCGACCGGACCGCCCGGAGACAGCAGGCGCTCGAGGGTTCCGTCCTCGGACGTGAGGCGATCGACGACGCCGCCCTGGGCGAGCAGGCGATCCAGTGGCCCGCCCTCCTTGAGGGCGTTGCCCAGGGCGCGGTCGTCGGAGGTGAGCTGACCGAGTTGGGTGAGCAGTTGCATCGTGCCGCCGCGTGGATTGGCCAGCGAGGCCACTCCCGCGGTGCCGGACGCGCCGGTGGCCAGTGCCATTCGGGTGGTTGCCAGCGCTACCTCGGCGACGCCGATCGCCTGTTCGGCAATGGCAATTCCGGCGCGCGCGGGAAGTGTGATCGCTGACACCCAGTTCATGGTTTTACTGTAACTGCTTGTAGCTCGGAAAATCAGTGAAGAACTTTCAGTCCCACCACACATCCGACGATGCCGACCAGAAGCGCGACCTTGAGCAGCGACGCCGCCTCGGCCCCGGTGATCATGGCGTATGCGACGGTGAGGGTGGCACCGATTCCGACCCAGACGGCGTAGGCGGTACCGGTGGGCAACGACCGCATCGCGATCGCGAGACCGACCATGCTGAGTACCACCGCGATTCCGAAAACGACGGACGGTCCGAGTTTGGTGAAGCCCTCGGACTTACCGAGCGCGGTTGCCCAGATCGCTTCGAGAACGCCGGAGACGACAAGAATCAGCCAAGCCATCAGAAATCACTCCTCTGACACCGTCTTGTCCAGCGGGTACGGTGCCCCTCGTCCGATTGTCGGAAGTGACTTGTACGATCGTACCAATTTCGGCCGGCGGTGGCCACGGGTTTCGGATTGTCAGTACGCGTACGTGTTCGCCGGTGCCTCGATTCGCTCTACCGTCGACACCGTCATCGTGGGCGTGAATGCGGTGTCCTCGGTCGCCGTGGCCGCGTCGACGACCCCCTGAATCTGTACCCAGGTGCCGTCCGGAATGTCGTCGAGAGCGTCACTACCTGCGTCGAGATGGATTCGAATCGACCTCGCGTCCGCCGCGCAGCAGATGATCAGAATGCGGGCGAGGTCGAGGCCTCTCGTCGTACCGTCGGTGCGCGGCGAGCCGCCGTTCGCGGTGGCGACAGTGAATCCGGTGACGCGAATCTCCCGGCCGTCGAGACTGCGTTCGGAGTCCCTGACCGCGCGTTGCACGACATCGAGCAGCGGCACTTCGGGTGCAGGCTCGCTCGGCAGGGGCGGAAATGCAGTCTTCTGCTGATCGGCTGCGGAGGTGACCGAACGATCGCCGACCGCCGAGACTCCCAACGCGGGAGGTGCGATGAACAGGATGACCGCGACCGGCACCAGCAACAGCCAGTACGGGCGCGCGTCGTGATCGTGACCGTCACCGTCGTCCGGCCCGCCGCGCCGGATGTCGGCGACGATCGAGGCGACGGCGAGGACCACGATCAACACCCCGGCGGTCAGCAGGAACGGATGCAGTGAGGGTTTGACGTATCGCACAAAGCTGCCGTCCACCGAGATCTTCACCATGGCTCCGCCGAGGAGCAGAAGCAGAAGGTTCTGCACTTCCCGCTTCATCGCGCGCCCACGACGAGGTAGCCGCACACCGAGGCGCACACGATAGCGACGACGAAGGTCAGTGGCGCGAAGCGCGCAACGAAACCCCGCCCGAAACTGCCTGCCTGCATCGCCATCAGCTTCACGTCGACAGCAGGTCCGACGACGAGGAAGACCAGACGCGGTAGCAGCGGCAGCATCGACATGCTCGCGGCGACGAACGCGTCGGCCTCCGAGCACAGCGCGAGTATCACCGCCAGGACCGCCATCACCAGGATCGACAGCAACACTTGCCCCGCGAGATGCGCGAACACCCAGTCCGGAATCACCAGGTGCAGCAGGGCGGCGGCAGCCGCTCCGAACACGAGGAACGCCCCGGCCTGCAGCAGATCCGCACGCGCGGATTCGCGGAACGTCGCCCATGTCGAGGTTCCGTGATCGTGTCCACGGTCGGCCAGTCGCGCGGTGATCCACTCCGCCTTGCCGAACCTCGTCCACAGCCAGCCCATCACCAAGGCGGTGGCGAGAGAGCCGAGGAACCGGGCCAGCACCATCCCCGGTTCGCCGGGAAAGGCGACGGCGGTCGAGACCAGGACGACGGGATTGATCGCCGGTGCCGACAGCAGGAACGCCAGGGCCGCGGACGTGGGGACACCCTGATCCATCAGCCGGCGCGAGACGGGAACGGCACCGCACTCGCAACCGGGCAACGCCATTCCCGCGAGCCCGCTCACGCCGACAGCAGCGGTTTCGTTCTTCGGCACCACTTTCCGAAGCACCGCGGGTGAGACGAACGCTGCGATGCCTCCACTGACGAGCACGCCGAGCAACAGGAACGGCGTCGCCTGCACGAAGATCCCGGTGAAGACGGTCGCCCCGGTTCGTAGGGCGGGGGATGTGGCGACCCAGGCGGACAGGTCGGAACCGAACACGATCCCCAACACGAGCAGAGTTGCGAATATGTGCATGGATGACACCGTCGGCCTGCTCCTCGTACGGCGATCGGTGTTCGCAGGGAGCATCGCGGTCCATCATGCCCCCTCTGCAGGGGCTCACAGCAACCTCACAGCGAGAGTCCAGCGAACGAGCAGCAACACGCGCGAAGATGGACACCGTGAGCGAAACACCCGAAGCGCGAGTACTGATCGTCGACGACGAACCGACCATCGTCGAGCTCCTGTCGGTCAGTCTGAAGTTTCAGGGATTCGAGGTGGCGACGGCGTCGTCCGGTCCCGAGGCTCTAGACAAGGCACGTAACTTTCGGCCCGAGGCTCTTGTTCTCGACGTGATGATGCCCGGCATGGATGGGTTCGGTCTGTTGCGCCGGCTGCGGGCCGACGGCATCGACGCGCCTGCGCTGTTCTTGACGGCACGGGATTCGGTGGAGGACAAGGTGACCGGGCTGACCCTCGGTGCGGACGACTACGTCACCAAGCCGTTCTCGCTCGAGGAAGTAGTGGCGCGGCTCAGGGTGATCCTGCGCCGGTCGGGTAAGAGCGAGGACGCGCAGTCGTCACGAGTTGCGTTCGCAGACATCGAACTCGACGACGACACCCACGAGGTGTGGAAAGCAGGCGAGCCGGTCGCGCTCTCTCCGACCGAGTTCACACTGTTGCGGTACTTCATGGTCAACGCGGGAACGGTGTTGAGCAAGCCGCGGATCCTCGATCACGTGTGGCACTACGACTTCGGTGGTGAGGTGGGAGTGGTGGAGTCCTACGTGTCGTATCTGCGTCGCAAGGTCGATACCGGAGACACCCGGTTGATCCACACGCTGCGGGGAGTCGGCTACGTCATGCGCCAGCCACGGTGACGGGCGTTCGAGCTCGACTTCGGAACCTACCGCTGCGATTCACATTGGTCGCAGCGCTACTGCTGCTGGTCGGGCTGGGTTTGCTGGCGTCGGGTGTCGCGGTGACGTCGTCGCTGGAGACGTCGTTGATGCGTCGCCTGGATCAGCAATTGGTCGAGGCGTCCGACGGGTGGGCAAGGCCGCGCGACGACCGGCCGTTTCCGCCCGTCGACGAGCCCAGCCCGAGTCGACCGCCGTCGAACTTCTACGTGCGTTCGGTCGCGAACGACGGCACCGTTCGGGGTCCCATCAACGATGTGGCATCGGATGTTCCGGATCTCGCCGGCGTCACCTCGGCCCTTCCCACGACGGTCGGTTCCGAGGGCGATCCGTCGAAGGAGTGGCGGGTGATCACGGTGACCAACAGTGAGGGCTCCACGACCGTGGGAATGTCCTTGGGCCCCAATCAACAAACCGTCAGCAGACTGGTGGCACTTCAGCTCTGGATCGGCGCGGCCGTGTTGCTGGCCCTGGGCGTGATCGCCTACTTCGTGGTGCGTCGCAGTCTTCGCCCGCTGCGTGAGGTGGAGACGACGGCTGCGGCGATCGCGGCTGGAGACCTGCACCGTCGGGTCCCCGAATGGAGCGAGAAAACCGAGGTGGGCCGACTGTCGGCTGCCCTGAACGGAATGCTCTCGCAGATTCAACGCGCATTCGCGGCAACTGCGGCCTCGGAGGAGGCGGCCCGTGCGTCCGAGGACCGGATGCGCCGATTCGTCGCCGATGCCAGCCACGAGTTGCGCACTCCACTGACCACGATTCGCGGCTTCGCCGAGCTGTACCGGCAGGGTGCGATGAGCGACATCTCGTTGCTGATGACGCGAATCGAGGGCGAGTCGGCGCGAATGGGCCTGCTCGTCGAAGATCTGCTCATGCTCGCGCGTCTCGACGCTCAGCGGCCCCTCGACATGCGACGCGTCGACGTATTGACCATCGCCGCCGATGCTGTGCACGACGCCCAAGCGGTCTCGCCGACGCGCGACATCTCCCTGAAAGTGCTGTCGGGCCCAGGAATTCCCGAGGTGATCGGTGACGATGCTCGGCTGCGTCAGGTGCTCGCGAACCTCGTCGGGAATGCGGTTCGGCACACTCCCGACTCTGCGTCCATCACCGTGTGTGTCGGGACTACTCAGTCTTCGGTGGTGCTCGAAGTTCAGGACACCGGGCCCGGTCTGGCCGAGGCCGAGGCCGCGCACGTCTTCGAACGGTTCTATCGAGCCGACTCGTCGAGGACACGAGAGAGCGGCGGCAGCGGACTCGGACTGTCGATCGTCGCAGCGTTGGTGGCAGCGCACAACGGTACCGTCGAGGTGCGGAGCAGTCCCGGAACGGGTGCAACGTTTCGCGTCGAATTACCCAGGCCGACAGGCTGATTCTTCTTCCTCGCGGGAGGTAGCGTCGTTCGCTCGAGCTCTCTTGCGTTCGGCGAGCTTGGTGTACGCGGCGGCAGCGAGCGGCGCCGCGACGAGCATCGACACCAGACGGATCACCTGCACGCACGCAACGAACGTGACGTCCGACCCTGTCGTCGCTGACACGGCCAGCACCGCCGCCAGACCTCCGGGTGTGGTTGCGAGGTAGCCGGTCAGCATGCTGACTCCCGTGACCGCCGACAGCACCCAGCCGAACAGTGCGCACACCACCCCGATCGAGAGGACCAGTAGCGCAGCCCACGGAAAGATCCGTCCGATGGCGCGCAAGCTCGCGACGGTGAAGGCAAGGCCTGCTTGCCATCCGATGACGATGAAGGCCACCGGCAGCAGCACGCCGGGCACCGAGATGCCGACGGGCCATCCGAGCAATTCGCATGCGCCGGCGACGATCAGCGGGCCGAGGGTGGCGGGTGCGGGTAGTCGGATCAGCCGTGCGAGCAGTATTCCGGTGACGACGGCACCGATCAGAAACATCGTGCCGATGTACCACGGAGTGGTCGACTGCTCCTCGGTGCCCGCCCCGCCGCCGGTGTCGGTGTGGAAAGCGAAGGTGACGATCAGGGGCATCGTGACGACCACCAGGGCGACGCGGAGGTACTGGACCACCGCGACGATGCGCTCGTCCCCGCCGAGTTCGCGGGCAATGGACACCAGACCCGTTGCGCCACCGGCAATCAGCGACAGTGCCCCGGTCACCGGGTCGACGTCGCGATGCAGGGCCAGCAGTGCGCCGCAACCGGCGCTGACGACGAGCGTCCCCGCGCCGACGAGAACGGCGGGAATCCAGTTCTCGCCCAACGCCCCGAGCGTGTCGGTGTCGAGCATCAGACCGATGGTCACCGCCAGCGTGCCCTGAGCTGCCATGGACGCGGGCCGGGGCACCGCCGCAGGGCCGAGGCCGGTCAGAGCGAAAACCACCGCGACGACGAGCGCAGCGAACAGCGACGGTGCCGTCAGACCCAGGGCTTCGAAAAGGGCCCAGCCCCCGACGGATACGGCCGCGAGGCCGATCCATCGGAGGCTGCGCCCCAGTACTCGGGTCACGCGGTGTCGAGCGCTCACGCTCCGGACTTGACGAGCAGAACCGGGACGGGGATCTCGAGCAGCAGACGCTGAATGGTCTGCCCCATCAGGAACTTTCCGACTGCCGAGCGGTGGCGTGAGCCGACCACCAGGATCTCGGACTTCTGCTCTTCCACCAGTGTCAGCAGGGTGTTGACGGCGTCGGGATCGGGCCTGCCCACTGCCACGGTCCAGGAGACGGAGTCGGCGTGATCGATGTCGGTGAGGGCCGTGTCCACTGCGGTGGAGACCGCAGCAGTTTCGGCTGCCTCGGCGGACGGCTCGGCCGATCCCGACAGTGCGTGCAGGACTACGAGGTCCGTCTCGCGAATGCGTGCTTCTCGAACTGCGGCCGCAAGTGCTGCGCGGCCCTCGGGTGAATTGTTGTGCAGTACGCCAACAGTCATGACGGTGTCTCCTTCAGGAAGGTGAGGTGGGGGATCAGCCGAAGGGGATCTGGCCGAGAACGATGCCGACGGCCAGCATGGCGAGGGAGACGACCACCGCTCGCCACAACACCTTCTTGTGGTGATCGGCCAGCGACACTCCGGCGAGGGTGACCAGCAGCAGGATGGCCGGAACCAGCGGGCTCTGCAGGTGGACGGGCTGGCCGGTGATCGAGGCGCGGGCCATCTCGACCGGGTCGATGCCGTACTTGCTCGCGGTCTCGGTCAACACCGGGAGGATGCCGAAGTAGAAGGCGTCGTTGGTCATGAAGAACGTCAGCGGAATGCTCAGGATGCCGGTGATGACGGCCAGGTACGGGCCCATGCCGGACGGAATGACGTTGAGCAGCCACTCGGCCATGGCCTCGACCATGCCGGTGCCCTGGAAGACGCCGGTGAGGATTGCTGCGGCGAGCACCATGGCGACCACGGAGACGATGGAGGACGAGTGCCGTGCGATCGCGTCGCCCTGCTCCTTGACCTTCGGGAAGTTGACCGTCAGAGCGATGGAGGCAGCGATCATGAACAGCACCGGAATCGGCAGGATGTCCATGACGAGGATGACGAGGAGGACGACCGTCAGAGCAGCGTTGAACCACAGCAACTTCGGACGCAGGGTGTCGCGATTGGGATCGAGGCCGTCGAAGAACTGACCCGACTCGCCGTCGCTCGATCCGCCGGTGCCGGCTCCGTTTCCGCCCTTACCGCCCTTGCGGATGCTTCCGCCGCCGCCCGAGGCGACCAGTTCTGGCTCGTAGACGAGCTTGCCGATGCGTCGACGTTCCATGATGCCGAGGTGAACGGCGAAGAGCAGCACGATGATCAGGCCGACGATCATCGACGGAACCATCGGAACGAAGACGTCGGACGGTGAGATGCCGAGAGCGGATGCGGCGCGAACCGTCGGGCCACCCCACGGGATGATGTTCATCGTGCCGTTGGCGAGGCCGGCGACGACAGTCAGAATCACCGGGCTGACACCGAGTTTGAGGTACAGCGGTAGGAGCGCGGACGTGACGATGATGAAGGTCGTCGAGCCGTCACCGTCGAGCGAGACGACCATGGCCAGGATGGCAGTTCCGACAACCAGTTTCATCGGGTCGTTGCGTACCAGGCGCAGAATGCCGCGCACCAGTGGGTCGAACAGTCCGACGTCGATCATGATTCCGAAGAAGATGATCGCGAAGAACAGCAGGGCCGCGGTGGGGGCCAGGGACTTGATGCCGTCGGTGATCATGTCACCGATGCCGAGTCCCGCTCCGGCCAGCAGACCGAAGATGACGGGAACGAGGGTGAGCGCAACGACGGGCGTGGCTCTCTTGGTCAAGATCAAGAACATGAAGGCGGCTACCATGAGGAAGCCGAGTATCACCAACATCGTGCACTCCTTCTCGAAATGTGTGAGGTGGGTCCGGTTGGACTACGTGTTGTGACTGAAGTTACGTAACCGGCATCACATGTTCGCCGTTGTGCGCACTACCCGCGCAAGCAACGTAAAGAGCCTTTTGCGCATTGTGCTCGAGCAGCTCCCGGCCTAGCCTTGGCTGGTGCGATTGAGGACTCAAGTGCTGCTGCTGCAGGCCGCGTTGGTTGCGGTGGCGCTGGCTGTGGCCTTCGGTGTGTTCGCGATCAGTAGCGGTGAACAGGCGAGCGAGGAATACGGCGAACGTGCGTTGGCCGTTGCTCGGACGGTGGCCTCGGATCCGGAAGTCCGTTCGCTCGTAGGGCAGTTCTCGGCCGCGGATACGGCAGGCACCGATGCTGCGCCGGCCGGAGTGTTGGCCGCCGGCGCGCTGCAACGGGCGGGCGAGAGTGCGCGGGAACGCACCGATGCCTTGTTCGTCGTGATCACCGACGATCGGGGCCTGCGCCTGGCCCACCCCGATCCGACCGTCCTGGGGCAACGAGTGAGTACCGATCCGTCCGGTGCCTTGGCGGGCAACGAGGTGGTCGAGCAGGAGCGCGGCACACTGGGTGACTCCGTTCGCGCCAAAGTTCCCGTGCTGGCACTCGGTTCGGACGACGTCGTGATCGGTGAGGTGAGTGTCGGCATCTCCACGACGGCCGTGCGGACCGAACTGGTGAAAGATCTGATCAACGGCGCACTGGTGACGGGAGCAGTGCTGCTGTTGGGTGTCCTCGGCTCGATCCTGTTGGCGCGTAGATGGAAGCGGCTGACCCTCGGGCTCGAACCCGAAGAACTGGCCGAACTCGTCCGCGAGCAGGAGGCGGTGCTGCACGGCATCGGTGAAGGCGTGGTGGCCATCGACCCCGACGGCGTGGTCACGGTTGTCAACGACGAGGCGCGCACGTTGCTGTCGATCGACGGCAAGCCCGGGATGCGTGTCGAGGACATCGGCCTGACACCCAGATTGCTCGAGGTCATCGCGTCACCGACGGCAGAACCGGTACTGGCGGCCGTGAACGAGGTCGTGGTGATCGCGGCCGCTCGAAAAGTGCTGCGCGACAATCGAGATCTCGGCACGGTGCTGACGGTGCGCGACCGAACCGATGTGGAGGCGCTGACGCGTCAGCTCGATGCCGTGCAATCGATGTCTGCCGTGCTGCGCGCGCAACGGCACGAGTTCGCGAACCGCATGCATCTGGTCAGTGGACTGCTGCACGAAGGCCACCCGAACCGCGCGTCGGAGTACATCGACGAGATTCTGGGTGTGGGACCGAGATCGGAAGCAGTCGAGGGAATCGATGCCGTGTCCGACGACTATCTGCGTTCCTTCCTCACCGCCAAGGCTGCGCACGCCCGCGAGAGTGGGGTGCGCCTGGTGCTGGGGGAGAACACCTGGGTCGGCGGAGAACTGGTCGGACCGGTGGATGTCACCACCGTGCTGGGCAACCTGATCGACAATGCGATCGACGCGGCCCGGCTCGGGGCACGTCGACCTGCCGAGGTGGAAGTGGAACTGGTGCAGGAAGATTCGACTCTGCACATCGTGGTCGTCGATTCGGGTGACGGCGTCTCGCTGACACCCGAGCAGGTGTTCGTCGAGGGTGTCTCGACCAAGTCGACCGCGGACACGCCCGGTGGTCGAGGTGTAGGACTGGCGCTGAGTCGACAGATCGCGCGTACCCGCGGCGGCGATGTGACGTTGGCCGATGTCGGTGGGCAGATCACGGCAGACAACGACCGCGGGGGCGCGGTGTTCATCGCCACGATTGCCGACGCACTACTGATTCAGGAAGTGACGCAATGAGAGTTCTCGTCGTCGACGACGATTTCAGGGTCGCGGATCTGCATGCGGCACTGGTGAATTCACTCGACAACTACGAGGTGGCCGCGGTGGCGACCAGTATTGCCCAGGCGCGAGAAGTGCTGGCGACGCAGACATTCGACCTCGCTCTGGTCGATGTCTACCTACCCGACGGGTCCGGTATCGATCTGGTCCGTGAGCTCCCGTGCGACGCGGTGGTGCTGTCGGCCGCGGCGGATCAGCAGACGGTCCGCTCGGCGATGACCGCGGGTGCCTGGACGTATCTGATCAAGCCGTTCCCACGTTCGGCGCTGGTCGACAGGCTCACCGGATATCTGAATTATCGGGGTGCGCTGAATCGTTCGGAAGAGCTGACTCAGGCGGACATCGACGGAGGCCTCGACGCCCTGCGCCCGCGAGCTGCGGCACCATTGCCGATCTCGCAGTCCGTCACCCGCGATCTGGTGCTCGACGCGGTGCGCGGTACGTCCGAGCCGATGTCGGCCGGCGAAGTCGCTGCTGCAATCGGGATTTCGCGGGCGACCGCGCAACGCTACCTGGCCACCCTGGTCTCCAAGGGACGGTTGCGCATGCAGCTGCGCTACGGGTCGACCGGGAGGCCGGAGCAGGAGTACTCGTCAGCGCCGGGTGCGTGAGAACGCCACCACCGCGGCCCCGAGAACCGATATCGCGGCAGTCACCAAGGCTGCTGTGTTCCAGCCCGTCGTCAATGCCGATGCGCTGTGATTGCTCGACGGCACGGCCACCACCGCAACGACGGTGACTCCGATTGCGGATCCGACGTAGCGCGCGGTGTTGTTGGCTCCGCTGCCCATTCCGCCGCGGCCGGCGGGAACACTTGCTACCGCTTCGCGACCGAGAGCGGCGTTGAGTACTCCGCTGGAAATTCCCGCTACGAGCAATCCGGGAAGCAACCGCGGCCACGATGCGTCCTCGGACAACCCCGAGACCATCACCATTCCTAGTGCGACCCCCACCAGGCCGACGGCGAGTTGCGTCCGACCACTCACCGATGCCGGGATCCTGCGGGCCAACAGAGCGGTGACGACCGACGTGCCGGACCATCCGAAGAGCAGCACGGCGGCCCCGAGAGCATCGATTCCCAGTGCGGTGCCGACGAATCCGGGCATGTACGACATCAACGCGATGATCCCGCCGCCGGTGGCCAGTGCCGCGACGGTCGCGGCGAGGAAGGGCGGGTGCCGGAAAAGCGTCAGATCCAGCATGGCTGTTGCACTGCGCAATTCGATGATCGTGAAGGCGGCCAGCAACAGTGCGGCGAGGACGAAGAGAACGATGGGAGTGACCGCAGTCCAGCCCTGCCTGCCCTCGACCAACGCGGCCAGCAACGCGGCAATGCCCGTGGCCAACAGCAGCGCGCCCACCGGGTCGAGCCCGCGCGGGGCGTCGGACTTGGATTCCTCGACGAGTACGTGCGCGGCGACGGCCAGTGCGAGCGTGGCGACGGCAAGAATCACATAGGCCTCGCGCCAGCTTGCCCACCGATCGAGTACGGCGGCCAGCAATGGGCCGAGAGCAATGCCGGCACCGACGCTCGCGCCCCAGACTCCGCTTGCCTTGGCGCGCACGGGACCGGCGGGGTGAGTGTGGGCGATGATGCCCAGACTCGATGCGATGACCGCGGCACCGCCGAGGCCTTGAAGGATGCGGGCCAGTACGAAAATCAGCGTGTTCGGAGACACGGCACTGATCAGCGTGCCCACGGCCAATACCGCGGCCCCGAGTGCGAAGGTGCGGCGACGGCCGAAGTCGTCGGCGATGGTCCCGGTGGTGAGCAGTGCGGCGGCCAGACCGATGCTCATGGAGCTGAGAATCCAGGTGCGCCCCGCTGCGTCGGACATCAGATCGGCCGCGGTGCTGTTGATCGTGGCGAGCGGAGCGGTGAACGCCATGAGAGTGAGCAGGGTGCCGAGGGCCGCGATGGCGAGTGCTCGGGTGCTGTTCGTGGTGCTGATCGGCGTGAGTGCGCTGTCGGTCATCGTTGTCCTTTTGGTCTGGTGATCGAACTGTAAACGCCCAACTTGGTTCGGTCAACAGACTGTACGATTGCCACATGGCTCTCGGAATCGACTACGCCCGCCAGGACTGTTCCCTGGCCCGGGCTCTGGAACTGGTCGGCGAGCGGTGGACCATGCTCATCGTGCGCGACTGCTTCTTCGGAGTCCGACGCTTCGGCGATTTCCAGGTTCACCTCGACATTTCCAAGGCAGTTCTGGCCCAACGCCTCGGTGCGCTGGTCGACGCGGGACTACTCGAGCGGCAAGCCCGAGCCCTCGACGGCGGACACGACGACTACGTCCCGACGCCCGCCCTTGAAGGACTGTGGCCGGCTGTCTTCGCCCTGAACTACTGGGGCGAGGAACAGGCCGCGAAACCGGCCGGGAAGCGTCGAAAATTTCTTCATGCGCCCTGCGGAACCGACCTCGGACCTCTGGGAATGTGTCCCGAATGCGGAGTTGCGCCCGGGCCACACGACATCGACACCGACGTCGGCCCCGGCTACGACCCGGACACCCGATCCGACGAGGTGTCGATGCAGCTACGGACGCGTCGACGCTTGCTCGAGCCTCTGCGCTGAGCGAGGTGCGTCAGTTCGGGACCTGAGCTTCGTGCCCGAGGTGGCGTAGCGCTGCTCGGAGCTTGGCCGCGGCCTCGTCCTGTGATTCTGCGGAAGGGTTCGGATCGGCCCCGGAGATGTCGAAGTTACCCATGTCGTAGGCCGGGAACACGTGCAGATGCAGGTGCGGCACCTCCAGCCCGGCGATCAGCAGACCCGCGCGAGGTGCGTCGAACGCAGTCCGGACGGCCTGACCGATGATCTGTGCAACGGCGGTGATCTTGGCGAACACGGCACCGTCGACGTCCTGCCACTGGTCGATCTCCTCGCGCGGAACCACCAACGTGTGGCCCTGCGTGACCGGCGCGATCGTCAGAAACGCCACGACGTCGTCGTCCTGCCAGACGAACCGTCCCGGAATCTCGCCGGCGATGATCTTGCTGAAAATGGAAGCCATGGGAACAGGATGCCTTACTGGCTTATCTCCCAGCCGATTGCCAGGTTTATCGCAGGGTGGGTCCAGCTCCGGGCCCGAGTCTGGTGCCCATGACAACGAACTCCCTCGCTCGAGCAGCAGGCCAGCGGCCCGGCTCGAACGCCACGGCCACGCTCGAGGTGGTCATCCCGGTCTACAACGAAGAGGCAGACCTCGAACAGTGCATTCGTCGTCTCCACGAGCATCTCGACGACCGAATCCCGTTCCGGTCCCGCATCACGATTGCCGACAACGCCAGTACCGATGGAACGCTCGCTGTTGCTCATCGGCTCGCCGACGAGATCGACGGAGTCGGAGTTCGTCATCTGGACGAGAAGGGTCGCGGCCGCGCGCTCAAGGCAGTGTGGTCCACGTCGGACGCCGACGTGGTGGCCTACATGGACGTCGATCTCTCCACCGATCTGAATGCGTTGATGCCGCTCATCGCACCCCTGATGTCGGGCCACTCGGACCTTGCCATCGGGTCTCGACTGAACCGATCGTCTCGGGTGGTTCGCGGAGCCAAGCGTGAATTCATCTCGCGCAGTTACAATCTCATTCTGCGCACCTCGCTGCGTGCGCGATTCTCGGACGCACAGTGCGGCTTCAAGGCCATGCGTACCGATGTTGCACGGAAGCTGCTCCCGCTGGTCGAAGACACCGGATGGTTCTTCGACACCGAACTGCTGGTCATCGCAGAAAAAGTGGGCCTGCGTATTCACGAGGTGCCCGTCGACTGGGTCGACGACCCGAACAGCAGCGTCAACATCGTCGACACCGCCGTCAAGGACCTGCAGGGATGCTGGCGCGTCGGCCGTGCCCTCGCAACCGGTGTACTGCCGGTCGCTGAACTACGTCGAAGCCTGGGACGGGAGCCGCTCGTGCCCGGTGTGCCGCACGGAATGATCAGCCAAATGGTGCGATTCGGCATCATCGGTATCGCGAGCACCATCGCCTATGCACTGCTGTATCTCGTGCTGCACTCGCTGATCGGCGCACAAGCAGCGAACTTCTTCGGGCTGTTGATCACCGCGGTACTCAACACTGCGGCCAACCGCGCCTTCACCTTCGGCGTCCGCGGGTCCGAGGGGGCCGGGAAGCATCAGCTCCAGGGATTGGTGATCTTCGGCTTCGCGCTGCTGGTGACCAGTGGGTCGCTGGCGGTGCTGCACGCCTGGGTTCCCGATGTGTCCCGGCACACCGAGCTCGCCGTCCTTGTTGTCGCCAATCTCGTGGCCACGGTATGCCGATTCGTCGCGTTGCGGTGGGTCTTCGGTAGCTCCGACGCTGTGGTCGTGCGGTCGGCCGGTTCGGAGAAGGACCTGTGACGGCAACGATCGAGCGGCCCTCCGCGGCGGCACCGTCGGCACCCGTGACGTCCCCGCGGTGGGAATGGGCCGGGCTGGTCGTGTTGCTCGTCGGGACCGCAGTCGCCTACATCTGGGGCCTCGGAGCCTCCGGTTGGGCCAACTCGTTCTATTCCGCTGCGATACAGGCGGGTTCGGTGTCGTGGAAAGCCTTCTTCTTCGGATCCTCCGACGCCGCCAACTCGATCACGGTCGACAAGCCCCCGATGTCGCTGTGGTTGATGTCGTTGTCGGTGCGCATCTTCGGGTTGAACTCTTGGGCAATGCTGGTGCCGCAAGCGCTCCTCGGAGTCGCCTCGGTGGCTCTGCTTCGTGCCACCGTCAAGAGACGATTCGGCGGAGCGGCCGGTCTGCTCGCAGGCATGGTGTTGGCCCTCACCCCCGTTGCTGCACTGATGTTTCGGTTCAACAACCCCGATGCGTTGCTCGTGTTGCTCATGATCGCCTCGGTGTGGGCGCTGCTGCGAGGCGTCGAGACCGGAAAGACCAAGTGGCTGTTGATCACCGGCATGTTCGTCGGATTCGGATTCCTCACCAAGCAACTCCAGGTGATGCTGGTCGTGCAGCCTCTGGCACTGACCTACCTGATCGCCGGGCCGCCGAAATTCCCGACCCGAGTGCTGCAGCTCTTCGGTGCACTGGGCGCACTGATCGTCTCGGCCGGATGGTGGATTCTGATCGTGGAGTTCTGGCCGGCATCGTCCCGGCCGTGGGTCGGCGGATCGCAGAACAATTCGATCCTCGAACTCACGCTCGGCTACAACGGATTCGGCCGTCTCAGCGGTGACGAGACCGGAAGTGTCACACCGGGCGGCGGGGGAGCAGGCGGAGGCGGTTCGATGTGGGGGGAGACCGGCATCTTCCGCATGTTCGACGCCTCCCAGGGCGGCCAGATCGCGTGGTTCATCCCGGCTGCCCTGATTCTGCTGGTTGCCGGACTCGTGTTGTGCGGCAGAGCACCTCGCACCGACGGGCAGCGAGCATCGCTGATCGTGTGGGGTTCCTGGTTGCTCGTCACCGGGCTGACGTTCAGCTTCATGGCCGGAATCTTCCACTCGTACTACACCGTTGCGCTGTCGCCCGCGGTCGCCGCTGTTGTCGGAATCGGCAGTGTGGTGTTGTGGCGACGACGCGATGCGTACTGGGTCCGTATCGCGATGGCCGTCGCGGTGGCGTCGACCGTGGCGATGGCGTGGGTGTTGCTGGGCCGCAGCGAGAGTTTCGTGCCGTGGCTGAAGTGGGCGATTCTCGTCGTCGGAGTTCTCGCTGTTGTGGCGCTGCTGATTCCGGCGCTGACCCGCGGCAGGCTTGCGGCAGTGTCGATTCTGGCGGTGATGTTCGCCGGGCTCGCCGGGCCGACGGCCTACGCAGTCGACACGATCGGCACACCACACACGGGGTCCATCGTCTCGGCCGGTCCGAATACCGGAATGCGCGGATTCGGCGGTATGGGAGAGGGTCGCCGAGGGCAGGGTGGGTTGCCAGGTGGGATGCAGCTGCCTGCCGGTGTCCAGCTGCCGGCGGGTATGCAGCCGCCGGCGGGATTCCCGGGTCAGGCAGGGTCTCCCGGCCAGATGCCGGGCGGTGTCGAGATGGGCGGCATGGGCGGTGGAATGGGTGGTCTTCTCGAAGGCAGTGAGCCGACCACCGCGATCACCGAGATGCTCGAGCAGGACGCGAGCTCCTACACCTGGGTGGCAGCGGCAATCGGAGCCAATACGGCGGCCGGCTATCAACTGGCCACCGAAGACCCCGTCATGCCCGTCGGTGGGTTCAACGGCACCGACCCTTCGCCGACCCTCGAGGAGTTCCAGCACTACGTCGCGGACGGACGGATCCACTTTTTCGTCGGCGGCGGCGGGATGCGGGGGATGGAATCGGGTAGCTCGGCCGCGATCTCGGCCTGGGTCACCGACAACTTCACCGCGACCACGATCGACAACGTGACGTTGTACGACCTCACGCAGTAACTACCGAACCACCACGAGAGAGCCCCGCACCGCGACAGGTGCGGGGCGCTTTCGCGTCGAGCAGATAGTCTGTTGCACTGTGCGCGTACTAGTCATTGGTTCCGGTGCTCGTGAGCACGCCCTTCTACTTGCGTTGAAAGCCGACTCGTCGGTCGAGAAGCTCTTCGTGGCTCCCGGCAACGCAGGTACCGCGAAGCTCGCCGAGCAGCACGCGGTCGACGTCGCCTCCGGGGAAGCGGTGACCGCGCTGGCGAAGAAGATCGAGGCCGATCTCGTGGTCATCGGACCCGAGGTGCCCTTGGTTCTCGGGGTCGCCGACGCACTCCGCGAGGCGGGCATTGCCGCGTTCGGCCCCTCCGCCGACGCCGCGCGCATCGAGGGATCCAAGGCGTTCGCCAAGGACGTGATGGCTGCCGCCGGTGTCCGCACCGCGCACAGCGAAATAGTCGACTCGCCCGCATTGCTGGACGCCGCCCTCGACCGCTTCGGTCCGCACTGGGTGGTCAAGGACGACGGTCTGGCCGCGGGCAAAGGCGTCGTCGTCACCACCGATCGCCTCATCGCTCGCGATCATGCTGCCGAGCTTCTCGAGAACGGTCACCCGGTACTCCTCGAGTCGTTCCTCGACGGCCCCGAGGTTTCCCTGTTCTGCCTTGTCGACGGCGAGACAGTGGTGCCGCTGCTGCCCGCGCAGGACCACAAACGCGTCGGCGATGGAGATACCGGGCCCAACACCGGCGGCATGGGTGCGTACACCCCGTTGCCGTGGTTGCCGGCGGACGCGGTCGAGGACATCGTGCGCGATGTGGTGAAACCCGTTGCCGCCGAGATGGTGAAGCGCGGCGTGCCGTTCTCCGGACTGCTGTATGCAGGCCTGGCGATGGGAGCCGACGGGCCGGCCGTCGTCGAATTCAATTGTCGCTTCGGTGATCCCGAGACCCAAGCGGTGCTCGCGCTGCTCGATTCACCCCTCGGTGAGGCGCTGAACGCGACGGCAACCGGGACCCTTGCGTCGCTGCCGCCGCTGCGCTGGAAAGACGGCGCGGCTGTCACCGTCGTCATCGCTGCCGAGAACTACCCCGGTCGGCCGCGTATCGGTGACGAGATCCTCGGCTCCGACGGCGCAGGCGTCCTGCATGCAGGTACTGCGGTCAAGGACGGAGTGGTGGTGTCTGCGGGCGGACGCGTGTTGAGCGTGGTCGGCACCGGATTCGATCTCACCGCCGCCCGAGACGATGCCTACTCCCGAATTGCTGGAATCCGCTTGCCGGGCAGTCATTTCCGTACGGACATCGGACTGGCTGCAGTGGAAGGTCGTATCTCGCTTTAGGCGTGCTGCGTCGGCGGTGCGCTGAGTGTCCACAATTTCGCCTACCACACGGGATCCCGTGTGTCGGCCGAAAAAGTGGACACTCACGTCAGTTGTCCACAGGTAGCAGCGTTATCCACATTTCTCGAATCGCTCGCCCACGAGTGGATTTCCGACGCCAGGCTGTAGTCCATGGGGGTATACACGAGGCAGCAGCTGTTGGACACCGGCGTCAGCGAGGGCGCAATTGCGTATCGGACGAGAGCCGGCACACTGACCAGGCTGCTTCCGAGCATCTACTGCACCGGCGAACCGACGTACCGGGACCGGTGCGTCGCCGCTACGATCTGGCAACCTCACGCAGTGCTGAGCCATCTCGCTGCGGCGTGGTGGTGGAATTTGCTCGAGCACGAACCCGATCACGTGGACATCACAGTTCCTCGCACGTCGAGAACTCGCGGTCCGAAGTGGCTGCGGGCGTACCGACGCAGTCTCACCGAGTCGAGCTTCGCGGACGGTCTGCCGGTGGTGACCATCGAGCAGTCCATCGTCGACGTCGCTGTGTCGCTGACCCGGCCCGAATTGGAGCAGTTCTTCGACTCTGCGCTGAGCCGCGCGGTGAGCTGGCGCGGGGTCGCGAGGCAATGCGAGAAGTCGGCCGGGATGGCCGGCATCACCGAGGTGAGAAGGCAGCTGCGACTGTGTTGCCCGCGGACTCTGTCCGAACCCGAACGCTTGGTGGCTCGGGCACTCACGGCGGCGGGCTACTTCCTCGAGATCAACGCGGAGGTGGGGCCCTACTACGCGGATCTGATGGACCGTCGCGCTCGGGTGATCGTCGAAATCGATGGACGTGAATTCCACAGCGCACCGGGTGTGTTCACCAACGACCGCGTGCGCCAGAATGCTCTGCAACTCGACGGCTGGCTGGTGTTGCGTTATTCGGCGGCGATGGTGCTGACCGACCTGGATTATGTGGTGCGGCAGATCGTCGACACCGTACGACGTCGCCGGAAGGCACTGACGTGAGTGTCCACAATTTATGCTGTCAGACGGGATCCCGTGGCTGCCTCGAAATAGTGGACACTCAGTGCGCCTGCGCCGGGCGAAGCGACGTCAGTAGTGTCGAAATATGCACAGTGAATCGCAGCGATCGAAGGTCGAGCCGTTTCATGTGATGGATGTGTTCGCGGCAGCGGCCGAGCGATCACGCACTCACGGCGATGTACTTTCGCTGGCCGCAGGTCAGCCGTCCACTCGGGCACCCGGGCCCGTGTTGCGTGCCACCCGTGAGGCCCTGGACGCGAACCTGCTCGGGTACACCGAGACGCTCGGGATTCTGCCGCTGCGTCAGGCAGTCGCCGAATATCACAGCGCGCGGTACGGCATCACCGTCGACGCCGACGACGTGGTGATCACCACCGGGTCGTCGGGCGCATTCACCCTGCTGTTCCTCGCGGCATTCGACGCGGGAGATACCGTCGTCATGGCCAGGCCCGGTTATCCGGCCTATCGAAACACGTTGGCGGCGTTGGGCTGTCGGGTCGTCGAACTGGACTGCGTGGAAGAGACTCGATTCCAGCCCACCGTCGCGATGCTCGAGGAACTGCCTGAGCCGCCGGCCGGGCTGATCATCGCGAGCCCGGCCAATCCCACCGGCACGATCATCGACGCCGATGAGCTGGCCGCCATCGCGCGCTGGTGCGACGAGCACGAAACGCTGTTGATCTCGGACGAGATCTACCACGGCATCTCCTACGGCAATGCGCACACGTCCAGCGCGTGGGAGACATCGAAAGAATCCGTCGCGATCGGATCGGTGTCGAAGTACTTCTCGATGACCGGTTGGCGGTTGGGCTGGATGCTGCTGCCGGCCCGATTGCGCAGAGCCGTCGAACGATTGGCGTCGAACATGACGGTGTGCCCCCCGGCGATCTCACAGGTTGCGGCCATCGCCGCGTTCACCGAGGAGTCCCGCCGAGAGCTGGATTCGCATGTCGAGCGCTACGCCGTCAATCGCCGAATTCTGCTCGACGGTCTGCCGGCAATGGGCATCACCGATGTCGCACCGGCCGACGGTGCGTTCTACGTGTACGCCGACATCGCGCACCTCACAGACGACTCGCGGAGCTGGTGTGCCCGAGTGCTTTCCGAGACCGGGGTTGCACTGGCACCGGGCGTGGATTTCGACACCGTGCGAGGCAACCACACAGTGCGATTCTCGTTCGCAGGCACCACAGCCGACGTCGAAGAAGCGTTGGAGCGACTTCGTCGCATGTGAGTGTTTCCTCGCAGCAGGCTACGAGGCAGGAGTGGAGCCTGCGGAACGACAGGAAGGCGCTGCGTTCACATGCGGCGCAGCCGCTCCAGCACCTCGGAAATGTCGACGCCGGAGACGTCGCGATGCGTCACGAAGCGCACCTTGCCCGCAACGGTGACCGCGGCGATGCCCAACTCGGCCAGCTCCCTCACCGTGTGCGCTGGGTCTTCCACAGTGGCCAGCACTATGTTGGTTTCGGGGTTCGGCACGTCCCAGCCCCGCTCCCGCAGCCCGGAAGCGAGGGTTGCCGCGTTGGCATGGTCCTCGGCCAGATCACCGATTCGATCCAGCGCGACGAGCCCCGCCGCAGCCAGAATGCCACCCTGACGAACCCCGCCGCCCAACATCTTTCGGACGCGTCGGGCCTCGTGGATTCTCGCGGCGTCGGAGACCAACATCGAGCCGACGGGCGCTCCGAGGCCCTTGCTCAGGCACACCTGCACCGTATCGGCGCCCGCAGTCAACGACGCGATCGGAACATTCTGGGCCACAGCGGCATTCCACAGTCGCGCACCATCGAGGTGAATCTTCAGACCCGAGTCACGCCCGGCAGCAACGAGTCCCGCCCACTCGTCCGGTCCGAAGACAGTACCGCCGGCGAAGTTGTGGGTGTTCTCGAGCGAGAGCAGCGTGGTCCGCAGCGCGAAGTACGGCCCTGCGCCGCCGGCCTTGGCGCGCACGGTCGACGCGAGGGGACGGCCAGGGCCTGCGTCGTGGGGCAGTGCGTCGGGCATCCCGCCTGCCAACCACGCCGCGGTGCCGAGCTCGGATCCCAGCACGTGCGCGTGCTCGGGGGCCAGGAACCGATCGCCGCGCTGCAGATGCAGCATCAGCGCGATGATGTTGCCCATCGATCCCGACGGGACCCACAGTGCCGACTCGAATCCGAGCATGCCTGCGACTGCCTCTTCCAGTGCCGCCATCGTGGGGTCGTGATCGAGGACGTCGTCGCCCACTTCGGCGTCGGCCATGGCTTTTCGCATGACCGAATCCGGTCGGGTGATGGTGTCGGAGCGGAGGTCGATCGTTCTGTGTGCCACGGGTAACGACAATTCCATAGCTCGAAAGCAGTCCGACGAACGCCCTCGAGCTGGCACGATGACTTGAATGTCCGCAGGTCCGACCGAGTCGCATCACAAGGTGTCGGGTGCGACTCCGAAGGGGGTGCGCCGCCGGCAGGCATTGGCGTCGGCCGCTGCGGACCTCCTCGTCGAGGGTGGCTTCGACGCGGTTCGGCACCGATCCGTGGCCTCGCGAGCCGGGTTGCCGCTGGCGTCGACCACGTACTACTTCGAGTCCCTCGGAGACCTGGTGGCGGCGGCCGTCGACGTCGTCGGAACCCGTGAGATCGACGTCATGCGCGGTCGTATCGAGGACGAGGGCACGTGCTCGAACAAGATGGAATCGACGGTCGACCTCATCGTCGACCTGCTCATCGGGCCACAGGTCGGACACGAGCAACTGATCGCGCGATACGAACGCTTCATCGCGTCGGCCCGGCATCCCGAACTGCGAGAAGTGCAACTGCGGCTACGCGCCCAGATCGACGACCTCCTCACCGACGTGCTGCGTCGATCGGGCCGAACCGTGCAGGAAGAGCAGCTACGACGACTCGTCGCGGTGGTCGACGGAGCAGTGGTGGGTGCGCTCAGCGAAGTGGACCCAGACCCTCGTGACATGGCCCGAAGCATGCTCTTGGCCGTCATCGACGTGGTCGCTCCAGCGGAACAGGTACCGGCCGAGTGACTATTCGGTCTCGCCGGAGTCCGTGTCGCGGGTGGGTGGCACCTCGCACACGCCGTCCGCGCAGACGAGGCCGTGTTCGTCGCCGACCATCTCCAGAGGACCGGTCATGAGTCGCCCGCGGCTTTCTGCAGGACATCTGCGAACACCGACGGGTCCTGCGCACCGGAGACACCGAGCCGTCCGTCGACCACGAAGAACGGCACTCCACTGATCCCGTAGGCGATGGCCTGCTCCTTGTCCGCGCGCACTGCCGGCAGGAACTCCTCGGACTTCAGCGCCTCGAGCACCTCGTCACGGTCCAGGCCGATCTCTACGGCCAGGTCGGCGAGGTCATCGATGCGGCCGACATGGCGGCCCTCCTCGAAGTAGGCCGCCAGGAGCCGTTCCTTCATCTCGACCTGCTTGCCCTTGGATTTGGCGAAGTGCAGGAGCTCGTGCGCCTTGACGGTGTTGGTGTGCTGCAGGGCGTCGAAGTCGTACGTGAGCCCCTCGCCCGCAGCCAGCTCGGTCATCTGGCCCAACATCTGCGTGACCTGGGCGGCCGGCATGCCTTTGTGAGAGACGAGGAAGTCGACCTCGCTGCCGTCGAAGTCGACCGGTGTGTCGGGTGCCAGCTCGAACGAGTGGAACTCCACCTCGAGCGTTCCGCCACCGGCGGTGAACTCCGCGGCGGCTGCCTCGAAACGCCGTTTGCCGACGAAGCACCACGGGCACGCTATGTCGGACCAGATATCGACCTTCACTGTTCGGCTCACCACGCATGCAACATCGGAATGAGCTGCGGGTATTCCAGCGGCAGGCGAGAGGAAACAGTGCAGTCGTCTGCCGAGACCGACAACTGCGCCACGTAAGCTGGACGCTCGTGAGCATCCCGAATGTCCTGGCCACCCGTTACGCGAGTCCCGAACTGGTGGCGCTGTGGTCGCCGGAGCACAAGATCGCCCTGGAACGCCAGTTGTGGATCGCCGTGCTGCGTGCACAATCCTCACTCGGAGTGGACGTCCCCAACGCCGCGATCGACGACTACGAGGCCGTTGTCGACCAGGTCGATCTTGCGTCGATCGCCGAGCGCGAACGGGTCACCCGACACGACGTCAAGGCTCGAATCGAGGAGTTCAACGCCCTCGCCGGCCACGAGCACATCCACAAGGGACTCACCAGCCGCGACCTCACCGAGAATGTCGAGCAGCTGCAGATCCTGCGCTCGCTCGAACACGTGCACGCGCATGGCGTCGCCGTTGCGAAGCGGCTGGCCGAACGCGCCGCCGAGTACTCCTCGCTCGTCATGGCCGGCCGCAGCCACAACGTTGCAGCTCAGGCGACGACGCTGGGCAAGCGCTTCGCGTCCGCCGCCGACGAGCTGCTGCTGGCACTGGCCCGGGTCCAGGAACTGATCGCCCGTTACCCGCTGCGCGGAATCAAGGGTCCGATGGGTACCTCGCAGGACATGCTCGATCTTTTCGGCGGTGACTCCGCCAAGCTCGTCGCGCTCGAGCGCATCGTCGCCGATCACCTCGGTTTCCGGCACACGCTCACCAGCGTCGGCCAGGTGTATCCGCGTTCGCTCGATCACGAGGTCGTCTCCGCGCTGGTTCAGATCGGTGCCGGACCGTCCTCGTTCGCGCATACCGTCCGCCTGATGGCCGGGCACGAGCTCGTCACCGAAGGCTTCCAGGCAGGCCAGGTCGGCTCCTCTGCGATGCCGCACAAGATGAACACCCGTTCGTGCGAGCGTGTGAACGGCCTGCAGGTGGTGCTGCGCGGCTACGGATCGATGGCCGCCGAGCTCGCCGGAGCCCAGTGGAACGAGGGCGACGTCTTCTGTTCCGTCGTGCGCCGCGTCGCGCTGCCCGACGCCTTCTTCGCCATCGACGGTCTCATCGAGACCTTCCTGACCGTGCTCGACGAATTCGGTGCCTACCCGGCCGTCATCGCGAAGGAACTCGATCGCTACCTGCCGTTCCTCGCGACGACGAAGGTGCTCATGGCCGCCGTGCGCGCGGGCGTCGGCCGCGAGACCGCGCACGAGGCGATCAAGGAGCACGCCGTCGCCGTTGCACTGGCGATGCGTGAGCAGGGACAAGAACCCGACCTGCTCGACCGCCTCGCCGCAGACGATCGACTCCCACTCGACCGCGCTGCCCTCGATGCGGCACTGGCCGACAAGACGGCCTTCATCGGTGCAGCCGACGCCCAGGTCAGTGCTGTCGTCTCGGCCGTGGAGCGATTGATCGCGAAGTTCCCCGGCGGAGCGTCCTACAGCCCGTCGCCGATTCTGTAGTCAGGCCAGGACCAGTCGGTTCAGGACCTCGGGGAGGTCCGCGACGGAGTCGATCACGTGGTTGGGCTCCATCGCGAATTCGTCCGTGATGCGTCGATCCAACGCGTCCTGCTGGAACTTCCCGGTGCGCACCAGCACCCCCGTCATGCCGACGACCTGGGCGGCGAGAACGTCGTTGTCCAGGTCGTCGCCGACCATCACGACATCGTCCGGGTCGACGCCCATCCGCTCGGATGCCGTCCTGAAGCCCAGCGGAGCCGGCTTCCCGATGGCCTTCGCGGTATGGCCCGACGCCTGTTCCATTCCGGCCAGATACATGCCGGTGTCGATGCGCAGACCGGCTCCCGTGCTCCACATCAACGACCTGTGCATCGCGACGACGGGTATGCCGCGGCACAACCAGTCGTAGACGCGACTGAGACGTTCGTGGGTGAACTCGGGACCGGCACCGCCGACCACCACGACGTCGGGATCCTCGGACGTCTCGTCGACGAACTCGATGCCCGGCATGTCGCTTGCGATCTCGCCGTTGTTTATCAGCACCACCCGCGAGTCCGGATAGTTCTCGCGTAGATGATCTGCGGTGAGCGACGCGGCGGTGACGATCTCGTCGGAATGGACGTCGAGGCCGACATCGCGCAACGCAACGGCGATCTGCTCACGCGTCTTGGACGTCGTGTTGGTCAGAAACGCGCGGGCAATGTCCTTGCTGTCCAGAAACTTCAGCGTTTCCGCGGCTCCGGGCACCGCCTGCCACGACGTCACCAGGACACCGTCGATGTCGAAAAGAACCCCGCCGATACCCATCGGCAAACAGTAGTCTCCGGGTCCGGTCACCGCAGCGTCAGCAGACCAGCGCCTACGCTCAGGGATTGTGAATCCATACACAATCTTCGCCGAGATCATTGCCGGGACGGCCGAGTCCTCCCGTGTGTACGAGGACGAGACAATGGTCGCGTTCATGGACATTCGACCGCTCACCAGCGGACACGTGCTGGTGGTGCCCAGGGAGCAATTCCGAACGCTGGCGGAGTTGCCACCGGAAGTCGGCGCCCACCTGTTCGTCGTCGGTCAGAAGGTGGCTGCCGCTGTGCGCGAAAGTAATCCACGTGTCGCCGGCGTCAACCTGTTTCTCGCCGACGGGACGGTCGCGGGCCAAGAGATCTTCCATGTGCATCTGCATGTGATCCCACGGATGATCGGCGACGGCTTCGGCCTCCGTGCTCGACCGTCGTCGCCGCAGCGATCCGAACTGGACCGACGAGCTGCGGAGATTGCTGCCGCGATTACTCGTCAGTGACCTTCTGGGCCTTGGACAGTGCGTCCGCGTAGACGTTGATCGTGTTGGTGTAGCGGCTGTAGCTCTTGTTGGCACCGTAGTCCCAGAGCACCATCTGTTGCGTGTCGACGGCCGCGATGGTGTCGAATCCGGGGTAGCGGCTGGGGATGTCGGCAAGCTTCACGTCAGCTGCGTTGGCGACGTCGTGGTAGACGAATGCGACATCGGCATCGACGGTCGACACGTTCTCCCAGGACACCTTCTTCCAGTACCCGTCATCGGTGCCGTCGGGGGTGTACATCTTCAGGCCCCAACTTCGGTAGTCGCTGAAGTCCGGGTCCGCGGACGGGTCGAGTACGTAGGCGACGTCGAGGGGCCAGACTCCGACTCCCGTGAGGTCATGCCGTTCGGAGGCAACCTTCTCGAAGTTGTCGACGGCAGCGTCGTACTCGGCCTTGATGTCTGCCAGTTTCGGGGTGTCGAGATCGACTCCGAGTGAGGACGCGAGTCCGGCGTAGTTCTCGATGGTCTGTGCGGTCGATGTCGTATCCAAGGTGACGCCCAGGGTGGGAGCGAGCTGATCGATGGTGTCGGCCTTGGACGCGTGGGCCGTGGTGGTCAGCTTGCCGAATTGGCCGAATCGTGGGTTGAACTCGCCGATGACAAGATCCGGTTCGAGGGCGGCGGCTTTCTCGAAATCGAATGCGCGCCAGCTCTCGCCGACCGATTCGATGCCGGTGAGGTCGGAGCAACTCAGAATGGGGCTGGTGCCCAGCGGAGTCGTCGACCAGATAGCGATGGGCTTGATTCCGTACGACAGCAGCGCCGCGGCCGATTCTTCGTCGGCGATGATTCTGGTCGGTTGGGAATCGAGCGAAATGGTCCGTCCGCGGCCGTCGGTAAACATGAACGGTCCCGACGCTCGGTCGACTGCGTCGACGCGGTCGTTCTCGCCGCACGCGGCGGGGTTCGCGTTCAGGTCGACGATCTGTGCGCCGCGGCTTTCCTGTTCGCTGCTGCATGCGGCCGCAGTGAAGAAGACGAGGACCGCAATGCTCCCGGTCAAGACACGTGGACGGGACCCGAACCGGCCGGTGCTGCGTATTCGATGAGAGATCATGTGTCGCTTTCGTCTTGGTTTGTCGGCCAGAAGCCGGGTGCGGTGGTGCAGGTGCCGTCCACTTCTCGGTGCCGACAGATGTTAGCCTCCTCAGGGTCGACTAAGCGAGGGTAGCCTTTCCTTATGGACGTCAGTGGCGAAACTCCTGGTCACACCCAGTACGACGCAGAGTGCAGCCGATCGAAGGGGACACGCCGGATGGATCCGCACGGAATCGGGACCGAAAAACTGCGGGCGCAGGTCGCAGAACTGATCGGCGTCGAACCCGATTCCGTCTCGCTCGATGCGAATCTTTTCGAGTTGGGACTGGAATCGATCGTGCTGATGCGGTTGGTCGGCAGGTTCCGCAAGCAAGGTTCGGCGGTGACATTCGCAGATCTTGCAGCGCGGCCCACGATCTCGGCCTGGTCCGAACTGGTCGGTGTCGCGGTCGAACCGGCACCAGTGTCCACTGCCACCAAGTCGAACGCGGTGAACACCGGCAGCTTCGACCTCGCGGTGCTGCAGCACGCCTACTGGATCGGCCGCAGCGCGGAGCAGCGGTTCGGCGGTGTCGCTCCGCATCTGTACACCGAGTTCGACGGCCGAGGAGTCGATCCCGATCGACTGCGCAACGCGTTCGACGCCGTTGCTCGTAGGCACGACATGCTGCGGGCTCGGATCACCGACAACGGACAACAAGTGATCGAGTCGGCCCCGGGGTGGCGCGGGTTGACCGTGCACGATCTGCGGAGGGCGGACGATGCAGCAGCCTTACTGGAGCGAACTCGGCAACGTCTGACCCATCAGATCCTCGATATCGAAGCGGGAGAGGTGTTCTCGGCAGATCTGTCGATGCTGCCGGACGGTCGAACTCGGTTGCATCTCGATATGGACATGATCGCAGGCGACGCCGTCAGCTTTCGCATTCTGGTCGCAGACCTGGCGCAGGCATACGACGGTCGGGCACTCCCCACCATCGACTACAGCTACGAGCGTTACCTTGCCGACCGGCCGGACGATCGCCGCAACGCACGTGCGCAGGCCGAACGGTACTGGTCCGACCGACTCGATTCTCTGCCCGGAGCGCCCACTCTGCCTCTGCTCGAACGTGATTCAGGCACACCCGTGGCAACGCGGCGGGCGTTTCATCTCGACTCGCATGCGTATTCGCAACTGCAATCGCAGGCTCGTGCGCACGGCGTCACTCCGGCGGCCGCGGTGGCAGCGGCCTTCGCCGAGGTGGTCGGGGCGTGGTCGCGTGAGCAACGATTCATCCTCAACGTTCCGATGTTCGACCGTGCCCCGACGCACCCGGCCGTCGGCGAACTGATCGGCGACTTCTCGTCCTCGGTCATGTTGGATGTCGATCTGAGCGAGAACCTGTCGTTCGCGGAGCGGTCCCGGCATCTGCGGGCACGCCTGCACGAGGACGCCTCGCACGTCGACTATTCCGGAGTGGAGGTACTTCGCGAGCTCGGTCGTCGCAGAGGGGAACCGGTACTCGCGCCCGTCGTCTTCACCAGTGCGCTCGGATTGGGCGAGCTGTTCGACGGCCGTGCGCGGGAGGTGTTCGGGGACCCGGTCTGGATCATGTCGCAGGGACCGCAGGTGGTTCTGGACGCACAGATCACCGAGCTCGACGGCGGCGTGCTGGTCAATTGGGACATTCGCGAGAACGAGTTCCTCCCAGGGGTTCCCGAGGCGATGTTCGACGCCTTCGAGTCGCTCGTTCGAGGCCTCGTCGACGAGGATGCCGTCTGGACGAAGCCGGTAGGCCGGCTGGCTCCGTCGCGTCAACTTCTCTCGCGGACCCCGACCGCCGATGTACCGCGCACGGATGCGTCGCCGACGGTCGGGACCGAGACTCTGCACCGCGCCTTCTTCGACCGGGCGGCCGGAACACCGGACGCGATCGCTCTCGAGTGGGGCGACGACGAGTCGATGACCTACGGCGAACTGTGCGACCGGGCTCTGAGAGTGGCTGCGGCGCTGACAGATCGTGGGGTTGCGGTGGGCGACACCGTAGGGGTGACGCTGCCGAAGGGGCCCGACCAAGTCACCGCAGTTCTCGGTGTGCTCGCCGCGGGTGGGGTGTACGTGCCGATCGGCGTCGACCAACCGGCGACTCGGGCTGCGCTGATCGCTGAAAAAGCCGGCTTCACGGTGACGATCGGGGGATCGGGTGACGACGGCCTCGATGTGTCCGAGAGTGGAGCCTGCGGAATGACCATTTCCGACGCGGTCCTCGCTGATCCTGTGACCGCACCCCATCTCGGACCCGACACCGCTCCCGCGTACATGATCTTCACGTCCGGTTCGACGGGCGAACCGAAGGGTGTCGTGGTCTCACATCGTGCCGCGATGAACACGATCAGCGACCTGATAAGACGATTCGAGCTGGACGAGCTCTACCGTCCGTTGTGCCTGTCCGAGTTGGACTTCGACCTGTGCACCTTCGACCTGTTCTCGGTGTTCGCGGCGGGCGGTACGGCCGTGCTCATCGAGGAACACGAGCGCAGGGATCCGCAACGCTGGGCCGCTCTGATCCGTGCCCATCGAGTCACGGTGATCAGCTGCGTACCGCCGCTGCTGGACATGATCCTGTCCACCGGTGAAGATCTCGGCGATTCGCTCGAGGTAGTCATGCTCGGCGGTGACAAGGTGGGTATCGATCTCTACCGCCGCTTGACGGCTGCGGTTCCTGGGTGCCGGTTCGCCGGGCTCGGTGGCGCAACGGAAACCGCGATCCACAACAGCATCTGTGAGGTCGTGGACGTCGATCCGAACTGGCGCACAGTCCCGTTCGGTGTGCCGCTGCGGTCCATGGCGCTTCGGGTCGTCGATGCGCGTGGGCACCAGGTGCCGGACTGGGTGCCCGGCGAGCTGTGGGTGGCGGGCGTCGGTCTCGCCGACGGCTACCTGGGCGATCCCGAGCGTACGAACGAGCGCTTCGTCGACGCCGATGGATACCGCTGGTACCGCACCGGCGATCTGGTTCGCTACGGCACGGGCTCGATGGTCGAATTCGTTGGCCGCGTGGACAATCAGATCAAGATCAATGGATTCCGCATCGAGCTCGGCGAGATCGACTCCGTCCTCGGTAGCGATCCCGAGGTCGTTGCCGCCGCAGCAGTTGTCGATCGCTCGGGCTCTGCCACGGTGATGGCAGCAGTGGTGCTCACCGATCGCGACGCGGACCCGGATGAGACCGTTGCGGGCATCATCGCCAGGGCTGCCGAGCGTCTGCCTGCACACATGGTGCCGGAACGGACGGTGGCACTGCGAGCCTTGCCGCTCACCGTGAACGGCAAGATCGATTCCGCGGCCATCGTCGAATTATGCCGCGCAGCAGGCAATACCGAGCGAGTGCAGGCGCGAGTGGCTCCCAGAACCCACCTCGAGCGCGCACTCGCCTCGATCTGGCAGACGGTGCTCGGCGTCGACGAGATAGGCGTCACCGACACCCTGTTCTCGCTGGGCGGCGACTCCGTCCTCGCGACCACCATCGTCGCCCGAACTCGTGCTGCCTTCGACATCACGTACGTCACGGTGAGGATGCTGTTCGCTGCCCCTACGGTTTCGGGTTTGGCGGAGTCGATGATCGTCGCGGCAGGCGATACCGAGCTGCTCGAGGCGACGGCAGAGATCTACGTGTCGATCGAATCCATGTCCGAGGACCAACTGCTGGCGGCCCTCGATCAGCAGCACACGCCCTGACTCGACATCACTCACACCTTCCACGATCGGGAATCCACAGTGCACCCAGTCATCGAGCACCCAGATATCGAGAACCCAGCCGACTTCGTACCGTTCGACGAGAGCCGAGCCCGGACGTACCTCGACGCCGGACTCTGGCGCGAGACAACACTTCCCGACGTGTTCACGTCGTGGGTACACCGGTTCGGCTCTCGTCGCGCGGTCGTCGACGAAGCCGAGGAGCTGACGTACGACGAGCTGTATTCGCGTGTACGTGCGACCGCAGCAGGGTTTGCCGACCGCGGGATCGAGCCCGGTGATCGGGTGGTGGTGCAACTGCCCAATTCGGTGTCGTTCGCGGTTGTGCTGTTCGCGTTGCTCGAGTGCGGCGCGGTTCCCGTGCTCACTCTCCCCGCGCATCGTCGACGCGAAATCGTCCATTTGGCAGCCACATCGAAAGCCGTGGCGTACGTGGTCGCGGAGCGGGAGGGACACTTCGACTACCGAGAGCTCGCCGACGAGGTAGTGGCATCGGTGCCGAGCATTCGGAACGTTGTAGTCGATGGTTCGTGCGGCTCGCACAGTCCATTGTCCGGCGTCGTCGGTGCGCCACGGGAGTTTCCACGTGGGTCCGCCGCGGATGTCGCCGTGCTGTTGGTATCCGGCGGAACGACGGGTCTGCCGAAGTTGATTCCGCGTTCCCACAACGACTACGAGTTCAACGCACGGGCGAGCGCCGACGTCTGTGAGTTGACGGCCGACGATGTCTATCTCGCCGTTCTCCCCGCTGCCCACAACTTTCCGCTGGCGTGTCCTGGTGTGCTCGGTGCGCTCGGGGTCGGAGCGACGGTGGTCTTCTCCCGTACCCCCAGTCCGGACCAGGTGTTCGCGCTGATCGAGAGCCGTCGGGTCACGGTGACCGCCCTCGTGCCGACGTTGACGCAGCTGTGGGTCGAGGCCACCGATTGGGAGGAGGCGGACCTGTCCAGTCTGCGGTTGTTGCAGGTCGGTGGCGCAAAATTGACGCCCGAGATCGCCAAGCTCGTCGAACCAGCGCTCGGGTGCCGGTTGCAGCAGGTGTTCGGGATGGCCGAGGGCCTGTTGAACTACACGCGGGCAGGCGACGAACCAGACGTGGTGATCGGCACCCAGGGGCGTCCCCTGTCCGAGCACGACGAGATCAGAATCGTCGACGCCGACGGGAACGACGTCCCGGTAGGCGAGGTGGGCGAGCTGCTCACCCGTGGTCCGTACACCATCAACGGTTACTACGCTGCAACAGAGCACAATACGACGGCCATCACCCCCGACGGCTTCTATCGCAGCGGAGACCAGGTTCGACAGTTGGCCTCCGGTCACCTGATCGTCACCGGCCGGATCAAGGACGTCATCACGCGAAACGGTGAGAACGTCGCGGCGGACGAGCTGGAGGATCTGCTGCTCACTCACCGCGGAGTGGGCCGAGTAGCGGTGATCGGCGTACCCGATCCTGCTGTGGGCGAGAGCATCTGCGCGGTGATCGTGCCGAACGGCGGTGGTCCGAACGACAGTGCTCCGAACGACAGTGTCCCCAGCGTTGCCGAGGTGCGGGCGTTCCTGACCGACGCAGGCTGCGCAGGGTTCAAGCTACCCGACCGGGTGGTGGCACGAACGTCGCTGCCCGTTACGGCAATCGGCAAAGTGGACAAGGCATTGCTCGTCAGGCAGTGCGCCGAGCGGGAGGCGACTCGATGAGCCCGGTGGATCTGGACGACGTCAAGCGTCGACTGCTGCAGGATCGGCTGCGGCGCGCCAGGGGCGGTGGCACCGTCGAGGTCGAGCGCGGTCCTCTCGCGAGTCTCGAATCGCCCGAATACGACGCGCTGAAAGCACGATTCGGATCCATCGACGATGTGTGGCCTCTGTCTGCGCTGCAACTCGGATTGGTCTATCAGGTCGGCGTCGACGCACACGCCGCCGGGCTCTACACCGTTCGGACCGTCGTCGAGGTCGATCGAATTCTGGACGGCGCCAGGGTAAGGCACGCCCTGCAATCGGTGGTCGACACCACCGCGGCGCTGCGCACTGCGTTCGTCACCCTCGAGGGCGAAGCACCGGTCCAGGTCGTCTTGTCGTCCGTCGAGGCACCACTGACGGTGATCGACCTGGGTGGCTGTTCGGCGAACGAGGTGGACGCGGCGTGGAACCGGGTACTCGCAGGCGACCATGACCGGGCATTCGACATCGACGCACCCCCACTGTTCAGGCTGACACTCGTGCACCTTCCCGGCGGCGTCGACCGTCTGTTGACGACCTACTGGTTCGGCTGTTTCGACGGCGGTTCCTCCGCGTTGCTGGTCTCTCGTGTTCTCGAGCTGCACGACGGTGCAGACACGCACGTCGATCACGGCTACCGGGAGTACCTGCGCTGGTTGATCTCTCGCGACCGCTCCGAATCCGAGCAGGCATGGAAATGCTGGTTCGCCGATGTGGACACCCCTACACTCGTGGCCGGCGCGGCCGATGGTGAGGACGAGCCTCCTCGGCAAATCGAACGCCGGCTCTCGGCGGCGGCATCGGGCCGACTCGACAGCATCGCCCGCGAGTCAGGCTCGACACTGTTCACGGTGCTCGCTGCCGCCTGGGCAAGCGTGCTGATGCGTGTATCCGGTCGATCCGACGTGGTATTCGGCACCGCCGTCGCGGGCCGACCGATGGAGGTGCCGGGATCCGAGCGCGCGATCGGGGCCTTCATCAGCACCGTGCCGATCAGAGTCACGGCCCAGGGGTCGGATACAGCCGCGAACATCGCTGCGCGGGTGCAGGATCAGCGACTGGATCTGATGCCGCACGACACGCTCGGCCTGGGCGGTATCCAGAAGGCGATCGGTGCGGGTGCGCTGTTCGACACCCTGCTGGTGCTGCGCAACGCAGCCGGTCCCGCAGCCGATGCGGCCGGCGCGCCGAAGCGGCAGGTGCGGCACATCTCGACCGTCGACGGCTCGGAGTTTCCAGTGTCGATTGCCGTCGATCCCGGAACGGAACTGAACCTGTCGGTGACCTACCTGCCGACGTCGGTGGACGACGAGAGGGCGAGCTACCTGCTCGATTCTTTCGAGCACGTCTTGAATACCGTTGCCGAGCAGTCCGATCTGCCGATCTCACGGTGGCCTGCACCGGCCGACGAATCGGCGAGCATCGCAGACAACGGTTTCGACGACAGGCTCGATCGGCTGCGCGATTCCACGATCGCCGAGTTGCTCGCCGACCGCGCAGCGTCCATCCCCGAGACGACGGCGCTGGTGTTCGGAGACGAACGAGTGACGTTCGGAGAACTGGACTCTCGGGTCGATGCGTTCGCGCGTGCTCTGCTGTGCCGTGGAGCCGGGCCGGAGCGCATCGTTGCCCTCGCGCTGCCGCGGTCCGTAGTGATGGTGGTGGCGCTGTTCGCGGTACTACGCACCGGGTCGGCCTACCTCCCCCTCGAACTGGACTACCCCAACGATCGACTCGACGTCATGTTGGCCGATGCAAAACCGGCGATCCTGGTGACGACCACCGAAACGCAGGCGCGTGGACTGTCCAGCGGTGCCGATCCGATGATCATCGACGATCCCGCTGTGGCCGAGGAATTGGTGGCTCGTGTTGACCCGTCGGAGGCCGTTTCGAGCGAATTCGCGCTCGGCACACCCGGTCGCCTCGAGCACCCGGCCTACGTCATCTACACCTCGGGTTCGACCGGCACACCCAAAGGCGTCGTCACCCCGTACCGGGGCCTGACGAACATGCAGATCAACCACCGAGACGAGATCTTCGGCCCCACCATTGCCACGGCCGGCGATCGGACGCTGCGGATCGCGCACACCGTGTCGTTCTCCTTCGACATGTCGTGGGAAGAGCTGTTGTGGCTCGTCGAAGGCCACGAGGTGCATGTCTGTGACGAGGAATTGCGCCGCGACGGTGAGGCATTGGCGCGATACTGCGAGCAGAACCTGATCGACGTGGTGAATGTGACGCCCACGTATGCCGGGCACCTGCTGGATCTGGGACTGCTGAACGAGCACGACGGGCATCGGATTCCGCTGGTCCTCCTCGGCGGGGAGCCGGTTCCCGATTCGTTGTGGCAGCAACTGGGAGACGTCGGATACAACCTGTACGGCCCCACCGAGTACACGATCAACGCGCTCGGTGGCGGCACGCGGCAGAGCAACGGCCCGTCGATCGGTGGGCCGATCCTCGGTACGCGCGCCTATGTTCTGGACCAGTGGCTGCGACCCGTTCCGGTGGGATCCGTCGGTGAGCTGCACCTGTCGGGTGTCGGTCTGGCCCGCGGCTACCTGCACCGATACGGCCAGACCGCAACCAGATTCGTCGCAGATCCCTGGTCGCCGGGTGAGCGGATGTATCGCACCGGCGATCTGGTTCGGATCAGGCCCGACGGCCTCTTCGACTATCTCGGCCGTGCCGACGACCAGGTCAAGATCCGCGGCTATCGCGTGGAAACCGCGGAAGTCGAGCGGGCAGTGGCGAACTGCCATGCGGTTGCCGGCGCGGTGGTTCGGGCGGTGGAGATCGGCGCGGGCACTCGTGCGCTCGCGGCGTACGTGGTCCCCACCGACGGCGTAGCGTCCGAGGACCGTTCCGCGCTGTTCGGATCGATTCGGGACGAGCTGGCGTCAGTCTTGCCGGAGTACATGGTTCCCACGTTGTTCGCTGCGCTGGAGCGTATTCCGATGACCATCAACGGCAAGCTCGATGTGCGGGCTCTCCCCGCTGTCGATGCCGCGGGCGGGGGCACGTTCGTGCCGCCGCGAACACCGGTGGAGACGATGTTGTGCGAGATCGTCGAGGCGGTTCTCGGGGTCGGCCGGGTGGGTATCGACGACGATTTCTTCGCCCTCGGCGGTGACAGCATCACCTCACTCGCTGTGGCGTCGCGGGCGCGCACGGCGTCCATCCCGCTGGCACCGCGGGAGGTGATGCGCAAGCGAACGGTGCGGATGTTCGGGGCGGAGCTCGTCACCGAGGACACCGCCCGACCCGCGGTATCTGCCGAGGCGGCCACCGTGGATCTGTCCCAGGACGAGCTCGACGAATTCGAAAGCAGCATGTGAGTGACGAACACGACGGCCGAGACCGCGGCAACTCCGCAATCCAAGATCGCTGCAGTTCTGCCGCTCACCGCGCTGCAGGTCGGAATGTATCTGCAGTCGAGTCTTGCTGCAGCGAAACAGGATCCGTACCTCTCGCAGACGGTGTTGAACCTGACCGCCCCGGTTCGAGTCGACCGCCTCACTCGAGCTCTCGAGCACCTACTCGAGCGTCATCCGAACATCAAAGCGTTACTGCGCCAGCGCCGCAACGGTGATCTGGTGTGGGTGGTTCCGCGCGCGTCGACACCGGAACTGACAGCTGTCGAAGATGACTGGAACGATCATCTCGACCGCGACAGGGCCGCCGCCTTTGCGTTCTTCGACGGGCCGTTGATTCGGTTCTCGTATTCGGTCGGCCCCCGGCCGCCGCGGGTACTGATCACCTACCATCACGCCCTGATGGACGGATGGTCCGAGGCCATCTTCGTTCGGGAGCTCGTAGCTCTCTACGAGGGTGGAGAGTCGGCTGCGTTGCCGCCGGCGCCGGACTACCGCAATTACCTTGCGTGGACGGCAGGTCAGGACCGCGACGCGGCCAGGGCGCACTGGGCGGATCACCTCGACGGCGTCGAGCGCCCCACGTTGATTGCCGGTGATGCACCGCAATCGAATTCGTGCTCGCGGATCGATCTCGACATCGACGAGGCGCTGGCCCGACGTGTGGCGAACTATGCGCGCAGCCGCGGTGTGACGACGAACGTGGTGGTGCAGGTTGCCTGGGCGTCGACGCTCGCGGCTCGCACCGGAGCAGACGACGTGACGTTCGGAATGGCTGCCTCTCTGCGGCCGTTCGATCTCGACGGTGCGGACGCGATGGTCGGTCTGTTGCTCAACACCGTGCCCGTTCGGATTCGATTCGGTACGTGCGGGTCCGTCGCGGATGTGGTCGATCGCCTGCAGGCAGATCACCTCGACCTGGAAGAGCACCGATTTCTGGGACTGTCCGAGATCGCTGGAACCGTGGGTGGCGGTGCGCTTTTCGATACGATCGTCGTGTATCAGAACTACCCGGCACTACCTTCCGATGCGAGCGCTGCCGTCGACGAGGTCACGGTGCTGGGCGCTCACATGAGTTTTCCGATGGCTCTGATCGTCGGTCCCGACCCTGCTCTGTGGGCTTTCGTGCTGCACGACGACGCAGCCGTCGATCATCGTTCGGCCACGTTGTGCGCCGAGACCTTCGTCGAGATGCTCGACCGGATGACGAGCGGTTCGGACGTCGATATGCTGCAGCTCCTCTCGGCCCCTGATGGTCAGGGATACAGCGTCGGCCCGGAACGGGCAGTGTCGACACTGGAGGTGGCCCTCGCCGACAGGTTCGCGCAGTCGAGCGAGGACATCGCGTTGACGGTCGGTGGTGACGCGATCACCTACACCGAACTCCGATCCCGGGTGGCCGAGGTGTCGGCCCGGCTACGCAGCCGGGGTATCGGGACCGAGAGCCGCGTCGCGATTTCTCTCGGCAGGGGCATCGACATGGTGGCGGCACTGCTCGCGACCATCGACGTGGGTGCGGTGTTCGTACCCATCGACATTCGCTACCCGCGCGAGCGCATCGACTACGTGCTCGCAGACTCTCGCTACGACATTCTGTTGGTCGACGATGCCACCCCCACCGCGCTGACCGCTCTCGAGACCGCGACGAGAATCGATTCCAGCTCGGCTATCGAGGTGGTGGAAGAACCGTTCGCTCGAAGCATCCCGGGCAAGTGCGGGGCCTATCTGGTGTACACCTCGGGTTCGACCGGAACGCCCAAGGGAGTGCTGGGAACCAGAAGCGCGCTGGCCAATCGTCTGCACTGGGCAACGCTGCACTGGGGCGGTCCGACGAGCCGGATCGCCAAGAGCTCACTGTCGTTCATCGACGGAGCAACCGAACTGCTGACCGGAATTCTTGCGGGCCAACGCCTGGTGTTGGCGCAGGATCACGAGTATGCCGATGCGAGGGCGTTGGTCGAGCTTCTCGCTCGATCCGGGGCCCAGCAGATCACCGCCGTGGGGTCACTCGCCGCGGCATTGGCGACGACGTCGCCGCAGGAATGCGGTTCGCTGACCAGTTGGATCCTCAGCGGAGAGCCGTTGACCAGCAACACGATCGATGCGATCGGACGCGCCACGCCCGATGCGTCGGTGCACAACTCCTACGGTTCCTCCGAGGTGGCGGGCGACGTTGCCGTGCACAGGGTCGCAAGCGACCCGGCCGTCATCGGAACGGCGGTGGACAACACGGTCCTCGGCGTGCTCGACGACCGACTGAGTACGCTGAGAACAGGGATCGGCGGTGAACTCTACGTCTCGGGCGTGCAGGTCGCCCGTGGATATTTCGGTAAACCGGTAGAGACCGCCGCACGGTTCGTTGCAGACCCGGGCGGGGACGGCGGCCGGATGTACCGCACGGGTGACCGCGCCCGCATTCTCGACGACGGTTCGCTCGAATTCCTCGGACGTGCCGACCGGCAGGTCAAGGTCCGGGGCCATCGCGTCGAGCCGGGGGAGATCGAAAACCTCACTGCCGATATCGAATCCGTGGATGCGTGCGCTGTGGTCGCGGTGACCGACCACGCGGGAGCAACTGTGCTCGTTGCCTACGTGACCCCCGGCGATGTCGATGCCGCCGCGCTACGGGACGTCCTGCGGCGTCGGGTGCCCGAATATCTGGTGCCGGCGTTCTGGGTAGCGATCGACCGCCTGCCGAGTACTCCCAACGGCAAGACGGACTTGGTGGCGCTGACGCAGCGCGGTATCCCAGAGACCGGACCGAGCCGGTCACGAGCAGCTGCCAGCGACGACGAGCGTTGCCTCGTCGAGCTGTTCGCCGACGCGACTCGTGCGAGTGTCGAGTCGATCGGGGTCGACGACGATTTCTTCGCATTGGGCGGCGACAGCATCACCGCCATCACCATGGTCCATCACGCGCGGGGTGCCGGATTGGTGATCACGACCGCGGACGTCTTCGAGTGCCGCACTGTCGCTGGACTGGTCGAGCGAGCCGGACGCAACGAAACCGTCGGCGCTGCAGCAGAACCCGACAACAAAGCGCCGCTTCTGGACGCACAGGACCTGACCGAGTTGCGCGCACTCCGTATCGATCCCGAGCTCGCACGTCCGGCAACTCCGCTGCAGCAAGGTCTGGCATTCCAGTCGGTCGCTGCAGGGGACGGACTCGAGGAAATCTACGTCATCGCCACCGAGTTCGAGGTACGAGGCGAGCTACACGTCGGAGAACTCGAGGACGCGCTCGACGCACTGTCCGAGCGCCACCCGGCTCTGCGCTCACGCTTTCTCACCCTGAGTACGGGGGTCACCGTCGCGGTCCGCGACACGGAACGAGTGCACGTGCGCAGGCACGTGGTCGACGATCCGGAATCACCCTCGGCGCGCGCTCTGGTCGACGGGGATCGAGCCCCCTTCGACATCGAGCACGGCCCCCTGGTGCGAGTTCTCTTGCTGGGCTGCGGGGAACAGCTGCATCGGGTGGTACTGACCGTGCATCACCTTCTCGTCGACGGTTGGTCGATGGGGACCGTCGGCACCGAGTTGTTCATGCTCTACCGTGGTCGAGATCCAGCGGCTCCGGCGTCGTTCGACGACTACCTTCGTTGGCTGTCGCGGCGGGACGGCTCGTCCATCGATGTGTGGCGTCGAGCGCTCGGCGGCGACGTGGTGCCGACAATCCTGGCACCGACCGCCTCGCCGTCCGAGGAGCGATCCGAGGCTCGAGAGATCGAAATGCGGTGGGATGCGCAGGACACTGCACGCCTGGCCGCCTCCGCTCGTCGTCGATCGGTGACCGCGAGCGAATTGATCAATGCGGCATGGGCCGTGGTGCTCTCGGCGTTCACCGATTCCGGATCGGTGATGTTCGGATCCACGGTGTCGGGACGCCCGACCGACCTGGACCGTGTCGGCGACATGGTCGGTCTGTTCATCAACACCATCCCGGTGCGCGTCGACATCGGGCCCGACGCCACCGTGTCGTCGGTTCTCGCGGGCCTCCGCAATTTCTCCGTCGCTGTGGCAGCACACCATCACGTCGGTCTCGCTGACATTCAGAAGGCACTCGGCGGGGGAACGCTGTTCGACACCCTCGTGGTGTTCGAGAACTTCGCTGCCGCGGATACCTCCGGTGTCGATACCGAGGACTTCTCGGTCTCGGTCGCTGGGTTCCACACGGTGACGCACTACCCGTTGACCTTGACGGTGTTTCCGGGCAAGGAACTGCGGTTGGTGGTGGAATACCGAAGCGACGCAGTATCGGTCGAGCTGGCCCGGGCGGTTGCGTCGGCCGTGACGGCAGTGCTTCGGATATTTGCCGACGCGGGGGATCCACCCATTGCGTCGGTGCCCCTCGTGGACGAGGCAACGGCGTACCGGCTCACCGACGAACAGGCCGGCATCGCGCGCACCTATCCGTCCGAGACGTTGGTCGAACTCTTTGCCGAACAGGTGGCGCTGCAGCCCGATGCGATCGCCGTTCAGGACGCCGCCACGGCACTGACGTTCGCCGAGTTGGACTGCGTGTCCAACAGAACCGCACGGTGGCTCATCGGTGCAGGTGTGGGTGCCGAGGACCTCGTGGCCGTCATGGCCCCGCGCACCGCGATCACGATGGCGGCCATCCTCGGCGTGATGAAGTCCGGGGCCGCGTATCTGCCCATCGATCCGAACTGGCCGGCCGAGCGCACCGGCCAGATTCTCGACGACGCACAGCCGGTGGTCACGGTGACCACGGATTCCGTTGCGTCGCTTGCTACTTCACCCGCCGATTCGGTCGGCATCACCGATGCCGAACGGCGGGCACCGTTGCATCCCGACCACCCTGTGTATTCGATCTACACCTCGGGCACGACAGGTGTGCCCAAGGGCGTTCTGGTTCCACACCGTGGCCTGACGAACCTGTACCGCTCGCATCGCGAGAACGTGCACGAACCGGCTGCCCGACGCGCGGGCAAGTCGACTCTGAACGTGGCGCACGCGTGGTCGATGGCGTTCGACGCGTCCTGGCAGCCGCAACTGTGGCTGTTCGGCGGCCACACAGTGCATTTGATCGATCCCGAGACAGTCCTCGACCCAGTGGAACTGACGGCTCGGTTGACCGCGCTGTCGGCAGACTTCATCGAGGTCGTGCCGTCGTTGCTCGAGCAGATGATGAGATCGGGTTCGATCGACACACTCTCGACGGTCGGGGTCGGGGGAGAAGCAGTGTCTGCCGAGCTGTGGAATCGGTTGCGCAGCATGCAGAATCTGGTGGCGTACAACTTCTACGGGCCGACCGAAGCGACGGTCGATGCGGTGTACACGTCCACCGAACTGTCCTGTGATCCGGTGATAGGCCGGCCGGTGACCAACATGCGGGCCTATGTGCTGGACAGAAGTCTTCGACTGGTGCCGCCCGGTGTGTTCGGCGAGCTCTACCTCGCCGGGCCCGGCGTCGTGCGGGGATACCGGAATGCGCCGGGGCGCACGGCACACCGATTCGTTGCCGATCCCTTCACGGCAGACGGCACGCGGCTCTACCGGACCGGGGACCTCGTCGCGTGGACCGAGAACGGCACACTGCGGTACGGGGGACGCTCGGACGATCAGGTGAAAATTCGCGGTCACCGCGTCGAAGTGGGCGAGGTCGAGGTCCGGCTGCGCGAGTTCGACGCCGTGGCCGACGCGCGGGTGGTGGTGCGAGGTTCCGAGAACGGCAATGCCGCACTCGCCGGCTATGTGGTGGCAGAACAGGGACATTCGCTCGATACCGACGTCGTCCGTGCCCGGCTGCGCGGTCTGCTGCCGTCGTACATGGTGCCGGCGTCGCTGACCGTGCTCGACGCGTTTCCGGTCCTGCCGAACGGCAAGCTCGATGCTTCTGCACTGCCCGAACCCGAGCTCGCGACGCGCTCCGGCCGTCCCCCGAATACCGATGCGGAGCGGCAGATCTGCACGGCCGCAGCCGCGGTGCTGCACGTGACCGAGGTCGGCGCCGACGACGACTTCTTCGACCTGGGCGGAGACAGCATCATGGCGATGGAGCTGGCCGCGAGGCTTCGGTCGGCGGGCCTCGCGGTGTCGCCGCGGCACATCGTGTTCCTTCGGACACCGGAAAGTATTGCAGAAGAGCTTGTTTCGACACGGTCGCAGCCCGATGTCGTCGCGATCGATCCGTACGGAACCGTGCCGTTGACACCCATAGTGCAGTGGATGGACGCGCTCGACGGGCCCATCGACGAGATCTCGCAGGCGGTGTTGCTCGAGGTCCCGGCGTCGCTCACCGAGGATTCGTTGACGGAGCTCATCGCCCTGCTGGTGGCCAGGCATCCGATTCTGCACTCGTGCTTCGAGCGCAATCCCGGCTCCGAGTCGATCTTCACGGTGTTGCCCGACGGTACTGCCGACGTGCGTCGGTGGATACGCATCGTCGATGTCGACGGATTGAGCGAGTCCGATTTGGCCGCCCGTGTCGGTGACGAGTCGCGAACTGCGCGAAACCGATTGAGTCCAGGCGACGCGAGGATGGTCGACATCGTGTGGCTGCGACACCGAACCGACCCACAATCGTCCGGAGAGCTGCTGATCACGCTGCATCACCTCGTGGTCGACGGCGTGAGCTGGCGGATCCTGTTGCCCGATCTGGTCGCGCTGTGGACAGCGCTGGGGAAGCAGACACCCACCGTGCGAAGCCCGATCGGTCCGTCGATGCGGCAGTGGGCGCACGAGGTGCTCGCGCTCGCAACCGCACCTCGGGTCTTCGCCGATCTCGACTACTGGGCGAGCGTCGGCGACGGCGCGACGTCGATCCCTCTGACGCGTCCGCTCGACCCGGCGGTCGATACGGGTGCCCGCGTGCGCACCGTCGACTTCGCGCTGCGGCAGGACGAGAGCGCGCACCTGTTGTCGGCCGCCACAGTTCGCCTCGGCGTCTCCGTCGAACACCTGTTGTTGGCCACTTTTGCAGCTGCAACGGCGGAGTGGATCGACAGTGAGATCACGACCACGCAGTCGTTCCTGGTGGACGTCGAAGGTCACGGACGGACGGGGGTCGCGTCGGATCGGGTGGATGGTTCGTCGGTGGTCGGCTGGCTCACGGCAGTGTTCCCGCTGCGCATCACCGCGCGGAGCGAGGATTACCGCACACTGATCGCGTCCGAGGCGAATTGTGCTGCTGCAGAATCTGTTCTGTACGAATTGGCGGAATCGGCCAGGCAGTCGAGGGAGTCCGTACCGGGGGATGGATCCACGTACGGAATGCTGCGGTGGATGGGCGGCGATGCCCAAGAGGTGCTGCGCCGAACTCCTGCTGCAGCAATCGAATTCAACTACCTCGGTCGTTTCGACGCGGGAACCGGCGGGCCGTTCGGTGCCAGCCGGTTGCGTAGCAGTCTCGACTCGACCCCCGGTGTGGCGACACCGTGCAGCTATGCGCTGATCGTGGACAGTTACATCCACGACGAGCACGGCTCGTCGGTACTGGGGGTGACGATGACCTGGCCCGGGGAGGTGCTCGACGGCGTCGAGAAACTCGCGACGTTGTGGCACGAGGCGTTGTCTGCAACGTGTCGAATCCTTGACACCGCGGCAAGCTAGTGAGGCAAGCATTACCTCATTAGTGTTACCTTGTCAGTCGCCTCACCCGGTCGGGTGTGGGACGCCGAAGCGCGTGGTCGAGTCGAGAGGTACCGAGCAACGATGAAGGTTCGTACGAAGTGGACGAGGAGCGCCGCGTCGATTGCGCTCGCCGGAGGGCTCACCATCGCTCTCGCCGCCGGCTGCAGCAGTACCGAGGAAGCGCCGGCAACCGAGTCCACTACCGCTGCGGCGGAATCGGCATTCCCGGTCACCATCGATTCCGCACTCGGATCCGCGACGATCCCCGAGGCTCCGACGCGCATCGCCACCTGGGGTTGGTCCAACCAGGACGCCGTTCTCGCCCTCGGAGTCGTGCCCGTCGCCATGCCGACCTTCGACGGCGCACAGTACGGAGCTGACGACCGCGGCATCTTGCCGTGGGACGCGAAAGCGCTCGCCGACCTGGGCGGAGAGACCCCGACGCTGCTGACCGGCGACGGAACCGGAGCGGTCCCGGTCGAGCAGTTCGCCGCCGCCGCCCCGGATCTGATCTTCGCCCCGTACTCGGGATTGACCCAGGAAGAGTTCGACAAGCTCTCCGACATCGCACCGGTCGTCGCGTACCCGGACGAGCAGTGGACGACCTCGTGGGAAGACCAGCTCACCATCGCGGGCAAGGCCCTCGGTAAGGAGAAGGAGGCCGCAGATCTGGTCTCCGGAGTCGAAGGTTCCATCTCCGACGCGGCCGCGAAGTATCCGGCGCTGCAGGGCAAGACGGTCACCATCGCACTCCCCAATGCCCCCGGCACGTTCGCCGTCAGCAAGGACGACGACGTCCGTGTCGAGTTCCTCGAACAGCTCGGTCTTGTGAACGAGCCCACCATCCAAGAGGTCGACCCGGCCAAGGATCCCGATGCCGTGTACTTCGAGCTCAGCCTCGAGCAGGCCTCTCTGCTGAAGTCTGATGTGCTGTTCGTCGTCGCCTACGACAAAGAATCGCTCGGCGGCTTCCTGGCCGAACCGGCTGTGGCCTCTCAGCCCGTGCTGGCGCAGGGTCGTACCGCATCCACCGAAAGCCTCAGCGTCGACAAGAACTTCGCGTTCGGCGGCCTGACGGTGCTCACCATTCCGTACATCCTCGACGACGTGGCATCGGCGCTGAACACCGCCGCCGAGAACGTCCAGGGCTGATCCGAGCCCAGGCCCACCCGACGCACCACACATCTGCATTCCCGCTAAGGAGCGTGTTTCACAGTGGCAAGGTCTCATCGACTTCAGGTCGTCTTTCCCGAAGTCATCCGAACGGCCACCGTGATCGACACGCAGCAACTCAGTTCGGGAATGCGCAGGATCGTGTTGGGTGGGCCGCAGCTGCGGGAATTCTCGCGAGACGGCTTCGACTTTCCGGCGCTGCGTAGCGAGGGATTCGACGACTTCGTCCGCCTGTTCTTCCCGCTCGACGACAACGGCACGATGGCTCTACCGGTGCAACACGAGCGCACAGTGGAGTGGCCGCGGGACCCGCGGCCACTGACCCGCAACTACACCGTGCGCACCGTCGATGCCGAGACTGCCGAAGTGACGCTCGATTTCGTCACTCACGACACTGGAATCGCGTCGACGTGGGGGCGTCGCTGCGCCGTGGGTGATTCCATCCCACTGCTGGGCCCGGTGCGCTCGGGTCACGCACCCGCCGAGGTGGATTGGGTGTTGCTCGTCGGCGACGAGACCGCGTTGCCTGCTGTTGCTCGTTACCTCGACGAAGCCGGAGCAGGTGAGCGAATCCGGGTGTTCGTCGAGGTGGCCGACGCCGAGCGAGAACTACCACTGCCGACGGCCGCCGACGCCGAGATCACCTGGGTCCACCGCGACGGCGCGGTTGCCGGCACCGGAGATCTGCTGGAAACAGCCGTACGTAGTGCGCCCTGGTGGGAGGGAACCGCGTTTGCCTGGGTAGCAGGCGAATCCACAACACTCAAAGGCATCAGGCGATACCTGCGCGAGGATCGCGCGATGCCGCCGGAGATGGTCGAGGTCACCGGCTACTGGCGTCGCGCAGAGGTTCTCACCCGCGCGGACGATCCGGAAGTTCCCGATCTGAACGCCCGCGAATCCGAGCCGTTCGACAGGCTCGCCGAACGAGCGGAAATGTTCTCCCCCTTCGCGATCAGGGCCGCCAACACGTTGCGTATCCCGCTGCATGTTTCTCGCGGCATCCGCACCGTCGACGAACTGGCCACGGCCACCGGCACCGATGCGCGGGCCTTGGCGAAATTCGTCCGCTACCTGCGGTCTGTCGACGTTCTCACCGAGGATTCGGACGGCGGTGTGATTCTCGCCGATATCGGTGAAGCCATGCTCGGTGACGACTGGATTTCGCACTGGCTGGATTTCGACGGTATCGAGGCGCGAGTGGAATTGTCGATCACCGGACTCGTCGAGAGCCTGCGCACCGGCGCTGCCAGTGCGAGCCTGCTGACCGGCAAGACGTTGAGCGAGGACCTCGCCGGCTCGCCTCGGCTGACGGAACTGCATCACAACCACATTGCGGACGAGGCAGCATTTCTGGGTCCTGCTCTGGTCCAGGACTATTCGTTCGACGGCCTGTTCACGGTGGCGGTGACCGGTGCCGCATCCGGGGTGGTGCTCGGCTCGATCCTGACGGGCCACGACGCGATGTCGGCAACCGTTCTCGGACTACCGAGCGAGCTCGACCTCGTCCGACGAGATCTGCAGAAGTGGCCGGAACTGCACGGGCGCGTGATCGAATGCGCTCAGAGTGTCGTGTCCGAACCGCGCAACAACCCTGCGGGTGGGTTCGACGCATACCTGTTGCTCGAGGTCACCGGCCACTACCGCGACGACGATCTGGCGTTGCTGCTGGCGAGCGCGGCAGCAGGCCTGTCCGAGAGCGGGAAACTGATTGTGGTGGAACGACTGTCGGACGATGGTGTGATCAACGAGGATCAGGCCGAGTTCGATTTGTTGATGCTCTGTATGCACGGCAGTGGAGTGCGAACCAGAGCCGAGTTCGAGTCGGTCGCAATCGCAGCAGGCCTGGTGGTGACCGCGTCTCGTCTCGTCGGCTGGGGTATCGCGGTCCTCGATCTGCAGCGTGCGACCGAAGCCGTTGTGCGCCAAGGGTAGTTAGGTTAGCGTTGCCTATCGAAGGCGCGCAGCAATGCCTCGAGCATGTCGGTTGCGCGCGATGCGCGGTCCAGGACCGAATCACCGTCAGGAGTGCACACACTATGACCGTTGTCGAAGAGACGGCGTCGGGCACGGCCGAGACCACCACCCTGCAGTACGGATTGCAGACGGTGGTCACACTGGCCGAATCCGGCTTGTTCGACGAGTACGTCGTGTACGAGGACAGAGGACGCTGGGTGTTCGCGGGCGGCGTGGTCGCTCGCATCGTCCTGCAACCGGATGTCGTCACGACCACGTGGGGGAGCGGCGAGCCGACGGTGCGTCGGTGGTCGGGTAGTCCGTCGACGGCGCTGCGGGAGGCCTGCGACGGTCTGACCCGAGAATCCTGGAATGCGTACGGGTTCGTCGGATTCGGGTTCGCGGCCCATCTGCACGGTGTGACGGGCTCGTGCGACTCCGACGAGGTGCTCGGTCATCTGGTCGTACCCCGCGTCGAGGTCCGATTCTGTGCCGACCACCACGACGTCGAGGTGACCGGGAGCGAGGAGGACCGCGACGCGGTGCTGGCCGTACTCGCGGACGCCTCCGCCGAGGAGCCGCCTACAGTGCATTCGATCGATGTCGGCGGAGATCTCGACGACTATCGCGCTCGGGTACAGCAGGCCGTCACGGAAATTCACCGCGGTGACTACGCCAAAGTGATTCTCTCTCGCACGGTGCGCATTCCGTTCGATCTGGACATGCCGGGCACCTACCGAGCCGGACGCGCGGCGAACACCCCGGCTCGCTCGTTCCTGCTTCACCTGGGCGACCTGCGTGCAGCAGGCTTCAGCCCGGAACTGGTTGCGTCCGTGGACGCACACGGTGTGGTCACCACCGAACCGCTGGCAGGCACGCGGGCCTTCGGTCTCGGCTCCGAGGCCGACTCCGCAGCGAAGACCGATCTCGAACAGGATCCCAAGGAGATCACCGAACACGCTGTGTCCGTCCGTACCTCGTTCGAGGAGCTCGAATCCATCGCGTGCCCTGGGTCGACCGCGGTCTCGGATTTCATGAGCGTGCGCGAGCGTGGAAGCGTCCAACACCTCGCATCGACCGTGCGGGCACGCCTGCGTGAGGACCTGTCCTGCTGGGACGCCTTCGGGGCGCTGTTCCCGGCCGTCACGGCGTCGGGAATTCCCAAACGGGAGGCCATCGAGGCCATCGGGAGGCTCGACGACCCTCGCGGCCTGTACTCGGGTGCCGTCGTGAAGGCGTCGTCCACGGGGGAACTCGAAGCAGCCCTTGTGCTTCGAGCCGTCTACGAACAGCGCGGATCGGCATGGCTGCGCGCCGGTGCCGGCATCGTCGGCCAGTCGACACCCGATCGCGAATTCGACGAAACCTGCGAGAAGCTCGCCAGCGTTGCCCCATATCTCGTCCGCACGAAGGAGGAAGACGCCTGATGCATCGCACCATGTTGGGTGGAAAGATCCACCGCGCCACAGTCACTCATGCCGATCTGCACTACGTCGGCTCGATCACCATCGACTCCACGCTGATGCACGCCGCCGATCTGATCGAGGGTGAGCAGGTCCACGTCGTCGACATCACCAACGGAGCGCGACTGGTGACGTACGTGATCGAAGGACATCCCGGTTCCGGAGTCATCGGAATCAACGGTGCCGCAGCGCATCTGGTCTCACCGGGCGATCTGGTGATCATCATGTCGTTCCGGCAGGTGGAAGATTCGGAGCTGTCGGCGCACAGTCCTTCGGTGGTGCACGTCGACTCTGCCAACGAGATAGTGGCCCTCGGAGTCGATCCGTCCGAGCCGGTTCCGGGCGCGCTGGACCAGCTGTCCGGGGCGAGCGTTCGATGACATCGCACGAGAACTACGACATCGTCGGAGTCGGATTCGGGCCGTCCAATCTCGGTCTGGCCATCGCGATCGAGGAACACAACCGAACGTGCGCGCCGGCCGAGCGGCTGACCTCGTGCTTCATCGAGTCCAAGGACGAATTCGCCTGGCATCCCGGAATGCTGTTGCCGGGGACGACGATGCAGATCTCGTTCCTCAAGGACTTGGCCACCCAGCGCAACGCCGGCAGCGAGTACACATTTCTGGCCTATCTGTCCGAACAGGGCCGACTCAACCACTTCATCAATCTGCAGACGTTCTTCCCGAGCCGGCTCGAGTTCCACGACTACCTGTCGTGGGCCGCAGGCAAGGTCGACGCGACGGTGCACTACGGCACCCGAGCGGTCGATGTCGTCGACACCGGTGACGGTTTCGGCGTCCGCACCGAGGGCCGACGAAGCGGCACCGTGCGCGGTCGAAACATCGTGCTGGCCGGTGGTTTGACGGCCACCCTGCCCGACGGGGTGACCGCGTCGGCGCGGCAGTTTCACAATCACGACCTGCTCGGGCACCTGGACCGACTGCCGTCGCAAACGCATCGTACGTTCGTCGTCGTCGGTGCGGGGCAGAGCGCTGCCGAGGTGGTGGACTACCTGCACTCGACCTACCGCGATTCCTCGGTGCACGCGGTGCTCCGCAAGTACGGGTACAGCCCGGCCGACGACAGCCCCTACGCCAATCGCATCTTCGATCCGACGGCCGTCGACGACTTCTATTCGTCGTCGCACACGCTGCGTGATCAGTTGCTGCACTATCACCGCGGCACGAACTATTCCGCGGTCGATCTGCCGCTGATCGAAGAGTTGTACGCGCGTGAGTACGCCGAACGAGTCAGCGGAGAGCGCCGGCTGTTCGTGCACGGAGCATCGCGATTGGTCGACGCCGTCGAGGACCAGTCCGGCGTCCGGGCTGCCGTCGAGCACGGCCCTACCGGGCTGACCGAGGACGTACTGTGCGACGCTGTCGTCTATGCCACCGGCTTCACGTCCCTCGATCTCCCCGAGATCCTCGGTCCGCTGTTCGACGCCGTCGAGTTCGACACTCGCGGTCCGCGCGTGACGCGGGACTATCGGCTCGTCCTGCGTGAACCGAGCGCGGGGTCGATCTATCTGCAGGGCGGGACCGAGCACACGCACGGTCTGACGTCGTCGCTGCTGTCCAACATCGCTGTTCGTAGCGGTGAGATCGTGAAGTCCGCCGTGAGCACGAGGGTGCGAACGGTGGTGTGAATCGGGTGCGTACGAGCGTGGGCGACGAGCCGGAACAGCGAGATGTTCCGGCCGAAGTCGTCGGTCTCGCGCGCACCGATGCACGGCGGGCCGCAGGGCTGTTCGTCGTCATCGGAATCCTCGCCGCGCTGTGCCTGGTGAGTATCGCGGTGGGTACCGAATACATCCCCCTCGGTTCGGTGTGGCACGGCCTGTTCTTCTCCGACGGGTCGACCGAATCCGTGATCATCCGCGAACTACGGCTGCCGAGAACAGTTCTCGGCCTTCTCGTCGGGGCGGCGCTCGGGGTTGCCGGTGCACTGATTCAGGCGATGACGCGAAATCCTCTGGCCGACCCGGGCATCCTGGGTGTCAACGCCGGGGCGGCGTTCTTTGTCGCAATCGCCGTCGGCGTGCTGGGCTTCACCAGCATCGACTCCTACATCTGGTTCGCGTTCGCCGGTGCCGCGCTCGCCGCGGTCGCGGTGTACGCACTGGGGTCGATGGGGCGAGCGGGCGCGACGCCGGTTCGCCTGACGCTGTCCGGAATTGCGCTCGGTGCGGTACTCGGCGGAATCACCTCCGGCATGCTGCTGCTCGACCCGGATGCCTTCGACCGCATGCGGTTCTGGAGCGCGGGATCCTTGGCCGGGCGCGGCCTGGACATCGTGACGGCGACCGGCCCGTTCATCGTCACCGGGCTACTGCTGGCTGCCCTCGTCGCACGTCCGCTCAACGCGATCGCACTCGGTGACGATCTGGCGCAGTCTTTGGGGGCACGAGTAATTCGGACGCGCATCATCGGTGTCGTTGCGGTGACTCTGCTCGCCGGTGCTGCGACGGCGGCGGCCGGGCCCATCGGGTTCGTCGGACTGATGATCCCGCACATGGTGCGGTGGTTCGTCGGGCCGGATCAGCGCTGGATTCTGATCTACACGGTGTTCGCGGCACCGGGACTACTTCTGCTTGCCGACGTGCTGGGGCGCATCGTGATTCGGCCGGGTGAGCTGCAGGTGGGGATAGTGACCGCATTCGTCGGCGCTCCGGTACTGATCGTGCTGGTCCGCCGGAAGAAGGCGAGCGGCCTGTGACCCCGGGGCGGCGCGGCACCGTGGACTTCGGACGGCGGCTGTGGATCTTCGGAGTCAAGGATCGGGTGGACGGCCGAATCGACATCCGGACGGTAGCGGTCTGTGCCGCACTGCTGCTCGTGACTGCCGTGATCGCCGTCGTCGCGATCGGCACCGGTGATTATTACGTTCCTCCCAACGAAGTACTCGCCGCAGTGTTCGGTGATGCGTCACGCATCACCGAGATCATCGTGATGGAGTGGCGGTTTCCTCGGGTGGTCCTGGCGTTCCTGTTCGGCGGTGCCCTCGGCGTTTCCGGTGCGGTTTTTCAATCATTGACGCGAAACCCGTTGGGCAGCCCGGACATCATCGGATTCGCAACTGGCGCGTACACAGGCGCGCTCGTCGTGATCCTCACCCTCGGCGGTGGTTACTACCAGACCGGAGCGGGCGCGCTCGTGGGCGGACTGGCCACGGCCGCCGCGGTGTATCTGCTTGCCTACAAGCGCGGCGTGCAGGGCTTTCGGCTGATCATCGTCGGGATCGCCGTCAGCGCGATGTTGGCCTCGATCAACACCTGGTTGGTCGTCGAGGCCGATCTGGACGACGCGATCGCGGCCGCCATCTGGGGCGCGGGAAGTCTCAACGGGTTGGGGTGGGCCCAGGTGTGGCCCGCTCTGGCTGTGTCGGCCGTCATCGCCCCGTGCCTGGCAGTGTTGTCGCGTCGGCTGCCGATGCTGGAGATGGGGGACGACGCGGCACGAGCGCTCGGGGTGCGGGCAGAACCGACGCGTCTGATGCTGGTTTTTCTGGGCGTCGCATTGATCGCATTGGTCACCGCGGCCGCGGGACCCATCTCGTTCGTCGCGCTCGCTGCGCCGCAACTCGCGCGTAGGCTCACCGGCACCTCGGGAGTGGCGATGGTACCCGCAGCCTGCATGGGGGCGCTGCTGCTCGTGGTCAGTGACGTTGTTGCACAGCGCGCCTTTGCCCCGACTCAGCTGCCGGTCGGCGTCGTGACCGTATCGGTCGGCGGCGCATACTTCGTGTGGTTGTTGGCGCGGGAAGGCAGGATGCAGTGACAAAGCCTCGATTGCACACCGACGACATCACGGTCGGATACGACAAGAGCGTGATCATCGAGAACTTGACCGTCGCGATTCCCGACGGCAAGTTCACCGTCATCGTCGGGCCCAACGCCTGCGGCAAATCGACGCTGCTGCGGGCGCTGTCGCGGCTGCTGAAACCTTCGCGAGGGGCCGTTCTGCTGGACGGCAACGAGATTGCGTCGTATCCGGCGAAGGAAGTGGCTCGACGCCTCGGCCTGTTACCCCAGACCTCGATCGCCCCTGACGGTATCTCGGTGGCCGATCTCGTTGCGCGAGGACGATATCCGCATCAGAAGTTGATCCGGCAGTGGTCGACGGCTGACGAGGCTGCCGTGGTCCAGGCCATGGACGCCACCGGCGTGACGGCGCTGTCGGCCCGGCAGGTCGACGAACTGTCCGGTGGACAGCAGCAACGAGTATGGGTGGCAATGGTTCTCGCGCAACAGACACCGCTGTTGCTTCTGGACGAGCCGACGACGTTTCTCGACATCGCCCACCAGATCGAGCTTCTCGACTTGTTGGCCACACTGCCCCGCGAGAACGGCAACACTCTGGTCGCGGTGCTGCACGACCTCAACCACGCCTGCCGGTACGCCGATCACATCATCGCGATGAAGGACGGTGCCGTGGTCACCGAAGGTCCGCCGGCCGAGATCGTCACCGCCGAGTTGGTCGAGTCGGTGTTCGGTCTGCCGTGCCGCATCATCGACGATCCGGAATCGCATACGCCGCTGGTGATTCCTCGGGTGGTTCCTCGGGTGAGAACGACGACGATCGGCGATACCGCCGGCACATAGTAGGTAAGCCTTGGTTTACACTCGGCAAAACGGACCTTCGGGTTCGAGTGAAGATCTCGAAAGGATCCATCAGTGCCGAGTTGGAAGCAGCCCGAAGCAGGCCGTCGCCGTACACATACCGAGCGACGGGCCCATCGCGTCGTTGCTCTCGCCTCGGCGGCACTCGTCGCCCTCGGCTCGGCCGCCTGCAGCTCCGAGCCCGCATCGAACGAGGGAGTGGGAACATCTGCGAGTGACACCCGGGTGATCTCGACCGACCAGGGCGAGGTGATCGTTCCGGCGGACCCGCAGCGCATTGCCGTGCTGTCCGCGGGCCTGGCGGGCTACCTGTTCACTCTCGATGCTCCCGTCACCATCGCCGACACTCGGCTGCTCGGAGTGACCAATCTCGACGGCGGTTTTCCGCCGCAGTGGGCCGAGAAGGCGCAGGCACAAGGCACTCTGGAGTTGCCGGCCGGAGATCAGCTCGACCTCGAAGCCATCGCACAGGCCGCGCCCGATCTCATCATCGGTGGAGGGCAAGGCTTCGCAGCTGTTCTGGCGCAGCAATCATATGAGCAGTTGACCCAGATCGCACCGACCGTGCTGGTCCCGTCGAGCGTCACTACCTGGCAGGGCGAGCTCGAGGAGGTCGCCGAGGCCGCCGGTGAATCCGACAAGGTCGAGGCACTGATGACGGCCTACGAAAACAGGGTTTCCGAGGTGAAGGATTCGATCGCTGTTCCCGGCTCGCCGGTGTCGTACCTGCTCTCGTTGAGCACGAACGAGCCCTCGTTCATTCCGCAGACCGCGGCATTGCCGACGTTGCTCGAGTCGGTCGGATTCGAGCCCGATGACGTCATCACCAAAGCGAACAACCCGGAGCTGTACGGCTCGGGTGATTCGTTCGTGGTCAGCCCCGAATTACTCGCGCCGATCGCCAGTGCTCCCGTGATGTTCGTAGTTCCGGTGGCGGGTCGGAGTCTGTCCGAGCTGCAACGAGACTCGGCGTACTCCAGTCTTCCTGCCTTCGCATCGGGCAGGGTATACGAGCTTCCGGCCACGAGCTACCGCCCGGATTACGACGGTGTGATGGGCACGCTGGACATCGTCCAGCGGATGTTCGCGGTGTAATCGAGATCTATACGAAACCGAAGGAGAGCCCTCGATGGCGGGGACCGTGCGCGAGGTTCGAGTTTTTCCGATCTGTATGCGGGAACTCGACGTACTGGCCGTGGAAGACGTGACGCCCGGGATGCGGCGCGTCGTCGTGGGCGGTCCGTCGATGGATGCGCATGTGCGTGACGGCGTCGAGCTGCCACCGGTGCGTAGCACCGGATTCGATGACGACGTCAAAGTCCTTCCGGTGGATCCGATTACCGGGAAGCTGCCGTTTCCGGTGCCCGAGAACGCGGGTGACGGAACGGTCGACTGGCCACCGGGATCGTTCCCGTACGGCCGGACCTACACGGTGCGTCGTTTCGATGACGAGCGCCGGGAGATGGCTCTCGACTTCGCGGCTCATGAGGGTGGACTGGCAGCCGACTGGGCCAAGACGGTCCAGCCCGGCGAGAAAATTCTCGTTGCCGGACCCAAGCATTCGGCCGGACTGCCCGTCGGCGTCGACTGGATGTTGATCGCCGGCGACGAGACTGCGTTGCCCGCAATCGCGCACTGTCTGGAGAAGTTGCCCGCTGATCTACCTGCCACGGTGGTCATCGAGGTTTCCGAGCACGCACACCGGCAAGAGCTGACAAGCGCTGCGCCGGTGGATATCACCTGGCTCTGTCGGACCGACAGTGGCGGCGAGTCACGCTTGGTGGAGACGGTGCAGCGTGCGCAGTGGCGTCCCGGACAGCCCTACCTGTGGGTGGCGGGGGAGGCGTCGACGATCAAACCGCTGCGTCGCTGGGCGAAGGTGGACAAGGACATTGCGAAGCAATTCGTCGAGATCGCCGGGTACTGGAAGCGACGCGAGATCGCAGCCGTCGGATCATCGGCGGAGTCGGATCCCGATGTCCAATTGCATGAGTTGTCGGAGTTGTTGCCGCCGTTCGCCATTCGTACCGCCGTCACCGTCGGTATCTTCGCCGCGATCGACGGCGGGGCAGGCACGCCGTCGGACATCGCAGCTCGATGTTCGACGCATCCCGGTGCCACCGCCAAGCTACTGCGGCATCTGGTTCTGATGGGACTGTTGACCACCGACGGCACTCGTTTCGGACTCTCCGAGATGGGTGCGCTCCTCAGCGACCCGGACGCCTTCGTCACTCAGTCGTTGAATTTCGACAGGATTCATTCACGACTGGACATGGCGTTCCTCGGCCTTCTCGACACCGTACGGAGCGGGGCGCCGGCGCGGCAGCACGGCTTCGTCGACAAGATGAGCGAGGACGGGTTCGCTGCTGACTTTCACGAAGAAACAGCGTTCGGTGCCGTGTATCGAGCGCCCGCGCTGCCCGATGCAGTCGACCTGGAGGGAATTCGGACCGTCGCGATCTACGGCGAGGGCGGTGGTGTGTACGCGGATACGCTGGCGCGCATGCACCCCGACCTGACGCTACGTCTCGTCGGACTCCCCGCTCAGGGCGATCGGACGGCAGCTGATGTGGCTCCGTCGCGTCGGGACCTGGTCGAACGCATCGACGCCAGTGAATTTGTTCCGTTGGCCGAGCCTGTCGATCTGGTGATCGCGGCCGACGTGCTCGATTCTCACCCCGACGCCGATGCCCGAGTGCTGCTCGAGGCACTGGGAAATTCGGGGCGGCGAGTGGTGCTGATCACCGACCTGCTCGATCCCGACACCGCCGATGATCATGACACGGAGGACGACCTGTTGCGGCTGTGTCTGTACGGCTCGGGTCGTCGCAGTGCAGCGGAAGTGCGGGAGTTGGTCGTCGGGTCGGGATTTGAGCCGCCCCGTTTCGGATCGCTGGGTTGGGGCTCGACCATCGCCGAGTTCGGCGGACATGCTTACCGGGGTTAGCCTGAGGGTTCTCGGAAGAAACGACGAGATATGTATCGAGGACGAAGATGAGTGAACGACCGAGTGGCTTCTACTACGCCGACGTCGTTGCGGTGGAGCAGCTCACGGTGCACATGGTGCGCGTGACGTTCGGCGGCGAGCATGTGGCGGGCTACCGCACCCTCGGGGTGCCCGACGAGTGTGTCGGCGTCTATTTTCCTCGGGCCGGGGAGATGAAGCCGCCGCCGATGACCGAGGTCGACGGTGTCTGGTGGTTCCACGGTCTGGACGACGCACCGGAGGGTCGCAACTACACCATTCGGCGCCTCGACGAGGCGCGCGGTGAATTGACCATCGACTTCTTCGCACACGAGGGCGGCGTCGCGGCCACGTGGGCGCAGCAGGCCGCCCCGGGGCAGACGGTGCTGTTCACGCGTCCACGATCCTGGTATTCACCTCCCGCCGACGTCGAATGGCTGCTGCTGGTCGCCGACATGACCGGGTTGCCCGCACTCGGCCGGCTCGTCGAACAATTGCCGTCCGGGGCGAAGGCTCACGCCATTGTCGAGGTGCTCGAGCGCGGCGATATTCAATCCTTCGAAACCTCGGCCGACGTCACGTTCGATTGGCGTGTGGGGACCGGAAACGGAGACAGCGCAAGCGTTCTCGACGATGCCGCGTTGGCGTACCCGCTACCCGAAGGACGCGGCTACGTGTGGTTCGCCGGTGAGGCGTCGTCCTCGCGTCGGGTGCGGAAGTACTTCCGTAAGGATCTGGGTTACGACATAGCGCATTTCGACATCATCGGATATTGGCGGGCAGATTCCGAGAAGTGGCTCGAGAAGTACAAGCAGTACCAGGAGGAAGCACTGGCGGTATACAACGGCGTCATCGAATCCGGCCGCACCGAACAGGAAGCCAGTGAGGCATTCGATGCGCTCCTCGAGCGAGTAGGGCTCTAGCTGCTGAATTCGTAGTTCGGCATTTCCAGCGTCGCCGCGTCGGGACCGAGGAACTTGCTGGTGACGGCCTGCACCGGCTTCGATCCGGCGAGGCGCAGCACGCTACGGAAAGCAGCAACTCCCACAGCAGTTTTGGGATGCGCAACGCGAGGCACGCCGGGCGGAAGCTTCTGAGCCTGCTCGACGAACGGCCGCATCCGCGTCTCGAAGGCCTCGAATCCGGCGCGATGATCGCTCGCCCGGGCGAGTTCGCCGGCGAGAACGTAGGCACCGGTGACCGACAGTGTGGTGCCCATGCCGCTCAACGGTGTTGCGCACCAGGCGGCGTCGCCGAGCATCCCGATTCTGCCGTTCGACCAGCGTGGAGCCTTCACCTGCGCGAGGTAGTCGACGTAGAGTTCCGAATCCGGTCCGAGCGAGTCGAGAATTCGGGGCACTTCCCAGCCGACGTCGGCGAACTTCGCTCGCAAGGCGGCAATCACCCGCTCGATGGACGCGCCTTCGTACCCGCCGTCGTCGGACACCCAGGACAGGCTGAAACGCGTCGTGCCGAGGTTGTCCGGGCGAAGGTTGGCGACTCTGGATCCGGGTGCGTTGCACCAACGCCACCAGCCGTCGTCGCTCGGTCCCTTCGGCAACACCCCGTAGGCGGTGTACAGACCGACCGGTGTGGTCTTCGCCTCGGCAGGAAACGCCAGTTCTCTGCTGCTGGAACGGATTCCGTCGGCGAACAGCACGAGATCGAACCTCTCCGCTGCGTCCGACGCGAACGTGACATCCACGCCGTCGGCATCCTGAGCCACGCCGACGACGCGATCGCCGTACCTGTATTCGGTTCGTGGACCGGCTGATTCGACGAGAATCCGAGCGAACTCGCCGCGCAGAATCTCCAACTCCGCCGTCGGCCCGTCGTGGGAGCCGTCGCCGGCAGGGAAGGCGGCGATGGTGGTGTCGTTCTCGTCGACGAATCGGGTGCCCTTCTCGGTGGTGCCGTTGGCGAGCAACGTCGCGTCCATGCCCATCCGCCGCAGCACCTCGCGACCCGATCCGCGGACGTCGATGTTCTGGCCGCCGTGCCGCAGGTGCGGAGCGCGTTCGACGACGGTGACGTCGTAACCGGCCTTGTCGAGCCAGAAAGCCACGGTGGGTCCGGCGATGCTGGCACCGGTGACGAGCACACGCGAAGTCATGAAGGCGGTAATGCCCAGGCGGGTGGCCGTTCAATCCCGAGGGGAAAGTAGCTGAGCCTCACCTTGGTGGTGTACCTTCTCGGATTGTCCGGTTCATCCTTTTCGTCAGGAGTCCAGTGTTCACAGTCCGTCGTTTGGCCCTGCTCTCGTGCAGCGCAACCCTCGTCCTCGGTCTCACTGCGTGCAGCTCGGGCTCCACCGACGAGGCCTCGTCCACGTCCGAGTCCGCCACCGCCGATACCGCGCTGGTGGTGTACTCCGGCCGCGGTGAAGAACTCGTCGACCCGCTGATCGAGCGCATCGGCGGCGGTATCGAGGTCGACTATTCGGGCAACACCAACGCCCAGGCCGCGAAGATCCTCGAAGAGGGCGACGCGACGCCGGCCGACGTGTTCTACGGACAGGATGCAGGTGCCCTCGGCGCTCTCGACGAGGCGGGCGCACTCGCGCCGCTGCCCGAGGACATCCTCTCGCTCGTCCCCGAGCAGTACCGTGGCACCGACGGCACCTGGGTCGCCACCTCCGCACGGGCCCGCGTGCTGGCCTACAACTCCGACTCGGTGCAGGCAGCAGACCTACCCACCGGCATCGACGGACTGCTCGACCCCCGTTGGCGCGGACAGATCGGCTACGCACCGACCAACGCGTCGTTCCAGGCCTTCGTCACGGCTCTGCGCGTGCAGCGGGGTGAGGACGGTGCTCGCACCTGGCTCGAAGGATTCGTCGCCAACGAGCCCGTCGCGTTCGAGGGCAACGGCCCGCTGCTGACTGCCGTCAACGACGGACAGGTCGCTACCGGCCTGCTCAACCACTACTACTGGTACCCGTTCAAGGACGAGAACGGCGCCGACGCTCCCGTCGAGCTGCACTACTTCGAGCCCGGTGACCCCGGCGCGCTGATCAATGTCGCCGGTGCCGGTGTGCTGGCTGCGTCGGACAACCAGGAGGCTGCATTCGACTTCGTCCGCGAGCTGCTCTCTACCGAATCGCAGACGTACTTCGCGAACGAGACCGCCGAGTACCCCGTCATCGACGGAGTCACCTCGGATTACGACCTGCCGCCGCTGTCCGACTTGGGCTCCACCGATCTCGATCTGGGCCGGCTCTCGTCCCTCGAGGAGACCCAGACCCTGCTCACCGACGTCGGAATCATCTAGTCGGTGTTCGTGTCTGCACTCCAGCCGCTTCGGCGGTGCCACTTCGGCGGTCGTCCCGTTCTCGGGACGACCGCGTTGTGCGTGGGAGCGCTGACGCTGACACCCTTGCTGTACCTGTTCGTTCGAGCGTTCGACGGTGGTACCGAGAAAGTACTGCGACTGCTCCTGCGGCAACGCACCCTCGATCTCGTCGTCCGGACAGCCACACTCGCGCTCACCGTGGTGGTTGCTTCCGTCGTGGTGGGGACGCTGCTGGCCTGGTTGACCGTACGGACCGATCTGCCGGGTCGACGCACCTTCGCGATGATCCTCGCGGCACCGTTGGCCATCCCGTCGTATGTGTCCGGGTATCTGTGGATTGCCGAATTTCCCTCCCTTGCTGGATTTTCCGGCGCTGCGCTGGTGCTCACCGTGTCCTGCTTCCCGCTGGTGATGTTGCCGGTGTTCGCGGCGTTCGCCACCGCGGACCCGTCGTTGGCCGAGGTCTCGCGCACCCTCGGCCGCGGGGCTGTGCGCACCGCATTGACCGTCGAGTGCCGTCGCGTCGTTCCGGCCGCGGCGGCAGGTGCACTTCTGGTGTCGCTGTACACCATCAGTGACTTCGGGGCGGTGGCTCTGATGCGATACGACGCCTTCACTCTCGGCATCTACAGTGCGTACCGCGGCGGACTCGACCGCACCGCGGCGGCGGTCCTCGGCCTGGTGCTCGTGGTGGGTGCGTTGGTGTTGACCCTTCTCGAACGGCGTGCTCGACGCGGCGCCACGGCGCGCGTGGGATCGGGCACCGACCGGATGGCCGAGCCTGTGGTTCTGGGCCGGTGGCGCCTGCCTGCTCTGGCCGTTGTCGTTGCTGCCCTGAGTGTTTCGGTTCTGGTACCGATTCTGGCTCTGGCCCGGTGGCTCACTCGATCGCTGCGCTTCACCGTCGACTGGTCGGATGTGCTGGCTGTCACGGCCAAGACCGTCCAGTACTCGGCGACCGCTGCCCTGGTGGTGGCTGTGCTCGCGCTGCCGGTCGCGCTGTTCGCGGCCCGATCCACCTCCAGGGGTGCCCGCACCGCCGAGTTGTCCACGTACATCGCGCACGGTCTCCCGGGCATCACCGTCGGACTTGCCACGGTGTTTCTCGGAATCAGGTTCCTACCGTCGTTCTACCAGACCGCAGTACTGCTGGTGCTGGCCTACGTGGTGCTGTTCCTGCCGTTGGCCGTCGGCAGCACCAGGGCCGTCGTCGACGCCACTCCTGTTGTTCTCGAGGACGTTTCGCGCACGCTCGGTGCCGGACGTGTGCGTACCGACCTTCGGGTGACCATTCCCGTCGCAGCACCGGGCATCGCTGCCGGGGCCGCACTGGTGTTCCTCACCGTCGCCAAGGAACTGCCGGCGACCCTGATGCTGCGACCGCGCGGAGTCGACACCCTCGCAACCACTCTGTGGTCCACCACCGAGGCGTTCCGATACGGCGAGGCGGCTCCCTACGCCGTGGCGCTGATCGTGATCTCCGTGGTTCCGACGATCGTTCTGACGCGGGCGCTGGGGCGCACGACACGGAAGAGGGTGGCATCGCCATGAGTACGGTGGTCTCCGGTCTTGTTGCCTCCTATGGCAGTACGACGGTGCTACACGGCATCGATCTCGACCTGGGCGACGGTGAGATGCTGGCCGTGCTCGGCCCCTCCGGCTGCGGCAAGACGACTCTGCTTCGATCGATCGCGGGGCTGCACCGTATCGACGCGGGTCGCATCACCTCCGACGGGCGGGACCTCTCCGTTGCCGGACGTGTCCAGGTACCCCCGGAGAAGCGGGGGATAGGCCTGATGCCGCAGGAAGGCGGCCTGTTCCCGCACCTGACCGTGCGTCGAAACATCGAATTCGGTTTGCGCACAGGGTTTCTGCGGCCGTACCTGTCCGGCCGAGCGGAGCGGATGCGACGCGTCGACGAGATGCTCGAGCTCGTTGGATTGCCCGACGCGGGTGGTGTCCAGCCCAGCGAACTCTCGGGTGGTCAGCAGCAGCGCATCGCGTTGGCACGTGCGCTGGCTCCGGCTCCGTCGGTGGTCCTGATGGACGAGCCGTTCGCCGCTCTCGATGCAGGTCTGCGCACCTCGATCAGGCAGGACGTGCGAGAGTTGTTGCAGGCCAGCAAGACCGCGTCGATCCTCGTCACCCATGACCGGGCCGAAGCGCTCGGCACGGCCGATCGTGTCGCTGTACTGCTGGGCGGACGCTGCGCCCAGATCGACACGCCGCGCCAGGTGTACGAGCGGCCTGCCACGCCCGCCGTGGCGCGCTTCGTCGGCGACGCGTACTTCGTCGATGCGGTGGGCCACGGCGGCTATGCCGAGACGATTCTCGGACGAATCGACACCATCACCCGCGCGAGTGGAACCGGGCAGGTTCTGCTCCGCCCGGAACAGTTGTCGGTCTCGGATCGGGGTGGCGGTGCATTCGTCGTCGAGCACGAGTTCTTCACCGGCCCAGAGTCTTCGGTGACTCTGCGGCACCGCGATACCGGGCTGCGACTTCGGTGCATCGCCCGCACCTCCGATCGATTCGCCCCCGGCAGTGTCGTGGACGTCTCCGTCACGTCTCCGGTGCACTGGTTTCCGCGTCAGGTGAGTTGAGGGCTATCGGGTCGGTTCCGCTGCTCGCTTGGGCATGAACAGTGCCGCGACAGCCATCACCGCGGCCGCCGCCAGGACACCCAGAAAGACCGGATGGATGGCGTCGGACAGTTGTTCGGGGCTCGGATCGCCGGAGACGCGCGAATTGACGATGGCACCGAAGATTGCGACCCCGACTGCGCTGCCGATGGACCGGGCGAACATGTTGGTCGAGGTGGCGACGCCGCGCTCGGACCATTCGACGCTCGACTGGGCGGCAATGAGGGTGGGGCTGGCGATCAGGCCCATCCCGAGGCCGATCACGAAGCACACCGCGCCCACCTGCCACACCTGTGAACCGGCACCGAGGCCGGTGGCGAATGCCGCTCCGACGACCGCGATGGAGGCACCGATGAGCGCCGTGGTGCGGAAGCCGAAGCGCAGATACACCCGTCCGGACTGTGACGCCGCGATCGGCCAGCCGAGGGTCAGGGTGGACAGCGAGAAGCCGGCGACGATCGCGCCGGTACCCAGAACGCCCTGTACGAACGTCGGCACGTATGAGGTGAGTCCGAGGATCAACGCACCGACGAGCAGCGAGATGAAGCTGCTGACCACCAGGACCCGACGCGTGAACACCCACAGCGGCAGGATGGGCTCCTCGGCGCGGGACTCCACCCACGCGAACACCGCAAGCAGTACGAAGCCCACGACGAAGATCACCAGGCTGATCGGCGAATTCCAGGCCCAGGACTGGCCGCCCTCGAGCAGGCCGAGCAGCACCATCGCTGCGCCGACAGTCAGCAGCCCGGCACCGAGGTAGTCGATCTTCGGCTTGGTGCGCTCCACGGCTCCCTCGTCGAATTTGCGCCACAGCATCACCGCGGCCAGCGCGCACAGCGGAATGTTGACGAAGAAGATCCAGCGCCAGGACAAGAACTCGGAAAAGATCCCGCCCAGCGCAGGACCGAGCACCGAGGAGATCGCCCACACGCTGGCGAGGTAGCCCTGCACCTTGGCGCGCTCGGCGAGGGTGTAGATGTCACCCGCGATCGTGATGCCCATCGGCTGCACGGCGCCCGCACCGAGACCCTGGACTGCCCGAAAGGCGATCAGGGCGGGCATGCTCCAGGCCAGGCCACACAGGACCGAGCCGAGCAGAAACACCGCGATGCCGAACAGCATGATCTTCTTGCGGCCGAACAGGTCGGCCAGTTTGCCGTACAGCGGCACCGATACGGCCTGCGCCAGAAGATAGATGGAGAACAGCCACGGAAACTGCGTGAACCCGCCCAAGTCGTCGACGATGGACAGCACCGCCGTGGCGATGATGGTCGCGTCGAGAGCGACCAGAGACGTGCTGAGCATCAACGCAACCAGTATCGGTCCGCGTTCGGAGCGGAATCCGACATCCGAGGTCGTGTTGTTCGTTGCCACGGCTATCAGTCTGATGCCTACCGGCACCCCCGCCGCCACCGGCCCAGATAGTGTTGAACACCGTGCGACCATCATTGAGTAGCTACGAGCATCTGGCCGGCGGCAAGGTCCGCGATCTCTACACCATCGACGACGCGCATCTGCTGCTCGTCGCGAGCGACCGCATCTCGGCGTACGACCACATCCTCGACACGCCGATCCCGGACAAGGGGCGGGTACTGACGGCGATGAGTGTCTTCTTCTTCGAAGAACTCGGCGGCGTGAACCATCTGGCCGGCGATCCGCTCGACGAGCGCATTCCCGCCGAACTGCTCGGCCGCGCCCTGGTGGTGAAGAAGCTGAGCATGGTGCCGATCGAATGCGTCGCGCGTGGCTATCTCACCGGCTCCGGTCTGACCGATTACAACGCGACCGGAGCGGTGTGCGGCGTCCAACTGCGACCCGGTCTGATCGAATCGAGCAAACTCGACGAGGTCATCTTCACACCCGCCGCCAAAGCAGAACTCGGCGAGCACGACGAGAACATCACCTTCGACCAGGCCGTCGAGCAGGTCGGTGCCGAACTTGCCTTCAAGCTGCGCGAGGACACCATCGAGATCTACTCGCGCGCCGCGAACTTCGCTCTGGAACGCGGAATCATTCTCGCGGACACCAAGTTCGAGTTCGGGACCGACGCCGACGGCAATCTCGTTCTCGCCGACGAGGTGCTCACTCCCGACTCGTCCCGATACTGGCCCGCTGATTCGTACGAGGAAGGTCGCGTCCAGCCGAGTTTCGACAAGCAGTTCGTCCGCGACTGGTTGACCGGCGAATCCGGTTGGGACCGCAAATCCGACACCCCACCACCACCGTTGCCGGACGACATCGTCGCCGCAACTCGCAGCCGTTACATCGAGGCCTACGAGCGCATCTCGGGTCTGAACTTCGACGATTGGGTCACGCCATGACGATCACCCCTCCCATCGCCAAGAAGGTGCCGCTCGAGCGCACTCATCACGGCGATACGTTCATCGACAACTACGAGTGGTTGCGCGCGAAGGAAGACCCCGAGGTGATCGCCTACCTCGAGGCCGAGAATGCGTACACCGAGCAGCAGACGGCCGGTCTGGAGTCGTTGCGCGGCAAGATCTTCGACGAGATCAAATCGCGCACCCAGGAGACCGACCTGTCCGTTCCGACGCGCATGGGCCAGTGGTGGTACTACTCGCGCACCGTCGAAGGAAAGTCGTACGGCCTCCAATGCCGTTGCCCCGTCGACTCTGCCGACGACTGGACACCGCCGACGCTGTCGTCCGACGTGGACGTCCCCGGCGAGCAGATCCTGCTCGACGCCAATCTCGAGGCGGAGGGTCACGACTTCTTCTCCCTCGGTGCGTTCTCGATCAGCCTCGACGGCACGTTGCTGGCGTACTCGACCGACACCGAGGGCGACGAGCGGTACACGCTGCGCTTCAAGAACCTCGAAACCGGAGAACTGCTCGCCGACACCATCGAGAACGTCGCGCCTGGAGCCACCTGGACCGCCGACGCCACCCACGTCTTCTACCTGACGGTCGACGAATCCTGGCGTCCCGACACCGTCTGGCGACACACCCTCGGTAAGACCGGAGACGTCAAGGTCTTCCACGAGCCCGACGAAAGCTACTGGGTCGGGTTCGGGTCCACCCGCAGCGAGAAGTACCTGATGATCTGGGTCGGTTCCAAGATCACCTCCGAGTGCCTCGTTCTCGAATCCACCGATCCCGAGGGTGAGTTCCGCGTCGTACTCCCGCGCACGGACGGCATCGAGTACAGCATCGAACACGCCGTCGTGGCCGGTGAGGATCGCTTCCTCATCACCCACAACGGCTCGGTGAACGGCTGGGGCACCGAGGGCGAGAAGGCCGAGAACTTCCTGCTCGCCGAAGCCCCGGTGAGCGATCCTTTGGATCAGCGCATCCTGGTGCCGCATCAGGGCGACGTCCGAGTCGAGGACATCGACGCCTTCGCCGGTCACCTGATCTTCACCTACCGGCGAGAAGCATTGACCCGCATGGCGATCTGGCCGCTGACCGACGAGGGATACGGCGAATACCGCGAGCTCGAGTTCGACGAGGAGCTGTATTCGGTCGGAGCCGGCTCGAACCCCGAGTGGGACCAGCCTCTGCTGCGGATGGTCTACACCTCGTTCATCACCCCCGGTCAGGTCTACGACCTCGACATCGCCAGCGGTGAACTGCTGCTCCGTAAATCGCAGCCGGTTCTCGGCAAGTTCGACGCCGGTGACTATGTGCAGCATCGTGATTGGGCTACCGCGCCGGACGGCACGCAGGTTCCGCTGTCGGTGATCGCTCGCAAGGACGTCCCTGAAGGGCCGGCTCCCACATTGCTGTACGGCTACGGATCGTACGAGGCGTCGATGGACCCGTCGTTCTCCGTGGCGCGCCTGTCTCTGCTCGACCGCGGCATCGTCTTCGTCGTCGCACACGTGCGCGGCGGCGGCGAGATGGGGAGGCACTGGTACGACCAGGGCAAGACGCTGAAGAAGAAGAACACCTTCACCGACTTCATCGCTGCGGCGCAGCATCTCATCGACACCGGTCGCACCTCACCGAAGCATCTGGTCGCCGACGGCGGTAGCGCAGGTGGTCTGCTGATGGGTGCGGTGGCCAATTTGGCACCCGAGCTGTTCAACGGCATCCTCGCCAACGTTCCGTTCGTGGATCCGCTCACCTCCATCCTCGACCCGTCGCTGCCGCTGACGGTCATCGAATGGGACGAATGGGGAAACCCGTTGGCGGACAAGGAGGTGTACGAGTACATGAAGTCGTACAGCCCCTACGAAAACGTCGATGCCAAGGACTACCCGTCGATCCTGGCGATCACGTCCATCAACGACACCCGCGTCCTGTACGTCGAGCCCGCCAAATGGGTTGCGGCCCTTCGTGCCACGAAGACCGGTGACTCGGACCTGCTGCTCAAGACCGAAATGAGCGCCGGCCACGGCGGTGTGAGCGGACGCTACGAGAAGTGGAAGGAAGCGGCCTTCGAGTACGCGTGGATTGTGAGCGCCTCCGGCGCACGTGCATAGAAATTCGTAGCCTGCTACGAATTTCCGCTCACAAGCGGCGGAGCCGCTCTAACGCCACACGTAGCGGACCTGCGGTCGCCCGGCCTTGCCGTATTCGGTGTGCCGGGTGACCAGGCCGTCGTCAGCCAGACGCTCGAGGTAGCGCCACGCCGTCACTCGGGAGACTCCGACGACCTTGGCGGCCTCGGATGCGTTGAGGCCGTCGGTCGACTCCTTGACGCTGGCGGTGATGCCGTCCATCGTCTGCGGGGCAATGCCTTTGGGAGTCGAGACGCGTTCGTCGGCCGTGCGCAGGTGTGCCATGGCGCGGTCGATGTCGCGTTGACTGGACGCGTTCTCGCCCGCGGGTAACGCATCGTGGAATTCGCGGTAGCGCTCGAGCTTGTCGCGGAATGCAGCGAACGTGAACGGCTTGAGCAGATACAGCACGATGCCGTGCGCCACCGCCGAACGCACCACCGACAGATCGCGCTCGGAGGTGATGGCGATGACGTCGGGGCTCGGGCGCAGGCCGCCGAGCGCCGCTGCCACGTCGATGCCACTCGCGTCGGGCAATCCGATATCGAGCAGCACCAGATCGACGGATTCGGTACTCGCGAATCTCATGGCAGCAGCGCCTGTGTGCGCTACCCCGGCCACCTCGAAGCCCGGGGTGCGCTCGACGTACGTCTTGTGGGCCTCGGCGATCAACGGTTCGTCGTCGACGATCAGTACCTTGATCACGACGGGGATCCCGGGATGGTTGCAACCAGCACCGAGCCGTACGTCACTTCCGACGTCAACGTGCCGTTGTGCCGCGTGATCACCTGTGTCACGAGCGCGAGGCCGAGCCCGCGGGAGCCGGATTTGGTCGAGTATCCCCGTCGCAGAGCAGCTTTCAATGTCTCCGGCGGCATGCCGGGACCGCTGTCCGCCACGCGGACGACGAGTTCACCGTCGGCATCGCGGACCGTCACTTCGACCCACGGTTGGTCGGATTCTTTCGAGGCATCGATGGCATTGTCTATCAGATTGCCTACCAGCGTGACCAATTCACGCGCACTGAGGACCCCCTCGTGTTCCATCGCTGTGTCGTCGGTGATCGTCAGTTCGACGCCCTGCTCGGCGGCCTGACTGACCTTGCCCAGCAGCAGTGCCGCGAGTGCCGGTTCGCCGACGGCGTTCATCAGTCGGTCGATGAGAGTTTGCGACAGCTCCAAATCGGCCGTCGCGAACTCCACGGCTTCCTCGGGCCGACCGAGTTCGACCATCGTGATGACCGTGTGCAGCCTGTTCGCCGATTCGTGAGCCTGCGAACGCAGCGACTCCGCGAAACTACGCACCGAGTCGAGCTCACCCATCAACGAGCGCAATTCGGTCTGATCGCGAATCGTCAGCACATTCCCCAGACGTCGCCCCTCCCACATCACCGGATCCTGATTGACAACCAGCACACGATCTTTCGTCAGATGCAGTTCCCCGCGCACGATGCCCGTGTCCATCTGCTGCATCGACTCCGGCAACGAGGTGAACGAGACCGGCCCTTCCGGCAGATCGAGGAGGCGTCGAGCCTCGTCGTTGACCAGCTCTGCGTCGTCGCCGCGGCCGAACACCAACAGCCCTTCACCGATCGAATGCAAGACGGCGTCGTGATGCTCGTACATGGTGCGCAGCTCCGCCGGTGCCATGCCCAGTGTCTGACGCCGGAGCCGGCGGCTGAGCAAGGTCGATCCCACAGCCGCGACGACGAAGGCGGCGAGCACGACCCCGATGATGAGCGGTAGCCCCTGAAAGAACTGGTCGCTGATCTTCTGGCGAGTGACACCGGCGGAGACGAGGCCGACGATCTCGCCGGACGAATCGGTGACCGGGGTGACCGACCGGATCGAGGGGCCGAGGGACCCGACGTAGGTCTCGGTGAAGGTCTCGCCCTGCAGTGCTCGGTCGATGTTGCCGCTGAAGGGCTTACCGATCAGGTCGACGGTGGTGTGGGTGAAACGAGTGCGATCCGGAGCCATGACAACGATGAAGTCGACGCCGGTGACCTGCCTGATCTTCTCCGTCTCCGGCTGCAGACGCGAGGTCGGATCGTCGGATTCGATGGCCAGCGGCGTCGACGGTTCGTTGGCGATGCTCACGGCGATCGCCGTGACTTCGCGTCGGGTCGCGTCGTCGCTGTTGGAGCGCTCGTTGAGCACCGTCAGGATGCCGCCGGCGAACACGACGACCGCCATGACTACGAGCTGCAGCACCAGCACCTGGCCGGCGACGCTCAGCGGCCGTTTCGAGGACACCACTTTCCTTTCGCGCAAGAAACATCGATGTGAACAGAATGAACGTATAGGTGACTCCAGTCACTGCGTGCAGCAACATCATCTCTCAGCAGGGGTGATGCACCTCACTCCACTCCCAGTAATCACGAAGTCAGCAGTTCGACTCGCGCTTCACCGGAACCCAGAAGGAACATTCATGACAATCATCGATGGCGAGCGGCACGAGATCCCGCCCACCGAGCCCAAGAAGAAGCGCGACAAGACTCACTGGCTCTACATTGCGGTCATCATCGCGGTGATCGCCGGTGTCGTCGTAGGCCTGATCTGGAAGGACTTCGGCGTCGAGCTGGCGGTTCTCGGCACGCTGTTCGTCAGCCTGATCAAGATGATGATCAGCCCGGTCATCTTCTGCACCATCGTCCTCGGTATCGGATCGGTTCGTGCAGCGGCCAGCGTCGGTCGCGTCGGCGGCCTGGCTCTGGCCTACTTCATCGCGATGTCGACCATCGCACTCGGAATTGGCATGGTTGTCGGCAACCTCATCCAGCCCGGCGAGGGACTCAACATTGTTCCTGGTGGTGGCGCCGAGTATGCCGAGGACGCGGAGGGTGCCGGCGGCACCATGGACTTCATCGCCGGAATCATCCCGGACACACTGTTGTCCTCGCTGACCGCGGGTAGCGTGCTGCAGACTCTCTTCGTCGCCATCCTGGTCGGCTTCGCGCTGCAGGCCATGGGCAAGCAGGGCGAAGGCATCCTCAAAGGCATCGGTGCAGTGCAGAAGCTTGTCTTCCGCATCCTCACCATGATCCTGTGGCTTGCCCCGATCGGTGCCTTCGGTGCCATCGCTGGTGTCGTCGGCAAGACCGGGTTCGACGCAGTCATCCAGCTCGGCACGCTGATGCTGGCCTTCTACATCACCTGCATCATCTTCGTCTTCGGGTTCCTGGGTCTGATTCTGCGATTCGTCACCGGATTCTCCATCTTCAAGCTGGCGAAGTACCTGGGCCGGGAGTACCTGCTCATTGTCGCAACCAGCTCCTCCGAGTCGGCCCTGCCGCGTTTGATCGCCAAGATGGAGCACGTCGGAGTCGAGCGCACCACCGTCGGCATCGTTGTCCCCACCGGATACTCGTTCAATCTCGACGGCACCGCGATCTACCTGACGATGGCCTCGATCTTCATCGCCGACGCCATGAACATGCCGCTCTCGATCGGTGAGCAGTTCTCCCTGCTGCTGTTCATGATCATCGCCTCGAAGGGTGCGGCCGGAGTGTCCGGTGCCGGCTTGGCCACCTTGGCCGGCGGGCTGCAGAGCCACCGTCCCGAGTTGCTGGACGGCGTCGGTCTCATCGTCGGAATCGACCGATTCATGTCCGAGGCCCGCGCACTGACCAACTTCTCCGGCAACGCGGTGGCGACCCTGCTCGTGGGCACTTGGACCAAGACCCTCGATGCCGGACGCGTCAAGGAAACGCTGGACGGCCAGCATCCGTTCGACGAAGCAACTATGGTCGACGACCACCTCCCCGAGGATGACCAGCCCGCAGACAAGCAGGTCGTCATCGAAAAGCACGCCGCCAAGGCGTAGGGCCTGCCGGGCGACGCGCATCCCCCCGTCGCCCGGTTCGGAAGAACGCAAGTACGACCCCGCCACCAGCGGGGTCGTACTTGCTTTTGTACGTCGGTTCCATTCTGTCGGTACTCACAGGTAAGTTCGGGTGATGACTGAAGTTCAGAACATCGGCATCAACACGCTGGGTGGTGCGCCCACCTCGCTCGACGAGTACGCCGGAAGGGCCGTCCTCGTGGTCAATGTCGCCTCCAAGTGTGGACTGACCCCGCAGTACGAGAAGCTCGAGAAGCTCGCCAACGAATACTCGGCCCGTGGCCTCTCGGTCGTCGGAGTGCCGTGCAACCAGTTCGGTGGCCAGGAGCCCGGCACCGCCGAAGAAATCGAAACTTTCTGCTCCACCACGTACGGCGTCACGTTCGCGATGACCGAGAAGGTCGACGTCAACGGTGACAACCAGCACCCGCTGTACGCCGAACTGACCAAGACCGAGGACGCCGAAGGCAAGGCCGGAGACGTTCAGTGGAACTTCGAGAAGTTCCTGATCTCGCCCGACGGCGTCGTCACCGATCGCTTCCGTCCGCGCACCGAGCCGGACGCTCCCGAGGTGCTCGCCGCGATCGACAAGATCCTCCCGAAGGAAACGATCGCCGTTTAGCTTCTGTCTGCATCGACGTCGAGCCTCGTTCACGCTGGTGTGCGAGGCTCGAGTCATGTCTGGACGCCTGATCGTGTCGGTGAGCGGAATCAAGAACGACACCTACGAGCATGCCGCCGAGTTCTCGCGGATCCTGGACGGGCGCGGCGTCCCGCTGTCGCTGCTCGTCGCACCGCGACTGAAAGACAAATACCGCCTTGCCGCGGACGTGCCCACCCAGGAGTGGTTGCGGGCGCGACGCGACGGCGGCGACGCGATCGTTCTGCACGGATACGACCAGGCCGCCACGAAGCGTCGACGCTCCGAGTTCGCCGCTCTGCCACGTCACGAAGCTCGACTGCGCCTGATGGCCGCGGACCGCGTGATGGAACAGACCGGACTGCGCACCCGAATCTTCGCTGCTCCGCGCTGGATCGCCTCACCCGGTGCCGTCGAAGCTCTACCTGATGCAGGATTCCGAATGCTAGCTGCGCTGAACGGGATTCACGACCTCGACCGCGACGGCGTCCTTCGTTCGCGAGTCTGGGGAATCGGTGAAGGATTCAAAGCCGAACCCTGGTGGTTCAAGGCACTGGTACTCGGCGCGGGTCGCACCGCCCGACGCGAGGGAGTGGTGCGCCTGGCCATCAGTGCCAAGCAACTCGGACGACCGGGGCCGCGACAGGCAATCCTCGATGCCATCGACCTATCCCTCCACCACGGAGCCGAAGCCGGCGTGTACGAATGGATCCCGCGCACCAAAGCCCGCGTGGCCTAGCGCCCCGTCCAACCCGCCGCTCCCGCCCCGCACCGCCCCCGGCTTGCTCTGTACCTCCAATTGGGATCAATGTGGATTTCAGTCACTCAGATTGCAAGAAAGGCGCATTGATCCGAAGGGGGTGGGGTGGTCTACTGACGCGAATGGGGTGATCGCGGTCGTAGACTCGCAACAATGAGTGCCTCGACTGTGACCCTGGACGATATCGTTGCCGCACATCGACACATGCGTGAACGCAATCCGCTGGTGCAGTGCCTGACCAACACCGTGTCGGTTCAGTTCGTGGCGAATGCGCTGTTAGCCGCGGGTGCCGCTCCGGCGATGGTCGACAACCCCGAAGAAGCAGCCGGTTTCGCGGGTATCGCCGACGCGGTTCTCGTCAACCTGGGGACCCCGACGGCAGCGCAGGTGGAGAGTTCTCGGCTGGCGTCGGCCGCTGCGAGGGACGCGGGTAAGCCATGGGTACTCGATCCGGTAGGGGCGGGCGGTCTGCCGTGGCGAACGCAGGTGGCCGTCGAGCTACTTGTCAACCGGCCCAGTGTCATTCGCGCGAACGCGTCCGAGGTTATGGGTCTGGCAGGTGCTCGGGGCGCATCGAGAGGGGTGGATTCGTCTGCGCGAGCCGAAGATTCGGTTGATGCGGCGCGCTCGCTGCTCGATCGAGCCGACGTGGTAGCCGCATCGGGGGAGACCGATCACATCCTCGGCCCCGGCGGCATGGTGAAGGTGGGCGGCGGAAGCGCACTGCTGCAACGGGTTACGGCTACCGGGTGTGCGCTCGGTGCGCTGACGGCTGCCTACTGTTCGGTTGCTCCGAACGCGCTGATCGGTGCCGTCGCCGCGCACGCGCATGTCGCGGCGGCGTCGGAGATCGCGGCCCGGTCGACCTCGCGGCCGGGATCATTCGCCGTTGCGTTCCTCGACGGACTCGACACGGTCGACGAGTCGGCAATTCGTGAATTGGTTCGGCTCGACATCGGCTGGCCTGAATGACCCGCGCTCCAGTATGCAGCTGGTGCTCCACTGTGCCGCAGTATCCGCGGGAAGGTCGCAAAAAGTGCGCGTAGTGGTGCGAAGAATGCAGATCGCTGCGAAGGTAACGGACCCTTGATCGAAATGTGATGTAACGGAACATGTTTGCGAGTGGACATACCTGGCGTCGGACAATACGAACCAGGCGGTCTACATGAAACGACTTCTACTCGTCACCCTCAGTGCGTTCGCCCTAGTCGCGTGCGGCAACTCGGACGGTCCGGTCGCAGCGCCGCCCACTACTGCGCCGACTACTGTGCCCCCGGCAAGCGTCCTGCCCCAGGCCAACCAGCCGCAAGCTGAGGCCGAGGCGAGCCGGCCGACAGTCGACACAGGGGATGCGGAGCCGAGCGGGCCGATCGATTGGAACACCGAAGAGCTTCCCGAGAACAACTCCATTCCCGACGCGACCGAGCCTGTGACCTGCCTCGACATGTCGTCCAGCTCGGTGACCGAAGCCGTGAACTCGCTGCCGCTGGTCTTCGCCGATTCACCGTGGGTCGCGACGCGGATGGGCGACCCGTGTGCGTCGTTCACCTGGGTCGAAGCGCTCCCGTCCGGGGCAACGGTGAGCTCGCCGACACATCTGCTCTTCTTTGACAACACCGACTACCTCGGCACCGCGACGCTGGAGCCGTACGGGTTCACGTCGGTGGCGGCCCAGTCCGCCGACACGATCACAGTCAACTACCGCTGGCCACTCGCCGGTGACGCGAATGCGAACCCGACCGGCGGACCCGCCACGATCGACTACCAGTGGGACGGAACGCAAGTGACCATGATCGGCACCCTTCCGCCCGAGGTCATCGGTTAGATCGAGACGGCCGATTCCTTGGTCAGCTCGCGGAATTCGGCGTCGGACATGTCCTTGAAGCGGCCGTAGTACGCGCCGGTCGCCTGGTCGGCAATCACTGCCTGATGAATGGGGAACGCCATCTTCGGAGCCACCGCGCGCAGGAACTCGACGGTCTCGGACAGCTTGGACCACGGTGCGGCCGCGGGAAGAGCGAGTACGTCGACCTGCTGCTCGGGAACGAACAGTGAGTCACCGGGATGGAACAGCTGGCCCGGGTTCTCGGGAGTACCGAGCAGGTAGCCGGTGTTGTCGATCTCCGGCAGTTCCGGATGGATGACGGCGTGGGTGCCGCCGACCCCGGTGACCGTGATGCCGCCGACGGTGAATGCATCGCCTGCGGGAGCTGCAGTCCACCGCTCGCCCAGTTGGCCCGCGGTCATCGGATCGGCATGCAGTGCCGCTCGCGGATTCGCTTCGAGAAGCGCCGGAAGTCGTTGCAAATCGACGTGATCCGGGTGCTGATGGGTGACGAGGATGGCATCGAGTCCGGTGATGCCCTCGAACCCGTGGGAGAACGTGCCGGGATCGAACAGCACGGTGGTGCCGTTGAGTTCGACGAGAACGCAGGAATGTCCGAAGTGTGTCAGCTGCATGGACTCCACAGTAAGCGCGGTTTCGCGCCTCCCGCCAGGGCTGCGTAGACTCCCACCTGCCGGTAACTGTCTTGCTGTACGTATTTCAAGGAGCGCTTTCGTGGCCCGAGTCGTTGTCGATGTCATGCCCAAGGCCGAGATTCTCGATCCGCAGGGTCAAGCGATCGCGGGCGCGCTGGGCCGTCTGGGTATCTCCGGTGTATCCGACGTGCGACAGGGCAAGCGTTTCGAGCTCGAGGTCGACGACTCCGTGGACGACGCCGAGCTGGAGAAGATCGCAGAATCACTGCTGGCAAACACGGTCATCGAAGACTGGACGGTCACTCGTGTGTCGGTAGAGCCCGCCGCATGAGCGCCCGTATCGGAGTCATCACCTTCCCCGGGACCCTCGACGACGTCGACGCCTCCCGCGCAGTCACCCTCGCCGGCGGAGAAGCCGTCAGCCTGTGGCACGCCGACGCCGACCTGAAGAACGTCGACGCCATCGTCGTCCCCGGCGGATTCTCCTACGGCGACTACCTGCGGGCCGGCGCAATCGCACGCTTCGCTCCCGTGATGGAGTCCGTCGTGAAGGCAGCCGAGGGCGGTATGCCGGTTCTCGGGATCTGCAACGGCTTTCAGGTGCTCTGCGAGGTGGGGCTGCTACCCGGTGCGCTCACCCGCAACGAAGGCCTGCACTTCGTCTGCCGTGATCAATGGCTGGCAGTGGAGAACACCGACACCGCGTGGTCGTCGCGATACGAGCCCGGTGCCGAGATTCTGATCCCGGTCAAGAATGCCGAGGGAAGATTCCAAGCACCGCAGAACGTGCTCGACGAGCTCGAGGGCGAGGGTCGCGTCGTGTTCCGCTACAGCGGTACCAACCCGAACGGATCGCAGCGGGGGATCGCCGGCATCTCCTCGGCCAACGGTCGGGTCGTCGGTCTGATGCCGCACCCCGAACACGCCACCGAGCCGCTGACCGGGCCGAGCGACGACGGCCTGGGCATCTTCTATTCGGCACTGGACACGATCGTCAACGCCTGAGTTTCATGTCGGTGGCCGCGGCTACTGTGCCGCCATGACACTGACGCTGGGCATGATCACGTTCGACACCACCGATCCGGGACCGCTCGCACGCTGGTGGGCGGCGCAGGTCGATGGGTCGATCGTAGAGGAGAACGACGGCTGGTTCTACGTCGTCGAACTCGCTGCGACACCGTATCGATTGGCGTTTCAGAAGATCGACGACCCGACTCCCGGAAAGAACCGTATCCACCTCGACATGACGACCGCGAACCTCGACGGTGAGGTTGCGCGCCTGGTCGAAGCCGGTGCAAGCGAGGTTGCGCAACACGCCATGGGCGACTTTCGCTGGGTGACGCTGAGCGACCCCGACGGCAACGTGTTCTGCGTGTCCGGTTCGCACTGAGCGCCGAATGCCGGCTCAGGCATGGGTGACTCTCGTGGTCGGTGTACTCGCCGTCGTCGGAGTCGCTCTCACCATTCGTCAGCGCACCGTTGCCGATAAACGGGCCCAGGCCTGGCAGCGGATCGCCTGGTGCCTCGACCACACCGTCAGCGACAGTGATGATGAAGCGGAGCTCGGCTGGGACGTCTTTGCGACGGTCACCGACTCCCCGCTCATCACCAGCGCCGAACGCAAGGTGCTGCTGGCCGTGGCGGGCCGATCTGCACGTCGCGCACTGGCACAACCGCACGAAACCGAGGACACTGACGGTGAGAGCGAGCAGGAGGACCCGCGATGACCAGTACCGACGCACGCAACATCAAAGCACCACGGCCGACGGTCGCCGCTGCCGCTGCCCGCGCATACATCACCATGGCCGAACGCGATCATCAACCCGTACCCGACTGGATTCGCGACGCCGCAGCGGGACGGCCGACCACCCCGCCGCCCGAATAGCGGGTCTACCGGCACGTGATCGCGGTCAGGCCGCGCGCGCTCGCAACTCCGTCAAGGTTGAGGCGAAGATGCCCGTTGGCCCGTGCGATACGTCGCAGTACTCGCCGTCTCGCCAGAAGAACACCGAGCGCGACAGTGGGCTCGGCGTGTCACGAGTGAACATATCTGCCAGATCGGCGAGCTCGGCTGCGGCCGCGAGCGCCACATCGGCGTTGCGCGGCCGGTGAAAAATGAACTCGTAGGCATTGGGAACGACAAACAATACGCCGTACAGACACTCGCCGAGGTGTGTGGAGATCAGCGTGGTCATGTCGGCAACCTTCGACGCGAGGTAGATCGAATCGCCGCTGAGGACCTCGATGTCGATGCTGTTTCTGCTGAGGATTCGGCCGTCCTCGAACTTCAGCGCTGCGGTGTTTCTTCGGCCGGCAGCCCAGGCGGCGTTCATGTCTCGGCCGACGAGATGCCGATCGGCGAGCGTCAGCGCTCGATTAGGAGACGATAGGTTCAGTACACGTCTGGGTGCGTCCGGTGCGTCGAGCAGCGGGACCGAGTAGTCGTATTCCGCCATTGCTTCGAGTGCGGACGGTGGGACGATGCGCTCGCGCAACCTCGAGTGGAACTCGTCGTCCGGCAACGAGGTGATGAACGTCGGGTCGGCTTCGCGCATCACCTCGATCATGACGTCGACATGGCCGTCGATGATGCTGTCCCACGCCGATCTGCTTGCCCCCGAGCATCGGGCGAAGAGGTTCTCCAGTGGAAAGTGCGGGCCTGATCCCGCCGCCAATGTTGTTGCATCCTTGCGGTGAACCACCACCCCGCGCTTTCGGAATGCTTCGATCGTCTTCATCCGCACGATCGCGAATGTCGTTGCGTGAACTGCGCCGTAGTTCGGCAAGGACTGAAATTTCATGGTGTTCCCCCGAGTCGGTGTGTGCTCTTGATGCGTTCGACGCGGTGGCTGCCACAATGGTTCCCATGTCGTCCAACGCTTCTGCAACCGGTCTCTGCAACTTCGTCGACGTGTCGCCGTCGCCATTCCACGTCTGCAACACGGTTTCGGTGCAGCTCGAGGAGGCCGGTTTCGTCCAGCTCGACGAGATCGACGCCTGGCCGACCGAACCAGGTCGCTACTACCTGATCCGCGGAGGTTCACTCGTCGCCTGGAGTACCGAGACGGGCAATTCGGGTCGTTCCGCAGGCTCCACTCCTGAGGGCCCGTTCCGCATCGTCGGCGGGCACACCGACAGCCCGAACCTCCGCGTGAAGCAGCATCCCGATCTGCAATCCGCAGGCTGGCAGATGGTGGGTCTCGAACCGTACGGCGGCGCGTGGCTCAACTCCTGGCTCGACCGCGATCTTGGTATCTCCGGCCGGCTGAGTGTGCGTGACGGCAACGCTGCGCGCGAAGTGCTCGTCAAGGTGGACGAGCCGATTCTGCGAGTCCCGCAGCTGGCGATCCACCTGTCCGAGGACCGCAAGGGTGTCACTCTGGACCCGCAACGGCACGTCAATGCCATTTGGGGCGTGGGTAATTCGCCGAAGTCTTTCATCGCCTACGTCGCCGAGAGAGAAGGCGTCGACCCGCATTCGGTTCTGGGTTGGGAACTGATGACCCACGACCTCGCACCCAGCGCCATCGTGGGCGTCGAGTCCGAGCTGGTCAGTGCGCCGCGTCTGGACAATCAGGGTACCTGTTACGCCGGGACCCAGGCTTTGCTTGCAGCAGTGGATAATCCGACCGATGTCACGCCCGTGCTGGCCCTGTTCGATCACGAGGAAGTCGGCAGCATGTCGGATCGCGGTGCGTTCTCGGATCTGCTGAACACCGTGCTCGAGCGCATCGTGCTCGGACGCGGCGGTGGCCGGGAGGAGTTCCTGCGCACGATGGCCGGATCCATCTGTGCCTCAGGCGATATGGCGCACGCGACGCACCCCAATTACCCGGACCGGCACGAGCCGGCACATCGCATCGAGCTCGGCGGGGGACCGGTGCTCAAAGTCAACCAGAACCTCCGCTATGCAACGGATTCCGCGGGTGCAGGTGCATTCGCACTCGCCTGCGATCAGGCCGGAGTTCCGTTGCAGCGCTACGTACATCGTGCGGACCTGCCTTGCGGATCGACCATCGGGCCGATCACCGCGTCACGCACGGGGTTGTCGACAGTGGACGTCGGCGCAGCGCAGTTGGCCATGCACTCGTCGCGAGAGTTGATGGGAGCCGCCGACGTGAAGTCCTACGCCGACGCGCTGGCGGCCTTCCTCGCCCCTGCCTGAGCCCGTTCAGTCCGTCGCAAACGCGCGCGCATTCGTCAGGTGCGCAGAGTTTCGTGCCCGATTCCGGGGCAATTCGGCTCGCGTCTGGCAAACGCGAGCGTTTGCCAGATCCGGGGGGCGGACGTCGAATGTCGGTGCGCCTTGGACCGCGGAGCTCGTGATCATCGTTCGGCAATCGCAAACGCGCGCGCATTCGTCAGGTGCGCGGAGTTTCGTGCCCGATTCCGGGGCTATTCGGCTCGCGTCTGGCAAACGCGAGCGCGTTTGCGAGATCCGGGGGGTGGGCCGAAAACCTAGACCGGATCGAGTTGCAGGCACGCATCCGCCGCAAGCCAGAACAACTGTTCGCGCACTGTTGTCGCCTTGGTCCAACCGCGGTGATCCCAGTCGGCGGCCAGGGAATCGCCCGCGTACAGCAGTTGCGCGAATCGCACCCCGCGGAACTGGGCAACGGCGCAGAAGGCCGAGGCTTCCATGTCGACGGTTCGGCAGCCCTCCTCGACACGGCGGGAAACGCGGGCACGGGTCTCCCGGTAGAGCGCATCCGTCGTCCAGGATCGGCCGGTGACGAAGTCGACTCCAGCGTCGGTCAGTACGGACTGCAGCACGGCCACGCCTGCCGGATCGGCGTCGACCACCCGTCCCGGCGGCAGGTAGTGGAACGAGGTGCCCTCGTCGCGAAGGGCGCTGTCGACCACCATGACGTGTCCCATGCCGAGGTCGTCGGAGAGTGCTCCCGCGCCGCCGACGGCCACGAACTGTGTGCAGCCCATAGCTATGGCTTCTTCGAGGAACAGTGCGGCCAGTGGCGCTCCGACGCCGGGATGGAAGACGGCGAGCTTCTGTCCGCCTCGTTCGATCTCGTAGACGGGATGTTCGCCGTGCTCGGAGCGCATGATCGAGACGACTCGGGCGTCGCCCTTCGCGCAGATGCTCTCGATCACCTCGGAGAAGAAACAGACGACGGCTTTCGGCGGAACGTCGACTCCCTTGGCCACCATCGACGGGTCGATGACGCCCGTTTCGTCCAGATCGTCCTCGGTCAGTGCGATGTCCATCAGGTGATGTTCGCACGAGGCCGAACCGTCCGATGCCGTACATGTCGGCAGCACCTTATAGACTTCCCCTGGCATTTCGCTCCATCGAAGGGACCTATTCCTCGTGTCCGCTAGCTCTGTACCCACAGACACTGTCTCCAACGCCGTCGCCACCCCCGACGTTGCGCAGCCGTACAAGGAACTCGGACTCAAGGACGACGAATACGTCCGCATCAAGGAAATTCTCGGCCGTCGGCCCACCGATGCCGAACTGGCGATGTACTCCGTCATGTGGAGCGAGCACTGCTCGTACAAGTCCTCCAAGGTGCACCTGAAGTACTTCGGCGAGACCACCACCGACGAGATGCGCAAGCCGATGCTCGCCGGCATCGGAGAGAACGCGGGCGTCGTCGACGTCGGTGACGGTTGGGCCGTCACGTTCAAGGTCGAGAGCCACAATCACCCGTCGTACGTCGAGCCCTATCAGGGCGCCGCAACGGGTGTCGGCGGCATCGTCCGCGACATCATGGCCATGGGTGCGCGCCCGATCGCCGTCATGGACCAGCTGCGTTTCGGTGCTGCCGATGCACCCGACACGCGCCGTGTCCTGAGCGGCATCGTCGCAGGCGTCGGCGGGTACGGAAACTCCCTTGGCCTACCGAACATCGGCGGCGAGACGGTGTTCGACGCCTCCTACGCCGGTAATCCTCTGCTCAACGCCCTGTGCGCCGGCGTCATGCGCGTCGAGGACATGCACCTGGCCTTCGCGTCGGGTCTGGGTAACAAGATCATTCTGTTCGGTGCCCGAACCGGTCTCGACGGCATCGGTGGCGTGTCCGTGCTCGCGTCGGAGACCTTCGACGGTGACGAGACCGGTGGCGGCAGAAAGAAATTGCCTGCCGTGCAGGTGGGCGATCCGTTCACCGAGAAGGTGCTCATCGAAGCCTGCCTCGAGCTGTACTCGAACAAGTTGGTAGTCGGCATCCAAGACCTCGGCGGTGCTGGATTGTCCTGTGCTACTTCCGAACTCGCCTCGGCGGGTAGTGGCGGCATGCACATCGAGCTGGAGAAGGTGCCGATGCGCGCCACCGGCATGACGCCCGCGGAGGTGCTGTCGAGCGAATCCCAGGAGCGTATGTGCGCCGTGGTGACGCCCGAGAACGTCGACGCGTTCATGGCCGTCTGCAAGAAATGGGACGTGCTGGCCACCGTCATCGGTGAGGTCACCGACGGTGAGCATCTGCAGATCACCTGGCACGGCGACACCGTCGTCGATGTTCCGCCGAAGACCGTCGCGCACGAAGGACCGGTGTACAACCGCCCGGTCCAGCGTCCGGACACCCAGGACGCGCTGATCGCGAACACCACAGCGTCGCTGCAGCGCCCGGAAACCGGGGACGAACTGCGGGCGACGCTGCTGAAGATGATCGGCTCGCCGCAGTTGTGCAGCCGTCGATTCATCACCGAGCAGTACGACCGCTACGTGCGCGGCAACACCGTCCTGGCTGAGAACGCCGATGCCGGCGTGATCCGAATCGACGAAAAGACCGGGCGTGGAATCGCTTTGGCCACCGACGCGTCGGGTCGCTACACCGCACTCGATCCCTACCAGGGTGCGCAGCTCGCGCTCGCCGAGGCGTTCCGCAACGTCGCGGTCACCGGTGCGACGCCCAAGGCCGTCACCAACTGCCTGAACTTCGGCTCGCCCGAGGATCCGGGCGTCATGTGGCAGTTCCAGCAAGCCGTCCGCGGGCTGGCCGACGGCTGTGTCACCCTCGGCATTCCGGTCACCGGAGGCAACGTCAGCTTCTACAACCAGACCGGTGCCGAGCCGATCCTGCCGACGCCGGTGGTCGGTGTACTCGGCGTGATCGACGACGTGCATCGCCGTATCCCGACCGGCCTCGGACTCGAGCCCGGCGAGACGCTGATCCTGCTGGGTGAGACCCACGACGAATTCGACGGATCCATCTGGTCGCAGGTCGAACACGATCACCTCGGCGGCGTCCCGCCCAAGGTCGATCTTGCTCGCGAGCAATTGCTGGCCGACATTCTGCTGTCGTCCTCGCGCGACGGACTGGTCTCGGCGGCTCACGACCTGTCCGAGGGTGGTCTTGCGCAGGCCGTGGTCGAAGCGGCCCTGGCTGGTGAAACCGGTTGCCGCATCATCGTTCCCGAGGGTGCCGATCCGTTCGTCACGCTGTTCTCGGAGTCGTCGGGTCGTGTACTGGTCGCAGTTCCGCGCACGGAAGAGACCCGTTTCACCGGTATGTGCACCGCCCGCAGTCTGCCGTGGACGCGCATCGGCGTTGTCGACGAAGGTTCGGATTCGATCGAGGTGCAAGGGCAGTTCTCCGTCCCGATGGCGGAACTGCGTGAGACGTTCGAAAGCACTCTCCCCAGACTTTTCGGCTGACCGAGGTGGGGGGACAGACATCGGTCGGGGAGCAGGCATCGAAGCGGCACGACAGAGAAGTCGACGCCGAACTCGAGCAGGATCAGCATCATCGGTACCACCTGCCGAACCTGGAATTCTCGGTTCCCTCACCCGACAAGCATCCGTTCGTCATGTGGGCGTGGGGCCTGTTGCGCCTCGACTTCACCGGAATCGCCTTCAGCGCGTTGTTCTTCTGCTGGTCGCTCACGCCGTCCCTGCTCCCGCGTGGATGGCTGTTCCAGGGCATCATCGGCGGAATCAACGCGGCCATCGGTTACGCGTTCGGCGTAGCTGTCGGATGGGCAGTCGCTCGATGGTGGCTCGCCTCGCGGTCGTGGTGGCCGTTGCCCCGCAAGGTCGAACTCGCCGTCAAGGTTGCGGTACCCGTCCTGGCCGTCGCCGCATCGATGGTCATGCTGGCGATCTCGGCGCAGTGGCAGCGCGAGCTCGCCGCGTTGATGGACGCCGAGGGCACCACCACAACGGGTTACCTGCGCACCGGTGCGCTCAGCATTGCCATTGCGGCGCTGCTGATTTCGTTGTCGCGGGTGTTGCGCGACCTCGTTCGGCTGCTCGCCCGTCAGATCAACCGCGTCGTGAAGATGCCCCGCGAAGTGGCCAACGCACTCGGGGTCGTCGTTCTCGTCGTGTTGTCCGTCGCTCTGGTTCAGGGCGTGCTGCTGCGTGCGGTCTCGGCGGTCACCAATTCGGCATTCAGTCTGCAGAACGACGAAACTCGGGACGGGGCAGAACAACCCGTCGCCGACGAGCGATCCGGCAGCCCGGACTCGTTGGCTCCCTGGGACACCCTGGGTTTCGAGGGTCGTAACTTCGTCTCCAGCGGTCTGCGCGCCGACGAGATGGAACGAGCCACGGGCCGTCCGAGCCTCGAGCCCATCAGGGCATACGCGGGATTGGAAACCGCGGAGACCCAGGACGAACGGCTCGACATCGTGGTGGCCGAACTCGAACGCACCGGGGCCTTCCAGCGCAAAGCCCTCATCGTCGTTCCGACCACGGGCACCGGTTGGGTCAATCCCACCGCCATCGAAGCGGAAGAGCTCATGTTCGACGGCGATGTCGCCACCGTCGCATCGCAGTATTCGTATCTGCCCAGCTGGATCTCGTTCATCGCCGAGGGCGACAAAGCGGCTCAGGCCGGCAAAGCGCTCATCGACAAGGTGCACGATCGCTGGCTGCAGGAGCCGGAGGCCACGCGCCCCAAGTTCTACGTCTACGGCGAGAGCCTCGGTACCCAGGCGGGCGAGGGTGCCTTCGACGGCTTGGCGGACATCAGGGCCACCACCGATGGAGTCCTGTGGGTCGGACCGCCGAACAACAACCGCATCTGGAGTCAGTTCGTCAGCCGACGCGACCCGGGAAGTCCCGAGGTCCGGCCGGTCTACTCAGAGGGTCTGACGGTGCGCTTCGCCGACAACTCGTCGGGCATCCCGCCGGAGGACCAACCCTGGTACGCACCACGGATCCTCTACGTCCAGCACGCGTCGGATCCGGTGGTCTGGTGGTCGCCCGATCTGCTGTTCGAGCGTCCCGACTGGCTGTCCGAACCACCGGGGCCGGACCGACTGCCCAGCATGCGCTGGTTCCCGGTCGTCACGTTCTGGCAGGTGGCAGCCGACCTGACCAACGCTGCGGGCGTCCCCGACGGACACGGCCACAACTACGGAACCCTGGTGCTCGACGGCTGGGTCGCCGTTGCCGCGCCCGAGGGCTGGACCGATCGCGACACCGAACGAGTGCGCGGAGTCATGGAGCAATTCGCCGGGCGAGACGGTCCCGAGAAGTGAAAGCCGCGCTGGCAACCGGACTCGCGACCACGGTGTGGAGTACCTACCTCCTCCCGGCGCTCGGTCTCGATGCCCGTGCGCGGGCGGTGGCCAATGCCTCGTTCGCAGTGGGTGTGGCTGCACTGTCCCGAACGAGCGCGAACGAGCTCGGTCTGCGCAACGCTGCTGCCGGACTGAAGTGGGGCGCGGCGGCGTCGGCCGTTCCTGTTCTCGGATCTGCCGTCGTCGCGGCAGTTCCGGCGCTGCGCCGCCGGGTCCGGCCGTCCGATGACGAGCTGGCCGAGTGGGTGCTGTTTCGCATTCCCGTGGGAACGGTGCTCACCGAGGAGTTGCTGTTCCGCGGTGTCCTCGACGCTGCGTCGCCCACCCTGTCGCCGATCTTCTTCGGCCTGTGGCACATTCACCCGGCCCGCGCTGCCGGAGACACCGTGGTCGGGACGGTACTGGCGACGACCTCGGCCGGCGTTGTCTTCTCCTGGCTCAGGGCCCGCAGTGGGAGCGTGCTCGCCCCGGCACTGCTGCACTATTTCCTCAACGCGAGCGGCGCTGTGCTGGCGCGTCTCGCTGCGAACGAGAGGGGTCGGTAGCAGTGCCACCGCACAAGGAAGTCAGTCCCGCCGAGGTGCGCGACGCGGTACTGGCCGTGGCGGAGTGGATCAAGGGTGAGGCGGACAAACCGGCTCGCGCACAGATCGCCGCGGCGGTACGCACCACCGCCAGAACTCTCGGCCAGAATGCGCCCGGATCCTCGGTGGAGGTGCGGGTACCGCCGTTCGTTGCGGTGCAGTGCATCGTCGGGCCTCGGCATACTCGGGGAACTCCGCCCAATGTCGTCGAAACCGATGCTCTGACGTGGTTGCAGGTGGTCACCGGAACCCGCGATTTCGACGAGGCTCTCGCCGACGGTTCCATCGATGCGTCCGGCAGCAGAGCAGCCGAAGTAGGTCGCTGGCTGCCGCTGCTGTCCATCAGGTGACGGAAGCGAATCGGACACTCGTTCACCTGGTGGGAATCTCCCGTCCACACGATGCGTTGACTCCGGCCGTGTGCCCGTAGACTCAGGCACGGCCCCCCCGCCCCGTCCCCCAAGGGAGCAATGCCCGTGACCAACGCCGATTTGTCGGTCGACAGTCCGAATCTTCTGCTAAGCAAACCCCTCGACGAACCGGAGAACGAGCCGCGCGAAGAGTGCGGAGTGTTCGGAGTATGGGCACCGGGCGAGGATGTGGCCAAGCTCTCGTATTACGGCCTCTACGCGCTGCAGCACCGCGGCCAGGAAGCTGCCGGAATCGCAGTGTCCGACGGTTCCCAGGTATTGGTGTTCAAGGATCTCGGCCTCGTCAGTCAGGTGTTCGACGAGCAGACGCTCGGGGCGATGCCCGGGCACGTCGCCATCGGGCACTGCCGGTATTCCACCAGCGGGTCGGTGACGTGGGAGAATGCGCAGCCGATCTTCCGTACCACCACTGCGGGCACCGGAATTGCGCTCGGTCACAACGGAAATCTCGTGAACTTTGCCGAGCTCGCTACCAAGGCACGTGATGCAGGGCTGATCAACGATCGGTTGCAGGGCAACGGCACCTCCGATTCCGACGTCGTCACGGCGCTGCTGGCGCACAAGGCCGCCGATTGCACCATCGAGCAGGCTGCGATGGAACTGCTGCCGCAGCTCAAAGGCGCGTTCTGCTTGACGTTCATGGACGAGCACACCCTCTACGCCGCCCGTGATCCGCACGGTGTTCGCCCGCTGTGCCTCGGCCGCCTCGATCGTGGCTGGGTGGTGGCCAGTGAAACGGCTGCGCTCGACATCGTCGGTGCTGCGTTCGTTCGAGACATCGAGCCCGGCGAGCTGCTCGCGATCGATGCCGACGGCGTCCGGTCGTCGCGTTTCGCCGCCCCCGAGCCCAAGGGATGCGTGTTCGAGTACGTCTACCTCGCGCGGCCCGACAGCGTGATCGGTGGCCGTTCGGTGCACTCGACCCGCGTCGAGATCGGACGACGGCTCGCCAAGGAGCATCCGGCCGAGGGTGATCTGGTGATTCCGGTGCCCGAGAGCGGAACTCCCGCCGCGGTCGGTTTTGCTCAGGGGTCCGGAATTCCCTACGGCCAGGGGCTGATGAAGAACGCCTACGTGGGCCGCACGTTCATTCAGCCGTCGCAGACCATTCGTCAGCTCGGCATTCGGCTCAAACTGAATCCACTCAAAGAGGTCATTCGGGGCAAAAGGCTGGTGGTGGTGGACGATTCGATCGTCCGCGGCAATACCCAGCGTGCGCTGATCAGGATGCTGCGAGAAGCCGGTGCGCTCGAAATTCACGTCCGCATCGCGTCCCCGCCGGTACGGTGGCCATGCTTCTACGGCATCGACTTCGCTTCTCCCGCAGAGTTGATCGCCAACGGCGTCGACTCCGAGGACGGGATTCTCGAAGGCGTCCGCCAGGCCATCGGTGCCGATTCGCTGGGGTACATCTCCATCGACGGCATGATCGCGGCGTCGGAGCAGCCCGAATCGCGGTTGTGTGCAGCATGTTTCACCGGCAAGTACCCGATCGATCTGCCCGCCGACAATGCGCTCGGCAAGCACGTTCTCGAGGGTCTGCTGGCGTCGGCAGCCGGCCAGCCGGTGGCCAACGACGCGAATGTGAGCGCTCTCAGTAGGCCTTGACCTGCGGTTTGCCGATAGGGAACAGCAGGGTTTTCTCAATGCCACATATTGGAAACAGTCCATCGGTACTGTCCCGAGTTACATAGGACACACCGATTTGGATAGAGGCTCAGATGACCCTGTCGCCCGACGACGGACGCATGCAGCGCTACAGCGCGGCATCAAGGACAGCTGTGCGCAAGCACGGCAAGAAGACCGCTGCAGTGGCAGCACTGTCGGTACTCGCGTTGACGGCCGCAGCATGCGGCTCCGGTCGCACCGACGCCGGCGGATCCGGTGACGGCGGCGGCGGCGGAGACACGATCACCGTCGGCACCACCGACCAGGTGACCTCGCTCGATCCGGCGGGCTCGTACGACAACGGCTCGTTCATGGTGATGAACCAGACATACCCGTTCCTGATGAACTTCGCTCCCGGCAGCTCCGAGCTCGAGCCCGACGCCGCCGAGAGCTGCGATTTCTCCGAACCGACCGTCTACACGTGCACCCTGAAGGACGATCTGAAGTTCGCGAACGGCAACCCGCTGACGAGCGAGAGCGTGAAGTACTCGTTCGACCGGATCGTCGCGATCAACGACCCCAACGGGCCTGCGTCGCTGCTGACCAATCTCGACAGCATCGCGACGCCGGACGAGAAGACCGTCGAGTTCACGCTGAAGGCAGCGAACGATCAGACGTTCCCGCAGATCCTGGCAACACCGGCAGGTCCGATCGTCGACCAGACGGTGTTCCCGGCGGACAAGGTTCTCGACGACGACGCCATCGTGGCCGGCACCCCGTTCGCCGGCCCGTACTCGATCTCGAGCTACGCCAAGAACTCCCTCGTCAGCTTCACCGCGAACGGTGACTACAAGGGCATCCTCGGCACGCCGAAGACGTCGTCGATCAACACCAAGTACTACACCAGCTCCGACAACCTCAAGCTCGACGTGCAGAACAAGGCCATCGACGTCGCGTGGCGCTCGTTGACGCCGACGGACGTCGAATCTCTCGGCAGCGTGGACGGTCTGACGGTGCACGAGGGACCCGGCGGCGAATCGCGCTACATGGTCTTCAACATGAACACGATGCCCGGCGACACCCCCGATCAGAAGTTGGCCGTACGCAAGGCAATTGCGGCCTCGGTCGATCGTCAGGCACTGTCCGACGGTGTCTACAAGGGCACGTACACCCCGCTGTACTCCGTCGTCCCCACCGGCTTGGCCGGTGCGAACACCGCGTACGGAGATGTCTACGGCACCACGCCCAACCGCGACGAGGCAGCCGGATTCCTTTCTGCCGCAGGCGTTGCCACCCCGGTGCAGCTCAACCTGCAGTACAACCCGGACCACTACGGTTCGTCGTCGAGCGAGGAATACGCCGCGATCAAGAGCCAGCTCGATGCGACGGGCCTGTTCAACGTGAACCTGCAGTCCACCGAGTGGAGCACGTACACCAAGGAACGCGTCGCCGACGCCTACCCGGTGTACCAGCTGGGTTGGTTCCCGGACTACCCCGACGCAGACAACTACCTGACGCCGTTCTTCGCGCCGGACAACTTCCTGCAGTCGCACTTCGAGAGCCCGGCCATCACGTCACTGCTCGACCTCGAGCGCACGACGGCCGACGAGAACGCGCGGATGCAGATCATCGGACAGATTCAGACCGAGCTCGCCACGAACTACCTGCCCACTCTTCCGTTGTTGGAGGGCAAGCAGATCGCCGTCGCCACCGATGCGATCAGCGGCGTGGACGAGACGCTCGACGCCTCGTTCAAGTTCCGGTTCGTCACGCTCGCCAAGAGCTGACGGCGTGCCCACTACCGACAGCACGGCGGTAGCGGGCGAGAAGCAAGCACAGCAGGCGAGCGCGCCGTCACGGTACGGCGCGCTCGCCCGTTATCTCGGGGTCAGATTTCTGCTGATCATTCCGACTGCCTGGATTCTCGTCACCGTCGTCTTCTTTTTGATGCGGGTGATCGGTGATCCGATCACGGCGGCCCTCGGTGGCCGCCTCCCTGCCGAGCAGATCGCCCAGCGCAAGGCCGAGGCCGGCTACGACCGGCCGATCCTCACGCAGTACTGGGAGTACCTGACCGGCCTGCTGCGCGGCGATTTCGGCCGCTCCGCCACCGACAATCGCGCAATCAGCGACGTCCTGCTCGTCAATGGCGCAGCCACTCTCGAATTGGCCTTCTGGGCGTTGCTGGTCGCCTTCGCCGTCGGTATTCCGCTCGGCTTCTTCGCCGCCACCCACCGCGACCGATTCGGCGACGCCTCGTTGCGGATCTTCGCGATCCTGGCGTACGCGGCCCCGGTGTTCTTCGTCGGAATGCTGCTCAAGCTGTTGTTCGCAGTCAAGCTCGGCTGGCTACCGGTGGCGGGACGAGCCAGTACCAATGTGGAACTGGCACTGCAGAACGTCGCGCCCAAGACCAACATTCTGATCGTCGATTCGTTCCTGTACGGCGACACGGGCTACACCCTCGACGTGCTCGAGCACGCAGTGCTGCCTGCTCTCGCGCTGGGACTGTTGACGGCCGGCGTATTCCTGCGGCTGGTGCGCGTCAACCTCATTCAGACGTTGCAGGCACCGTTCGTCGATGCCGCTCGGGCTCGCGGGTTGAGCGAAGGAACGGTGACGAGAAGACATGCGTTCCGCAACGCGATGATCCCCATCGTCACCGTCATCGGCCTGCAGATCGCCGTGCTGCTCGGCGGCGCGGTGCTCACCGAAACCACCTTCGAGTGGCAGGGGCTGGGGTACGAACTCGCCCGGTACCTGCAGGCACGCGATTTCGTTGCGGTGCAAGGCATCGTGACGTTCCTGGCCGTGGTGGTCGCCGTCGTCAGCTTCGTCACCGACGCGATCGTTGCCCTCATCGACCCGAGAGTGAGGTTCTGATGAGCACCGAAGTCGTGCTGTCCGACGTACCTCCCACCCGTCCACACCGTCGAGGATTTCCCGGCGTCGCGTTCGTCAAGTCCACCTCGGGATTGCAACGCGTCACGTTGATCGTCGGCTTGGCCCTGATGGTGGGGTTCGTCATCGCGGCGGTGTTCGCGCCGCTTCTCGCGCCGTACGGGTTCTCGCAGACCAGCGATGCCGGGCTGGATTTCGCTCGCCAAGCGGCGCCGTCCGCCGAGCACTGGTTCGGTACCTCGGTCCGCGGCGAGGACGTGTTCTCGCGGGTGATCTACGGTGCCAGAACGGCATTGATGGTGATCGCGTCGTCGTTGATTCTCTCGCTGATCATCGGCGTTCCTCTCGGGCTCGCCTCGGGTTACATCGGGCGCTGGTTCGACCGCGTGCTCGTGCTGTTCATGGACGCGATGTACGCATTCCCGTCTCTGCTTCTCGCGGTGGTCATCTCGATCGTCGTGGCGGGTGGACAGTCGTCGAGCTTCGGTGGCATCGCGTCCGCAGCCATCGCCATCACGGCCATCTTCGTACCGCAGTACTTCCGGGTGGTCCGCAACGCCACGGTGGCGGTCAAAACCGAACCGTACGTCGATGCCGCACGGGTCACCGGGGCCGGCACACCGCGAATCCTGTTCCGGCACATCCTCGCCAACGTGGTGCAGACGCTGCCGGTCATCATCACCCTCAACGGGGCCGAGGCCATCCTGACCCTTGCCGGACTCGGTTTCCTCGGGTTCGGCATCGAACCCACCTCCGCCTCGGAATGGGGCTACGACATCAACAAGGCCCTGCCCGACATCTCCAACGGCATCTGGTGGACGTCGGTGTTCCCGGGCCTCGGCATCGTGCTGGTGGTACTCGGTCTGACCATGGTGGGTGAAAGTGCAAGCGAGACACTCAATCCGCTGCTGCGCACCCGCAAGAAGTTGAAGAAGGCGGTGAAGGTATGACATCGAGCGTTGTGACTCCACGAGAGTCCGCACTGTCGGTGCAGTCGTTGTCCGTCACATTTCTGACCGATGCCGGCGAAGTCGACGCCGTCACCGAGGTCTCGTTCGAGGTGTATCCCGGCGAGGTACTGGCTGTGGTGGGGGAGTCCGGCTCGGGCAAATCCGTCAGCGTCCGATCCGCCATCGGTCTGCTGCCCGACACCGCACGCGTCGAAGGACACGTGGTGCTCGGCGGCCAGGACGTGACCACGCTGAGCAACAAGGCGTGGGCGCAGTTGCGCGGCAACAAGATCTCGATGGTGTTCCAGGAACCGGGCAGCGCTCTCGATCCGCTGTTCACCATCGGGTATCAGATCGTCGAAGCACTCCGGGCCCACACTCCGGACGACGGTAAACGGATGTCGGCGAAGGACGCCGAGGCGCGGGCCGTCGAGTTGCTGACGATGGTGGGTCTGCCCAATCCCGAGCAGCGCTTCTCGTACTACCCGCACGAGCTCTCGGGTGGGCAGAAGCAACGCGTCATGATCGCGATCGCCATCTCGTGCGAGGCGAAGGTCATCATCGCCGACGAGCCGACAACGGCCCTCGACGTCACGGTGCAGGCCGAGATCCTCGAACTGCTCCGCGATCTCAAGGATCGGTTGGGCTGCGCCATCGTGCTGATCACTCACAGCATGGGCGTCGTATCCGATCTGGCTGACCGCGTCGTCGTCATGCAGAACGGTCGCGTCGTCGAGGAAGCGCCGGTGGCGCAGCTGTTCGACGCCCCCGCCGACGACTACACCAAGAAGCTACTGGCCGCCGTGCCGACTCTTGCTGCGGTGGAGTCGGACAAGACCGTCGACACCTCGGGCGAACCGGTACTCGACGTGTCCCGGCTGATGGTGCAGTTCTCCGGTGGGGTCGGCTCCCCGGCGTTCCGTGCGGTCGACGACGTCTCACTCACCATCCACCGGGGCGAAACCCTGGGTCTGGTGGGTGAATCCGGCTCGGGCAAGTCGACCATCGGTAGATGTGTTGCGGCATTGCAGAAGCCCACCAGCGGCAGCGTGACGGTGATGGGACAGAACATTGCCGGGGTCAGCGAACGCAAGCTCAAGCCCCTGCGTAAGCGCTTCGGCTTCGTATTCCAGGATCCGTCGGCGTCGCTGAACCCGCGACTGACCGTCGGACAGTGCATCGCCGAGCCGATGATCGTGCACAAGTACGGGTCCAAGGACGCGATCGCAGCCAGAACGACCGAGCTTCTCGACGCCGTGCAACTGCCGTCCGGCACCGACAAGCGGTACCCGCACGAGTTGTCCGGTGGACAGCGGCAGCGCGTCAGCCTGGCGCGCGCACTGGTGCTGGGTCCGGATCTGGTGGTGGCGGACGAGCCGACCAGTGCGCTCGACGTGTCGGTGCAGGCAGCAGTGTTGGACCTGTTCGAGGCGCTACAGCAGGAATTCGGCTTCGCGTGCCTGTTCATCAGCCACGATCTCGCCGTGGTGGACCGCGTCGCGCATCGTGTGGTGGTGCTGCGCAACGGGGGAATCGTCGAAGAGGGAACCCCGTGGAAGATTCTGCGATCCCCGGAGGCGGACTACACGAAGAAGCTGTTGGCCGCGATTCCGGGCAAGCGCCTGCACACGTGAGTTCTTCTCCTGACCGGGCACTCCGGTACCGTTGGGGCCGCGCCGAACCGGGCGCCGACATGAACTAGTACACAGGCTGGAGCCGAATGACCGAGGAATCCCAACCCACGAGCGCAACTCACTCGGGCGGTGCCTCCTACGCGGCGGCCGGGGTCGACATCGCCGCAGGAGACCGAGCAGTGCAGCTGTTCGCGCCGCTCGCCAAGAAGGCCAGTAGGCCCGAGGTGATGGGCGGTCTCGGCGGTTTCGCCGGTCTCTTCGCGCTCAAGGGCGACTACCGTGAGCCGGTCCTGGCCGCCTCGACCGACGGCGTCGGCACCAAGGTGGCCGTGGCGCAGGCCCTCGGTAAGCACGACACGCTCGGCCTCGACCTGGTGGCGATGGTCGTCGACGATCTCGTCGTCTGTGGAGCCGAGCCGCTGTTCCTGCAGGACTACATCGCCGTGGGCCGTGTCGTTCCCGAGCAGGTCGCAGAGCTGGTCAAGGGCATCGCCGAGGGCTGCATCATCGCCGGCTGTGCGTTGCTCGGCGGCGAGACGGCCGAACACCCGGGGTTGATGGCCGACGGCGACTACGACCTCTCGGCCACGGGCATCGGCGTCGTGGAAGCGGATTCGATCCTGGGACCCGAGCGGGTGCGTCCCGGTGACGTCGTCATCGGCATGGGATCGTCCGGTCTGCACTCCAACGGCTACTCGTTGGCTCGCAAGGTGCTGCTCGAGATCAATCACATGGACCTCGGCGGCCACGTCGAGGAGTTCGGTCGCACTCTGGGCGAGGAATTGCTCGAGCCGACCAAGATCTACGCCAAGGACTGCCTCGCGCTCGCAGCCGAGACCGACGTGCGCACGTTCTGCCACGTCACCGGCGGCGGACTCGCCAACAACCTCTCCCGCGTCATGCCAGAGGGACTGGTGGCCGAACTCGACCGCACCACGTGGAGTCCGGCCCCGATCTTCTCGCTCATCGCTCAGCGCGGACGCGTCGAGCGAGCCGAGATGGAGCAGACGTTCAACATGGGCGTCGGCATGGTCGCGATCGTCGCTCCCGAGGATGTCGACCGCGCGCTGGCCGTGCTGACCGCACGTCACATCGACTGCTGGACTCTGGGCACGGTGAAGAAGGCCACCGGTAAGGACATCGCTGCCGAGCGTGCAATGCTGCTGGGCAACCACCCGCGGTTCTGAACGGCAGGGTTCTGATCGCCCGAGCACCGGACGAACAAGTGAGGGGGAGCCGCTCAGCGGCTCCCCCTCAGTCGTTCAGTGCACAGTACTAGCGTCGCCAGTCCTCGTACTCGTCTTCCTCGACTCGGGAATGCACATCCGAGTCAGAGTGGATGCCACGATGGGAGTTGGACGAACCACCGGAGAGTTCTTTCTGCAGACTCTCCAAGTCCGTTGTCGGCGAGCTGTACTTGAGCTCACGAGCGACCTTTGTCTGCTTTGCCTTAGCCCTGCCTCGGCCCATGGCGGTGCCCCCTCGCGGACTTGCGGGGCGGCCTGGGGAAATTTGGCGGCCCCGTTAGAGTTGGTATTTCTTCCTGGCACACACTCTAGCGCGCGAATCGCCGCGATGCGCATACGGTGCCACGTGTCGGTGGTGGGCACTCCGGCGCGACACGCCCGGGGCACGGGTCCGCGCTGCCTGTACCTGCAGATATCCGTGCACAGGCAAACTATCTTCGTGTTGCGACACGAGAACTACGTGCTGCGCGTCATGGCCTTCGCGAGGATTTCAACGCCGCGGCCGCGTCGCGGTACACCTTCGGTGCCAAATCGGGCTCGTCGAGCAGAGTGGCCATCGCGGTCGCGTCGGTACCTCGGAACAGGTCGCGAACCGTCACCCCGTGCCGCGGGACCGACTCCACGGCCACGGCGTCACCGCTGCGGAACACGCCTGGCTCGACGACCCGGAAGTACGCGCCCACATCACCGCGATCCGCGAAGCGACGAATCCATCTGGGCTCGTCCATCCACCGCGCGAACGTCGCACAGGGCTTACGGGCGATCGTCACCTCCAAGGTGACCGTTCCGACGCGCCACCTGGACCCGATCACCGCGTCGGTCACCGGGACACCGTCGGTGCGGAGGTTCTCGCCGAATCGACCCGGCGGAACCGGCACTCCCAGCTCGTCGGCCCAGTACTGCGCCTCGGCCTCGTCGTAGGCGTACACGGCCTGATCGAGACCGCCGTGGAACTTGGTGTCCCGGCAGTGGTCCCCGCCGATACCCAGCTCGTGCACATCCACCGGACCGTCGACCGGCCGCTTGTCGATGCCGCTGTCCACGACGCCGCGACGTCCGAACGGAACATCGGCATGCACGACGCAGACCGCGAGAACGGTCCCGGTCACCGGCCGCGAAGGCGGTCGACGGCCGCGCGGCCGGCCTGAACGTCGTCGTACGACGGGATCGAATCGGGATCGATCGACGCCGCACACGGACCCGCTTCGAGGGCAGTGTCCACCGGAATCGTTCTCTTGAGCAGACCCAGCGCGATCGGGCCGAGCTCGAAGTGATCGATGACGGTGCCCAGACGGCCCACCGATCGTCCGCCTGCGGTGACCGGATCACCGGTGCTGGGCCGACCGTCCGCGGACCCGTCCAGGTGCAGCAGCACCAGGTGCCGCGGTGGTCGACCCAGGTTGTGGACACGCGAGACGGTTTCCTGGCCGCGGTAGCAGCCCTTCTCCAGGTGCACGGCACCGAACTCGGCGGCACTGCCGATCCAGCGAACCTCGTGCGGAATGGTCTTCTCGTCCGTGTCGACGCCCACCCGCGGACGCAGCGATTCCACCCGCAACGCGTCGAACGTCCAGGTTCCGGCCGGCGCGGCACCCGCGTCGCGGAGTCGGAGGAACCACTCGGTGAGCTGTGCGCGGGGGATCACCACGTCGTACGAGTTCTGGCCGGGCCACGGCATTCGCCTGCAGAAGCCGCTGCCGTCGATCGCCGTCGCACCGTAGATCTCGCTCGGTACCGGCACGCCGGCCTTGCCGAGCACCGAGGCCGCGTCGGTCCCGAGGACGGTGAGAACGGCCAATTCGTCGGCCTCGCGGGGTTCGGCCTTCGCCCAGAACACCATCTTCTTCAGAAACGACAGCAGATCGGGGCCTGCGGTGCGTTCGGTATCGATGTAGGTGACGCCGTCCAAGTCGGTCTGAACGAAGTGGTGCTCGATGCGGCCGTTGACGTCCAGGCTCAAATTCTCGGCCGAGCTGCCATCGGACAGGTTCGAGACGAGCTGGCTCGAGATCGTGTTCAACCAGCTCAGGCGTTCGTCTCCGCTGATGGCGAGAACGAAGCGATGGGATCGATCGATGACGGCGGCCCCGCTGACGGCGTCGCGTTGTTCGCCGAACGGATTGCCGTAGTGCCAGGCCACCCCGGTGTCGACGCTGTCGTCCGGGGATGGAACCGCACCGGGAAGAGTGAGAAGAGGACTTGGACTGATCGTCACGGAATCGGACACCAGTCCATAGTAGGAGCCTGACGTTTTACCTACGCGCAACGCGTCCGATATCAGGGGGCGCCGTGCCCTGTCTAGGTTTCGATCCGTGAAAGCTTTGAGACACCCCGCAGCGCAGATCGGCTTGGCCGCAATCGGCGGAATCGTGTTCGGACTGATCGTCGGTGACTGGGCCGCGAACCTGAAGTTCGTCGGCGATCTGTTCATCCGCCTGATTCAGATGTCGATCGTGCCGCTGGTCATGGCGTCGGTGATCGTGGCAACGGGGTCCATGTCCGGAACCGGCACCGGCAAGATCGCGGTGCGCACGTTCAAGTGGATGATCGGTTTCTCGTTCGTGGCAGCAGTACTGGCGTGGGTGCTCAGTACTCTCATCCGTCCCGGTGCGGGCATGGAGTTCACCCAACAACTGGACCCGAGCCTCGAGGAAAGCGCGAGCGAGGCGCTCGGCTGGCAGGACACCCTGCTGAATTTCGTCTCGACCAATGTCTTCAGCGCGATGTCCACAGCGACGATGGTGCCGATCATCGTGTTCTCGTTGCTGTTCGGGATCGCGTTGCGCAGCCACATCACCAAGACCGGCGACGACCGAGTGCTGACGTTCATGGACCAGATTCAGCAGATCGTTCTGACCATGATTCGCCTGGTCATGACCATCGCTCCGGTCGGTGTCTTCTGTCTGCTCGCAGCTCTCGCCGGGGATGTCGGGTTCTCCGTCGTCTCGACGGCCTTGAGTTATTTGGGCACCACCCTGCTCGGCGTCCTGATTCTCTTTGCGCTGTTCGTGGTCGTGGTGACCGTACGAACCCGACTGGATCCCAGGAGCCTGCCGAACAAGCTCACCGAGCAGACGGCGATTGCGGTCACGACCACGAGTTCTGCCGTCACGTTCCCGACCGTTCTGAAGAACACCGTGGAGAAGGTGGGCGTCAGTCAGAAGGTCGCGAACTTCACGCTCTCGATCGGGCTGACCATGGGCTCGTACGGTGCCGTCCTGAACTACATGATCGTCGTGATGTTTCTCGCGCAGGCCGGCGATGTCGAACTCACTGTCGGCCAGATTGCCCTCGGGATGGGACTGGCGATCCTGCTGAACATGGGCACGATCACGGTGCCGGGTGGGTTCCCGGTGATCGCGATGTTCCTCGCAACGTCCTTGGACCTGCCGTTCGAGGCAGTCGGCCTGTTGATCGCCGTCGACTGGTTCGCCGGAATCTTCCGCACCTTCCTCAACGTCAACGGAGACACGTTCGTCGCGATGTTGGTGGCCAACGCCGACGACGAGATCGACCGTGACGTCTACAACGGAACCAAGACGGTAGTCGCCGAGGACATCGACCTCGACGAGTACCGCGACGTGATGGCGCAGGCAGATCGAGCCGACTGACCGGCTGGCTCTACAGTGACGGCCATGGCCGATTCGGTAGTGGTGACGTTGGACGGCCGAGTGCACGACGCCGGACAGCCGTTGTTGTTCGCCGACGACCTGGCTGCCGTACGCGGCGACGGTGTGTTCGAGACATTGCTCGTACGGGGCGGCGCAGCCTGCGCAGTGGAGTTGCACCTGGCTCGTCTGGCGGCGTCGGCGGCGGCACTGGACTTGCCTGCTCCCGATCTGAACGAGTGGCGAACGGTGATCGACACGTCCGTCGGTCTGTGGTCCGAGGACTCGGCGAACGAGGCCGTTCTCCGGTTGGTGCTCAGTAGGGGACGCGAGAGCGGCGGGGAGCCGACGGCGTTCGTGACGGTGGGGCCCCTTCCCGAGCGGGTGCGGACAGCACGTGCGAACGGGGTGTCGGTGATCACGCTCGATCGAGGTTATTCGGTCGAATTTTCGTCGACAGCGCCCTGGCAGCTCGCCGGAGCGAAAACGCTGTCGTACGCAACGAACATGGCGGCGCTGCGGCACGCGTCCGCCCAGGGGGCCGACGACGTCATCTACTTGAGCAGCGAGGGGCGGGTACTGGAAGGACCCCGTTCGACGGTGGTGCTTGCGCGCGGTAAGACACTGGTCACACCGTCGGTGGAGCAGGGCATCCTGGCCGGAACCACCGTCGCGGGTCTGTTCGAGGTGGCCGAGGCCTCCGGGTGGACCTGCGAACGTGGACATCTTTACCCGGCGGATCTCATTGCGGCAGACAGCGTTTGGCTGGTCTCCAGTGTGACCCTCGCGGCGCGGGTCACGAAGATGAACGGTGTCGTTCTCGGCCGTCCCGGCAGCGGCGAACAGGTGTCCGAGATGGTCGATCGAGCCGTGGACGTCGCCGCTACGCCATAGGTGCCGAACGACCCTGCCGAAAGACTCTTCCCTACTACTACTCGTAGTAGTACATTCGAATCAGTCGCGGGCCAATGCCCTGACCTGCGGTGTTGCCCGTCACAGCTCGGGTGGAAGAGTTCGGAGTATCGATGGACGCGTTGGATGTCTCGCGGTGGCAGTTCGGTATCACCACCGTTTACCACTTCATTCTCGTACCTCTCACCATCGGCCTCGCGCCGCTGGTGGCCGCCATGCAGACCATGTGGGTGATCACCGGCAAGGACTCCTGGTATCGGCTGACCAAGTTCTTCGGCAAGCTGTTCCTCATCAACTTCGCGCTCGGCGTCGCGACCGGAATCGTCCAGGAATTCCAGTTCGGGATGAACTGGAGCGAGTACTCGCGCTTCGTCGGTGACGTGTTCGGCGCGCCACTCGCGCTCGAGGGATTGCTGGCCTTCTTCCTCGAGTCCACGTTCCTCGGGCTGTGGATCTTCGGTTGGAGTCGGCTCCCCAAACTCGTTCACCTGGCGACTATTTGGCTCGTCGCCATCGGCGTGAACGCCTCTGCCTTCTTCATCATCGCAGCCAACTCCTGGATGCAGCATCCCGTCGGCGCGATCTACAACGAGGAGACCGGCCGCGCCGAGCTCACCGATATCTGGGCTCTGCTCACCAACAACACTGCGCTGGCGGCATTCCCGCACGCCGTAGCAGGTGCATTCCTCACCGCCGCAACCTTCGTCGCCGGCATCTCCGGTTGGTGGATGGTGCGCGAGGCGCGAAAGAACAAGCTGGACAAACCGGCTACTGGGGTCACTCCGCAGGCTGCGCTCTCCGATAATGGGGTCACTCCGCAGGCTGCGCTCCCGGCCACCGATTCGCGCTCGATGTTCCGATCGGCCGCGCGCATGTCCTTCATCGTCATGATCGTCGCAGGCGGCGCGCTCGCCATCACCGGGGACATTCAGGGCAAGCTCATGTTCGAGCAGCAGCCGATGAAGATGGCATCTGCAGAATCGTTGTGTGACACGGAAACCGGAGCCAGCTTCTCGCTCCTGACCGTGGGTACCCACAACAACTGCGAATCCGTGGTGCACCTCATCTCGATTCCCGGCCTCACGTCGTTCCTGGCGGAGAACGACTTCGGTGCCACCGTGCAGGGCGTCAACCAACTCCAGGATCAGTACGAGCAGCAGTTCGGCCCAGGCAACTACAAGCCCAACCTGTTCGTCACGTACTGGGCATTCCGGATGATGATCGGTCTGGCTGCAGGCTCGGCCCTGCTCGCCATCGCGGGATTGTGGGTCACCCGAGGTGGCCGGATTCCCGACCAGAAGTGGTTCTCGTGGCTGTCTCTGCTGGCCATTCCGACGCCGTTCCTGGCCAACAGTGCCGGTTGGATCTTCACCGAAATGGGCCGTCAGCCATGGGTTGTCGCGCCCAATCTCTCCGGAGTCGACCAGATCCGCCTCACCGTCGACCAGGGCGTCTCCGACCATCCCGTCGGGCTCGTTCTCGCGTCGCTGGTGACGTTCACGCTGCTGTACGCCGCTCTCGGAGCTGTCTGGTTCTACCTGCTTCGGCGCTACGTCATCGAAGGACCTCTCGACCACGACGCGCACCCGCACGTCGACCCGCCGGATTCGGAAGACGAAGAGCCGAAACAGCTCTCGTTCGCGTACTAGGGGATAGCTATGTCACTGCCCGAATTCTGGTTCCTCATCATTGCCTTCTTCTTCGTCGGCTACTTCGTGCTCGAAGGCTTCGACTTCGGTGTCGGCATGCTCATGCCCATCCTCGGTAGGCACCCGGACGCAGCAACGGGGGAGAAGCGCAGGCGGGCCGTCCTGAACACGATCGGTCCGGTCTGGGACGGCAACGAAGTCTGGCTCATCACCGCGGGCGGTGCCTTGTTCGCAGCGTTTCCGGAGTGGTACGCGACGCTGTTCTCGGGCTTCTACCTGCCGCTGCTGTTGATCCTGGTGGCACTGATCCTGCGTATCTGCGCCATCGAGTGGCGCGGAAAGATCGACGACCCGGTGTGGCGTCGACGCTGCGACATCGGAATCGGCATCGGTTCGTGGGTTCCGGCGGTGCTGTGGGGCGTCGCATTCGCCAACATCGTGCGCGGAGTCGCGATCGACGAGAACAAGAAGGTCACCGCAGGGTTCTTCGACCTCCTCAACCCGTACGCACTGCTCGGCGGAGTAACGATGGCCGTGGTGTTCGCACTGCACGGTGCCGTGTTCATCGCGCTCAAGACCTCCGGCGATGTACACGAGGACTCGGTGAAAATGGCGACGTGGCTTTCGGTTCCGGCCGTGCTCGTCGGTGGAGCCTTCGCACTGTGGACACAACTCGCGTACGGGAAGACCTGGACCTGGGCACTCGTCGCGGTGGCCGCAGTGGCGCTGCTGCTCGTCGTCGCGCTGACGGCGAAAGTACGCGAAGGCTGGGCCTTCGTCTTCACCAGCATCGCCATCGTCGCCGTCGTTGTGCTGCTGTTCGCCTCCCTGTTCCCCAATGTCATGCCCTCCAGCACGGACGCCGCCTTCGATCTCACCATCGCGAACGCGTCGTCCAGTCCGTACACGCTGAAGGTGATGACGTGGGCCGCGGCCTTCGCTGCTCCCGTCGTCATCGGCTACCAGGCCTGGACGTACTGGGTCTTCCGGCAACGCATTTCGAGCGCCCAGATACCGGACTCGATCGGACTGACGGTGAAACGGTGAGCGCACCCGCTCGCTCACGGGCACCGGTCGATCCCAGACTGTGGAAGTACTCGCGCTCCGCGCGCGGTTACCTCGTTGCGACGGTCGGGCTATCTACCGTCGTCACCCTGTGCATCATCGTGAGTGCACTTGCCATCGGCCGCGTTCTGGCCGGTGTGATCACCGACCCGACGGCCAGGTCGTTGTCCGCCTGGACGACGGAACTGATGGTGCTGGCAGGTGCGACGGTAATCCGCGTGCTGGCGACCGGAGCTCAGTCTCGATACGCGCACCGGTCGGCATCGCGGGTAGTGGCCGAGCTGGAGCTCGAAGTGCTCACTACGGCAACCAGTTTCGAGCCTCGCGAGCTCGACGCCGAACGTGAAGAGCTGGCCGTAGTCGTGACTCGCGCCATCGGCGGATTGCGGGCATACCTGATCAGTTACGTACCGGCGCTGGTGCTGGCCGTCGTCGTCACCCCGCTGGTCCTGATCGTCATCCTCACCGAGGACGTAACGTCGGCGGTGATCATCGCGGTGACCCTGCCGCTGATCCCGGTGTTCATGATCCTGATCGGACTGCTGACCAAGGGTCGAGCAGCTGCGACGCTCACCACGATGACCCGGCTGTCGACACAGTTGCTCGACCTGTTGGCCGGTCTGCCGACACTGCGGGCGCTGGGGCGCGAACACGGGCCCGCAGCCCGTATCCGAGCACTGGGTGATGCGCATCGGCGAACGACGATGCGCGCGTTGAAGGTTGCCTTCCTGTCGTCGATGGTTCTCGAACTGCTCGCGACCCTGTGTGTCGCATTGGTGGCCGTCGGCATCGGACTGCGGCTGGTATTCGGGGAGATGACACTCGAGGCAGGCATCGTCGCATTGATCCTGGCACCCGAGGTGTACTTCCCACTGCGGTCCGTGGGCACCCAGTTCCACGCGGCCGAGGACGGCGTCGAGGCCGCGAGCCGAGCATTCCGAGTGTTGGATCGCCAGACGGTTCGGCCGAGTGGTGGTCGAACGGTCGACGCCTCGGCGTCGGACATAGAACTCGACGGGCTCACCGTCACGAGTAGAGACGGCAAGGCTCCGGCAGAGCTCAGTGCAGTGTGTCGAGCGGGCACCGTCACGGTGTTGACCGGAGCGAACGGAGCGGGTAAATCGACTGCGCTGCAGGCAATTCTGGGTCTGACAACGCCGTCGAGCGGCGCGGTGAGAATAGGGGGAGTTCCGGTGACCGACCTCGACCTCGACCAGTGGTGGGCGCAGGTTGCCTGGCTCCCGCAGCGGCCGGTGTTGTTGCCCGGCACGCTGTACGAGAACGTCACCCTGCACGGAGTGCCCGAGCCGGCTGCCTTGGACGCGGCGTGCCGTTCGGCCGGATTCGACGAGGTGCTTCGAGATCATCCGGCCGGCTGGGACACCCGCGTCGGTCAGGGCGGCGTAGGGCTGTCGCTCGGCGAACTGCAGCGCCTCGCGCTCGCCAGGACTTTCGTCTCCAGTGCGCCGGTCATGGTGCTGGACGAGCCGACCGCACACCTCGATTCGGCGCGCGAAACGACGGTGCTGCAGGCTGTTCGAGCCGCGGCCGACCGCGGAGTGACCGTCGTGATGGTCGGTCATCGTCGGTCGGTGTTGCAGGCCGCCGACCGTGTCGTGGAGGTACGCAGCAAGGCGACCCTGCACTCGAGGGTCGATCATGTCTGATCTGCGTCGGGCGCTGGCGTTGTTGGAGCTCTCTCCGCGACGGGTGGCGGTGGCTGTGGCTGCCGGAGTAGCAACGCTCGGGAGTGCGCTGGCCCTGGCCGCGTTGTCGGCCTGGCTGATCACCCGAGCTTGGCAGATGCCACCAGTACTGGATCTGTCCGTCGCAGTGGTAGCCGTGCGGGCGCTGGGCATTTCGCGGGGCGTGTTCCGATATCTGGAACGACTGTCCACTCACGATGCGGCACTGCGTGGTACGACGGCAGCTCGCACCGGAATCTACGAGAGGTTGGCGAACGGAAACGGGGCGCTTCATCTTCGGCGCGGTGACGTTCTCGCTCGCACCGGAGCGGACGTGGACGTGCTCGGAGACGTCGTCGTGCGGGCCGTCGTGCCCATCTGCGTCAGCGTCGTGATGATGTTCGCGGCGGTGGGCCTTCTCGCCGGCATCTCGCCTGCTGCCGCGTCGATCCTGGCGGTGGCGTTGCTGACCGCCGGAGTGGGGGCACCGGTGCTGGCGGCGCGGTCGGCAAGGATCGCGGAAGAGTCCGGTGCCGACGCCGACGCACGGTTCGCGGAGTCGGCCGTCCGGGCACTCGACCACGCTGCGGAACTACGGGTCGCCGGGCGACTCGACGCAACACTGGCCGAAGCGCGAAGCGCAGCAGAGGATTCGGTGGTTGCCCGGGATCGCGCCGCCCGTCCGTCGGCCCTTGCCGATGCCGCTGGGCCGCTGTCGATCGGAGCGTCGGTGATCGGGTCGTTGCTCGTCGGGATCGGGCTGTACGGACCGGACGGAGGTACCGCCGGCGGTATGACGCCGATGGCACTGGCGATCATCGTGTTGGTTCCGCTGGCTGCCTTCGAGGCGACCGCGGCACTCCCCGGAGCGGCAATCGCCCTGATGCGCGGCAGAATCGCAGCCACTCGAATCATGGCGATGTTGGAGGCTCCGCCGCTGCATGTGAGCAGAACTTCGACCCCTGCTACGAACTTCCGTGCACATGCGCGAAGCGCTCTCATCGGCCCCAGTGGATCGGGAAAATCGACGATGTTGCGCGCACTTGCCGAGGAATACGGCTCGGACGCAGCACTGTTCGCCGAGGATGCGCATCTGTTCGATACGTCGATTCTGGAGAATCTGCGGGTGGTACGCGGGGACGTGAACGAGCAGGAAGCGTCGGAGGCACTGCGGAAAGTGGGCCTCGGATCGTGGCTCGACGCGCTGCCCCTCGGTGTCCACACGCCCCTCGTGGGCGGCGCACACGCGGTGTCCGGGGGAGAGCGACGCAGGCTGCTGCTCGCGCGCGCTCTGCTCAGCAGTGCACCGATCGTGCTGCTCGACGAGCCGACCGAACATCTCGACAGAGTCTCCGGGATGCGGATACTGCGGGAGCTGCTCACCACCGACTGCGGCCTGTTCGGTGCCGACCGAACCGTGGTGGTCGTCACCCATCAACTGCCGGAGAACACCGACGCCGACCAGGTGATCGACCTCGGCGCAGACACGAAGAAAAAACACTTTGCCGACTCGGAATCTCGGGCGTACGTTGGAAGTACACGAGAGAGGAGGTGGTCTGAAGTTGATGAACTCTAGGACGCGTGAGGTGGCTGTCAGCTAGCCGCTATCGCTGACGGATTCACTGCGAAGACCGCGCGAGCGGCAAGCGAATCCCAGGCAGCTACCCGGCCCTCGAGCCCCCGACCTGTCCGGTCGGGACCTGAAATCAGGTATGGCTCGAGGGCCGTTCGCATGCAACGAGAAGAAATGAAATCAGCCGATGTAGCGCGACAACCGTGCGGACAACCGCGGTGCGAGTGGGCCGTCGGCGACAACGCGTTCCTCGACGTACGCCAGATCTCCGCCCTCGACGATTCCGTACAGGCGGCGCGCTCCGCCGACCAGCGCACCCGAGGTGCTGCGGATGACGACGTCGGTGGCGAGTTCCCACGAGGACTTGGTGAGTGCGTGTCCGTAATAGAGTTCGACCACACCGGTGCTGTGGGTCAACAGAAGTTCGATGACCTCTTCGTTCTCGGAACCTTTGAGTCCGTGGCCACCGCTGACGCGCCAGAATCCGGTTTCGCGGAGGTCGGGGTGAGCGTAGTTGCCATCGGAGTCGAGCCGCCACGAGCGCGATTCCCAGCTCAAGTAGCTGCCGCCGTCGTGGGTGATGACGATCTGCTGTCCGAAGGGGTAGTCGGTTCCCAGTTCGGGGTCGTGCCCTTCGCCTTCACCGCGCCAGACGCCGACGAGAGGCAACAGCGCCAGCATCGACGGATCCAGGTCGGGACCGAGCCGCAGGTTGGCGGTGTCGTCGGGATGAGGGATATCGGGCAGTACCGGGATGTTCCGAGACGATGCCTCGGCGAACTTCTGTTCGGCCGCTGCTATCGCTTCGTCACCACTGGTGGCGGGGACGTCGCGTCTCTCGTCGGCCCTGCCCTCGTCAGCACTGCCGGGTTGCCCCGCAACCGGATCCGTCACGACTCGTCGTTGACCAGTCGGTAGACGACGTAGAGCGAGAACGCGATGATGGCTATTGCCGCAAGCACCAGCAACAACTCGAAGAAGATGACCACGAGTGCGAGTTTAACCCGCATGGTTTCCCACTGAGAACAGTGGCCCGAATCCGACGTGTGTCTTTGGTGACATCTAACCGACTTCGGCTCGGAAAGTGCGCTGGGTCACTCGTACTGGTGGAGAAATCCCGAACAACAGGTACCTTCTTCGGGGGACGTCGGACGCCCGTGGGCGAATTTCCGACGTTGTTCACTGTGTTGTCGTGAAGGCTGGGGAGGTCTCTGCAGAAATGCTGCGTCGTAAGCGTGTCCTGACATCGTCGTTCGGTTCCGTGGTGCTTCGATCGGCGGTCGTCGCACTGACGCTGGCGCTCGCAGCACCCGCCGCCGCGCTGGCCGCCCCGGATTCGGGCTCGTCCGATTCCGGTTCGTCGGATTCCGGGTCTGCCGACTTCGGTTCGTCTCAGGGCCCGAACATCGATCCGAACAACTACGCGCAGGACTGCCCGGATGTACTGCTGTTGGCGGTGTCCGGAGCCACCGACTCCGCCGCAGATCGCAATCCGCTGAACGAAGAGGCGCAGACGATCGCGTCGAATTGGGTCGGCAACGTCACGGTTCCGGTCGGTGAGGCGAACGCGGACAGCCCCGGGACCGTCGGCTGGCTCTACGTTCCGTACACCTCCACCTACGGCTTCGACGTGCTCGACGACGTGGCGACGTACCAGGAATCGATCGACGACGGCATCGCGTCGACCAACCGGTTGATGAACGAGTACAAGACCAAGTGCGGCGAGAAGACCAAGTTCGCGCTGCTCGGGTACAGCGTCGGCGGGGAAGTTCTCGATCGGATCTCGGTCGACCTCGGACACCGTGATCCCAACGCGCTCGTCACGTCCGACGACGTCGTCGGCGTCATCATGGTCGGGTCGCCGTACCGCCCGGCCGGGGTGCCGAACTTCGGCGACGAGGTCGGTGAGTCTCTCGGCGGTTTCATGGATCAGTCGCCCCGCGACTACGGCACCATGACCGACAAGGTCACCTGGTCGTGTCGGCCCTGGGATCTGGCGTGCGATGCACCGGACAAGATCGAGCTGCTGCAATTGGCGCTCGGCGTACTGGGACAGATGCGGTTGACGCTGCTGAATCCGGTGCAGACCGTGTCCGATTTCGGCCGGACGGTCGCTACCATCGCCACCCGCGCGATCATCGACATCGCCACTAACAAGTCCTGGCTCGAATCGGACGAGACTTTGTTGCAGGTTCTGGTCAAGGTGTCCGACCGGCGATACCAGGTGAACGACGCAGAGGCTGTCGCAGCGCTGTCCCCCGACCAGCTTTTCGCCGATCTGAACTGGGCACTCGGACCGGGCGCGGAGACCGTGGAGGCGAAGTTGCGCGCCGAAGGCGAAGGTCTGGTGGACAACAACAAGGGCATCGTCGACGTGGTCCTGGGCCCCTACCTGGCGCTCGGCTTCCTGCAGCACCTGTCCTACTGGTACAACGACCCCAACGACGGTGTCGAGTGGGAAAGCGAGAAGATGGTCGCGTGGGTGACCGATCTCGCTCGTACCGAACGCGAGAAGAACAACGCACCCGCTCCGGTCGATCCGGCCACGCCCGAGGCTCCCATGACCGAGACGCCCGCGCCTGCGCCGGAGCCGCGGCTGCTGCCCGAGCCGGGTACGCAGACCCGAGTCAGTGACCTCGGTGCCTTCCTCGAGTCCCAGGGCATTCCGGTCCCGGAGGGATTGTTCCCGCCGCAGTACTCCACGGTTCCGGAGCCGGTGCCCGCGACCGGCTAGAGGACGAAAAAGAACCCCGCACCTGCCGAGCAGGTGCGGGGTTCTTCGTTTCTGGCGGTGCTGCGAAGTCAGACTCCGACGGTGACGTCGGCAGAGTGCACGCCTGCGCCTTCGGGAGCGATGACGGTGTCGCCGTTGCCCGATGCCGACAGTGCACGCAGCGTCCACTGGCCGGGAGCGGCGAAGAAGCGGAAGTCCCCGGTGCCCGACGCGACGACCTCGGCGGTGAATTCGCCGGTGCCGTCGAGCAGACGCACGAACGCTCCCGCTACCGGCTCACCGTCGCCGGCGAGAACGCGGCCGGTGATGACCGTTTCCTTTTCGACGTCGACGCCTGCGGGGATGGTCTGGCCCTGTACGGGTGCTCCACACATATCAGTGAACCTCCAACTCGATGGGTGCTCCGACGAGGGAGCCGTACTCGACCCAGCTGCCGTCGTAGTTCTTGACGTCTTCCTTGCCCAGAAGCTCCTTGAGGACGAACCAGGTGTGGCTCGAACGCTCACCGATGCGGCAGTAGGCGATGGTGGCCTTCTCGTCGTCGTAGCCCTTGGCCTTGTACAGCTCTTCGAGCGCATCGTCGGACTTGAATGTGCCGTCCTCGTTGGCGGTGGTGCTCCACGGAATGTTGATCGCGGACGGAACGTGGCCACGCTGCTGAGCCTGTTCCTGCGGCAGGTGAGCCGGGGCGAGGATCTTGCCCGAGAACTCGTCGGGCGAGCGCACGTCGATCAGGTTCTTGTTGCCGATGGCGTCGATGACCTCGTCGCGGAATGCACGAATCGACAGGTCGGGAGCCTCGGCTCGGTACTGAGTGGTTTCCCGGCTGACGACGTCCTTCGACAGCGCGCGTCCGTCGAGTTCCCACTTCTTGCGTCCGCCGTCGATGAGCTTGACGTCCTTGTGGCCGTAGAGCTTGAAGTACCAGTAGGCGTAGGCGGCGAACCAGTTGTTGTTTCCGCCGTACAGGACGACGGTGTCGTCGTTGCTGATGCCCTTCGCCGACAACAGGTCCGAGAACTGCTCCTGGCCCAGGAAGTCGCGGCGAACCGGGTCCTGCAGGTCCTTGCGCCAGTCGAGCTTGACTGCACCTTCGATGTGTCCGCCGTCGTAGGCGCTGGCGTCTTCGTCGACCTCGACGAAGACGATCTTCGGTGCGTTCAGGTTCTGCTCGGCCCAGTCGGCAGAGACCAGGACGTCGGAGCGAGCCATGGTGTTCCTTTCGGTCTTTCTTGTACGGATCGGAAGAAGGGGTGTCAGGACAGGTGTGGAGCCTGCGAAACGACCCAGTTCAGGAGGTGCTGCGCACTCGCGCCGCGAGCGGGTAGATCATGCACCCGAGGCAGACCGCGAACGCGGCGTTGAGAAACGCCGCGAACAGGGCGAAGCCTGCGGCCACGGTGCCGACGACGGGAGCGCCGAGGGCGAAGCCGAGAACTCCGACGGCGGCGAACACGAATCCCACCAACTGAGCGAACTTCAACGGAGCCACCGGCTCGCGTTCGCTGGTCGGGGAGAGCCGCGGAGCGACGAACGTCGCGTAGATCGTGCCGTAGGGACTGTGCTTGGGTCCGCGGACGGCTCCGATTCCGAACACGATCGCCTGTAGCCCGAGCAGGATTGCCGCTGCGGGGACCGAGAACGTGGTCAGGAGAATCACGACGACCAGAACGGCGGTGGTGATCCACGCTGCGAAGCGGGGGCCACGGACGTCGACCTGGTCGAGCGTGGGGGAGACGGTGTGGGTGTCGGGTGTCGACATCGAGAAGTACTCCTGTGCGGGGCCGGGGCACGCTACATGGGCAGTGCTCGGACGTGGATTCCTGTCGAGGGGCCGACATCACGCATGGGCGTGGCGGCAGAAGGAAATCAGCAGCAGCGACAGCAACAACCGCCCAGTCGGCACAGATCAACCGTGCGTCGACTGGTGAGCATCAGCTCGTGGCGGGAGAACACGAAGAGCATCCTACCTGCTACCAGCGGCGCATCGAACCGCCCACCCGAGCGTAGGTGGTCACAGGGCGTCGAGCGCCGACCGCAGAGCCGCCGCGGAGGGAACCCCCGCGATTCTCGAGCGCCGACGCAAGTCGGTGTCGAGCACGAACGTGGTGGGCAGCGACAGCACCCCCAGCTCGCGAGCGAGGACCGGATGGGCATCGATGTCGAGCTCTACTTCGCGGGCCCCACCGCGGTCGTCGAGTACTTGGCCTACGACGCGACGGACGGCGGCACAGGGTCCGCACCAGTCCGCCGAGAAGTGCAGCACGGTCGCGGTGTCGGTCGTGACGCCTGCCTCCAGCAGGAGAGGACGTACAGCGTCGGAGTCGGAGTCGGTCTCTCGTACCGCGCGCACGGTGCCGGATCGGCTCCGGAGGTAGAAACCGGTAGCCACGGCAAGGACCGCCACGACCACCAGAACTGTGATTCCAATCACGGCTTCTCGATCTCGTTCAGGTCGATCGTCACGTTGTCGCCCGAACCCTCGATGACGATCTGCGACCCTTCCGCGTACACGTCGGTCGGCAGCAGTCCGAAGGGCAGGTTCTGACTCTCGATGGTCTTGGTGAACAACCCGAGCACCGTCGGCTTGGCGAAGTCGGGAATCGTGAAATCCGCCCGACCCTCCGGACCGAAGTAGAAGTCCGATGCCACGATGGCGACGCTGTCTCCCTCGAGCAGCAGATCGGCTTCGACGCTCACCGTCGTTTGCAGTGGGCCGACCGGCACCGTTCCGGTCAGCACGACGCCTCCGGTGGTCGTCTTGCCCGAGCCGCCGGAGCCGCCCGTGCCGTCGGACTTGTCGGCCGGCGGCGCAGAAACCTGCAGGTCGACGATGCCGAGGAACCGCCCGAGGTCCGTCGCCTCGATGCGGACACGGCCGTCGAGTTCGTCGACCGGAATGGCCCGAACGTTGTTGTCGATCAGGTCGGACAGGGCGATGTGTACGCCGCGGAGGTTGGCCTCGATCGTCGTCGAGCCGACGTACTCGGTGGGGACGTCCTGAGCCCTGATCTCGATGTTCTGGTAGCGGCCGTCCGCTGCCTGCGTCAAGAACGGGAAGCCGTGCACGATCACCTGGGGGTCCGAATTGAGTTCGCCACCCGCACGAATCGCGCGTGAGACCCGGTACTCGGAGTACGCCGCCGCGCCGAAATCCACGACGAGCGCAAGGGCCAGCAGGCTGACGAGTCCGATGAGAAGTGTGCGCACGCGTCCATTGTGACCGACGGGTGCCGCACTGCCCGCTTCGGCCAGTTGTACGGACAAGCTAGTCTGTGTCCTTGACGAACACTCCAATCCAGCTCGGGCTGGACCGGCCAGCAGCAAGAACGGAGACGCAGTGGAGCTCCTACTACTGACCTCCGACCCCAATCCGGAGGGCGTTCTTCCATCCCTTGCTCTTCTGGCGCATCACGTGCGCCCGGTGCCCACCGAGGTCTCCTCGCTACTCGAAGCGGGTTCGGCCGATATCGCTCTCGTGGACGCCCGCACCGATCTGGCTGCAGCACGCGGGTTGTGTCGACTGTTGGGAAGTACCGGCTCGGCCATCCCCGTCGTCGCAGTCCTCACCGAGGGCGGGCTGGTAGCCGTCAACTCCGATTGGGGCCTGGACGACATCCTGCTTCCCGGTACCGGGCCGGCAGAACTGGACGCGCGCCTGCGGCTGCTCGTCGGGCGTAGCGGCGGCGTCGCGAGCCCGGAGACTTCGGGCAAGATCACGCTCGGCGAGCTGATCATCGACGAGGGCACCTACACCGCGCGCCTGCGTGGTCGTCCGCTCGACCTGACCTACAAGGAATTCGAGCTGCTGAAGTATCTGGCTCAGCACGCGGGCCGCGTGTTCACTCGCGCCCAACTGCTGCAGGAAGTGTGGGGCTACGACTTCTTCGGTGGCACACGCACCGTGGACGTCCATGTTCGACGCCTGCGTGCCAAGCTCGGTACCGAGTACGAATCGCTGATCGGCACCGTGCGCAACGTCGGATACAAGGCGGTCCGGCCCGCGCGGAACAGCAAAGGCGGCCCAGCGGCATCGGACGGCGCGGGCGGGGATTCCGGCGATGCGGATTTCGAGTTCGAGCAGGAGAGTACTCTCTCGTAGATGAGTTCGGATACTGCGTTCGGCGTCCATCCCATCGACGGCGACGCACCGTCTCCTCGCGTTTCCGGCGAGATTCATGGGATCCTTTCTCGCGCAACGGAAGCCGACGGTACCGCGCCCCTGTCGGAGCAGGCAGTGAAGGCGGTCGACGCGGGCGAGAACGTCGTTCGGCTCGTCGCCACCGAAGGTGATCGAGTCGTCGGCTACGCCGGAATCGCCGACGGGATGGCCGAGGCGGTGGTCGATCCGGCTTCCCGCGGTCTCGGCATCGGTCGCGAATTGGTTTCTCGCGCACTCGATATCGGGTCCGAGGCGCGAATCTGGGCGCACGGCAACATCGCCGCGGCGCAGTCCGTTGCAGCTCGTCTCGAGCTGACGGTGGTTCGGGAGTTGCTGCAGATGCGTCGGGCATCGGCCACTCCTGATCTCCCCGATGTTGTTGTGCCGGATGGTATTACGTTGCGGACCTACCGAGGCCATCAGGACGACGCCGAGCTGCTGCGAGTGAACAATGCGGCGTTCTCATGGCATCCCGAGCAGGGTGGCTGGACCGATCGCGACATCGCCTCGCGCCGCGACGAACCGTGGTTCGATCCGGCGGGTCTCTTCCTGGCGTTCGAGGAGGGCAGCGACCACCTGCTGGGATTTCACTGGACGAAAGTGCACGCCGCCGAAGCGAGCGAGCCGGCCATCGGTGAGGTGTACGTCGTCGGCATCGATCCGGAGTCCCAGGGCCGTGGTCTCGGCCGAGTGCTGACCCTGGCGGGCCTGCATTACCTGCGCAGCCGCGAACTGAGCCAGATCATGCTGTACGTCGAGGCGGACAACACCGCCGCCGTGCACACGTACACCAAGCTCGGGTTCGTGAATTACCACGTCGACGTCGCGTACGCGCGCACCCCGTAAACGGACATTTCCAGCGCGGTGTTCATCTTCCGTTCACCCACGCGGGGGTAAACGTCTACCACCTGCCCTTACCTTTCTCCGTGGGTGGCAACCTACGCCGCCTGGTGCGAGGTTCTCTCGAGGAGCCGGCACCCACACAGTCACAGCACGGCCGATCAGGTCCGAGCCGTGGACACGGCCCAAGATTCCTCGGAGGAAACAGGTGAACCTCAAGCGCAACGGTGCTCTCATGAGTGCAGTGGCCATCAGTGCCATGTTGCTGACCGCATGCGGTAGCGACGCGAACGTCGCCACCACGGACGGCGCATCCGAATCCTCGGCCAGCTGCGAAGGCAAGTCCCCACTGACCGGTGAAGGCTCGTCCGCTCAGCAGAACGCCATGTCCAACTTCACCTCGATCTACTCCGGCGTGTGCGCCGGAAAGGCCGTCGAGTACACCACCAGCGGCTCGGGCAACGGCCGCACGCAGTTCGTCGCCGGCCTCGTCGACTTCGCCGGATCGGATTCGGCCATCAAGGACGATCAGGCCGCCCAGGCCGCCGTTCGTTGCGCCAACAACCCGGCCTGGAATCTGCCCCTGGTCTTCGGACCGGTCGCTGTGGCCTACAACCTCGACGGTGTCGACAACGTTGCGCTGAACCCGGACGTCATCGCGCGCATGTTCACCGGCCAGATCACCACCTGGAACGATCCCGCGATCGCCGCCCTCAACGAAGGCGTCGACCTGCCGTCCACTGCGGTCACCCCGGTCTACCGCTCCGACTCCTCGGGCACCAGCGACAACTTCCAGCGCTTCCTCGCAGCATCCGCTCCCGAAGCGTGGACCCTCGACCACAGCTCCGATTGGGCCGGCGGCGTCGGCGAAGGTGCCAACGGATCCTCGGGCGTCGCCCAGGCCGTCGCGGCTACCCCCGGATCGGTCACCTATGTCGAGAAGGGCTTCGCCGACCAGGAGAGCCTCGGCACAGCTGCCGTCGACTTCGGCAACGGACCGGTCGAGCTCAGCACCGAGACGGCAGCCGCAGCGATCGACGCGGCAACGTTCTCCGGTGAGGGCAACGACCTCGTGATCGACATCGACGCGCTGTACGCCAGCAACGAAGCCGACACGTACCCGTTGGTCCTCGCGACCTACGAGATCGTGTGCTCGAAGGGCTACGACGCCGACACCACGGCAGCGGTCAAGTCCTTCCTTCTCAGTGCAGCCAACGAGGGCCAGCAGGGCCTCGAGGAAGCCGGCTACGTGCCGCTCCCCGATTCCTTCAAGGAACGTCTGGTCACCGCTGTCGAAGCAATCGCCTGATTCAATGAGACGTGATCTTGCTTCGGCTCGCGACACCGCGAGCCGAAGCAAGACCGTCCTCGACCTCCACACGAGACAGTGAGCGGTATGAGCGACACCCACTCGATGACCGGCGTCCCCTCCGCGGCTACCGTGCCCACCACGGGTGCCGCGCACCAACCGGAAGAACCACAATTGTCAGACTCGAAAGCATCGGGAACCGTCACACGTCCCGGTGACCGGATCTTCTCCGGCCTGGCCACGGGCTCGGGCATCTTCATCATCGCCCTGATTGCCGCCGTCGGTATCTTCCTGCTCTGGCGCGCGATCCCCTCACTGTCGAACAACACGGTCAACTTCCTGACCTACAACGGCGCGTGGGACACCTCCAACACCTCCGCGATGGTGTTCGGTGTCCTCGATCTCTTCCTGGTCACCGTTACCGTGTCGCTGTTCGCTCTGATTCTGGCGATGCCTGTTGCTCTCGGTATCGCCATCTACCTGACGAACTACGCACCCAAGCGGGTCGCAGGACCGCTCGGTTACATCATCGACCTGCTGGCCGCGGTCCCGTCGATCGTCTTCGGTCTCTGGGGCCTCTACGTCCTCGCGCCCGCCATCAGCCCGTTCGCCGAATGGCTGAACTCGTCGCTGAGCTGGTTCCCGCTCTTCAGTACCGGATCGGTGTCGATCGCCGGCGGCGGCACCATCTTCACCGGTGGCATCGTGCTCGCCGTGATGATCCTGCCGATCATCGCCGCCGTCACCCGTGAGGTGTTCATCCAGACGCCGAAGGGTCAGGTCGAAGCCGCTCTCGCGCTCGGAGCCACCCGCTGGGAGGTCGTGCGCACCACGGTCATTCCGTTCGGCAAGTCCGGTTTCGTCTCGGGTTCGATGCTCGGACTCGGCCGCGCACTCGGTGAGACCATCGCGCTCTACATCATCATTCGCAGCACCCAGGCGACCTTCGGCGGAACCCTGTTCGACGGCGGTTCCACGTTCGCGACCAAGATCGCGTTGGCTGCGGGCGAGTTCAACAATCCGCTGCAGGCAGGTGCCTACATCGCCGCAGGTCTGGTGCTCTTCGTTCTGACCTTCGTCGTCAACGCCGGTGCTCGCGCCGCCATCGCCGGAAAGAAGGACTGACCCATGACCGCAACCATGGACAAGCCCGTCAAGGAACCCACGTTCCAAGGCGTCAGCGCTCGGCGCAAAGCGTCCAACCTGACGGCGACGATCCTCGTCAGCCTTTCCGTGCTGGTGGCACTCGTTCCCCTGATCTGGGTGCTCTACACAGTGATCTCCCGCGGACTGTCGGCCGTCGTCTCACCCACCTGGTGGCAGAACTCGCAGGCCGGTGTCACCCAGTTCATCGCGGGTGGCGGCGCGTACCACGCCATCATCGGAACCCTCCTGCAAGGATTGTTCTGCGCCGTCATCTCCATCCCCATCGGCATCTTCGTCGCCATCTATCTCGTCGAATACGGTGCCGGTACTCGGCTGGCGCGAGTGACGACGTTCATGGTCGACATCCTCACCGGCGTGCCGTCGATCGTCGCGGCCCTGTTCATCTACGCCTTGTGGATCGCCACCTTCGGCTTCCAGCGCTCCGGTGTGGCTGTCGCCTTCGCGCTCGTTCTGCTGATGATCCCGGTGATCGTGCGCTCGGCCGAGGAAATGCTGCGCATCGTTCCGCAGGACCTGCGCGAGGCGTCCTACGCGCTCGGCGTGCCGAAGTGGAAGACCATCGCCAAGATAGTCATCCCCACCGCGCTGTCCGGAATCGTCACGGGCATCATGCTCGCCCTGGCCCGCGTCATGGGCGAGACGGCACCGGTGCTGATCCTGGTGGGATCCGCTACCGCAATCAACTTCAACATCTTCGCCGGGCCGCAGACGTCACTGCCGCTCATGATGGTCGACCTGCAGAAAGCAGGAACCGGCGTGCTCACCGCTGAGCGCATGTGGGGAGCAGCCCTGACGCTGATCCTGATCGTGGCAATACTCAACATCGGCGCGAAGTTGGTCTCGAAGTTCTTTTCGCCCAAGAACTTCTGACCCACCCGACTCCAGCGAATCGTAAGGAACGAAGAACATGGCAAAGCGTCTCGATCTCAAAGACGTCAACATCTACTACGGCAAATTCCACGCCGTCTCCGACGTCACTCTGGCCGTGCCGCCGCGCAGCGTCACCGCGTTCATCGGACCGTCCGGCTGCGGTAAGTCGACCGTGCTGCGTTCGCTCAACCGCATGCACGAGGTCACCCCGGGTGCCCGCGTCGAGGGCTCGGTGCTGCTCGACGGCGAGGACATCTACGGCAGCGGCGTCGATCCCGTGGGTGTGCGACGCACCATCGGCATGGTCTTCCAGCGGCCCAACCCGTTCCCGACGATGTCCATCAAGGACAACGTCGTCGCAGGCCTGAAGTTGCAGGGCGGCCGCGGCAAGAAGGAACTCGACGAGATCGCCGAGCGCTCACTCAAGGGTGCCAACCTCTGGACCGAGGTCAAGGATCGCCTCGACAAGCCTGGTGGTGGCCTTTCCGGTGGTCAGCAGCAGCGTCTGTGCATCGCTCGGGCCATCGCTGTCTCGCCTGACGTGCTGCTGATGGACGAGCCGTGCTCAGCACTCGATCCCATTTCGACGCTGGCCATCGAGGACCTGATCCAGGAACTCAAGCAGGACTTCACGATCGTGATCGTCACGCACAACATGCAGCAGGCCGCACGTGTGAGCGATCAGACCGGATTCTTCAACCTCGAGGCGACCGGCAAGCCGGGCAAGCTCATCGAAATCGACGACACCGAGAAGATCTTCTCCAACCCGACGCAGAAGGCCACCGAGGACTACATCTCCGGCCGCTTCGGATAACCACACACCGCACAGAGAACCCCCGCCGAGCGAAAGCTCGACGGGGGTTCTTCTCGTTGTGCGCCTGCCCTGACACGAACGTCGAGTAGCGCTGCTGGGCAGCCCTACTCGACGACAGTGGTTCTACGAAGTGGGAATGTTGTTCTGGTGCAGATCGACCGGAAGCTGGCCGGTGACGAGGAAGATCACTCGGCGGCCGACCTCGACCGCGTGATCGGCGAAGCGCTCGTAGAAGCGACCCAACAGAGTCACGTCCACTGCGGCGGCGACGCCATGGCTCCAATCACGGTCCATCAGAACCGTGAAGAGGTGACGGTGCAGATCGTCCATCGCCTCGTCTTCTTCCTGCAACTTCGCAGCGCGCTCGGGGTCGCGTGTCTCGAGGACTTCGCGCGCGGACGCACCGATCTGAACGGCGAGGCGTCCCATCTCGGCGAAGTATCCGTTGACGACCTCGGGGAGGGCGTGGTTCGGGTGCCTGCGGCGGGTGATCTTGGCGACGTGCAGGGCAAGTGCGCCCATCCGGTCGATGTCGGCAACGATTTGGATGCCGGCCACCACGGACCGGAGATCGCCTGCGACCGGAGCCTGCAGGGCGAGGAGCGTGAACGCCTTCTCCTCGCAGACGGCACTGAGGTCGGTGATCTTGTCGTGCTCGGAAATGACCTGCTCGGCGAGCACCAGGTCTGCTTGGAGGAGTGACTGGGTGGCCTTCTCCATGGCCGTACCAGCCAGGCTCGCCATCTCTCCGAGGAGATCGGCAAGCTCGTTCATCTGTTCGTTGTAGGCGACGCGCATGAGCGAAGTTTAGTAGGTCACACCGACCTGTTTACTGTCCCGAGGGTTAACGGAGCATGAATGGAGTCAGGCACACGTGTCGTCGGCGGCATTGGTGAACGACAGGTCCTCCGGCAGGGGCGTGTTCTCGATCGATCCCTCCACCTGCGTGGCATCGACTACGGTGCCGAACGGCGTCGGGGATTGCGTGTATCCGGGGTAGTTGGAACCGAGCACCACCTCGACGACGTTGTTCAGGCTCGGAGCCAGCTCGATGGCTGCGCCCGGGATCGCCGACGCGACGGTCGCGGCGGCCGCTTCCTGGTCCTGGGAGTAGCGCACGACGGTCTGGGTGGCGGAGCCCGAGAAGTTGCCTACCGTCAGGATCTGGAATCCGTAGGTTGCGAGCTCGTCGGATGCTGTTTGTGCCATTCCGGCGATGTCGGACGCGTTGGATACCTGCAGCGACACCGTCCCCGGTTCGACGGCCAGTAGCGGGGCGGCGGGCACCGCAGGGGGAGCCGAGGATTCGGGGGCGACCGGGTCTGCGCGTTCCTCGCCGGGCAGCGGATCGTCGTCGATGATGGCCTGGAAGATGGCACCGATCGCGTCCTCGTTGGGGATCTCGTTGCCGTAGTCGTTGGTGCCGGTGGTGGGAATGGTGAGGAACGTGACCGCGCCTGCATCCACGTTCTGCAGCGACCGTCCCAACGTCACCAGGTCCTGCGTCTTGACGTTCTCCACGAACGTGTCCGAGGTGAACGCGTTGACGAACCCGTTGAGCTTTCCCGGATCGAGCAACACCTGGTTGGACAGTGCGGATCTCAACAGGGAGGAGAGGAAGCGCTGCTGTCGCTTGATGCGGCCGTAGTCCCCGTTGCCCTCGGACTCGATGTTGCGGGCCCGAACGTAGTTCAGCGCGGTGCGGCCGTCGATGCGTTGCGTACCGGGGTTGGGCAGCACGTCACCGAGTTCGTAGTCGAACAGCGGTTGCGCGGTGCACACCTCGACACCGCCGACCTCGTCGACCATGGACTCGAACCCGGCGAAATCCATTCCCACGAAATGACCGATACGCAGACCGGATATCTTCTGGATCGTCTTGACCAGGCACTTGGGGCCACCGAGGGCGTAGGTGGCATTGAGCTTGTCGCCGTAGGCCTCCGGGAACATCTCACCGGTGTAGGTATTGGTGTCGTTGTCGAACTGCTCGCACTCGGGGCGCGTCACGTCGAGGTCGCGGGGGAACGACACGGCGACGACGCGACTGCGATCGGCCGGAATGTTGACGAGCATGACCGTGTCCGAGCGGGCTCCCTCGGCGTCGGCGACGGTCCCGGCACCCACCTCGCCGCTGGCCCCGGTGCGCGTGTCGGTACCGACGATCAGGTAGGTCTCGTCCCCGTACTGGCCTGCGGCGTCGACGACGTCCGTCGAGTCGGGATCGAGAGCGGCGACCTGGAGAAATCCCTGGTCTGTGTTGCGGAGATATCCCCACACCACGCCGGTCAACGCCACCGAAAGGACCGCGATGACGGACACCAGACTTCGGCCGATCATTCGCAGCCGCCGGCGTCGTCGTACCCGGCTCATTGCCAACCGCGTCAGAGCCGGGCGATCCGAGGCGGGCGCGCCCACCGGCTCCGGTACTGCGTGCGGCGGCGTCGGCGGTACCGCTCGGGAGGGTGGTGGTGTGGCATCGGTGATCGGGGCGATGATCTCGGTCGGTTCTTCGGTTTCGGGCCGGTCGGTGGGGGCCCGGCGACTCGATCCCGAACGCGACATCTTGTCCACCAGCTCGGCTACCGAGACGGTGTCGGCATTACGCGGCGATCGTTTGCCGAGCCTGCCGCTGTCGCCTGGCTGCGGTGGTGAATCCTGGTCCGGTGTGGATGGGCGTTCGGAGCGAGGCCGATGCTCTCCGTTTTGTCTGATTGAGGAAAGCGGGCGCTCCCATGGGGCGCGACCCTCGGGCACGGACGGGCCCGACTCTCGATCGTCTCCCACGAATTCGAACCTGGCCTTCCATCACACGCGCACGTTGCCTACTCGGCAATCCCAGCCATAGTACTGACTCGAGCGGCATGGTTCACTTCGTGCGAGGTGAGAGCCGATCAGCTGGGGATCAGCCGCCCGAATGCATCAGGTCGGCACCGGCCGGGACACAGATGTCCTCCGGATCGTCCAACCAGCCGTCGGGTAGAGAAACCGCGCCCGGTGAACCCTGTCGTCCGCGGGGACCCTCTGCGTCCTTGGGAAACGGAACGGTCGGATCCAGTTGCGCCAGCAGGTCGTCCAGCTCGGCGAGGGTGGACACCAGCGCCATCGAGACTCGAAGATCCGATCCCGCGGGGAAGCCGCGGAGGTACCAGGAGACGTGCTTGCGCAACTCGCGCAGGCCCTTCTTCTCTCCGTGGTGCTCGGCGAGCAGCTCGGCATGGCGGGCGATGATCGTGGCCACCTCGCCGAGGGTGGGGGGGACGGGCTCGGGCCGGCCGTTCAAGCGGGCGCTGAGTTCGGCGAACAGCCACGGCCTGCCCAGACAACCTCGCCCCACGACGACGCCGTCGCAACCGGTCTCGGCCATCATCCGTACCGCGTCGGACGCGGAGAAGATGTCGCCGTTGCCCAGCACCGGGATGCCGCTGACATGTTCCTTGAGTCGAGCGATCTCGTTCCAGTCCGCAGTACCGGAGTACCGCTGCGACGCGGTTCGGGCGTGCAGCGCCACCGCTGCGGCACCCTCGTCGGCGGCGATTCTGCCCGCGTCGAGGTGCGTGTGGTGGTTCTCGTCGATGCCGACGCGGAACTTGACGGTGACCGGAATGTCGGTGCCCTCGGTCGCCTTGACCGCCGCGGCGACGATGCGACCGAACAGGTTCCGTTTGTACGGCAGCGCGGCACCGCCGCCCTTACGGGTGACCTTCGGCACCGGGCAGCCGAAATTCATGTCGATGTGGTCGGCCAGGTTGTCGTCGACGATCATCTTCGCCGCGGCGTACGTGGTGTCCGGATCGACGGTGTAGAGCTGCAGCGACCGCGGAGTTTCGGTGGGACCGAAGGTCGTCATGTGCATCGTCGCGGGCTGTCTTTCGACCAGCGCGCGGGCGGTCACCATCTCGCAGACGTACAGGCCCGACGTGCTACCTGCTCGCTCGAGTTCCTGCTCCCGGCACAGGGTCCGGAACGCCACGTTGGTGACGCCCGCCATCGGTGCCAGGACGACGGGGCTGCGCAACTCCAGGGAGCCGATCTGCAATGTCATGGAAGAGCCTTTGGAACGGAGGGAGAACGTGCAGGGAAATAAGTGGTGCCCGGCACCGAAATCGGTACCGGGCACACCAGTCGAGCGAAACTTACGACGCGCGTGCTTCGGCCTTGGCGCGTTCGCGGGCCAGGGAGCGGTCTCGCATTTCCTCGAACTTGGTGGCTTGGCGTTCGAGGTCTTCGAGGAATGCGGCGAGTTCTTCGCGTGTGTTCTCGCCGCGGGCGGTGAAGTCGGTGCGCTCGAAGACGTTCCACTTACGCAGGACCGGCCAGACGACGTCTTCGAGGTGCTGACGCAGGTCGTAGATGCCGTGCTTGGCCATGAGCACACCGTTGCGGCGGAAGTTCGGCATC
>NZ_LMRR01000006.1 GCF_001426085.1 Rhodococcus sp. Leaf278
GCAGTGCCGCCGACCTCTCGGCTGTCGTCGACCCCCGCTCGAGTGCTTTCGCTTCGAGCTTCTCGGCGTAGAGTCTTCCGCGATCGGCCGCGTCCTGGTCGAGGTCTTTCAGTACCACCTCGATGCCGGCCTTGGCGCACACGTAGGCGATCGCGGCACCCATCATTCCGGCCCCGATCACCGCCACGCTCCGGGCGGTGAACGTGTCGTGCCCGGCCGGCCGTGACGTGCCGCGCCGGATGGTCTGCATGTCGAAGAAGAACGCACGAATCATGTTCTGCGCCACTCGATCGGTCATCAGAGAGACGAAGTAGCGGGTCTCGATACGATCCGCAGTGTCCACGTCGACGGTCGCGCACTCCGCTGCGGCGGCGAGGATAGCCCTCGGTGCAGGAGCGGGTGCACCCTTGAGCTGCTTACGGAGCAATGCCGTTGCAGCAAGGAGATTCTGAGCGACGGCAGGGTCGGTGGGCCCGCCGCCGGGAATCTCGAAACCCTTGACGTCCCAGGGCTGCACTGCCGACGGGTTCTCGGCAATCCATGCCTTCGCTGCCGGAATCAACGCGTCGACATCGGGAGGGTTGGCGTCGACGAACCAATCCCGTACACACGATGCTCGACACGGGTACCGACGCCGTCACCGGAATCCAAGGCTTCCCGCACGGAATCGGTGGTGCCGACGACGTCGTCTCGATGCCGCTGCAGTGCTCGACTCAATGGGACGGACTCGGGCACATCTTCGACCACGGTGTGGCATGGAACGGCCGGCCGGCGGAGAAGGTCGTCACCAGCCTCGGGGACGGTGTCACCGGCATCGAGACGGTCGCCAACGGAATCGTCGGTCGCGGAGTGCTGTTGGATGTGGGCCGGCAGTTCGGTGAGAACGGAGAATTGCCCGACGGGTTCGCGATCACCACCGAGCACCTGACGGACACGATTGCCGCACAGGGAAACAGCTCAGAGATCCGTCTCGGCGACATGGTGTTGGTTCGGACCGGCCAACTCAGTCGCACTCGACGGGACGGCTGGGGTGACTACGCCGGGGGAGCAGCCCCCGGTCTGTCCTTCACCACCGCGGATTGGTTGCACGACAGCCAGATCGCGGCGATCGCGACCGACACCTGGGGCTTCGAGGTTCGTCCGAACGAATTCGATGTCGCGTTTCAGCCTTTGCATCAGGTGGCAATTCCGAACATCGGGTTGTTCCTGGGCGAGATGTGGGATCTCGACGCGCTCGGCGACGACTGCGCGGCGGACGGCATCTACGAGTTCTTTCTCACCGCCGCACCGATTCCGGTGACCGGTGCGGTGGGCGCGCCGGTCAATCCAATTGCGGTGAAGTAGGGTCGGATCGTTACCCGACGTCGGTGGCCGAGTCCGCTGCGCGAACGACGATGTCGCGTAGAAAGATGTGCTCCGGATCGCGGTCGTAGATGGGATGCCACCACATCGTCTCGACCAGTTCGTTCACCTCGACCGGACATGCCATGGTCCGCACGCCCGACGTCGAGGGTAGAAGGCGCGCAAGCCTTTCTTGAAGCAGCGCAATGCGTTTGCTGCCGGCAACGAGGTCGGGAATCGTGAGGAAGCTTTCGGTCACCACCTGAACGTTCGGCTCGATGCCGAGCATCCGCAATTGTCGGTCCGCGGGCGTGGCGGCCGATGGGCCATGGAACACCACGGCCCAGGGAGAGTTCTTCAAGTCGTCGACGCTCAATGTGGGACCGATGTCGTCGTTGTCCGAGGACACGATCATCACCCAGCGATCGTGATACAGATCGCGGTGCGGTAGATCGGTGACCACACCGTGCGGCACGAGCATCAAATCACTACTCACCAAAGTATGTTCGACCCGGGCGACCAGGTCAGGACTGGTCGGGCGAAAGCGCAGCCGGGCACGCGGCGCTGCCTCGGCAAAGAGGCCCGCCAGGGTTTTGCCCAAGACGGTGATTCCGTAATCACTGACCAAGATGCTGAACTCACGTGTCGACTCCTGCGGGCTGAACTCGGGTCGAGCAGGGAAGACCCGCTCGACGCCGTCCAGGGCCAGACCGGCGCGTTGGCGAAGTTCGGCAGCCAGCGGGGTCAGGTGATACTCGTTGCCGACCCGGTACAAAAGCTCGTCGTCGAAGTGTCGTCGCAGTCGCGCCAGTGCCGCTGACAGGGCGGGTTGGCTCAAGTTCAGTTGTCGCGCTGCGTTGGTGACGCTCATGTGCTGAAGAAGGGCGTCGAGCGAGACCAACAAATTCAGGTCGAGAGTCGCGACGCTCGTCACCTTTCGCACCGGCCGAGCATAGCCCTTTGTGGTGTGTCCGTGTCGACGCGCTATGCGCTGAATCGACCGATGTCGGTAACGTCATCAGTTCCTACTGTCCGGTCCTCGACGCAGACATTTTCCCCGAAAAGTTACAGGGCTTTGATGACTCGAAGTCGATCCTCGGTGGACCGGCGACTCACCGCGGCCTCGGGCGCGATCCACTCGAATGCGTGCGGGGCGCCTGTTCGTACGTGTAGCTCGCACGGCACTCCGGCACGAAGCAAGCCCAGCGCATAGTCGATACTTTCGTCCCGAAATATGTCGAGGTCTCCAACATCGATGAAGGTCGGTGCCAGATCGAAGAAATCTTCGAGATGTGAGGGAGAGGAGAGCGGCGACACATCTACTCCCTCGGGAAGTAGCGCGTTCCATCCCGTGAAGTTGTCGTCGTATGTCCACGTCGCGGTCACCGTCAGATGGGGATCCGGCAGGAGGTTACGTGAATCGAGCATGGGATAGATCAGGATCTGTCGTGCCAGCGCTATGCCGTTGTCTCGCGCAAGGATTGCGACGCCGGCGGCCACACCGCCGCCTCCGCTATCGCCCATGATTGCGATGCGTTCGGGGTCGACACCGAACGCTTCCGCCTCGTGCACGAGCCATGAGAGTGCGGTGTACACGTCCTTCACTGGAGTATCACCGGTCACCTCCGGTGCCAGGCGATAGTCGACGGACAGAAACGCCACACCGGTGAGCTGGGCATAGTGAGCGATGACGGGGTCGTACAGATCGACCGAACCGCTGATCATTCCGCCGCCGTGCGCGTACACGACCGCACTGGTGCTCACCCGATCGTCCGGGAGATACCAACGCGCGGCGATGGGAACGCCGTCGTCTCCTTCGACCACGACATCCGACCGCCTCACGGAGGTGCTGTCCGGTAGTTTGCCGTGGTCGATCGCGAGGGTCGCGTCGATGACAGTTCGCAGCGTCATGGCATCGCCTCGCTCGGTCGCGGGTACGACGCCCGATGCTGCGGCGGCCACCTGCATAGCCGCCGCTACCTCACTGTCGAGAGCAATAGCCATCTGCGTGTTCTCCTGCCGAATGTCGAGTCGCTCGCGCTACGGGGGGACTCGCCTCACCAACCCGTGGTCAGGACTCTGTCCAACGAGTCGACGAAGTAGTCGACCGATTCCTTCGAGACGCACAGCGGGGGCTTGATCTTGAGCACGTTCTGGTAGTCGCCGGTGGGTTGCATGATCACTCCGAGTTCGAGAAGCCGGTTGCAGATGGCCTCGGTTTCCTCGGTGGCGGGCTCGAGGGTGGTGTGGTCACGGATGAATTCGAGTCCCAGGTACAGACCCGATCCGTGCACGGTGCCCACGATCGGATGTTCAGCGGCGAGGGCTTGCAATCGAGACTTCAGGTGGCCACCGACCACGCGCGCGTTCTCCTGCAGACCCTCCTGCTGGATGACATCGAGCACGGCGAGGCCGATCACCGACGACACCGGGGACCCGCCCGTGGACGAGAAGAAGTAGCCGCCGGTGCGATAGCGGTCGGCGATCTTTCGCGAGGTCACCACGACGCCGACGGGTTGGCCGCTGCCGATCGATTTCGCGACCGCCACGACGTCGGGAATCGCCTGCTGCTGCTGGAAGCCCCAGAACCATTCGCCGAGTCGGCCGTAACCGACCTGCACCTCGTCGGAGATCGCAAGGCCACCGTGCTTGCGGACTGCGGCGTACACCTGCTGGAGGTAGCCGCCCGGAAGGGCGACACCTCCGGCGTTGCCGAAGTAGGACTCGGCGATGAACCCGGCGGGGAGAGTGCCTGCCGCGGCCAGGTCGTCGATGAACTGCACGGCCTCGGGGGCGTAGCGGGCCGCGTCGTCACCGCGGTGCTTACCGCGGTAGGAATTCGCGGCGTCGACCGTGTGCACCCAATCCGGTCGGGTGGCAAGGGCATTGGGGTTGTCTGCTATCGAGGTCGAGACGGCGTCGCTGGCAAAGGTCCACCCGTGGTAGGCCTCCTTCATGGCCACGATATCGGTACGTCCGGTCGCGGCCATCGCGATGCGGATGGCGAGATCGGTTGCCTCCGAACCGGAGTTGACGAAGAACACGGTGTCGAGCTCGTCGGGAAGGGTTGCAGTGATGCGTTCTGCGAACTCGGTGATGGCGCGATAGTTGAAGCGCGAGTTGGTGTTCAGCAGGTGCATCTGCCGATTCGCCGCCGCTATCACCTTCGGGTGGGCATGGCCGACGGAGGCGACGTTGTTGACCATGTCGAGGTAGACCCGACCGTCGACGTCGGCAAGGTACTCACGCCATCCACGCTCGATACGGGGAGGCTCCGCGTAGTAGTGCTCCTGGACCTCGGCGAGCAGTCGTTCGCGGCGCTCGAGGGTGTCGTCCTCGGGAGCGAGGACGGTAGCGGGTAGCCCGAGAACCGGGGCCGGGTCACCGGCGAGTACCGACCACCCGTGGGCGTACGAGGGTTCGACACGCAGTGGTATCGGCCCCGAGTTCGCTCGGGTGAGCTGGACGTCGATCGGTGTGCGCGCCGGGAGCACAGGGGGATTCGCCGAGTTCGGCACTCCGACGAAGTGAACGGCGTCGTCACCGGACGTGACGGTGATGCCGTCGTCGGTGTCCGTGGTGTAGCAGTCTGCAGGCACGTCGAGCGCGGTGTCCTGGGCGAGCCAGATGGTCAGCGCAGTGGGGATCGTGGCCGGCTCTGCGGGGGTTCGGCTGGGTCCTCCGGTGAGTCGAGCAGACCACGCAGGTGCCACCGCGGCGGGAGCGCCCGCATCGAGCGCGGCGAGCGCGGCGGCCGTCAGGGTGTGGCGGTCCAGCCAGCGTCCTTCGTCGTTGATGCTCGATGTGGTGCCCGCGTCGATGGACACGGCGTCGGACACACCGGCGACCAGTGGCGCACCCTGCCATTCCGGGCGCGGCCGGGCAGCGAAACCCAGTGCTCGACGGATGGTTTCGGTCATCACGGCGCAGGACACCGACGCTGCTTGGGTGAGGACGCGGAATTCGCGATCCAGCGCGGCGTCGGCGTACGAGTTCCCGGCGTCGAGGCGTACCTGCTGGCGGCCGCTGAGTACCAGGACCACTCCGCGCAGGGTGACCAAGGGCCACAGTGCCTCGATCTCGTTCTCGCTCAGCGGACGCGCGGCATGGAAGGCGCGGATGGCAGGCAGAGAGTCGACCGGCGCGAAACCGTCGTGGTGTAGCAGCGAGGACAAGGTCACTGCGATTTCGTTGACCGCCCACGACGCACTGACGTCGCCGAAGTCGATGACGGCGTCGGGGAGTGCCCCGGGTGTCGTCGGTGCGAGAACGTTGTCGTCGGTGATGTCGAAGTGACCGAGCTGCACGGGCAGGTCGGCCGACACCGAATGCAACTGATGCATCGCCGATGCGGTGACCTCGGTGACGAATGCGCTGACATCGGGGTCCGGCTCGTCGGGCAACAGTGTTGCGATGACGCGATCGGCATGGCGCAGATCCCATTGCAGCACCCGGCCCGACGCGGGGTGGTTGACATCGGAGAGCGCGACGCTGACCTTGCCGGCGAGCTCGCCCAGCCGTGCGGCCGTGGCGGGGGAGAGATAGTTCGAGCCCATCAGCGTTGTGCCCGAGATGAATTCGATGACCCGGCCGTGGATGCGCCCCTGCGAGGAGTTCCACCAGGCAGACATCGGTCCGCGTGGGCCGATGACCACCTTCGGGGTACGCAGCGTCGGCTCTCGCTGGGCGACGATGCTCGCCGCGAGGTCCTGCAACTCGATCTCGGACTCGCTGAACACCGGGTTGCTGAGCTTGAGGACGCCGATCGGGGCACCGCTGTCGATGTCGCGGACCACGAAGTTCTGGTCCTGTTGGCTGCCGAGTTCGGTGAGGGTGCATGCCAATCCGAAGTTCTCGTCCATCAGTCGACGAACCTCGTCGGACTCGAGGGTCGGCGTCGGCAGCTCGGGCTGCGCGAAGAAGTCGAACACGGTGTCAGACATGGGTTTCCTCGGTCTCATTCTCGAACACGGTCTCTTTCTCGAACACGGTCCTGCCGCCGACGATGGTGCGCGCGACGGATACAGCCAACAGAGTGCTTCCATCGAGCACATCGCCGTCCAGAACGACGAGATCGGCGTACAGGCCGGGTTGCACTCGACCGACGCGCGAATCGGCATCGAAGGACGCGGCGGAATCGAATGTCGCGTGGCGGAGGGCAGCGTCGAGGGGTACCGCGAACTGCGGTTCGTTCGGTGGTAGCGAGTGGTCGGTGGCCGAGCGTCTCGTGGTGGCGATGTAGAGATTCGCCAATGCTTCGTGGGGCGCAGTCGGGGCATCGGTACCGAATGCCAGGCGGGCCCCCGCAGCGGTGAACAGCGTCCACGGATAGCCACGTTCGACACGGTCGTCACCCAGTTGTGTGCGCCAATTGGGTTGAATCGCAGGATCGGAGTGCACGGGCTGCACCGACGCCGTGATACCCAGTCGAGCCATCCGGTCGGGTGTCTGCTCGCTGACTATTTCGAGGTGTTCGAGCCGCGGTCGTCGGTCCCATGTGGGATTGACGTCGATCATGGACTCGAGAACGTCGAGGGCCATGTCACTGGCCAGATCGCCGATCGCGTGGATCGCCAGACGCAGTCGGGCAGCATCGGCGGCAACGACAACGGGCAGAAGCGCCTCGGCGCTCCACAGCAGGTCTCCGTTGGTGCCGTTGGCGTACGGGTAGTTCAATGCTGCGGTGCACGCGTCGATCACGCCGTCGAGGACGAGCTTGATACCGACGAGCTCGAGCCACGGTGTCGGGTCGTTTCGCAGCTCGAGAACCCGGTTCACCTGGTCCAGATTGCGCTGCGCGTCGCCGGTGTCGATCACGAGCCAATGCGCCGCGACACGGACGGGCAGCCGGCCTCCCGAGCGCTCCGCAACGCTGCGCAGCGCGCGCCAGCCGTCTTCGTCCATGCCCATGTCGACGACCGAGGTGACCCCGGCCGCGGCGAACGCGTCGAGCGCCAGCTCTATGTGTCGCTCCCGATCCTGGTCCGAGGTGACCGAAGACAGGTAGGCCCAACCCAATTCGTGCGCGGCGCGCTCGTACAACATTCCGGCTGGGGAGCCGTCGGGGAGGCGCGAGATCCGACCACCGGCCGGATCGGTTGTCGCCGTGTCGATTCCCATGGCCTCGAGTGCAGCGGTATTGACCCAGATCGAGTGCATGTCGTTGGAGTCGAGGAAAACTGGAATGTCCGAGACGACCTCGTCGAGCATGGCTGCGGTGGGTTCACCGTCGATGGCATCGAAGAGCCAGCCGCGGCCACGCAGCATGGTCGCGTCGGGTCCGAGGGATTGCCGCGCCTCGACCAGCCGTCGCCTGATTTCGGTGAGATCGCCTGCGTCGGTGAGGGCTACGCTGCTCAGCCCGGCTCCGAGCCAGAGCAGGTGCACGTGCGAGTCGACGAATCCGGGGAGGACGAATCGGCCTTCGAGATCCTCTGTCACGTCGGCGGACGCCGCATGCGCGGTGCCGGGCAGGTGCACCTCGGCGATGCGGTCGCCCTCGATCAGCACGGAGTCGGCCTCGGCCAGGGTGCCGTCGGCGACGGCCTCCAGGGTGCCGGAGGAGCTGAGAATCCTGCCGTTCACCAGTGCCGTGCGAGCGGTGGGGGTAGTCATCGAGATGTCTCCTGTTGTAGCGAATCCGAGTGCCGAGCGTTTTTTTCTGCTTGTTCGACGCGGGTGGACAGGCGTGCGACGAGAACGACCGGTACGACCAACACCCAACTGGTCACGCCCACCACCCAGCCGAAGGTGCTGTAGCCGAACGACTCCACGAGCCAACCGCCGAACGCGGGAGCGAAGCTGGTACCCACGAGATAGACACCGAGTGAGGGGCCCGAGAATCTGCCGTTGGCATCGAGGGCCGCCGCGGTGGCGATGAAGAACAGGAAGGCCGCCAGGTACACCGAGTTCCAGGCGACGAGCAGCACGCCGTACACCGTGGGATCGGTCGCGAGGGATGTACCGAGTTTCAGGGCACCACCGACGACGAGAAGGACTGCCATCGGAAGTGCGCGCCCCACTCGGTCGCCGAGAAGGATGAGCACGAGAGCGGCGAAGAATCCTCCTGCGCTGGATGCGCTCAGAACCACGCCGAGAGCTGCGTCGCTCAACTGCGCATTGTCTGCTCCCATGGTGCCCGCGATCGCCCAGAGAGAATCCTCGCTGATTGCCCACACCGCGTACATCACCAGCAAGAACATCCCGGCAACGGTGGTGCGCCGCGTGTCGACCGAGGTGGGTGACGGGGTCGTCCGTCGCATCGGTTCGGGTGAGTCGAGTACGGGTGCGGCGGGTAGCCAACCGGACGTCACCAGTAGGACGATCGCCAGACCGGCAACGAAGCCGTAGACACTGCCCAAGCCCACCCCGACGAGTGGAATGACGGCGAGGACGAGCGTCACGACGGCACGGTTGACGAGACCGTTTGCGGCCGACATCCTGTTCGGATTTCGCAGCGCCGCCAGTGCTGCACCGCTCGCCGCCAGTGCGCCACCGGCTCCCGCGCCTCCGACGATGACGCCGACGACGGTCGCAGTGGCACCGATCGGGAATGCGGCGACACCGAATCCGAGTGCCGTGACCACCAGACCGACTCGAGCTACCGCCACTCGCTGTGAGCCCTCGGCCAGCCGGGTCACCGCGATACAGGCCAGGGCGGTGGCGAGCAGCGAGCCCGTCATGATGGTTCCTGCCTCGGCGACGCTGACGCCGAGGGAGTCCTGAAGCGCGATCACCATGAAGGGCAACAGGTTTGCCGTCAGCAACCCCAGTACGGACATGCCGAACGTCGAGGTCCCTCGTCGAGTATCGAGCGGAAGCCGGGTGGCGTCGGGCGTCAGCGGAACGGTCATGAGCTGCCTCGTTGTCAGTGGGCCGAACGCCCGGGTAGATAAAACATACACTGTCGGTTTAATTGGGGCCGGGCAATTCCGTAACCGGTCGCCGTCGAGGAACCCCCCCCCTTGCTCAGAGAGGCGATCCGTCGGTTGTGGCCAGTGCTCCGGCGGCCCCTCCGTCGGCGCTGTGTGCGACGGCGACGACGAGGGGACCGTACGGTGCCCGCCACTCGCTGTGCCGGGCATCGTGCGCACCCGGTGGGATCGACACAGTTCCCGTGGCAACACCGTCCGTCACCGACAGCGGCACGCGTACCCCGTCGACGAAAGCGTGCACCTGATCGGCGTTTCCGCCGGTGACCTCGACGACGAAGGACAGCTCGTCGCCCGTGGACCCTGGCCGCAGATGCACGTCGCGTAGCGAGACGGCCAGCTCGCCGCCTGCGGTGGTGCTGCCCTCGAAGATCTGCTCGTCGCTCAGTGCCGGAGTACGAGTGGGTGCCACTCGTCGTGCGCCGAGGGCGTCGACGGAACGAGCGATCTGCAGCAGGGTCGAATCGGCGTACGCGGCACCGGCCAGGGTCAGGCCGACCGGCATCGATGTGTCGCTCATCGATCCCATGGGAACGGTGACCGTAGGGATGCCGAGGTGGCGGGGAACGAGATTGCCGTTGGCCACCCAGACGCCGTTGCGCCACGCGATATCTGCGGATGGCACGTCGACATCGGCATCGGCGGGACCGACGTCGGCGACGGCCGGGAAGAGGACCGCGTCGAACCTGTTGTCTCGCAACCACTTATCGAAATCGACGCGGCGGACTTCTTCCAAGCCGCGCATCCCCGCTTCCACGGACGGAATGCGATCGAACGGTGTCACTCCGGCCTTCGCCATAGGAACGTAATCCGCCAGATCGTAGGCCGTGTCGAACGGGAGAATGCCGTAGCGATCGGGGAGCGCACCCGTCGGATGCGGGAAGATGCGCCCCGCGTCGGTCTCGGCCAGGCCACGCAGGCCGGGCTGACCGTTCGAGGCGAGGAAGCTGTCGAACGCCCACACCGATAGTTCTTCCAATTCGCGTTCGAGGAACTCGGCAGGAACCAGTCCACGGTCGACCATCGTCCGTGAGTCCGGATGCAGTCCCTCGTAGTTCTCCACGGCGGGGAAGTCGGTCTCGATCACTTCTGCGCCCGCCGCCACCAGGTCGTCGCGCATGCTCTGCCACAGAGCCATCACCGAGTCGCGGGTGTGGATCGGATAGGCGCTGTCGGGATCGCCGTTGATGTACAGGCGCGGCACAGCGAGCCGAAGGCCTCGCAGCGGCAGCGGCGGCAGGTCGGTGAAGGACGCGGGCCGAACCTCCGAGGCCGGCGGAATGGGCACCCACTCCTGCATGCGCCACAGATCGCCCTCGGTGACCGCATCGTCGGCCACGACCACGTCCAGTAGCTGTAGTAGGTCCTCGACCGTACGGGCATGGGGTACAACGACATCCATCGTGGGCACCAACGGCCAGTTGCCCCGCACCGAGATCACCCCGCGAGAGGGCGTGTACGCGACGAGCGCATTGCTCGACGCGGGTGCGCGTCCGGAGGACCAGGTTTCTTCGGCGAGTCCGAAGGCGGCAAAGCTCGCAGCTGTTGCCGTGCCGGATCCGTTGGAGGAGCCGGAGCCGAATGCCGAGGTGAGAAACTCTGCGGCGTAGGGGCTTTCGGCGCGGCCGTAGAGTCCGCGCTGCATCCCGCCCGCTGCCATGGGAGGCATGTTGGTCAGGCCGAGGCAAATCGCGCCTGCTGCTCGCAGTTGCGCCACGGCGAATGCGTCGTCGGTCGCGACGAGGCCCTCGAATGCGGGCGAGCCCGCCGTCACCGGAAGGCCGCGCACCTTGTAGCTGGCTTTGGCTGTGTAGGGGATGCCGTCCATCGGTCCCAGTGCCTGGCCGTCGGCCCGCCGACGGTCGGCTGCGCGGGCCTCCTCGAACGCGGCCGGGTTGAGCACCGGTACGGAGTTCAGGGCGATCCCGGTGCGGTCGAAGTGCCCAATTCGATTGAGGTAGCGCGCCACCAGTTCGACGCTCGTCACGGTGCCCTCGGCGAGTGCGGCGGCTACGCCGGCGACATCGGCCTCGACCACGGTGAAGGAAGAAGAAGTCATGACAGAACTAAAACACACACTGTCGGTTTTGGGAACGGGTGAATCGAACATTTTCTGGGCATGCAAGGCTGTCGGTACTCGACGACCGCCCGAGAGGAGACAACGATGGCACGGCCACCTCGCGCCATTCTCAGTCGTGACCTGATCGCCCGCACCGCGTTGGCGCTGGTCGATCGGCACGGAGCCGAGGGTGCGAGCATGCGGGGCGTGGCGCTCAAATTGGGCGTGAACCCTACGTCCCTCTACAACCACGTCGCCGACCGCGCGGCGATGATCGAAGACGTCCGTGCTCTGGTCTCGGCCCGCATCGATTCGTCACCGCTGCGCGAATTGCCCTGGGAAGAAGGCCTTGTCGCCTGGGGAAGGTCCTATCGATTGGCCTTCGCAGAGCATCACCGCGCGGTTCCCTTGCTCATGACCACGCGCGCATCGACCCCGGTGCTGTTGGCGGAGTACGAGGATTTCTCGGTTGCCGCCGAAGCGGTGGGCTGGGCCAGTAGGGACGTATTGCCTCTGCTGACCGCATTCGAGTCGTTCATCCTCGGCAGTGTCCTCGACATGTCCGGCCCGAGTGTCGTGTTCGATCCGGCAGGCCAGGAAGAGGCCTTCCCTCGCTTGGCTGCGGCCTACGAGACTGTGCAGGACGAGGATTCCGATGATCCCATTGCCACTCGCGCCTTCGAGATGGGTCTGGCGATGCTGGTCGCATCGGCACGTCCGCGACGGTGACGTGCGCACGCCGCTCGACGCGGCGTGCAGGGTACGTGGATGACGGTCGCCCGGAGTCAGCGATCGGCGAGACGCGCTCTGAGGCCGACGAGTAACGCCGACAGCCCCAGCTCGAAGGCGACGTCGGTGGGATCCGGTTGTTCCTCTGGATCGCCCACCGCTGCAGTCAGTGCCGGGTGTGCCCGACGATCCGGCGTGTAGAGATTTCCGCCGCTACCCATGTCCAGGGCCGAGCCGAGAATGAAGTTGTCGAACGCGATGATGATCGGCAGCACCTCCGGCCAATCGAAGCCCGCGTCGTGCAGCCCCTCGGCGATGCGCTCGTACTCCGACAGTGACTCGCGGTCGCGAACACGCGAGGTGGCGAACAGGCGAATGGACCCGGGATGTTGGGCGAACGCCGCCCGATACGACCATGCCAGCCTAATCAAGGCCTCGTCCCACGGGTCGGTGCCGAATCCCGAGCTGTCGATCGTGCGCCCGATTCTGGCGCGCATTCGGTCGATCACCTCGTCGCGCCCGGTCACATGATGGTAGAGCGAGGAGGGATGTACGCGGAGTTTCGACGCAAGCTGTTTGACGGTGAAATCGCCTGTGGCATCGGTGATGTGCAGCGCGGCGTCGACGATGCTGTCGACGTCGAGCAGTGCTGTTGTCGGCCTTGCCACATCGAGTCCTTGTCATTCGGGGTCTTGTCGAACTGCGAACTGTGGTCTAGGTTACATCAAAACCAAACGTCGTTGGATTAACCACACGGAGCCGGCCATGACCATCCCCCAACATCCCGGGCAGCCGAACGCCCTCGACCGCGCCAGTCTCCATTCGCGCGACATCGTTTTCTTCGTGATCGCTGCGGCGGCACCGCTGACCGTCATGGTCGCCGTTGCGCCGATAGCCCTGTTGGTGGGTGGAGTGGGCGCACCCGCGGGATACCTGTGCGCCGGCCTGATCAGCACGGTGTTCGCAGTCGGTTTCACCAAGATGGCCCGGCACGTGCACAACAACGGCGCGTTCTACTCCTACATTCGGATGGGGCTGGGCAAAGTTGCAGGTTTGGGCAGCGCGTTGGTCGCCGTCGCGGGCTATACGCTCCTGCAGATCAGCACCTACGGGTTGTTCGGTGCGGTGACCCAGGCGACGGTGAGCGATTTTGTCGGAGTCGACCTGCCGTGGTGGTTGTGGGCGTTGGTCGCTGCCGCGATCGTGTCGGTACTCGGCTACCGGTCGATTCGGGTCGGGGCCAAGATCCTCGGAGTATTGCTCGTTCTGGAAGTGCTCGTCCTGCTCGTCTTGGCGATCGCAGTGATCGCCAAGGGCGGAGCAAGCGGTCTGAACCTGCAGCCGTTCTATCCCGAGAACGTCTTCACCGGATCGATGGGTGCGGTACTCGCGGTCTCGTTCGCCGCATTCGTGGGTTTCGAGGCAACCGCCCTGTTTCGCAACGAGGCGGTGCGCCCGGATCGAACGGTGCCGCGGGCAACGTATGCAGCGGTGATCTTCCTCGCGGTCTTCTACTGCTTCATCGTCTGGGTTGCGGTCATGGCGTTCGGAGCCGAGAACGCGGTTGCGGCGGCGGCGGCCGATCCTGCCGGGTTCTTCTTCACCGCGATGCAGACGTACGTCGGTAGTGCAGCAACGGATGTGATGCGCGTTCTGATCGTCTCGAGCGGGCTCGCAGCTCTACTGGCCTTCCACAACGCGATCACCCGATACGGATATGCACTCGGTCGCGAGGGAATCTTCCCGGCGCGTCTGAGCTTCGTGCACAGCAAGCACCTGTCTCCGCACATCGCCAGCATCGTGCAGACGGCAACCGCGGTGGTGGCCATCGTGTGCTTCGCCGCCGCCGACGTCGATCCTGTTCTGCAGTTGGCCGCGTGGACGGCAAGCACCGGAACGGTGGGAATCCTTGCGCTGCAGTGGCTCACCTCCCTTTCGGTCGCCGTGTTCTTCCTGCGCGGTAGAGAAGTGGCGCGGGATCGGGTCGCAGCGATCGCCGGAATCGCCGCGTTCGTCCTCATCGGGATCGCGCTGTACCTCGTCATCGACAAGATCGAAATCGCCACTCTGACGACCGATCCGGTGGTGAACACCGTCGCGTCCATCGGTTCCGTCATGGTGTTCGCGCTGGGCTCGGCACTGGCTCTGTGGATCCGAGCGCGTCGACCCCAGGTGTATGCACGCCTGGGCACCACCGACATCGATTCGGAAATACTTCCCGATACCCAGGCCGGCCCGTCGACAACGTCGATCGGGACCCGCGCCGACGATGCACGAGGAGTGCGACATGACTGATGCCACACTGATTCTGATCAATGCCACCGTTCTCACTCAGGTCGACGGTGCCGAGCCGCAGCAGGCCGTCGCAGTTCGAGACGACCGGGTGATCGCGGTCGGCAGTACCGACAGTGTCCTGGGAACGAGTGGCCCCGGCACGAAGATCATCGATCTGGCCGGGAGCACTCTGACGCCCGGATGGGTCGACGCCCACACACATGTGGTGCAGGGCGCATTGATGTCGCTCGGCGTGGATTTCAGTGGGTGCGAGAATCTGGACGACGTGCGTCGGGTACTCCACGACGCGCAGCCAACGGACGGTTGGATTCGCGGCTGGGGCCTGAACCACAACGTATTCGGTGGGCAGGCTCCGAGCTTCGATGCCATTTCGGACGCGGTCACGACGCCTGTTCTCATTCGGTTCTACGACGCGCATTCGTCGCTGGCCAATCAGGCTGCACTCGATGTGGCGGGAGTGACCGGCCGAGAGAGTTTCGACCACGGCGTTGCCCGGGTGGCAGTCGACAGTGGCGGGAAGGCGACCGGTCACTTGATCGAGGAGCCGGCCATTCATCTGGTGGAGGCTGTCATGCCGGCGCAGAACGCCGTCGCGGCGAAGTCTCTGCTGCGCAACGTGACCGAGGAGATGGCATCTGTCGGGCTGACCGGAGTGCACGTCATGGACGATCTCCCCGGGACCGTGGAGATGATCCGAGCGCTCGACGAGGACGACACCGGACTGCGGTTCTGGGTGTACGGCTGGGTCCAGCCGGATCATCCTGCCGACCGGCCCGAGAAGCTCGCTGCGCTGGTGCACGGCACCGCCGGGAAGCGGTGGCGATACGCGGGAGCGAAACTGTTCATGGACGGAACGGTCGAAGGCGGGACGGCGTGGTTGTGTCATCCGGATCTGTACGGCGACGGCACTCGGCCGTCGTGGACCGACCCGCAACGTTATGCAGCCGTGGTGCGAGAACTCGACAGTCGCGCAGTGTCCACCACTACCCATGCGATCGGTGATGCCGCTGTGCGCCACTGCGTGCGGACGCTGGCCGACCTCGGCGACAGCGGTGTCGGGCACCGTCTCGAACATCTCGAAACCGTCCGCCCCGAGGATCTGACAGCGATCGCTGCCGCCCGCATCTCCGCATCGATGCAGCCGACCCATTGCACCAGGTACACCCGAGCAGACGAGACCGACGACTGGTCGCGGCGGATGGGCCGCGATCGTATCGACCATGGCTGGCCGGTGGCGGATCTTCTGGACCTCGGCGTGACCGTTGCACTCGGATCCGATTGGCCGGTAGCGCATTTCGATCCACGCGTCGTCATGGCCGATGCCCGGCTGCGTCGCCCTGCCGGCGTACCGGCCGACCCTCCACGTCAATCTCGGCAGGCGATCTCGGCTCGGCAAGCACTCGACGGATACACCAGTCATGCGGCGGCGGCGGCCGGTCTGACCGACGGCACCGGAACGATCGTCGTCGGCGGGCCCGCAGATTTCACCGCGGTGGACGGCAACCTGATGGGCCCGGCGGATCTGCTTCCCGATCTACCGATCATCGCGACGGTGGTCAGTGGAAGCGTTGTATACGAACGCTGATCGACTGCCTGTGGACGGTCTACTGCGCGCGGACGATCGAGTGCAGCGTCTGCCGTAGCTCTCGGACACCGCGGTCGCCCAGGGCGGACAGGATGTCGGACTGCGTCGACGCCAGGGCGCGCTGCGCGTCGACGCACAGGGCGCGGCCGGTGTCGGTGGCGTCGATTCGCTTGTTTCGTCGATCTGCTGGGTCGACCCGCCGGGTGATCAGGTCTCGCGCCTCGAGGTCGTCCACCAACGCAACGATCTGACTGGGGTCCAGGCCGAGCTCCTCGGCAAACTGCCGCTGCCCGAGTCCGTCAGCATGCTCGCAGGCAAGTGCCAGCACGGAATACGAGCGGACGCGCAGCTCGAAGGGCGCCAGAGCCGTTTTGGCGGCGGCCGTCAATGACGTTCCTGCACGTGTCAGCAGAAATCCGATGTCGTCGGACAGGGGGGCGATGTCGGTCATGGTGCTCCTCGTATCGACGACGATCCTAGCAAAAGTGAATCATTGACTTTATCAATTATTGATGGTTTTCTCAGTTCAGAAACCACGAACAGGAGAGAGCTATGAATCTCGACAACAAGGTCGCCGTCGTCACCGGAAGCGGGCAGGGCCTCGGTCTGGCGTATGCCCAGGACCTCGCGCGCCACGGTGCAGCCGTCGTTATCAACGATGTGGACCAGGCGATCGCCGATGCAGCCGTCGCCTCGATCGTCGACGCGGGTGGACGGGCAGTGGCGGTCGTGGCTCCGGTGGGCAGCACCGAGACCGCGCAGAAGCTGGTCGCCGCGGCGGTCGAGGCGTTCGGTCGCCTCGACGTCATGGTCACCAACGCGGGAATTCTGCGTGACAAGGTGTTGTGGAAGATGACCGACGACGACTTCGACGCCGTGGTGAACGTTCACCTTCGTGGCACGTTCACCTGTGCACGTGAAGCAGCCGTTCACTTCCGCGCTCAGGGTGAGGGTGGCCGGATCGTGTGCATCGGCTCTCCCGCCGGTCAGCGCGGAAACTTCGGGCAGACCAACTACTCCGGCTCCAAGGCAGGCATCGTCGGTATGGTGCGTACCTGGGCCATGGAGCTTCAGCGTGCAGGTGTCACCGTGAACGCGGTGTGCCCGGTGGCGGCCACGGCGATGACCGAGAGCGTTCCGTTCCTCCAGCCCTACATCGAAGCGATGAAGAGCGGGGATTCGTTGCCGCCGTTCGCCCGTCGCGAACTCGGCTTCGGTACACCCGAGGACGCGGCCGGCATCGTCTCCTTCCTTGCCAGTGACGCGGCCGCCGAGGTCACCGGGCAAGCATTCGCGGTCGGCGGCGACCGTCTGGCGCTGTGGACGCACCCGGACATGATCAACACCAGCTATCACGACGGCGGCTGGTCGGCCGACGATATCGCCGCTGCGTGGCCGTCGACGTTCGCGGACAGCCTCGAATCGGTCGGAGAGAACCTCCCCGTCGAGCCGACCCGATGAGCTCGAAGTACGAGTGCAACATCGACTTCGAGGCAATCACCGCACTCGATGTCCACACCCATGTCGAGATCGACGGCTGTGGGCACCGGTCGCTCGACGACGAGTTGATGGCAGCGTCGGAGAAGTACTTCAAGTCCGGTGAGGAGCGCACCCCCGGTATCGACGCCATCGCCGAGTACTACCGGGCCCGCAACATGGCCGCAGTGGTGTTCACCGTCGATGCCGGAGCAGCGTCCGGACATTCGCCGAACTCGGTGGAGGAGATCGCCGAGGGTGCCGCCCGCCACAACGACGTACTGATCCCCTTCGGTTCGGTCGACCCCTGGCAGGGCAAGGCAGCGGTGCGTCGAGTACACCGCCTCGTCGAGGAATTCGGTGTTCGCGGCTTCAAGTTTCACCCCAGCATGCAGGGGTTCGAGCCGAACGATCGCCGCTTCTACCCGATCTACGAGGCCATCACCGAGGCCGGCGTGCCCGCGCTGTTCCACACCGGCCAAACCGGTATCGGAGCGGGCCTTCCCGGTGGGCACGGCATCAAGTTGCGCTACTCGGATCCGATGTTGCTCGACGATGTCGCTGCGGATTTCACCGACCTGACGGTGATCATGGCGCACCCCGCGGTGCCGTGGGCGGATGCGCAGATCTCGATCGCCACGCACAAGTCGAACGTGTACATCGACCTGTCGGGGTGGTCACCGAAATACTTCCCGCCCCAGTTGGTGCGGGCGGCGAACTCCATGCTGAAGCGAAAGGTGTTGTTCGGCTCCGATTTTCCGGTTCTGACGCCGGACCGTTGGATGAAGGACTTCGCCGAGCTCGACATCAAGGACGAGATTCGTCCACTCGTGTTCAAGACCAATGCACTGGCCGCACTCGGCCTGTCCGCCAAGGAGACATCATGACCACCCGCGTCGCCACTCTCGCTGAATTGAAGACCCTCGAAAGCACCGAACTGGGTACCAGTTCGTGGATCGAGGTGCCCCAGCAGCGCATCGATACTTTCGCCGACGCCACCGACGACCACCAGTGGATTCACGTCGACCCCGAGCGAGCCAAGGCCGAAAGCCCCTTCGGTGAGACGATCGCGCACGGTTACCTGACTCTGTCGCTGATCATCCCGATGTGGGAGGAGCTGCTGGTGGTCGACAGCGTCACCACGAAGATCAACTACGGCTTGAACAAGGTCCGCTTCACCAACCCGGTCCCCGCCGGCGGCCGAGTTCGACTGGCCGCGACGCTGAAGAGCTGCGAAGAACTACCCAAGGGCGGAGCCCAGCTGACCGTTGCGGCGACGATCGAACTCGAAGGCAGCGAGCGACCCGCGGTCGTCGTCGAGGCCGTCTACCGCATGTTCGACTGAGATCACGGACCCGAGAGGAACAGATTTCAGATGCGTAATCAAGGAGTCGGGTCGTGGATCCGTCGACGCACCAGGCAGTGCCCACGAGCCACCGCGATCGAGTTCCGCGGGCAGAGCACGACGTACGAACAACTCGACGAGCGCACCACCCGGCTCGCGCACGGTCTGCGCGAGCTCGGGGTGGGCCCCGGAGATCGAGTCGGACTGTTGTCCACCAATCATCCTGCCTATCTCGAAGTGCTGTTCGCCTGCGGCGTGCTCGGAGCGATCTTCGTGCCACTCAACGCACGGTTGACGGCACCGGAAGTTGCTTTCGCAGTAACGGACTCGGGTCTGTCGGTGTTGGTGCACTCGGAGGCGTTGGCGGAGACCGCGAGCTCCGCCGTCGGTGACGGCTCCACGCGTCGACTCACGTTGGGCACGGAGTACGAATCGGTGATCTCGGCGGCACCCTCGACCCGCATCGACGAGGCGGTGCAGGGCGCGGATCTGTGCTTCGTCATGTACACCTCCGGCACGACCGGCAAACCCAAAGGCGTCGTGATGACTCACGACAACGTGTTGTTCGCCGTTCTCAACGCGGTGCTCGATCTCGACCTGTGTAGCGACGAGGTCGCGCTGGTCTGCGCTCCGCTGTTCCACACCGCGGCGCTCGACATGGTGGCACTGCCCGTCCTGTTCAAAGGCGGTTCGGTCGTCATCGAGGAGGGGTTCGACGCCGGACGCGTGCTCGAGATCGTCGAATCACGTTCGGTCACATACACTTTCGGAGTGCCGACGATCTTGGACGCGCTCGTGTCGCATCCTGCGTGGGCCGACGCGGATCTGACCTCACTGCGCCGGGTGGTGGTGGCCGCTGCGCCGGTGCCGCCGCGCACGCTCCGTACGTATTCCGAACGCGGCATCAAGATGTGCCAGGGCTACGGTCTCACCGAAAGTGGGCCTGGCGCAACGATGCTCGCTGCGGTCGATGCGGAACGCAAGATGGGTACCGCCGGTGTGCCGCACACGTTCTCGGACGTCAGGATCGTCGACGCGATGTCGCAACCCGTCGGCCCGGGGGAGCGCGGTGAAATTCAGATCCAGGGCCCCAACGTCATGAAGGAATACTGGGGCCGCCCCGACGCGACCGCCGACGTGTTCGACGACGGCTGGCTGCGTACCGGCGACATAGGAATCGCGGACGCGGAGGGTTTCGTCACGATCGTCGATCGGCTCAAGGACATGATCATCTCGGGCGGGGAGAACATCTACCCCGCCGAGGTCGAAGCGGCACTTCTCGAACTGCCCGGCATCGACAGTTGCGCGGTCTTCGGTGTGCCCGAAGACAAATGGGGCGAGTCCGCCGTTGCCGCGATCACTGTGGTCGAGGGAGCAGCCGTCGACATCGACTCCATAGCGGAGGCTCTCGGCGGCCGGCTCGCACGCTACAAGATCCCCAAGCGGTACATCCTCGTCGACGAGATCCCGCGCAATCCGACGGGCAAAATTCGCAAGAACGAGTTGCGGGAGCAGTATTCGATACCTGCCCCCGCGTCCACTCAGTCTGTCTGAGCCTGTGGCTGGTTCTGTGTGATGCAGTGAATTCCGCCCCCGCGGGCGAAGAGCGGTCGAGCGTCGACGGTGACGACGGTGCGACCCGGGTATGCCGCAGAGAGAATTGCAGCAGCCTCTTCGTCCGCGGGATCGTCGTAGCTGCAGGCGATCACGCCGTCGTTGACGACGTAGTGGTTGATGTAGCTGTAGTCGACGAATCCCTCCGCGTCGCGGAGAAGCTCCGGGGCCGGAACCTTGACGATGGTCCACTTCTCGCCGCGTGCATCGACGGCGTTCTCGAAGATCTCGAACACGGTCTTGCTGACCTCGTGATCGGGGTGTTCGGGGTTGCGCTGGTCGTGAATCAGAACGACGCCGGGCGAGGGGATGGCAGCGACGATGTCGACGTGGCCACGGGTTCCGAACTCTTCCGCGTCCCGGGTGAGTCCGCGGGGAAGCCAGATGACCGTGGTGGCACCGATCGTGCGGGCCAGTTCGGCCTCGATATCGGCCTTCGTCAGTGTGGGGTTGCGACCGGGATCGAGTTGTACTGTCTCGGTGACGAGAACCGTTCCCAGCCCGTCCACCTGAATGCCGCCGCCTTCGTTGACGATCGGAGAATCGATCGTCTCGACACCGGATTTCTCGATGACCAGTGCGCCGATCTTCGAATCCTTGTCCCATCGCGCCCAGTCCTGCGCGCCCCAGCCGTTGAACACCCAGTCGACGCCGCCGACACGGCCGTCCTCGGACATCACGAACGTGGGCCCGATGTCGCGCATCCACGCGTCGTTCAACGGTGCTTCGACGATGTCGATCGCGAATGCGGTGTCGGCGGTCAGATAGGTTCGTGCGACAGCGCTTTCGGCGGGATCGACGATGACGGTGACCGGCTCGAATCGAGCGACCGCCTGTGCCACCTGGGCCCAGGTCGTCCGCGCTTCGTGGGCTTCCTCGGGCGTGTCACCGAGCGAATAGCCCTCGCACGGGTATGCCATCCAGGTCCGTTCGTGCCGAACACCTTCGGCCGGCATGGTCCACGTCATCACTGCCTCCCGAGCTTCGAGGCTGCAGCCGCGGATGAAGTGTGTTCTGTGACAGTGCGCATGTGTGTCCTTAGTGGTGGATGAGCGGCCTGCTCTGTGCAGTGCCTTCGATTGATGAGCCAGTGGGATGTTCGGAACTACCGGCCGATTGTCGACACGATGTCCGCGGCGGTGCGGTGGCCCATACGCACGGCGCCGTCGACGTGTTGGTACCCCTCCGCGGCAATGTCGGAGCAGGAGAAGTGAATCGGTCCGACGGGAGTGCGGCTGTCCTTGCCGTAACGGTGCAGCCCGCCGAGATCGAAGCTCGCCGCATAGGCACCGCGGGTCCACTCCTCCGAACCCCAGTCCGACTCGTAGTAGACAACTGGTTCGAGTGCTTTGGGCCCCAGGTAGTGCGCGATGGATTCGAGAATCTTGGCGCGGCGATCCTGCTCGTCGAGCTCGAACATCGCGTCGGCCTTGGCGTCGGACACGAAGCCGACCAGTGTGCCGCGGCTGTCCTGATGGTTGGTGTTGTCGTACACCTCCTGGACGATCTCGGAGGCACCGAAGCCGGTTCCCGACAACCCGTCCTCGCGCCAGAACGGCGTGTCGTACACCGCGTGCACCTTGATCACCAGTCCGAGCGACTGATGCTGGTGCATCTGATGCTGGCGACGGGGAAGCGGCGGGTCGTAGGAGATGCGCGAGTACAGGTTCGGCGGAACGGCGAGAACGACGCGCTTGGCGTGAACTTCGATGTCGCCATCGGCGAATACCGTTGCGCCGTTGGCGTTCCACCGCACCGTACGCACCGGCGCGCCGAGGAAGACGTCGTCGCCCAGGGCAGCGGCCATGCGGATCGATACCTGCTGCATGCCACCGACCACGCGCTTGTCGAGGATGAAGTTCTCGTCCACCAAGTGTGAGAACGATCCTGCCGACGCGGCCATCAGGACGGCCTGCAGAGCCGAGAACGCGTGCGCCGGTTTGGTCAACATGCCACCGGCGATGAACATGCCGATGTTGCCTCGTGCCTCGGGATCGTCCGATCGATCGACGAGCCACTGCTCGAACGAGATCGTGTCCAGCTCACGAGACAAAGGATGTGCCCACGGCTCCTCGGGGCCGATCTGGGCGGCCAGATCGTCGAGCAGTGCGATGAGGCGGTCCATTTCCTTGTTCGTCGTCTCGTCGACGGGGAACGAGTCACCCGAGTAGCGGGTCCGCTCACCCGCGGCAGAGATGTAGACGGATTCGCCCTCGCGGTACCGGTCGAACGTCTCGAGACCGAGTTCGCCGATCAACGAGATCAGCGACTCCTGATCGGGAGAGACCCACTGGCCGCCGATTTCGAGGCTTGCACCGTCGATGGTGTCGGTCCACGTGCGTCCTCCGACGCGGTCGCGCGCCTCCAGGACTGCGACGGTCAGACCCGCCTTGCGTAGTTCGGTTGCTGCGGCCAGGCCGGAAGGGCCGGCCCCGACGACAGCGACGTCGCGTTCGAGGGTGGGCACTGTCGAGCTCCTTTGATTGCGGTACATCGGTTTCGGCCGATGGCACCTCGATTCTGTCCGGAATTCACCCGATCCGCACACGACGAAGTGGCCACTCGGGTGCGATTGTGCACACCGTTTTGGACAGGCTCCCTGCCCGAGTGGGAATCAGTGCGCAAGGGGTGCGATTGCCTCGAACACGTCCGAGAGGTGATCGTGCATCGCTTTACGGGCGCGTACCGGATCTCGTTCTGCAATAGCGTGATAGATGCTCCGGTGGGCATCGACGGAGCGCTGCATCCGCTGCTCGGTCTGAAAACTGGCTTGCCGCGACGGTGCCATCCACTCGTTGGTTTCGGTCACCAGCCTGGTGAGCATCGAATTGTGGGCGAGCCCGGCGATCGCGAGATGGAACTGTACGTCGCAGAGCTGCATGACCTGCAGTGAGGGAGGCCGGTTTTCGAGCTCGCGTTCGGAGGTCTCGAGGGGAGTGCGCAGGGCTCGTAGTTCCGACGCGCGATGGCGAACGGCGGCTCGCTCGGCGATGGGTGGTTCGACGACACTACGCAGATCCATCACCTCCCGAACGGTGCGGTGGTCGCTGCTCATGCTGCCGAAGATGCTTCCCTCGGCCAGAGCGCGCATTTCGAGGGGGGCGACGATGCGACCGGCTCGCGGCTTGCGTGTCAGATACCCGCGCAGTTCGAGATCCTGGAGTGCGTGCCGGATCGAAATTCTCGACGCCCCGAGCATGGTCACCAGGGCGCGTTCACTGGGCAATTTCGATCCTGCCTCGACGCGACCGCTGTCGATGAGCTGCGCGATTCTGCCACTGAGTACCTCGGGGACCGATGCCGCTTCGACGTCGATCTCGGACCACGCCGTCATGGAAAGCTCCGTCCCGAGGGTTTCGAACTGGTCCTACCAAAATACCAGATTCGGTCTATTTTCCCAGTAAAGACATGTTGACGTGTAAATATCCAACCCTTCACCTTGACGGTTCTGGTCCTACCAGTTTTAGATCAAGACATCGTGACTGCGGTCACTCGATTCTTCTGCACCAGTGTTTCTCGTGACTCTCAGAGGTGGACCTGCATGACTACGGACGGAACGCTCGAAAAGTCGAGCAGCATCGCGAACCGCGGTGCGATCGGCTCCACTTTCCGTGATCAACCTCGCGGCCTGGTCACGCTGGCCGGCACCGAATTGTGGGAGCGTTTCAGCTTCTACGGCCTACAGGTGATCCTCGCGTACTACCTGTACTACTCGCTCGTGGACGGCGGGCTCGGACTCGACGTCTCGGTGGCGGTAGGAATCGCGGGATCGTACGGCGGCGCGGTGTACATCGCGCAGATGGTCGGAGCGTGGGTTGCGGATCGTCTGGTCGCTCCGCGAACCGTGGTGCTCTACTCGGCCATCTCGATCATGCTCGGCCATGTGGTACTCGCTCTGATCCCGAGTACGGCGGGTATGGGCGTCGGCCTGCTGCTGATCGTCATCGGCACCGGCGGACTCAAGGTCAACGTCACTGCAATGGTGGGAATGCTGTACGCGAACGACGATCCCAAGCGCGACTCGGGATACTCCCTCTACTACATGGGAATTTCGCTCGGTGCATTCCTCGGCCCGCTGCTCACCGGTGCCCTGCAGAGCTCGGCCGGCTTCCATATCGCCTTCGGCGCAGCGGCAGTGGGAATGTTGATCGGCCTGGTCCAGTACGCGGTCGGGTACAAGCATCTGCCCGAGGCCACCCGTACGGTGCCGAACCCGCTTCCGCGTTCGCGTCGGGCCGCGGCCGCAGCCGTGGCCGTCTCGGTCACCCTGGTCATCGTTGCTGCAGCTATCGGTGGGATCTTGAACCTGGACAACCTGGGAACCGTACTGACCGCGATCATCGTCGTCGCCAGCATCGCCTACTTCGCAATGCTGTTGTCCTCGAAGAAGGTCGACGCCACCGAGCATCGACGGGTGCTCGCCTACATCCCGGTGTTCCTCAGTAGCTTGCTGTTCTGGACGTTGCTGTTCCAGTTGTTCACCACCCTGGCGGTGTACATGGACACCCGGGTCGATCTCACGATCGGGTCGCTGACAATCCCTGCCGCGACCGTGATCACCATGGAAGGCCTGATAGCCACCGTCATCGCTCCTGTCTACGCCGTCGTGTGGACCCGGATGGGTAGTCGGCAGCCGAGTCCCGGAACGAAGATCGCAGTGGGAATCGGTCTGCTGGCGGTGGCGATGGCGATGTTCGCTGCGATGGCGGGTACGTCGGGCGCGACCAATTCGGTTGTTCTGGTTCTCGTCGCGATGCTGTTGTTCGGCGCCGGTGAGATAGCCGTCGTGCCCTCCGTGCTCTCCGCCACGGCGCAACTCGCGCCCGCCTCACACAAGGCAGGTATGACGTCGCTGTACTTCCTCACCATGGCAGGCGGCTCGACACTGGCCGGATTGCTCGCTCAGAAGTACTCTGCGGCAACCGAACTGACATTCTTCGGTACGACGGCAGCGGCGTCCATCGTGGCCGCGGTGGTGCTGTACGGTGCCTACCGCACGCTCGTGGCACGAGCGCTCTGACACAACGTTTCCGGCAGATTTCAGACGTACCTCGACCGGTCCCGTTCTCGGATCGGCCGCACCGAAGGAGAAAAGCATGCCCGAACAGTCGCAATCGACGGCCGGGGTGGCAATCGCCGCGCCGCACACCGCGGCCGTCGATGCAGCCCGCACGATCGTCGAAGCCGGGGGCAACGCCGTCGATGCGGCTGTCGCTGCAGCCGCGGCACTCACCGTGGTCTACCCACACATGTGCAGTGTGGGCGGTGACGTCATCGCGTTGCTGCGCAGAAGCGATGGCAGCACCACCTGCATCAACGCATCGGGAGCCTACGGTTCGGCTGCATCGGTCGAGCAATTGTTCGAGACGATCGAGACGATGCCGATCAACGGTCCGCTGACGGTATCGGTTCCGGGGGCAGTGTCCGGCTGGGCAGCTCTACTCGACGCCGGTGGCTCGCTGCCGTTGACCACCGTATTGTCGCCAGCGATTTCGCTGGCAGCAGAGGGCTTTCCGGCCAGCCCGGGGCTCGTCGAGATGATCGAACTAGACCGTGACGCTCTGATCACGGATCCGGGCTTACGGAGCAGGTTCTTCGTCGACGGACACCCCATCCCCGTCGGGCACCTGGTGGTGCAGCCGGAGCTGGCGCGTACTCTGACCGATCTGGCGACCGACGGCCTCGATTCGTTCTATCGCGGCCACACCGCCGACAGATTCGCCGCGGGCCTGAAGAAGCTCGACGTGCCGGTGTCGCGGGAGGATCTCGATCGTCATCGCCCGAGTGTCGAGGAGCCTCTGGTTCGCGTGTTCGACGGATTCTCGGTGGCTACGGCTCCGCCGAACTCGCAGGGCTACACGCTGATCAGGTCTCTCGGTGCAGCGTTGTCCGGGAGTACGTCTGCGGGGGATGTCGACGCCGGGGTATTGGCCGAGATCTTCTACGACTCCGACGAGCATCGCGACACCTACCTCGCCGATCCGCGTTGTGCGACCGTGGAGTTCGACGACCAGCTGACCCCGGCCGGCTTCGCAGCAATTCACGAAGCGGCGGCAGCCCGGGCGGCAGGAGCGAAGCGGCAGACATCGACGGCGTCGCCACGTCCTGGCGGCGATACCGTCGGGATCGCGGTGGTGGCCCGAGACGGGACAGCAGTGTCGTTGATACAGTCCGTCTTTCACTCGTTCGGAGCGCAGATTCTCGAGCCCGACACCGGGCTGGTGCTGCACAACCGTGCCGCGTTCTTCACGCTCGACGCAGCGTCGCCCAATCGAGTCGAAGCAGGTAAGCGGCCGGCGCACACCCTCGTTCCGGTGATCGTCGACTGGGCGGACGGAGCGGTGTCCGCGCACTCGACCATGGGCGGCAAGGCGCAGTCGCAGATTCACACCCAATTGATGCTGCGTGCCCTGAGCGGATTCGATCCGCAGCAGACCGTCTCGGCACCCCGATTCGTCGTCGGCGGATTGGAAGCAGGCACGCCCAACGGTTCGGTGCTGATCGAGTCGACATTGGAGGCTTCGGCCGTCGCGCAGATCTCGAGGACGGTCTTCACCGTGAAAGAGGGCACCGAATTGGACAGCAATGCAGGACATTCGATGGTGACCAGGGTTCGAGCCGACGGAACGCTCGAAGCCGGGGCGGACCCGCGCAGCGACGGCGGCGTGTGGGTGACCGAATGAGTGTCGACGAGTCGACGACGGCCGGAGAAGGTTCGGTACGCCCGACGACGAAACAACGTCTCGGCACGGCCGTGAACGGTCACCTTCGACTGTGGTCGATGATGGTGCTGACAATGGTGACCGGCATGCTCGATGCCGTCGGCTATCTCGGGCTCGACCGCATCTTCACCGGAAACATGACCGGCAACATCGTCATCCTCGGTATGGGAGTGGCCGGTGAGGACGGATTGCCGATCGTCGGGCCGCTGGTGGCGCTGTTCGCCTTCGTGCTCGGTGCCGCGCTGGCGGGTGTGACGCTTCGTTCGGCCGCACCGGGATGGAACATCCGGGTCACCGCGATCTTCACGGTGGGAACGGTGGCACTCGTCGCGGCCGGCGTGACGCTCCTGGTGGTCGACGTACAGGGCAACTCGCCCCTCGGTATCGCCATCGCGAGCGTCATTGCCGTCGACATGGGTGCCCAGGCGCTCGCTGCGCGCTTCTTGGCGGTCAAGGACATGACGACCGTCGTCGTGACATCGACGATCACCTCGCTGGCAGGCGAGTCGTTCGTCGGGCAGGGCCCCGGGCGGCTTTTCAATCGGCGACTCTGGGCGATTCTGGTGTTGTTCGTCGGTGCTGTCGTCGGAGCGCTGCTGATGCGCGTGGATATTGCGATACCCGTACTGCTCGGAGCCGCTCTGACCGCGGCGGTCGCGGCGCTGGGTCATTGGGCCTGGAACCGAGCCTCGGGCTGACAGACTCGCTGTCCACCCGTGGCCAGGTCCTTGTCGCCGGGCCCGGAATTCGCGTGCGGAGGTACTCGGCAATCACGACTGCGGTCGATCGGACCCGACCTCGATCTACACTTCGCACAAAGTCGGCGACCGAGTCGACTGTCGAAACAGGGCACTGGGGGATTGCGATGACCGTAGATCGTAGAACGGCTCTCGTCACGGGAGCCTCTGCCGGAATCGGGGCCGGCTTCGCGCGCCACCTGGCAGGTCAGAACTACGACGTAGTGCTCGTTGCACGACGGGCGCAGCGATTGGGGGAGCTTGCGGCGTCACTTCATGATCAGTTCGGCGTGCGCGCCGAAGTTGTCGCGGCCGATCTGAGCACACCGGCCGGGCCCTCGACAGTCGTCGACCGAGCGACCGAACTGGGCATGCCGATCGATGTCCTGATCAACAACGCCGGCCTGTCGTCGAGCACGAAGTTCTCCGTCACACCATGGAATGAGGTCGCCGCCGAATTGCAGCTGATGGTGACCTCGGTGACCGAACTGATCCATCTCGTGGTTCCCGGAATGAAGACCCGGCGTTGGGGCCGAATAGTCAACCTCTCGTCCCTGGCCGCAGTGTCTCCACCCGGTGAGGGGCTGCTCTACACGGGGATAAAGTCCTACGTGCTCAACATGTCTCAATCCCTCGACATGGAACTCAAGCCGTTCGGCATCAACGTGACGGCGCTGTGTCCGGGCTTTACCCACAGCGAATTCCACGACGTCATGGGTACCAGAGAGGCCGCGGACCGAATACCGGGAATCATGTGGCAGCAGCCCGAGGACGTTGTCGACGAAGGATGGGCCGCAGTGATGGCCGGCAAGCCGGTCTGCACACCCGGCCTGGTCAACAAGATCTCCGCAGCGGCGATGCGACCGATCCCACAACGCATTCAGTACGTCCTCGGTCGCACCTTCAACCCTTTCAAATAGAGCCCTGCAGGTGTCAGCCGTTCACACTCTGCAGGTTCATCCCCGCCGGCTTCTTCAGCGGAGTGAACGTTCCGACACTCTGCTCGACGGCCCGTGCCGCAGCGAGTGCGATGTGGTCTCCGTTGCGCGGAGCGATCAGCTGAACGCCGGATGGGATCCCGTCCGAGTCGAGTCCGGTGGGCACGGCGACGGACGGTAGGCCGAGGAGGTTGACTGTCACCAACAGTCGGTGATCACGCCACAGTTGCGTGGTTGCTTCGGGACCGGACAGGTCGTAGCCGATGGCCGTCATTCGCCGCGCCGACACAGGGCCCAGCACAATGGGGTACTCGGCGTGGAATCTCTCCCACGCTGCCGCAATCAGCAAACGCTGACCCCACGCTGCCTTGTACTCCTCGATCGACTCGTAGACCTCGGTCTCCGAGGAGTTGTCGAGGAAGTACTGCGTTGCGCCCGCACCGAGGGGAACAGCACCGCTGTCCGGCTGGAAATTACCGACGAACTCGGTGACCGAGAGCCGACGCCACAGCACCGCCGCGTCCTCGATCATGGGTGCCTCGGCCTCGACGACTTCCCACCCCGCAGCGGCCAGGGCATCGGCGGCAGCCGAGATCGCATCGGCCACTTGCGGATCCACGCCCCAGCCGGCCGGATCGCGTGTCACGGCGGCGCGACGTGGTCCGTCGTAGGTCGATGGATGGGGAATCGAGGTGGCCACCGGATCCAGGCCGTCCGACCCGTGCATCAGAGAAAAGGCAGTGTCCAGGTCGTCGATCCGACGAGCGATCGGTCCGTTCACGGCGAAGAACTGCTCGGTCAGGGGCCAGGCCTCGACAGGTGAGGAGGCCGGAACGCGACCTGCGGTCGGTCGCAGTGCGCAGATACCGGCAGCGTAAGCGGGCAAGCGCAAAGATCCGCCGTAGTCGTTGCCGAGTCCGATGACGGACATGCCGGTGGCCACGGCGACGCTGTCTCCGCCGCTGGAGCCACCTGCGACGCGGTCACGATCCCATGGGTTGTAGGTCCGTCCGAAGAGTTCGTTGTCTGTGTCCCAACGCAATCCGGTGTCGGGCATGTTTCCCCGGCCGATCGGAATTGCTCCTGCTTCCATCAGCCGACGGACCATGGTCGCGTCCGACGATGGCACGGCATCGGCGAGGTAGGTCCAGCCTTGCGTCGACGCAGACCACGTCAGGTCGATGTTTTCCTTCACAGAAATCGGTACGCCGGCAAGCTCGCCGATGTCCTCACCGTCGGCGATTCGGCGATCGATGGAGTCCGCAAGTTCGCGTGCGCGATCGTGAAATACGACGGTGAGAGCACCCAGGTGATCGTTGACCTCGGAGATGCGGTCGAGATGTGTATCGATGACCTCGCGTGCGGTCACGGCGCGAGAACGAACGAGTCGGGCGATCTCGCGGGCGTCGAGCGTCCAGAGATCGGGGTGTGCCTGAGTCATGCTGTGCCTCCTGTGGAGTGGGACGGGGAGCCGAGTGGCGCAGGTGCCGCGAGGGCGAGGCCGAAGGCCGGGCCACCGGGAACCGAATCGATCAGTGTGCGTGTGTATTCGGACTGTGGATCGGCGAATACCTGGGCAACCGGGCCGGATTCGACGACATCGCCACCGAGCAACACGACGATGTCGTCGCAGATCTGGCTGACGACGGCGAGGTTGTGCGAGATGAAAAGAACGGTCAAGTGAAGTTCCTGACGCAACCGGGCCAGTAGGTCGAGAATCTCGGCCTGAGTCGAGACGTCGAGGGCCGAGGTGATCTCGTCTGCGATCACCACCTCGGGATCGGTGGCAAGCGCACGAGCCAGGGCGATGCGTTGGCGCTGGCCGCCCGAGAACTCGTGCGGATAGCGCGTGATGGCCGAGTCGTCGAGTGCCACCATGGCCAGCGCAGAGGAGATGCGCTCGCGATTGGGCCCGACCCGCGCCAGCGCCGGATCGATGGCCTCGGCCAACGTCTGCCCGATGGTTCGACGTGGATCCAGAGACGAATACGGGTTCTGCGGAACGAGCTGAATTCGACGTCTCACCGATCGACGGGTTCGGCGACCGGCACCGACCAACTCGGTCCCGGCCAATCGGATCGATCCTCGGTCGGCCTGGTGAATTCCGATGATGGTCTTGGCGATAGTGGATTTGCCGGATCCCGACTCGCCGACCAGAGCAACCGTCGACCCGCGATGAAGGGTCAGGTCTATCCCGTTGAGTATTTTCGCCGCCTTCGATCGATGGCCGAGCGTGACGTCGAGTCCGCGCACCTCGAGAATGGGGTTGTCGCTCGTGGTCATCGCGAGACCTCCTCTGCGAGGGTGGGGAGTGAGATCGTGGGCGTTGCGGCGAGAAGTGCTGCTGTGTATGGATGTTGTACATCGCGAGCGGCCAGCTGAGCACCGGTGAGTCGCTCGACGATCTCGCCGTGCTGCATGACCAGAACCCGATCGCAGAAGGCCTCGACCACGCCGATGTCGTGCGAAATGAACAGGATGGCGGTGCCCTCGCTGGAGTTGATCTGCTTGAGCTGGCGTAGAACCTCCGCCTGAACGGTCACGTCGAGTGCGGTCGTGGGCTCGTCGGCAATGATGAGCTTCGGGTTGGTGACCAACGACGAAGCGATGATGGCGCGTTGCAGCATTCCTCCGGACAGCTGGTAGGGATGCTGGGTCATGCGTTCCTCCGGCTTCTTGATCCGCATGGCTCGCAGTGCCTCGACCAGTGTTTCGTTCGCCCTCGTGCGAGACATCCCGAGGTGCACCTTCGCGACCTCGGTGAGCTGAACACCGAGCCGCAGAGCAGGATTGAACGTCGAGCCCGGGTCCTGGTAGACCAGTCCGATCTCTTTGGCCAAGCGGCTCTGCTCCTTGCAGGAGCGCAGATCGAGCTCGCCCAGTCGCATGAGACCGACGTCCACCGCAACACTGTCCGGGTGCAGGCGTGCCAGGCTCATGGCCGTCATCGACTTACCGGAGCCCGATTCGCCGACCAGTCCGAGGATCTCGCCGGGTGCAATGTCGAAGTCGATACCCTTCACCAGCTGTTTTCCGTTCGCAGCCGTGACCTTGAGATCACGAACCTCGACCAAGGCAGCGGGGGAGAGAGACGGAGCTGCCGTCGGCTGCGACTTTCGCGTCAACCGAGGCTGACGACCCCACGGATCGATGCGAGCGGCCAGACCGTCGCCGGTCAGCATCGCGGCAACTCCGGCGAAGATCAGCATCGCGGCAGGTGCAGCGACGGCCATGGGCTGCGAATAGATTGCCGGCAGACCCTCGTTGAGCAATCTGCCCCAGTCGTAATCGGGGCTCTGCACGCCGAGACCGACGAAGGACAGGCTCGAGATGTCGAGGAGCGACAACGCAAAGCTGGACGCGATGAGGACGAGCAACGGACCGCCGATGTTGGGCAGCAAGTGCCTGACGAACAGCATCCATCCCGGCACACCCAGCAGTCGAGCCGTTCCGACGAAGTCCTTCTGGGCAACCGAAGCGGTCATGTTCGAGGTGATTCGGGCGAACCCCGGGATACCGGCGACGCCGATTGCGATGATCGCCGACGACGTAGCGGGTCCGAGGATGGCAGCAATCACCAGAGCAAGGATGATCGAGGGAAATGCCACGGTGGAGTCGATGATTCGCAGAACCGCTTCCCTGAGCCGCCGTGGAGCGAGCCAGACCAGTGCTCCGACAAGCACTCCCGCCACAACCGCCATCGCGGTCGCGGCTGCCGCCATGATCAGCGTCAGACGCGCGGCGACCAGAGAGCGGGCCAGGATGTCGCGGCCGAGGTCGTCGGTGCCGAACCAGTGCTCCGCGGAGGGTGTTGCGCGAGTATCGGTAGTGAGTGTGTTGGCCGCGCTGCTGAGGAAGATCGGCGCAAAGATTGCGGTGAGGACGAGAATTGCCAGCATGACCAAGCCTGCGATCAGCGGTGCCGGCATGCGGCGGTGTTGTTCAGCCATTGGTCGGCCCACCCAGGGTTCGGGGGTCGATGAGACCCAGAAGGACGTCGATCACCAAGTTGATGACGATCGCGATGGTTCCGATGGTCAGGACGATGCCCTGAATGACCGGGTAGTCGCGGTAGATGATCGCCTGAACCACCTCCAAACCGAGCCCGGGCAGGCTGAACACGGTTTCGATGATGACTGCCCCGCCGAGGAGCCCGGCGAGGATCAGGCCCGTGAGCGTCAGCGTCGACGCCATCAAATTCGGCAAGGCATGGCGCAGATAGAGACGGGCCGAGGTGATTCGACGCCCGCGTGCGGTGCGCACGTAGTCCTGCTGCAAGACCTCGAAAGTCTCCTGCCGGACGACCCGTGCCACCGCGAACGCGGGGCCCGTAGCGAGAGCTGCAATGGGAAGGATGAAGGATCCTGTGGACGACACCCCGCCCGCCGGAAGTATCCTGAGCCAGATGGCAAAGACGATGACCAGGATGGTCCCGGCCACATAGGCCGGGAAGGACGCGAAAAAGCCTGCAACAGCTCCGAATCCGGTTGCGAGTGCAGGTTTGCGCCCACCACGGGTGAGAACACCGATCGTCATGCCGAGTGGAATCGCAACGAGGATGACCACTGCTATCGAGCCGAATGCCAGTGTCGCGGTGTACGGAAGTTTCGTTGCGATCGTCTCCGTGACGGGTGTCGAATACCGGAAGCTATCGCCCAGATCGAAAGAGAACAGGCCCCGGATGTAGAGCTCGAACTGGCCCCACAGCGGAAGGTCGAGATTGAGCCGTTCGCGCACCGCCGCAATCGCGTCCGGCCGGGCGTCCGGCCCCAGGATGGCGAGTGCGGGATCGCCGGGGATGAGGGGCACGATGAGGAATGTCAGTACGACCAGCAACGCCAGCGAGAGTACGAGTCCTCCCAATCGGCGAAGTGCAAAGCCACTCCACGAGTTCTGAGCGATACGGCGACCGAAGCCGACCGTGGGTGCGCCGGTCGGGACCGTCAGTTCGGCCACGGACATCAGCGAATTCCTCTTCTGTAAGCCAGCGGCACGCGCTCGTTCTGCCACCGAGATGTGGCCGTCACGGGGTCGACCACTGAGTCGTCGTGGTGTGTCGTCCGAGTGGACGCGCAGTTCCATCGTTCGGTCATGTCTGCTCCTGAGGGTTCGGTTCGCGAGAGGGGCTCATCCTGTGATGCGAAAGATCGGGTCGTCGAGCGAGCCGCCGCGCATCTGCACGGTGAAGCCGGGTCGCTGGACATAGATGAAGGCGTCGTTGATCAGTGGGAGTGCATCGACATCGTCGACCAGTGCCGAGACCGCAGAGTTGAGGTAGCTGCAGCGTTCCTCCGGCGAGGATGCAGTCAGTGAGGCGGCGAAGGCTTCGTCCGCGGCGTCGTTCGTTACCCCGCCGACGTTTCCGCCGCCCTCCTGGATCGTCGGTCCGACGAAGCTGCCCAACGGACTGGTCAGCGAACCGAGGAAGTTGAGGTCCGCGAACAACGTGAGGTCCCACGCGTCCGGCTCACCGAAGACCGTGCCGATCCAGCTTCCGACGTCGGTGTTCTGAATCGTGACCTGCGCGCCCGCAGCCCGCAACGCCTCGGCGATGTACTCGTTGCCGGCACCGGCGGGTCCGGCAATGGACGGGCCGATGAAGCGGATGTTCAGACCGTCGAGGGCCTTCGAGGCAGCGTCGGCGTCCTGCTCGGGAAACGTGGTGTCTGCGGTGGGAACGCAGGGGGTCAGGTTCGATGCGAGCGAGGTCGCGATCTCACCCGTTCCTGCAGACGTCACCTTTTCGAGCATGCTGCGATCGATCGCCTGCGCGACGCCCCGTCGGAGGGCTGGGTCGGCCAGAACACTGCCGGGTCGCTCGTTGAACACGAGGTAGAAGTCGGAGAAGCGATTGACCGATACCCGGTACCCGTCCATACCGTCGAAACGTTCCATCGTCGTGGCTTGAATCTTCGCGATGTCGAGCTGTTCACTCATCACCAGGTTTGCCGTAGCGGTGGAGTCCTGAGATACGAAGTACTCCAGTGTTTTTGCCGGCGTGCCGTCTACCGGTGTTGCCCATGTCGGCCAGGCGTCGTAGTTCTCGCGCAGAGTGAAGGTGTACTTCACGCCCGGCTGGTAGGACTCCAGAACGTACGGTCCGGACTCGCTGCCTTTCGCGGTGCCGGCACCGAGGCCCTCGGGATCGGCAAGTCCTGCAGGACAGATGATTCCGGTCGAGGAAATGCTCAATCCGGTCATCAGGTCGGGCCAGGGCGCACCGAGGTCGATGACGACGGTGCCGGCGTTGTCGTCGGCGGTGATCGTCGGCGGTGTTCCGCCGAAGACCTGACCGGGGACGGTCGAACCGGAGTCCGGACGCGCGAAGTAGTCGAGCGAATCCTTGACGACCCCGGGAGTGATGTCGGTTCCGTCGGAACAGGTTGCGCCCTTTCGGATCGTCAGCACCGCCTGCGTGGGTGTCGCCGTCCAGTCGGTTGCCAGACCGGCGATCAAGCCGCCGTCGTCTCGGCGGACCAGTGTGTCGTAGGACGTGCGTGCGAGCAGATTGTCGGGAAGTGACAGAGTCTTGGTGGGATCGAACGTCGACGGAGGATCGATCGTCGTTCGAATCGTGTCTGCGGATACGGGACTGCTCCCGCCGACGCATGCTGTCGTGATGAGCGCGCATGCGGCAGTGAGTGCGATCGCGACCGTGCGTGAATGTCGTGTTGACATCTGGGTGCCTCTCGGGCGAATGCGGGTGGCAGTGAGCGGAGTCGATCAGGCCAGAACTTCGAAGACGTCGATCGTCGTGCCGGTCGCGTCGGATACTGCACGGCCCACGAAAACCGAACGCGTGAGCCACTGAAGTCGCGATGCCGTCGTACGGAACCGGGGAGTGGACTGGAAGTAGCCCATCTCTTCGCCGGACTCACCGGCCAGGTGGCGGACGATCCCGAGGTTGACCACGTCGACGATCTCGTCCTGATCGGTGCGAATCAGATAGCGCGCCTCGACCTGGTATGCGTCGTCCGCGCGAGTCAGGCACCAGTCACCACCGCCGGGAATGATCGTTCCCGAAACGTCGCCTTCCATGGTCCCGCCGGTGATGGGAATGAACTCGAGCAGCTCGGCGGCTCGTTGTTCGAGGGGCAGATAGGGGCCGGTGTCGGCGACGATGCGGAATGCGAATCGCAGCTCGGGTGCCGTGGGGGCGTCCATCGCTCGTCCAATCTCGGGTCGTATCGTTTTGGTGTTGCAGTGACTATGGTCATAGTCACTGCAATAGTCAATGGCATTCACTAAAAGAAATGTCGTCGGAACAAGACGGAAACACGCTCGGACGCGCTCGACGCGTCGGGCGCGAAGGGATGTGCCGATGAGTTCGGACGTACGCAAACGCCGCAAGAGGGGATCGCTGTCGCAGGAAGAAATTGTTGCCGCGGCGCTGACGATTCTGGACACGGAAGGCGAGCCGGCGCTGAAGTTCTCGCGCTTGGGTGACGAGTTGAAGTCCTCACCTACTGCGGTGTACCGGCATTTCGCGAGTCGGTACGACCTTCTCATCGCCGTGGCCGATCACCTCGACGAGCTGTCTTTGGACGGTTACGAGCCGACCGACATCTGGCGTGCGGATCTCGAAGATCTTGCCTGGCGCGCGTGGCTGACAACGACCGCGCACCCGGCGGCGGCCGCTGCCACGTTCTCTCTCGTCACCAACGGCCCGAACGAACTGAGGGCCGTCGAATGGGTGTTGCGGGCGATGCACATGGCCGGATTGCGAGGGCGTGCCGCCGTCATCCAGTATCAGGTCTTCGCGAATCTGGTTCTCGGTTCGGCCAGTGCCGAGGGCGCTCGGCTCAGTGCGTCGGACCCGCGCGAAAAGGAGGACGGGTGGGTGCAGGTGTACGCCCCGAAGCATCCCGAGAAGTTCCCCTATGCAGAGGAAGCCAAAGCCGAACTGGCACTGATGAATTACGAAGAGGTGTTCGCCAAGCAGGTCGAAATGTACCTCGACGCGTTGGAGGCGCTCGCCGCGAAGGACCGAGAGTAGGTCAGTCTCGGATCGTCGGGCATCCCAATTGTGCTGCGATCGAACGCATTCCGTCGGCCGCGACGTCATGAGTGGTGATGTGGTCGGCCACGATGTGCAGGCCGTATCCGTCCTCGAGGGCGACCATGGTCTTCGTCACGAGGTCGCCGCTCGGGGTCGGCGTGAACACTCCCTCGCGCTCGCCCGCGGAAATGATGTTTCGGTACGTCGCGGCCTGACGGCTGTCGAGTTCCTGTACCAGTTTCTCGTGCAGCGCAGAGTTGCCGGCGAGTACGTCGAGCTCGAACAGCAGGCGCATCAGGGCGTCGTCGGGCCCGGTCGGCAATCCGGCGTCGATGGCGATGTCCAATTGGCGACGCGGATCCTTCGTCGACGCAACCAGTTCGTCGCGCTCGTCGCAGAACCGGGAGACACCGGCAGCATGAGCCTCGACCAGTAACGAGTCGAGGTCGTCGTAGTAATAGAGCACGGCACCGCGAGTCAAGCCGGCCTGCTTGGCCACATCGGTCAAGGACAGGGCGCGCAGTCCGTGCTCGCGACCCGCTGCGTAGGTCGCTTCTATCAGCGCATTGCGCCTGGCCATCTGGTTCCGCTGGCGTGCCACCTGTTGACAGTACCGAGCGCGCGTGCCAATCTCCTAAGAATTCTTTGACACTTAAGTCAAAGAATCTCTCGGCTTCACACTCCAGGAAGCAGGCCGTGTCATGCCCGAAACTCCCCATCGTTCACTTGCAGCCGATGCGCGCTCCGGTCCGCCCGTCGGCGTGCCGGGCACCTACGACAAGGAACTGGCGCGTTCCTTGGGCGTCAGCGGCAACGTCATGCTCACCCTCTCGTCGATTTCGCCTGCGGCGAGCGTGTTCATCCTCGGTGGAGCCGCGCTGACGGCGTACGGAACCGGGGTGTTCTGGGGATTTCTCATCGGTGGCGTCATCAGCCTCCTCATCGCATTGTGCTACGCCGAGCTCGGTTCTCGGCACCCTGTCGCCGGTGGTGACTATGCGATGGTCAGTAGAACACTGGGTCCGGCGTCGGGGGTTGCAGTCTTCTTCCTCGGGCTCGTCGGTCTTCCGTTGGCGCAGGCCATATTCGCACTCGGCGTCGCCGACTACCTCGGCGTCGCGATCGCCGGAGCCGATCCACTCGTCACAGCACTGATCGTCACACTCATCGCAACTGTGGTGGCCTGCCTGAACATTCGTACCAACGCGTGGGTCACGGGGTCGTTTCTGTTCGTCGAGATGGCATCGTTGGTTTTGCTCACCGCCTTGGGCCTGGTGCACATCGAACGCCCGGTCACCGATCTTCTGAACCCGCAGGCGCTGGACTCGAGCGGGGCTCTTGCCCCCATCGGCATCGCGGGTCTGGTGCTCGTCGTCACGCAGGGAGTGCTGTCTCAGTTCGGATACGGCGGCGCAGTGTATTTCGCCGAGGAGACCAGGAACCCGCGGCGGAACGTCGCACGGGCGGTGTTGTATTCCGCGTTGATCACGGTGGTGGTGGAGCTGGTGCCACTCGTATCGGTGATGCTGGGAGCGGACTCGATAGAAGGTCTCGTCGGTTCGGACCTGCCGGTCCAGGAATTCCTCGAGCAACGAGCCGGTCATGCCGTCGCCGTATTCGTGCTGCTGACAATGGCTTTGGCAATCCTGAACGCCAACATCGCTCTCGGTTTGCAGGCCGGTCGGCTGCTGTTCGCAGCTGCCCGTGACCAGGCGCTGCCTGCTGTATTGGCAAAGCCGCTTTCCCGTGTCTCCGGGTCCGTCAGTATGCCGCGAGTGGCAACGATCGTGATGGGGGTGATCTCGGGTGCCTGCTGCCTGATGCCGTCGACGCTGTTGTTCAACGCGACAGGATCCACAGTGGTCGTCGGATTCGCCTTCATCGCGCTGTCGGCTCTCGTCGTACGTCGGCAACGAGGCCTGGAGCACCCGGACCTGTTCCGAATGCCGTTGTGGCCGTTGCCGGCACTGGTGGCGCTGGCCGTGATCGTCGGTGTCGTCGTGATCGGGGTGATGGATCCGGAGCAATGGTTGAGTCTGGGTATCGCACTGGGCGTCGTCGCCGCGGGATACGCGTACTACTTCGCGTACCTCCGGCCCCGCGGTGCTACGCATCTGCTGCTGCTCGACGCCGCGGAGGACGACCGGGTGTGATCGCCATGGTCTGCGCGCGGCTCCGCTGAGGCTGCCCGGCCCCGATCACCATCGGACGCTGGGTTTGACGTGCACGCCGTCGAAGGCAAAGGTTGATCGCGTGACGTACGGAGGCGAGTGGCGACCAGCCGCGGTGGAATGGTCGTCCACGCGTGGAAGGATCCTGTTGGCGGCGGCCTCGCTGTTCGCGCAGCGCGGCTACTTCGGTACGTCCACGCGTGACATCGCCGAGGCCGTGCACATTCGTCAGCCGTCGCTCTTTCATCACTTCGAGGCCAAACACGCAGTCTTTCGCGCACTGGTCGAGATGGATCTCGGCGCGGCGATCCACCGCCTGCAGTGCCGTTTGGCCGAGGACAGCACCTGGGCGGAGAAGCTGCACCTGACGGTCGCCGGAGATGTTCGAGTGTCACTGTTGCAAACCTTCGACTCGCGCGGGCTCTATCAGGATGCCGTTCTGACGCAACCCGAGTTCGAAGCCGAGCGCGAGGGCATAGCCCTGTTTCACGAACTGATGCAGGGGCTGATCGTCGGCGGTCAGCAGTCCGGTGAATTCGTCGACGTGGAGCCGAGTTTCGTGCAGCGAGCTGTCAACGGAGTGTTGTTCGAGACGTTGCGGGAACAAGGTGGGCCGAATGGGCCCGTTCGCCATGCGCGTCCGCTGCAGGCGGGCGATTTCGTACTGCGCGCAGTACTGGTGAATCCGTCTGCGCTGCCGGCGATACGAGAAGCGACGCGTCGTCGACTGGACGAACTCGAGGGCGCAACAGTCGGCTGACGACACCGACGCACCTCTCGCTGACCAATTTCGCGCAATTGACACAATTCGTAACCCGGTTGACACAGAGTCGGCCTATCGTTTGATAGTCACCCCCTATCGACTGATAGACGACGGGTGACAGGAGTTCTCGTTCCCGCCCGATCTGGAGGAAGAACCGTGTTCAAAACCGCATTTTTCGTCGGCGCCGGTGTCGTTGCCCTGCTGGCCACAGGCTGCTCGTCGCCGGACTCGGCAGAAGCGAACGCCCCCTCGGGTCCCCCGAAGGTGGCGCCGCCCGCACTGCAGGAGGCCGGCACATTGAAGGTGTGCGCGGCGAACGACGGTGCCCCGCCGAGTGTCTTCTTCGATGAAAACGGGGAGTTGACCGGCAGCGAAGTCGAACTCGCGGAGGCCCTCGCGGCACAGATGGGTCTGACGGCCCAATTCGTGCAGGCCGGATTCCCCGCTCTGATTCCCACCCTGCAGGCAAGACAGTGTGACGTCATCATGGCCGCGCTCTACATCAAACCCGAGCGCGAGGCCATCGTCGATTTCGTGCCGTATCTCTACTCCGGCACGGGAATCGCCGTGAGCAAAGACGATCCCGCCGACATCACCGGCATGGACGAGAGTCTGTGCGGCAAGAAGGTCATGGTCGCCGTGGGGACCACGGCGGAGGCGCTGGCCCAGGAGCAGTCCGATACGTGCCTGACCGAGGGCAAGCCCTCGCTGGACATCAACCGCAACAGCAAGGCGGACGTGTCCATCCAACAGGTGCAGAACGGGCAGATGGATGCCTACATGGACGCTGCCGAGACACTCGGCTACTACGAGACCAAAACGGCGGCGCAGATCCAGGCAGCCGGAAAACCGTTCGGCACCATCAAGATCGGTGCTGCAACGCTCAAAGGAAACGACGAACTGCACGACGCCATCGCCGAGTCGTTGAGTGCACTGCAGGCCGACGGGACGTACGAGAGCATCATCGACCAGTGGGGCCAGGGCGACCTGAGCATCCAGGAATAGCGGCGGTCGACACATGAGATTCGATTGGCAGTTCTTCTGGCAGAGCCTGTTCACACCGTCGGATCGATTTCTCGACGGTCTCGTGTTGACCATCTCGATCTCCGTGGTGGCGATGATTCTGGCCATCATCACCGGGTTGGCGGTTGCCCTCATGCGACGATCCCGTTTCGCGGCACTGCGCTGGCTGGCCGGCATCTACATCTGGGCCATCCGGGGAACACCGTTGTTGGTCCAATTGGTGTTGATCTACACCGGCTTCGCGGCCGTCGGTCTTTATCAGTTCGATGATGTTTCCTTACTGGGACTTTCGGTGAAGGCAGCCGTGCAAGCCGCCATCCTGGGATTGATGATCAACGAGAGCGCCTACATCGCAGAGATCGTGCGCGCTGGGCTCGATGCTGTTCCCAAGGGACAGTTCGAGGCTGCCGCGTCCTTGGGAATGAAACCGGGAAAGCTCATGCGGTGGGTCATCGTGCCGCAATCGCTGCGTGTCATGGTTCCGCCGTTGGGCAACTCCTTCAACGGAATGATGAAGACGACGTCGATATTGAGCGTCATCGGAGTCAGCGAAATGTTTCAGGTCACCCAATCCATCAGCTCCGCAACGTTCCAGACGTTCGAGATATTCATCGTCGTGGCTATCTACTACCTGGCACTGACGACGGTATGGACGGTCATTCAGTCGGCGATCGAGAACCGGCTGGCTCGTCAGGTGGGTATCGAACAACCGGTGAGTATCACCCAACGGCTGTTGGGGGCACGGCGCGGAGCAGCCGCCGCCCTGTCTTCGCGCGAGTGAACACGACAGACGAGGAGATCGACATGACAATAACGACCGAGGACGCCGGGCCCATCGTTCGGGTCCGTAACGCCTGCTGCACACTCGGTGGTCGCCGAGTTCTCGACGATGTGTCCCTCGATGTTCTTCGGGGCCAAGTGGTGGTGTTGATCGGACCGTCCGGTGCTGGAAAGACCACCCTCCTCCGGTCCCTGAACCACCTCGAGCAGATCGACGGTGGGGAGATCTTGATCGACGGTGAGTCCATCGGACATCGCGACCTCACCAGCCGAAAGAAGGTCGGTACCAGCGAACTTGCCCGACGCCGAAGAGAAATCGGTTTCGTATTTCAGCATTTCAACCTCTTTCCCCACATGACCGCGGCCGAGAACATCTGGAACGCCCCGGTGCGCGTGCTCGGTACACCCAAGCGAACGGCGATCGACGAAGCGACGGCGTTGTTGGAGCGGGTCGGCCTGGCGGACAAGGCGCAATCGCGTCCCAGCCAGCTCTCCGGCGGCCAGCAGCAGCGAGTCGCCATCGCCCGTGCACTCGCCATGCGGCCGAAGGTGATGCTCTTCGACGAACCGACCAGCGCGCTCGACGTCGAGATGGTCGGGGAGGTACTCACAGTCATGCGTGAGCTTGCCCAGGAGAACATGACGATGGTGATAGTCACGCACGAAATGCGGTTCGCGCGCGACGTCGCCGACCGCATCGTCGTCATGGACGCCGGTCGCATCATCGAGGACGCACCACCGGAGACTCTGTTCTCCAACCCGGTGCACGAACGCACCAAGACATTTCTGTCGACCATCGATTGAACGAATGTCGTCGTCACTCATCAACTCTCGAGCAAGGAGTGTCCAGGCCGTGTCGGAATCGACTGCCACCAGGCGTTTCACCGGAGCAGCAGCCACACCTCACACATCGGCGACAGAAGCTGCTCAGCGGGTCTTCCGCGATGGCGGCAGCGCAGTCGACGCAGCCATCGCTGCTGCCGCGACCTTGACGGTCGTGTATCCGCAGAACGTGGCGCTGGGAGGTGATCTTATCGCCCTCGTGCGCAGTCCGGACGGCGTCATCCGATGCATCAACGCGTCCGGATGGGCATCACTGAGAACGGACGTTCAAGCGCTGCGATCTCGACACAGCGCGGGGTACCTACCGTTCCGCGGCGTCGAGACGATCACGGTGCCCGGGGGAGTGGGCGGTTGGGAGAGCATGCGCGGGTTGGGCGGTCGCCTGCCGTGGGAACGCTTGTTGGAGGATGCCGAAGAGGCAGCCGAAGTCGGAGTGCCGGTGTCGGCATCGCTGGCAGACCACATCGTCGACCCCGAACATGCCGACCTGTTCGGAATGCCGGATTTCGACCGGGTCTTCCGGCCGGGTGGGCGTAACCTTTCGGCCGGAGAACTGTTCGCGCAACCCGCACTTGCGGAAACGTTTCGCGTGCTGAGACGGGAAGGTCCGCAGAGCTTCTACGAGGGCACACTGGCCCGCCGGACAGTCGCCTTCCTCCGCAGTCGGGGGTCCTGCCTCGCCGAGGACGACTTCGCCGAATTCGTCCCGGAAGTGACCGAACCGGTGTCGGTGCCGTTTCGTGGATTGACCGTCTCGACGAGTCCGCCCAATACCCACGGTTTCGTTCTGCTCCGCGCGTTGCGTGCCCTGGACGAACTCGGTGCGACCGATCCGCTGGGCGACGATCTCGGGGCCCTGATGCGAATCTTCCACCACGCGAACGACCTACGGTCGAAGTACCTTGCGGATCCGCGGTGCAGCGTGGTGGACGTCGAGGAGTTGGTGCACGCTGACCTGCGGGCAACCTCGACGCTGGGAACGGTGTCCGAGCACACCGCGCCCGTGCCGCACGGCGACACGGTCGGTATTTCCACCGCAGACAGTGACGGATACGCAGTGTCCCTCATCCAGAGCGTGTACGGAGGTTTCGGATCGGGAATCATCGATCCCGAGACCGGTGTCCTGTTCCAGAACCGAGGCACCAGTTTCTCCCTCGACGAATCTTCACCCAATGTGATCGGACCCCGAAAACGCCCGGCCCACACGCTGATGCCGACGATGACCACGCAGGGCACTTCTGTCCGGCACATCCTGTCGACAATGGGTGGTCAGGGTCAGCCGCAGATCATCGCCCAGATGCTCCTTCGGATTCTGAGCGGCGTGGGCCCCGAGATGGCCGTCGCTGCACCACGGTCGATCGTCGGAATCCAGTTCGACGGCAACACAGCGGAATCCGTCTCCGTCGAACCAGGATTGCCGGCACCGGCATACGCGTCACTCGACCGAACCGGCCTGGACATTCGACATGTGCCGGCACATACCGAAGCGATGGGTCAGTCGAACATCGTGGTGGTAGGCGATGACGGGTCGATGACCGCAACCTCGGATCCGCGCTCGGACGGCTCCGGGTCCGTCGTGAGCTACTCGCGCCACGCGAGCCCAGCAATTTGAGACGGTCGACCAAGATAGCAAGACCGAGATCGGAGTAGTTGATCTCGAGTTTGTTGCGAAAAAACAGATTCGGAGGCTTGCGTGAGCTAATCTTGGTCGATCGTTCAACTTATGGAGGTAGTTCCTGATGGTTTCAACTCCGGTCGATGCTGCAAGGCCCGTTGCCGTGGTGACGGGTGCAGGTGGCCCCGACGGCATCGGCTTTGCGTGCGCCCGAGCATTGGCGTCCACGCATTCGCTCGTCATCGCGGCGACGTCGTCACGTATCGACCTTCGCGTCGCGGAGTTGACCGACACCGGTGCGCAGGCCATCGGCTTCATCGGTGACCTCACCGACTCGTCGACGGCGAAGCGACTGGTGGACGAGGCTGTCGGACATTTCGGCCGAGTCGACGTTCTGGTGAACAACGCGGGCATGACCGCCACCACCGGCAGCGAAGAACAGACTCCGGCCGAACTGACCACCGACGATCAGTGGCACGCCGCGATCTCACGGAACCTCGACACCAACTTCTTCGTCACCCGCGCCGCGCTCGAGCCCATGCTGCAACAGCAGTTCGGCCGAATCGTGAACATCGGGTCCGTGTCCGGTTCGGTGATGGCCTACGGGGGAGATGCTTCGTATCACGCGGCCAAGGCAGCACTGGTGGGGTTGACGCGGTCGATCGCGATCGACAACGCGCACCGCGGCATCACCGCCAATATCGTTGCCCCGGGCTGGATTGCAACGGGCTCGGCTACCGAACACGAAAATGCAATGGGAGCGGCCAGCCCCCTCGGCCGTTCCGGTCGACCGGACGAGGTGGCAGCGCTCGTCGCCTTTCTCGCCTCGGCATCGGCGTCGTACATCACCGGCCAGGTTCTCGTCGTCGACGGCGGAAATTCCATCGCCGAGGAGCGCGGCGATCGGAACAGCGAATGACACAGTCGGCCGACATTGCGTCGGCCCTCGAAACCCATCACATCGACCCGGTGCCCACCACGGAGCGAACAGGTAGTGCCCGAGACCTTTTCGCGGTATGGTTTTCCGCGAACCTCAATGTGGGCAACGCCGTGTTCGGGCTGGTCATCCTGACGATCGTCCCCAACTTCTGGATAGCGTTGATTGCCACGCTGGTCGGTAACGTGATCGGTACGGCGCTGATGGCCCTGCACTCCGTGCAAGGGGCCAGACTCGGTATCCCACAATTGATTCAGAGTCGCGGACAGTTCGGCTACAACGGAGCTCTCATTCCGGTGATCGCCGCCTTCTTGATGTACGCGGGACTGACTGCGTCGGTCACCATCATCGGTGGGCAGGCATTGGCAGCCTCAACCGGACTTGCCCTACCGGTTGCCATGTCGATCGTGGCAGTGGTCAGTCTGCTGATCGCTGTCGTCGGCTATCACGCGATTCATGCGGTGTGTCGGTGGGCTCAGATTCCGCTGACCGCAATACTTCTGATCGTGATCGTGGCGGCCTTCCTCCGCGATGGGGCTCCGGTGACCACGTCCCAGGACGTGTCGGTGGGAGCCTTCCTCACCGGCACCGGTGTCGCAGTCACCTTCGCTCTGACCTATGCACCTTTCGTGTCGGACTACTCCCGTTATCTGCCCGAGGACACCTCGGGGCCTGCCATCTTCGGCTGGACCGCAGCCGGTGTGTTTCTCTCCGCCACGGGGGTCTGCGCATTGGGCCTGTTGCTCACCGCGAAATTCGGGTTCGGAGACATCTTTCAGAGTGCCGACGCAGCACTCGGAGGGGGCCTGCTCGGTTCGGTCGTCCTCGCAGCGACCGCTGCCGGCCTTGCTGTCACCAATGTTCTGAACATCTACGGCGGGATGCTCAATCTCGTCACCGGGCTCTCCACCTTCGTTCGCGTACCCGCGTCGCTCCGCACACGGGTGTTGATGATGATGCCGACGTTCGTTCTCGGGACGGCCGCGGCAACCATTGCGTATCAGAGCTACGCACAGAACCTCCAGGCGTTCCTGTCCGTGCTCCTACTGCTGCTCACTCCGTGGGGCGCGGTGAACCTGGTCGACTACTACGTGGTCCAGCACGGCTCGTACAACGTGTCCGCCATGTATGCCAAGGCCGGCCCGTACTGGCGTGACCCCGTCAGTTGGACCTATTACGGCCTGAACCTCAAAGTCCTGATCGCCTACTTCGCCGGTGTCGCCACCGGGATTCCGTTCATGACGAGCGCATGGTTCACCGGATCGTTCAGCGCGGCGCTCGGGGGTGCCGACGTGTCCTGGATTCCAGGGCTCGTCGTCACCGCAGGTGTCTACCTGGTCCTTGCGCGCACGCGACCCGTCACGCCGACCACCGTCAACCGCTGAATCACCACATCCCCGGAGACTCGATGACTTCCACTGCCGCCCATTCGATTCCCGTCGTGACGAGTCCGAGACATCGAGGCCACGCCCCGCCCGTCGAGGTGCAGTGCGGTCGAGCAATTCCGGCGTTCGACACGGTCGCACGAATGGACTCGATCCACCGGGCCCTCGCCGCCGACCCGAATGTCGAGATGACCGATCCGGACATGGATATCGCTGTACTGGAAAGCATTCGAGGCGTGCACGATACGGCACTCGTCGACTTCCTCGATCAGGCTTGGACGGCGGCCGAAGTCCCGGACGACGACGTCGAGTTGGTATTCGCGGACACGTTCAGCCACCCGGGTCTGCATGCTCCGACCGTCGCCGCGAAGAAGCCCCAGGACGCCGGGGCCTTCGGGCAGTACTGCTTCGACACCATCACCGGTATCGGGCCGGGTACCTTCGATGCCGCGATCGGGTCGGTGAATACGGCACTGACCGCGATGCGTCGGGTCGCCGACGGCGCTCCACTGGCGATGGCGTTGTGTCGGCCGCCAGGACACCACGTGTCGGCGGACGCGTTCGGAGGCGGGAGCTATCTGAACAACGCCGCGATCTGCGCGCAGGCGTTGCGAAATGGCGGTGCCGACAAGATTGCCATCCTCGATGTCGACTTCCATCACGGCAACGGGACGCAGTCCATCTTCTACGATCGTGCAGACGTGCTCTACGCCTCGCTGCACGGTCACCCGGATCGCAGCTATCCCTACTTCACCGGGTACGCGGGAGAAGCGGGCTCTGGCCACGGACGCGGAACCACGCTCAATCTTCCGTTCGCAGAAGCGATCGAAGGTCCGGAATATCTCGCACTCCTCGGCGGTGCGCTGTCGACAATCTCGACGTTCACTCCCGACGTCATCGTCGTGTCCCTGGGCTTCGACACCTTCCGCGGGGATCCAGGTGGTGATGCCGCGCTCGTTCGAGCCGACTATCACGAGATGGGTCGTGCCATCGCCGATGTCGGCGTACCCGTTCTCGCCATTCTCGAGGGCGGCTATTCTGTGTCCGAGCTCGGCGACAACGTCGGTGCCTGGTTGTCCGGCGCGATGAACGCGTCCACAGTGGGAGGGTAGCGATCACCGAACACGGCGAGAACGGCTCCGCGGACCTGCCCGATGTGCTGAGCAAGATGCCGCCGAGTCGCCGCGGCGTCGCAAAGAAGAACGCCATCGTGGACGCGGCTCTCGAGGTGGTCAGCGAAATGGGGATTGCCGGTCTGTCGATGCGAGTGGTTGCGGCGCGAGCGGGGATACCGCTCGGAGCCGTGGGTTACTACTTCGCGGGAAAAGACGACCTGATTCAGGCAGCGTTCGACCGTCACATTCAGCGCGAAACGGCGCGTGTCACCTCGACGATCGCTAGTATCGGCAACAGCCCGACCACGGATGATCTGGCCGATCGGTTGGCCGAATTGGTCATAGAAGGGCTGACGCACAAGCGTTTCCAGCTTCTCGCCGAATACGAATTCACGGTGGAGGGTGTGCGGCGTCCCGCGTTGGCGCGGGCATCTGCCGCCTGGCAGGCAACGCTGAACATTCAGTTGCAGACCGTCCTGAAGAACATGGACTTCTCGAGCCCGAGGACGGACGCGCGGCTGATATTGGCGGTGCTCGCCGGTCTCGAGGTCGACCACCTGCCGAACGAACTCCGCCCCGCGGAGGCTCGAACGATCAAAGAAGTGCTGCGGCGACTGGTGCAGTCTCTCGACAAAGGCTAGGACGCAACAGAACCAGACTTTCGAGCCGACACTGCACTCGGATGCCACTCGAAGCCATACCCACTTGTGTCACTGGCACCTTGCGTCCGGTGACACCGACATGAAAGGTGCCGACTGTGGCACGTGTTGAGATAACTCGAATGACCGAAGCCGTTTCGGACGCCGCCTTCGTCGCGATCGCGCAGGCCACCAAGCACTCGATCGGACTGCGTGTGTGTGGCAAAGAGCCCAGTGAGCTCGAGCCGGTAGACGTCACCGTCTTCACGCAGAGGTCGTGGATCGGTACCGAGTCGGGGTATGCAGTCGAAATCATGCCCCAGCTCGCGACCGAGGATCAACCGGCCACGGTCGAAGCCTGCGATCGCTTGGCAGCAGACATACTGGGTGATGTCGCTGCGGTCGTTCCCCACGGCGCTCCCTTCCATGTGTGGGTCAACAACGGTGGAATGACCGGATTCGCAGAGGGTTTCGGAACATCGTCGTCTCCGATACTCACGCGGAGCAGTTACGTCACAGTTCTCGGTCACACCGTCACGGACAAGGAATGGGAGTCGGCGTGTGCGCTGGCCGAGGAGAAAGGGCAATGGGCGCTGCTGCAACATCCTGAGTCGGTCTATCGAACTCTGGCGGACTGACAGCGCTGAAGTCGAACGCTCGATCCATAGCCGGGATCGCGCGATGGCGGGATGACAGTCGTTGATTGCGTGTAAGGTCAGAAAAACTTGGTCGAACGTTCCACTTCGCCGGCGGAAATTCAATGAAAGCCATGAGGCTGGAGACGGTAACGGCCCTCGAAAATTCACGTGAGGACGATGCCCGATGACTACCCCTACCTGTGAACGCATGTTCTGTCTGACGTTGGCGTTCGACGAGATTCCGGAACACATTTCGATAGAGGGCGGCTCCGACCGCGTTCTCATCGAGCCGGTGTGTGCCATTGTCGTCAGGACCTCCATCGGTTGGGTCCTGCTCGACACCGGAACCGATGCGCGACGGTTCCGCGGACCCGACCCGGACGACTCGTATGCTCCGTGCGCGCCGCCCACCTTCCCGACCGACGGTGATCCTCTCATCGATGCCCTAGCGGCTCATGGTCTCTCACCGAACGACCTTGCTTTCGCCGCAATCTCGCACCTGCATCTCGACCACTCGGGAGGACTGCGACATCTCGCCGAGGCCGGTGTGGAAGTATTCGTCCAGCGGCGCGAACTCGAGTTCGCGATGGACAAGGCCGGGCGCGCAGACGCCTACCTGCGTGAGGACTACTCGAACCCGAACATCAAGTGGCGCATCCTCGATGGTGATGCGGAGTTGGCACCGGGTATCGATGCGATCTCCACGCCGGGGCACACGCCGGGCCACATGTCGTATCGGGTTCGGATGGCGAAATCCGGAACCTGGATTTTCACGATGGACGCCATCGATCTGCAGGCAGGCATCGACGAGGACCGTCTGGTCGGGACCCATGCAGTACCGGAAGATGCTCCGCTGGTTCGGCTCTCACACGATCGGTTGATCGAGATGGCGGCAGCCGAGGGCGCGCGACTGGTGGCCGGGCACTGCCCGGTCACGTGGCCGGACGTCGCCACCGTGGCCGGGCACGAGTAGGTCACCGAAACGCAGATCTTTCGGTGCTGCGTGGCATGGTCGAACGAACATCGACTCGACCATGCCACCCTGTGCACTGCAGGTTCGGTCCTATCGCGGTGCACCCAACACGTGAGCGATACTCACCGCGCCGATTCCGACCAAATGGGCGAGTCCGAACTGCGCCGACGGTTGCTGGCGTTCTCCCGCCTCACCGCGTAGTTGTCGTGTGATCTCGACGATCTGCCCTACGCCCGTGGGTCCGACCGGGTGGCCCATTCCCAGGAGTCCGCCGGACGGGCTGATAGCGACTGCGCCACCGATGTCGAATTCACCATCGCGCAGGCGACCGGGAGCCTGTCCCTCCGGGCAGATACCCATCGCCTCGACATACTGAAGTTCCTCGATCGTGAACGCATCGTGCAGTTCGACGACGTCCAGATCGTCAGCGCCGATGCCGGCCTCGGCCAGCGCCTCCGACGTGGTCACTCGCGTCAATTCGACGTCGTGGCTCTTCGTACCGTAGAGCTCTTCCGATCGCTGGGCGCTCGCCAGAACGCGAACGGCTCTGCTTCTGTCCAGTTCGAGGCGATCGATCGCATCCTCGGATACGACGATCACGGCGGAGGCACCTTCACCGACGGGGCAGCATTGCAACCGTGTCAGTGCCCCGGCAATCGGGCGATCCTCGAGTATCTCGTCCAGAGTTCGTACAGTTTGCCGTTGCGCGAAGGGGTTCTTGGCCGCGTTGTTGTGGTTCTTCACCGCCACTCGGGCCAAGTCGGAGACGTCGGCGCGGCGGGTGCTGAGGTATTCCTCTGCGAGAAGTGCGTAATGCACCGGCGGTGTGAGGATCCCATCGTCCAAGGACGCTACGCCGGTGAGGCTTTCCGCCCGAACGCTTGCGCCGACCTTGTCGACCCCGGCAGCCAGAACCACGTCGGCGAAGCCGGCCGCGACATCGCGGATGGCACACCGGAAGGCCGAGGAACCGGACGCAGATGCGTTCTCCACCTGCGTCATCGGAATTCCGGTGACTCCGAGATGACGGAGGATCGGTCGGCTGACGGCCATTCCGATCCGCGTCGTTCCGGTATAGGCAGCGTCGACGGAGCTCCACGGCACCCCGGCGTCGTCGAGAGCCGCTCGGACTGCAGTGAGACCGAGATCGACGAAGCTGGTGTCCGACTTACGCTGGTATGGATGCAGGCCGATTCCGACGACGTACACCGGGCGCAAGGTACTCAGATTCTCGCGACTCACTGTTCGCCCTCCGTCTTGCAGAAGACCACTGCGCCGTGTGCTGCCCGTGCTTCGACACGGTCGCCCGCGCGGCAGTCCGGTTCGAGTCGAGACCGCACCGCAATTCCCTCGTCCAGAACTACCGTCCCGATGGCGAGCGGGGTCGACAGAGATTTGTTGGGATGTTCGCTGACTGTCACCGCGGACCGCACCCGACCGTTTCCGGACAGCGCTGTGGGCATGAAGTCGGGTGAGACGCTTCCGCAGCGCTCGCAACCGAAGGTCTGGACGGGAACGGAGATCGTTCCGCAGAGACGACATTTCATTCCCGACAGGGGCTGATCGTCTGTGTGCATTCGTAGTCTTCTCTCTGCGCGAGGAAATTCGGTGAAGTGTTGGTAGAGAACGAAGTGCGCATGCGACCGGAACGAACTTCGGTGGCAATTCGTTTCCCCACGATGGCCGGCACGCCACTTCAAGTTAGCAACTTGCTGTACAGACAGCAAGTAAAATGACAAGATCGAACGATGGGCATACCAGTGGACTTTCGCCTCGGTGATCTGGTCGATCAGGATGAGCTCCAATCTGTCTGCAGGTACGCCGAACAGGTGCCCTATGCGGGCATTCAAGCCATCGAGGCGCGCCACGATCCGCTGGTACAGCTCACGGTCGCCTGCACGGCAACATCGCAGATCAGGCTGACCAGCGCGGTGACGGTGGCGTTCGCGCGCAACCCCATGAGCACGGCAATTGCGGCCGCAGACCTGGCGACCCTGTCGCGAGGACGGTTCGTCCTGGGTCTGGGCAGTCAGATCAGATCGCACATCGAACATCGCTTCGGTATGCCGTGGAGCCGTCCGACCCACCGAATGGAGGAGTTCGTCGACGCCGTTCGTGCAATCTGGGCTTGCTGGGAAACCGGTGACACGCTCGACTTTCGTGGACAGTTCTATCGACACACGCTGATGAACTCGACTTTCCGACGAGACATGCCCTTCGGTCCCCCGAAGATCTTGGTGGCCGCTGTCGGGCCGGCTATGACGCGCGTTGCAGGCAGAGTTGGTGATGGACTGCTGGTGCATCCGTTCACGACCCGTCGATACCTGTCGGAAGTGTTGCTACCCAGGGTCTTCGAGGCTCGGCGAGCGAGTGCCCGCGCCGACGAGTCGTACGAAATCAGCGGCGGAATCCTCATTGCCACGGGATCCTCCGATGAGGCGTTCGAGGCTTCGGTCCAGGCTTTGCGCCGTCAGATCGCTTTTCACGGCAGCACCCCGGCATATAGACCGGTGTTGGCATTGCACGGCTGGGACGCACTCGGAGAAGAGTTGCACCGCCTCTCGAAGACCGATGATTGCCGACGATGGGACGTGATGACATCGCTGATCGACGACGAGGTCACGACCACGATCGGCGTCGTTGCCCCCGAGCACGAGCTGGCGGGTGCTCTCCGCGAGCGTGTCGACGGGGTGTGGAATCGGATTGCGCTGTATCCATCTGCCCCGGTTTCGGCCACGTCGATGGCGAATGTCGCCACTGCAATGCGTGAGAGCACCTAGTCGACGCGATTTCATGGCAGGCTCGGGGCGAGGGGCGGAACGACCTTAGGATTGTTGGAGATGGCAACCACAGACACGCGAAGCAAAGACAACGGGAAACGCTCGATGACTCAGGAAGAACGCAGCTCGAATGCTCGGTCCGCGTTGATCGATGCGACCCTGTCGATCCTCGTCAACGAGGGCTTCCGAAACGCGACGTTCACGCGCATCCAGCAAGAGGCCGGCGTGAGTCGAGGGCTCATCGGTTACCACTTCGGAACCAAGTCGGCGTTGATGGAGAGCGTGATTCACGCGGTGCAGGACCGCTATCACGCTGATACGGAAGAGTTGATCGGCGACGACGTCGCCGGTATCGATGCACTGCGTAACGTGTTGAGCTCGTACTTGGGCAGGTTGGCAGTCAATCCGATTCCTGCACAAGCGATGTTGGTGTTGGCCACCGAGTCGATCAGTGAAGCGCCCGAGATCAGGCGAGCGGTGCAGGAGAGCTTTGCGGTGATGCGTTCGGAATTCGGCGAACTGCTTGCCCGAGGTCAGCGAGACGGAACGATCCGAGACAGCGTCGATCCGGCCGGCTACGCCGTCGTCCTCGAAGGTGTACTGCGAGGGTCGGCCCTGCAGTTCCTCGTCGACCAGAAGGACGTCGACCTCGACGCTGCCCGCATCGCGATATTGGGGCTTGTCGACGGTATAGCGGCATAGGCCGATTTCAGGTGCGCGTCCCATGATCGAACAGCGCCGGAAACCGGACCAGCGGGCCGGCCGTGGGGTCGTCGACCACCAGGGAGGTGCTCCTCTCTCGTACCGACTCGACCGCAGCACCGGGCGCGAGCACCGGGGACGAGGGCACCCCCGATCTCGCCAGCAGCTGCAGCGCGTCGGTGCTCGTCATTGTCGAGAAGTGCAGTGCAAGAGCATCGTTGATCTCTTCGGCGCACAGTGACCGGGCCGAGAACGTGGCGTATCGAGGACCTGCCCATTCGTCCGATATGAGGATCTCCACCAGTCTGCTCCAGAAGTGGTCCTCGATGGCTGCCACCGTGATCAGTGTATTGTCGCTGCAGCGAAACACTCCGTATGCGGGCCGCTCCAGGGCAGCCACACGTTGCTCGGCGAGACTCTCCACTCGATCTCCCGCGAACGCACCCAGCCGAGGATTCAGCCAGTGTGCCAGGCAGTCTCGGATAGCGAGATCGATGTAGCATCCTTGACCCGTTCTCTCCCGTGCGACGAGTCCGGCAAGAACGGAGCCGACGCCGTAGGTCGCTGCCGCGAGGTCACCCACCGGAACGCCGGGGCCCCAGGCGGGGTCGCGTCCGACTTCCCCAGCCAGGGCCAGCACTCCTGATCGGGCCGCGTAGTCGATGTCGTGGCCGGGGGTCTGCGCGAGCGGCCCCAGTTGCCCGTACCCCGACAGCGACAGATAGACCAGCCGTGGCAACCGCGCGCGAACAGTGTCCGGTCCGAGACCCAATTTCGCCATCACCCCGGGGCGGTAGCCCTCGAGCATGATGTCCGCGTCTGCCAACAAGGTCCACGCAACCTCGACGTCGGCGTCGGACTTCAGGTCGAGAGTCCGCATCTCTTTGCCGCGGTTGACCGCCGCGAATGCTCCCGCACCGAGGTGCCGGGCATTGTCTCCGCCAGGGCGCTCGATCTTGATGACCCTGGCTCCCAAGTCCACCAGCGCCTGCGTCAGGAAGGGGCCGGGCAGCAACTCCGTGAAGTCGACGACGACAACGCCGTCCAGAGGCATTGTCATGCCCGGCTTTTCGCCGAGGTCGTCGTCACCACGAGTGCGTCCAGTGCGACCGCGCCCGGCCCCGACGAACCCGCAGGCCGCACGACGACAGGATTGAGGTCGATCTCTTCGATGCTGCTGCGATGGGCACTCACGCAATCGGAGACCGAGACCAGCAAGTCGGCGAGCGCGTCGACGTCGTAGGTTGCGCCGCCACGAATCCCCGTCAGAATCGGGTACATCCGCAGAGACTCGATCAATTTCGACGCCGTGGTGCGATCGAGAGGCACAAGGTGACGAGCAGTGTCGTTCAGCAATTCGACGAATACTCCACCGGCACCCACGGTGATGAGGTGCCCGAACACGGGATCGCGGTGCACACCCACGATCATCTCCACCGAATCGCCGGTGATCATCTCCTCGATGAGAATGCCCCGAACAGATGCTTCCGGAGCCTCGGCCGCGACTGCGGCGAGGATGTCCTCTCTCGCTCGGCACGCAGACTCGGCGTCCTGTAATCCGACGACGACACCGCCGACGTCCGTTTTGTGGGCCAGGTCGGTGCTCACCACCTTGGCGACGACGGGTGCCCGAAGGTCGTTCATCGCAGTACGAACGCCCTTGTCGTCGTGCACGGTGAACCCCCGAGGAACGGTGACCCCGTGCTCGGAGAGCCACGCTTTCGCCTCCGGTTCGGTCGCGACCGAGTTCGACAGTTCGCGTTCGTCTCGCTCGGGTTCCACTGCGAGGGGAGCCGGACCAGGCGAGCTGGTCTCTGCAGCGCGCCAGCGCCCATACTCGGCCCACCGCGCAACTGCGAGAACCCCTTTCGACAGTCCCCGTGGGCTACAGAACCCGGCGTCGGCGAGGATCTCGTATCCCTTGCCGTGCACGTCGCTCATCCAGATGGGAACGATCGGAACGGCGACCAGCTTCTGAACCGCCGCAATGCTGTGCGCGGTCCCTGCGGTGCGCTCGCCGTAATCCAACGCCAAGGGAGCCAGAATCACGTCGACTCCTGGATCTTCGGCGAGGATCTCCAAACTCCGTTGTTCGATCGACGAGTCGGCGATCGCAGCGGCGGTGATGTCGACCGGGTTGACCGTCGAAGCGAAGCTGGGGAGCAGGGCGGTCAGTCGGTGGACGGTATCGTCGTGGAGCTCGGCAAGTGTCAGGCCGGCTTGTCCCACGTGGTCGGCGCACAGAGACAGTGCGCCCCCCGACGCGCCCCAGATCGCAACCCGGGTCGACGGAGCAGGCTGTGCTCTCGACAAGAGCCAGGCGACGTCCATGAGCTCGTCCGTGTCATCGACCTCGACCACGCCGAGTTGTTGCAGGACTGCTGAATTGACCACCGCAGAGCCTGCGATCGCTGCGGTGTGCGACTGAACCGCTCGGGCACCGTAATCCGATCGTCCGACCTTGAGAGTCACCACGGGTTTGGCTGCTGCGGCAGCTGTGCGTAGTGCTCGAATCAAGGCGGGGCCGTCGGCAATTCCTTCGAGCAACGTCGCGATGACCGAGATGCGGGGGTCGCTCGAGAAGTACTCGATGACATCGGGAACATCGAGATCAGCGGCGTTGCCGAGGGACGCCCAGAGTGAGACGCCTGCACCTCTGGCTCCGGCCTGAAGCATGTTTCGGCCCAGACCCCCTCCGTGGGTTGCCAGTCCGATCGGTCCGACGCTGCGGTCGTTACGGAAGGACGGCGAGAACGTCATTCCGATGTTGTCGACTATATTGCACAGCCCGGGGCAGTTCGGGCCGATGACTCGCATCCCGGTCCGACGTGCGATGTCACCGATCTTGTGTTGGTCTGCAGTCCCGGAATCTCCCGTTTCTGCGAACCCCGAGGTCAACACGAGGGCGAACGAGACGTTTCTGCCGCCACATTCTTCCAGTGCTGCGAGGACGTGCGAGGCAGGGACCGCGACGATCGCCACATCGACGGGTGCGGGTAGCGAGGCTACGTCGGGAAGCGCGGTGATCCCCTCGATCACGTTCCTCTTCGGGTTCACCAGGTGCAGCGCCCCGTCGAAGTCGGAATGTTCGAGGAGGTTCTTCACCACCCAGTTGCCGAGGCTTCCGGGTTTTTCCGACGCGCCGACCACCACGATCGACTCGGGATTGAACAGACGGGTGAGATCACTGGTTGTCATGGAAGCAGAACGTCCTTCAACGAATAGCCGAGACGCCGAGGATTTCTCGACCGGCAATGAGTGTCTGAATTTCGGTGGTGCCTTCCGGAATGCTGCTTCCTCGGGTGTCCCGAAAGATGCGCTCGATCGGGTACTCGGTGGAATAGCCGATCGCCCCGTGCACCTGCATTGCGGCGCTGGCCACCTCGTGGGCCACTTCGCTCGCATACAGCTTGGCCAGCGACGCTTCGAGTGTCGCAGGCCTTCCGTTGTCCATCGCGGCTGCTGCCATGTAGGACAGCGAACGGGCCGCGTCGATTTTCATTCGCATCTGCACGATGTGTTGTTGCACCAGCTGAAACGATGCGATGCTCTTTCCGAATTGTTTGCGGCCCTTGACATATTCGACCGACAGGTCGTACGCCTTCTGCGCGGCACCGACGGCACCCATGGCAATGTTGATACGGGCCCCGGCAAGCCCGGCCAAAGTGGATCGGAGCGCGTCACCTTCGGTGCCGATGAGGTTCCCGCGAGGAATCCGCACCTTGTCGAAGGTCAGCTCGGCCGTTCCTGTCGAGCGCAACACCATGGTGTCGATCGCTCTGACCTCGAACGCCGATTCTCTTCTGTCGACCAGGAACATCGACAGGGCACCGTCGGACGTCGGGCTGAATGTGCGGGCGACCACGGTTCCCCAGTCTGCGAAGGCCCCTCCGGTGATCCACATCTTGGTGCCGCTCAGGACCCAATGGTCTCCGTCGAGGTCGGCGCGAAAGCGAACACTCGACACGTCCGAACCGACATCCGGCTCGGTGAGTCCGTTGAAGATTTTCGCCTCTCCGGCCAACAACGGTGTCAGATATCGAGCCTTGAGTTCGTCGGAACCGCTTCGAGCGAGTTTTTCCATCGGTGCATTCGTGATGTTGACCATGGTGCGCAGCGAGGGCCACGTGTACCCGAGTTCCTCCATCATCATCGCCCAGGTGATGTGGTCGATTCCCATGCCTCCGAAGCTTTCCGGCAACCAGCCACCGAGGTAACCGAACTCGGTCAGGCGCGGCAACAAGTCATGGGGGAACGTCTTGGCACGCTCGTGCTCGGCGATCAGAGGTTCGACCTCCGATTGCATGAAACCTCTGATGCTGCGCAGCAATTGGCGCTGCTCTTCGTTCGGCTCGAAATCCATGGCAGAACCTTTCCTGTGCGAGACGATCGCCTCTGTACATCTGTGACCTACGCCATCTAAGATACTTGCTGACCGTACAGCAAACAAGGAGTTGGCATGTCTGATCTTTTGGCTTTGAAGGGCCGTACCGCATTCGTCACCGGCGCAGGGCAGGGCGTCGGCCGCCGGATAGCCCTGCATTTCGCGGAGCACGGGGCCGGAGCTGTTGTGATCAACGACTACCGGCTCGACCGTGCCGAGGCCGTTGCAGCCGAGATCGAGGCGGCGGGTGCGAAAGCACTGGCGATCGCCGGTGACGTGTCGGACCTGGAGTCGGTCAACGACGCAGTTGCACAGTCACTTCAGATGTTCGGCAGCATCGACATCCTCGTCAACAATGCGGGCAACGCGGGTCCCAATCCGACCGACGAGATGACTCGTCCGTTCTGGGAGCAGACGCCCACCGAATGGCATGGCTATCTGGGAACCAACCTGTACGGGCCGCTCAACGTGTGCCACGCGGTGGCTCCGGCGATGATCGAACACGGGTACGGCCGAATCGTGAACATGATTTCCGATGCGGCTCGTTTCGGGGAGCCGGGCAGGGAAACGTACGCCGCCGGTAAAGCCGGTACCGCAGGCTTCACTCGCTCTCTGGCCGCGAGCCTCGGAAGGTTCGGCATCACCGCAAATTGTGTTTCTCTCGCCGCAACCCGAACGCCACGAACGGAGAAGGGCATGGAGAACGAGGCTGCGGTGAAGAAAATGATGAGCCGCTACATCATTCGTCGTCCAGGCGAGGTGGACGACGCGGCGAACATGGTCCTCATGCTCGCCTCCGACGCATCGTCGTGGGTCACCGGTCAGACGATTCCCGTCAATGGCGGATACTCCTTCGCGCTGTGAATGCATCCGACGGCATGCACACGCGCACACCCGACCACCGACCAGGAGGGGCGCGATCGTGACGAACGAAGTAGTACTGAGCCGAGTGGACGGCGATGTCGCAGTGGTGACATTGAATCGGCCCGAGGCAAAGAATGCGTTGAATCTGCAGTTGCGTACGGAACTCGACGCGGCGCTGCGCAGGTGTGACACCGACCCGTCCGTTCTGGTCGTGATCCTCACCGGGGCCGGCGGATCGTTCTGTTCCGGACGCGACCTCAAGGCCGCCAAAGACGGTGAGCCGATGTACACCTCGCGACAGCAAGCGCAGAACCACTTCACCCGAACATCGATCGCGAAGCCCGTGATCGCTGCGGTCGAGGGCTATGCCCTGGCCGGCGGACTGGAACTCGCTCTCGCGTGCGATCTCATCGTGGCGGCCGACGACGCCGTTTTCGGCTTGCCGGAAGTGCGTCGAAACCTCGTCGCAGTGGGCGGGGGGCTGATACGGATGCCCGTGCGGATTCCGTACCACCGAGCGATGGAAATGGCGCTGACCGGCGAGAAGATCTCGGCGTCGCAGATGCACCAGTGGGGAGTGGTCGGTTCGGTCGCCGAACCTGGGAAAGCGCTGAACGACGCGATGGTGCTGGCGCGCACGATCGCGGCGAACGGGCCGAGTGCGGTGCGGGCGACCAAAGAGATTGTGCGGCGTTCGAATTCGTGGGCGACCGAAGCCGATGCGTTCGATGCTCAATTCACGATCGCAGAACCGGCTTTGTCGTCCCCCGACCGGCACGAAGGTATCGCGGCATTCCTGGAGAAGCGTCCAGCACGGTGGACCGACCGGTAGATCGAAGCCCGGAACACCGAAGGCCCGGGTCGGCACTTGCCGGCCCGGGCCTTTCGCATGTCTCCGCTGAGTGAAATCCCACTGTGACGCTGAACGACTGTGGCGCTGAACGACCATGGCGCTGAACGATTGCGCATCGGCACCCGCCGATGCAGACAACAGGCGACCCGCCTTCACCGTGAGGTGGAGGCGGGTCGAGGTGACAGTTGCTACTGGTCGACGTTCACCGCTCGCGTATCTCTCAGGTCATCGGACTCGATATCGACATCGCGGCTCTCTCGCAGTGTGAATGCCGCGACGAGACTGACTGCTGCGGTGGCGACGACGTACCACGCGAAGTAGTTGGAGTGACCGGCATCTTCGAGCGCGGTAGCGATCAGGGGCACCGTACCGCCGAACAAAGCGATCGACAGTGAATAGGGGAATCCGAGTCCGGTGACGCGCACGCGAGCGGGGAACATTTCGACCATCACTGCCGATCCGATGGAGGTGGCAAAGCTGAGCATCAACATTCCTGTGGCTTGCACGAGTATCAGGACTGCCAAGCTGGTTCCCTCGATGGACAAGAGCGGAATGGTCAGCACGATCGAGGAAATGCCGTAGATGTACAGACTGGGTTTGCGGCCGATCCTGTCGGACAACAGCCCCGCGAGTGGCTGAATTGCGAGGTAGAAGACCAGCGAGATCATACCGGCCACCAAGGCCGTCGACGACGCTGCACCGTTCTTGATCTCGAAATAGGCGGTCAAATAGGTCGCCCAGAAATATTGTCCGACCGCCAAACCTGTTGTCAGGAAGAAGATCTGAAGAGTCTGTTTCGGATATGCCCGGATTGCATCGAATGGTCGCGGCCGCGAGGATTTCTGCTTTTCGGAGGATACGTCCAACGTCTCGACGGTGGTGCGCCGAATCCACCACGCGACAACGGCACCCAGTCCACCCACTGCGAATGGGATTCTCCATCCCCACTCGGTCATGGTCTCCGTTCCCAGAACGGTGACGAGCAGAGTGATGAAACCCAAGGCGAAGAGTTTGCCGGAGGTGGACGCGACGAACATGAAGCTGGAGTAGAACCCTCGTCGGTTCTTGGGTGCAGACTCGACGATGAAGGCCGAGGCGCTGGTGTACTCGCCGCCCGCGCTCAGTCCCTGCAGTAGCCGGGCTGTGACCAGAATGACCGGAGCCAGAATTCCTACCTGTTCGTAGGTGGGACTGAGAGCGATCATCACGCTCCCGCCGGCCATCATCGAGATGGTCAGGGTCATCGCCCGACGCCGGCCGAAGCGGTCGGCGAACAATCCGATCACCAGACCGGCGACCGGTCTGGCCAAGAACCCGATGGCGAACACGCCGAATGTCTGCAGCAAAGGCAGCAACCGCGAATCCGACTCCGGGAAGAAGGAGGTGGAAAAGTAGACCGCTAGATAGGCGTAGGCAAGGAAATCGAAGAACTCGATTCCGTGACCCAGTATCCCACCGAACAACTGGCGGCGGTGGTTGATGGGCGCGGTCGTTGCCTCGGCCGGAGCGGTGCTCAGTGGTGGTTCCGATTTGTCAGTGTTCATCTTCGCCTTTGCTGGAGCATTCGTCGGACGGTGGTGTGCATCGAAGCGTGGACGGTGTCGTGTGTGCGCGCAGGCACGGTTCGCGCGGACGTGGACACCGATTCGGCTCTTTCATCAGCTCGGGACAACACGGTCGAGAAGCTCGAATTAGTGTTGTCGATCACACCGTAACCACTTACTGGCCGTACAGCAAGTAAAACTTCGACATAGGTCCCATCTCGTCCTCAGCCGAGCGATCCCGCAGCTCCGGGCGTGGACGACGACCCTGTGACGGTGTCATCCTCTCCGCCCGGGCCGTGGTGACCACCGACCTCCAGTCGGTAACGACGACATCGTCGACGTGGTCACCACGGCGTTGCAGAGTCGACTCGCAACGAAGTCCGTGACGCTCGACTACCTGTCCGCCAAATCGCTCTCGTCTCGCAACGCGGAGGTGTTCCGGTCCAGTGTTCGGCCCTCGAAGAATGCGGGACTACGGAACCTCATGACGATCATCAGTACAGCGCCGAAGACGAGGATGCCGAAGCCGAGGAAGAACACGAGTCCGATGCCGCCGATCGACGCTCCGCTGGCGTTCTCGGGATTCATGCTTTCGCCGAGCGATACGACGAAAACGGCGAGCAGCATGAGGCCACCGAGAAGTGGAAACAGGAAACGGAAGACGGTATTGCGCACGCTGTCGAACAGCCGTCCCCGGAAGTACCAGATGCAGGCAAACGCGGTGATGCCGTAGTACCAGCAGATCATGATGCCGAGCGCGGCAATGGTATCGATCAGCGTGCGCTCGGACAGAAATGTGACCACTGTGTAGAACCCTGCGGTGACGACCCCCGCGACGACGGTCGCGAAGGAGGGAACCAGGAAGCGAGGTGACACCTCGGCGAACTTCTTGGGGAACGCGCCGTAGGAACCCATCGCCAGCATCGTTCGAGCGGCCGGCAGGAACGTGGTCTGCAGGCTCGCCAGCGAGGACACCAGAACTGCCAGGAACAGCAGCATCCCGCCCCATTTACCGAGGACTGGGTCGGCCAGAGAGCCGAAGACGTTCTCGGCGTTGTCCGGGTTGCCCAGGCCGAGGCCGTCCTCGCCTACTCCCGCGTACATCATGGCGGCCACTGCGACGAGTAAATACGTGAGCAGAATGGTTGCTACGCAAAGCAACCCGGCGCGGCCGGGCGTCGTCTTCGGGTTCTTCGATTCCTCGCCGAGAGTCAGGCACGTATCCCAACCCCAGAATGCGAAAATCGACCCGGTGAGTCCGATCACGAACGCGCCGACCGCCACACCCGTGAACGGGTTGAACCAATCCAGGTCGAATGTCAGTCCGCCCGGGGCGTCGCCTGCACCGACATGAATCAGCGCGACGACGGCGAAGATGACGAGAAGGACCATCTGAAAGCCCACCGTGACGATCTGCAGTTTCTCGCTCGTGGTGATGCCTCTGCTGGCGATCCAGGTGGCCGCAGCGATGAACACCAACGTCGTAGCGACGTTGACGAACTTGTTGCCGGGTAGATCGGCGATCGACGGTGTGTCGAACAACTTCGCTATGAACAGATAGAAGAATTGCACAGCGATGGCCGCAAGGTTGGACAACACGATGATCGTCGCAATCACCATGCCCCACCCACACATCCACCCGACGTAGGGTCCGAATGCCTTGGTCGACCACGTGAACGACGCGCCGCAGTCGGGCGACTCGGAGTTGAGCTCGCGGTAGGCGTACGCGGTGAGGAACATCGGAACGAAACCCGCGATCAGGATCGCCGGCATCTTCAGGCCTACGGCAGCGACGATCAGACCGATGCTTGCGGTCAGGGTGTAACCCGGTGCCACAGAGGAGATTCCGAGCACAGCACCTGAGAAGGTGCCGACGGTGCCGGTTGCCAGCCCCTTGGCGCTGACCCCACCGGCAGCGGTCGAGGGCCCGCTTGCGTTCTCCATATTCGAGCCTTCCGTCGACGGATTCATGATTCGAACTCCTGCTTGGGGACTACCACCATGGGGACGGGCAGGACGCGAAGCATCTTCGCTGCCGTCGATCCGAGGAAGAGTCTGCGGGGTTGAGCGAGGCGGCTCGAGCCGACCATCACCAGGTCGCCGTCCTGCCAGTCGAGTGTCCGCACCGCAGACTCGACCGACGATCCGTCCGCGATGGTCACCGAAAGCGGAAAGTCCTCAGGCAAGGTGGATTTCGCTTCGTCCATCAGCGCGCGTGTGTGCGCGAGGGCACGTTCACGCGCGCTGTCATAGCTGTCGCGGGCATCGCGAAGATCGTTGCGGGGATCGAGCGCAACCAGGGACACCAGCCGTAGCGGAGTGTGCATCCTTTCGCAGGTTCGTACTGCGGTTCGCAACAGAACGTCCGCTCCCGTCCTGGTCCCGAGTGCGCAGGTCACCTGACGAATGTCGACGGCCGTCGAGTGCCGGGTGCCGCGCGGCGCGAGGGCAAGCGGCACGTGCGCCGAATGGAGCAGTTCGGTCGAGACCGAGCCGACGGAATGCCGTCCGAGCAGGCCGTCTCCGGACGCACCCACCACGATGGCCGAGGCTCCCAGCCGAGCCACCTCGTCGAGCAGTCCCTGGGCGAACGAATCGTTGAAACTCGCATGCACGGCGACCTCGATGTCGGACGGCACCAACGATTTCGCCTCGTCGAGCCAGCCCTGCGCTCGTGTGACCAGGACGTCCTCGTAGCCGGTTTCCGCGGGGACTCTCGACGCAACGGTCCGGTCCGGCGGTAGAACCATGCAGATGTCGAGCTGAGCACCCAGGCTCCGGGCGAGCTGCACCCCGAGGGTAAGACCGTCCTTACCGCTGGGGGTGGCGAGATATCCGACGACCAAGCGCATGGGCACAGCTCCTTAGTTTCAGTGAAAAGTTAGGGGTATTGCGCAAATCGGTCACTCCGCAGGCTCCGCTCCTGCTCGAATGGTCACTCCGCAGGCTCCGCTCCTGCGGATCATCGGCACCGAGACAGGGCGAGCGAGAGCTCCGCGCTCACCACGCAGACTTGCGAATTACTCGGCTCTTCGACGCTGTGGAGTTCACCGATCATCTGGGCCAAGCGTTCGGCGGACATGGTGTGCTCAGACTGCCACGCGGCCACGGCGTCGGTGGCGGATTCGGTGTGCGCCGCATCGCGCAGGACCTGTTCGGTCATCTCGTGCCAGTGCTCTCGAAGCGCGTCGACCAGAACGGTGCCCGCCATCGCGTCCCAGTAATCGGCTCCGCCGGAGGCGACGGTGGACCGTTCCACCAATCGGTCCAGGCCCACGACCCGGCCGAATTCGAGATGAGTGTCCGCGACGTCGGTGACCGGTCGAGCGACGGACCGAGCCGTGGTCGCCACAGCGAATGCCTCGGAAAGAATGCGCAGTGTGCCTCGGTCGACGGTGAGATCCCCGGTCAGAGGCGGTAACCCGGCTCGAAGTTCGCGTACAGGTGCGGTGAAGCGTTCGATCGTCTCGAGCGGCGTCGATTCTTCGTCGCGATGTCGCAACAGCCACGACGTGGTTCGCTCGATCAGGTCCTGGATGCCGAAGTGCAGTGCGAGCCTGGTGTTCTGCGAGATTCCTGGTAGATCGGAAACGACGTCCCACATGTGGTCGATGTCGAAAACCTGGCGCACCACGGCGTACGCGACCGCGATCTCGGCCGTGCCCACTCCCAGCCTCTCCTCGAGCCGGTGAATCATGCCGGGCCCGATGCGATCGATCATGTGTCCGGTCACGACGACCGCCACGATCTCCCGCGCCAGCGGGTGCCTGCGGATGTGGTGGGGTACCAGGACGCGGATCGATTCTGGAAAATATTCGGCAAGTACCCCGTCGAACACCGGGTCTTCCAGCAGGGGAGAGTCGAGCAGTTCGCTGGCCACCAGGTTCTTCGATTGCGCCAACAACACCGCGATCTCGGGCCGAACCAATCCTTGCCCCGAGCGGTGTCGCGCCCGCAACTCGGTGGGTGAGGGGAGGACCGCGGCGACTCGACTGATTCCCGCGTCGCGTTCGAGGTTGTCGATCAGCCGTTCGTGGCGACCGAGCAGAAACGGGGCGTGGGCCTCGGCGAGGCTGATCGCGAGGGTCTGAGACGCGGTGTCGGCCAGCACCGACTGGGCGACCTCGTCCTGCACTCGGGACAGTGCTCTGTTTCGCTCGTCGACGGACAGCGTGCCGTCCGCGACGGCCGCATCCACCGCGATTTTCAGATTCACCTCTCGATCGGAGGTTGCGACTCCCGTGGCGTTGTCGATGAAGTCGGCGTTGACGCAACCCCCGGCGAGGGCGAACTCGATGCGAGCACGCTGCGTGAGGCCGAGATTGCCGCCCTCGCCGACCACCCGAGAACGCAGCGCGGACGCATCCACGCGAACGGAATCGTTGGCAGGATCGGCCGAGTCGGAGTGGCTCTCGCTGGAGGCCTTGACGTAGGTGCCGATTCCTCCGTTCCACAGCAGATCCACCGGTGCGGTGAGCAATGCCTTCACGAGTGCATTGGGGGAGAGTGCGCTGACGTCGATTCCGAGTCGTTCTCGCATCTGCGGTGACAGTTCGATGGACTTGACCGACCGAGGCCACACCGCGCCGCCCGAGGACAGTGCGCTCGAGTCGTACGCTGCCCAGCTGCTTCCTGGGATCGACGCGAGTCGCTCCCGTTCGCGGTACGACACCTCGGGGTCGGGGTTCGGATCGAGGAAGATGTGTCGGTGATCGAACGCGCCGACGAGTCGGATGGCGTGGCTCAGAAGCATGCCGTTGCCGAACACATCACCGGACATGTCTCCGATACCGACGACGGTGAATGCATCGGTATCGACATCGACCCTTTTCTCGGCGAAATGGCGTCGTACCGACACCCACCCCCCACGGGCGGTGATTCCCATGGCCTTGTGGTCGTACCCCGCCGAGCCACCCGATGCGAACGCATCCCCGAGCCAGAATCCTCGGCGCAGTGCAATGCTGTTGGCGAGATCGGAGAATCGGGCAGTTCCCTTGTCCGCGGCGACGACCAGATACGGATCGTCGCCGTCACGAATCACCGTCCGGGTCGGATGGACCACCGCGCCGTCGACGACGTTGTCGGTGACGTCGAGCAAAGCCTCTATGAAACCGGTGTATGCAGTGCGGACGCCCTCTGGCGTTGCCTCCGATCGAACCACGAAAGCGCCCTTCGCGCCCATCGGCACGATCGGTGAATTCTTGACGTGTTGTGTTTTCATCAGGTCGAGTACTTCGGTACGGAAGTCGTCGTGTCGGTCCGAATGACGCAGGCCCCCGCGAGATATCGCACCGCTCCGAACGTGACTTCCCTCGACGATGGGCGAGTGCACGAAAATTTCGCGATACGGAGTGACAGCCGCAGCCAGGGACAGTCGTGCCGGGTCGATCTTGAACGCTGCGGACGGGGCACCGACCGTCCGATCGTGTCGAAACCAGTTGGTGCGCAACACAGCCGAGAGAAATGACTGCAGTCCGCGCAACAAGCGATCCTCGTCCAGTGTCGAGGTGCGCTCGATCGCGGTGTCGAGAACTTTCTCGGCTGCAGCGATACGGCGGTCGCGTTCGGTCAGGTCGGGATCGAATCGTGCATGAAAGAGCGCGCAGAAGCCGCGAACAAATTCTCTGTGGCGCAGCAGGATCGAGACCACGGTAGGTTCGGACAGTTCCAACCCGACCTGCGCCAGATAGCGGGCTGCGGCGCGAACCAGAACGGCGTCGACGAACGGGATGGACGCCGATGCGATGAGACGAGTGAAACCGTCCACCTCGAGGTAGCCCGACGCAGCGGCCTCGAAAGCATCTCGCAGCAGGTTCGGAGTTGCTGCAGACCAATGACTTTCATGAGCGATGAACCCGAATCTGTGAACCGGAGCGGCGTCGGTGTCGGTGTCGGTGTCGGTGTCACCCGAGTGCACCGATTCGTGGTTTGCCACACTCAACCCGAGATCGGCGAACAGTGCGACCAGATCGGCGAGAGGTGGAGCGTGATGCTGCCACTCCATGATGGCAACCGGCATTCGCTGATCGGCGGTGTCGATGAATCGAAGCCGCACCCCGCTGTTGGGTGCGTCCCGAACCGCACGGGCACCGCTCATGATTTTCTCCTGACCATGTTCGACGAGGTAGGGCGACGTTCGCCGTGGGTAAGTGTGGCCGCACGAGACCCACGACACAGCTGACGAAATGGACATGCGGAGGTCTCGGCCCGCTCCATTTCGGACTTGCGGACTGCGGTTGTGTGCTTCTCACTGCGCTCGAGGAGCCGGAGTACACCTCCGCCGAGGCACGTGCTCGATCACCCGTTTCGCAGTGCCTCGTCGATTCTTGCTCCCACAGCGGCGGCACCCACTGAAGTCATGATCGTGCCCGCATGGTCGAGTGCCATCATCGGTGTTGTCGATGTCAGTGCGTGCCTCTCGATATCCTCGGGCGAGTACATCGGTGCCGAGTTCGCTCCAACGCTCCACTGCGCGTGCAGAAGTCGTATCGGCATCGTCAGTTCTCGGAACCGTGAAACGCCGAAGAACACGTCCTCGGCATCGGCGACCACAGCATCGGACGACAGCCGCACCGACCCGTCCACCAGGTCGTGTTCGGCGTACGCACGCAGGAGTGGGTTGTCGCGGTCCAGTAGCGGCAGCGACGTCGACACCAGGAAGTCGACGTAGTCCTCGACGGCGTCGAAGCGCTGCCGAGTTCGCGCGATCCTGTCTGCGAACACCGCTGCCACCGACTCTCGGGTGAGACCGGCGGGCGGTGCTACCGGAACGCCCCCGTCGACGAGTATCAGGCTCTTCACTCTGGATGGGTACCGAGCTGCGAACTCCACCGACACGAAGCCGCCCATCGACATTCCACACACGTGCGCAGCGTCGAGCCCGAGGGCGTCCATGACGGCGTCCAGGTCGTCTGCGTGCTGAGCTAACGACGACTGTCCCGTGACGTCGACGCTGTCGCCTCTGCCGCGCAGGTCTGGTGCGACCAGTGTGAGGTGTGGTGATTTCGCTCGTAGCCAGCCCCACAGCCTGCGTTGGCTGGACACTCCGTGCACCACGACGATGGGCTCACTGGTACCGGTGTGTGTTTCGACGACGAGGTCACCACCGGATACCGCAACGCGATCAACGGTCATGGTGCCGAGACTAGGTGAACCCGGCCTCATCCGGGATGAATCCGATGGACGGCCGAGCGGTACGGTCGAACGGTGAGCAATTCGACGGTCGACGCTCGCGCTGGCGCGCTGTGAGCATCTCCCCGAGTGACCGCACTTTCCTCTCGCGTGCCGTGGATCTGGCGGCGGAGGCAGCTGATACGGGCAACGATCCGTTCGGGTCGGTACTGGTGTCGAGCAGCGGAGAAGTGCTGGCCGAGGACAGAAACCGGGTCGGTGACCGACACGATCCCACGCAACACCCCGAGATCGCTCTCTCGCGATGGGCGGCCACCAACTTGGCTCCTGATGAACGCCGGTCGTCGACGGTCTACACCTCCGGCGAACACTGTGTGATGTGCGCAGCAAGCCACGGGATCGTCGGGCTCGGACGCATCGTGTACGCCACCTCGACCGCCCAGTTGCTCACCTGGCTGAACGAATTCGGAGCGGCACCGCTGGCCATCACGCCGGCATCGATCGAGCAGATCGTGCCCGGGATCGTGGTGGACGGGCCGGTCGCCGAGTTCGTCGACACCGTTCGCGATCTGCACAGACGCCGTCACGCACCTGCGGACTAGGTGTGTGAGCGGTGGTGGCGTAATTCCGGTCAGCGAACCGCTCGCCGACGGTCCGAGATAGTCGATACTGCAAGCTCACGGCAGGTTCGGAGTCGGTCGAGGTCGGCCCGGTGTCGCTGAGTGGACCTTTCGCGTGGCGACGAGATGAATATCTCTCCACACTGATCGCTATTCGACGGCGCTCGTCGTCCTTTGTGTTCGCAGGAGGAGTTGAAATCTATGGTGCCACGTACGCAGAACAGTGCATCCACGGCTGAGGGTTCGACCGAGCTCGCGCAGGGAAGCCTCAATGTCGCGCACATCGTGTTCATGGTCATGGCCACGGTCGCGCCCGCCGGAGGCGCGGTTGCGATTCTGCCTCTTGCCATCGGGCTGGGGGTAGGTGTAGGTACACCCGGAATGTACGTGTTCGTACTGGTGATCATGCTTCTGTTCGCCGTCGGTTTCACCCGGATGGTTCCTTATGTGCAGAACGCGGGAGCCTTTTTCGCCTACATCGTGCGAGGTCTGGGGCGTCCTGTCGGCTTGGCCGGTGCATACATTGCTACCAGTGCGTACATCGCGCTGGCCTGCGCCACCAGCGGCGCGATGGGTTTCTTCGCCTCCGGTAGCGTCAACAAGATTCTCGGAATCGATCTTCCGTGGTGGTCGTACACCCTGGTGGGTCTTGTGATCGTGTTTCTGCTCGGCTACCGCAAGATCACGCTTGCCGCGGGCGTACTCGGCGTTGCTCTCGTCGTCGAGCTGGTCGTCATTCTGGTACTCGACATCGCAATCATCGCTCGAAACGGAATCGGCAGCTTTCCGATGGAATCGTTCAGCCCCAGTCAGGTTTTCGTTCCCGGGGCCATCGGAGTCGCGATGATCTTCGCGTTCTCGTGCTACCAGGGCTTCGAAGGCACAGCGATCTACGCGGAGGAGGCACGCGATCCGCAGCGCACCGTTCCTCGTGCGACGTACATCTCGATGGGCTGCATCGGTGTCTTCTTCGTTCTGACGTCCTGGGCTTTCCTGGCCAGCTCGAGTGGTGCCACCGCCGCAGCAGCGGCGAGCCCGGGCGCATTCGTCTACGACCTCAGTGACGAGTTCGTCGGACCGGCGTGGACGACGACTCTCGAGGCATTGATCGTGACGAGTTGCTTTGCCGGAGTGCTCGCTTTCCACAACGCCGCCTCTCGGTACCTTTTCGCACTGGGCCGGGATGGTTTCTTGCCGCGGTCCATGCAGTCCTTGCACCCGCGCCATCAGTCGCCGGTGGTTGCCGGTTCGACGAGCTACGTGATCGAAACGCTGGTCGTCATAGTCTTCGCCGTCGCCGGCCTCGACCCTTTGACGACTCTCACGTCCGCGCTGACCGGTTTCGGCGCAGTCGGTCTGATGGTCCTGATCACCACGACATCTCTGGCAGTGTTGGTGTTCTTCGCTCGTCAGCGTCGATTCGGCTGGGGTCACACTGTTGCGCCGGCGCTGGCGCTGATCGGTTTCGGCACGATCACATATTTCGCACTGTCGAACTTCCCGGCTATCACCGGTACCGATTCGCCGATCATCAACGGACTGCCCCTGCTGCACCTCTTGACGATCGTTGTGGCGATCGGGGTCGCGCTGTACGCACGGAAGAACCGTAAGGATACGTATGCGAACATGGGCCGAACCCTTGTCGACTGAATCCTTGCTTCACAACGCTGCGACCCTCGTGCGCTTCGGTTACGCCGATACCCCGCTCGGTCAATTGCACTATGCAGAGGCGGGGGTCGACGGTGTGCCGTTGATCTGCCTGCACCAGACCCCGCGTTCGTGGGACGAATTCGCCGAGCTGATGCCGCTCGTCGCGCCGTCCCGTCGCATCATTGCCATGGACATGTACGGGTTCGGTCAATCGGCCAAACCTGTAGGGCCGCAGACGATCGAGCAGTATGCGTCGGGTGTGCTGCATCTGGCCGACGCGTTGGGTCTCGGACACTTCTCGGTCATGGGTCACCACACCGGCGCTGTAGTGGCGGTGGAGGTCGCCTGTGCGGCACCGGGGCGGGTGAAGTCCGTGATTCTGTCGTCTCCGTCGTATACCGGGCCCGAATACCGCGCCGGCCACGCCGACGGCCCCGGTGTCGACGTCGCGGAAATCGACGATCACGGCGGCCATATCGCGACGTGGTGGGGGCAGCGAGAGCCGTACTACCCGCCGCATCGTCCGGACCTGCTCGATCGCTTCGTCCGTGATGCGCTTGCGCCCGGGGTGGATCCGGCCGAGGGCCACATCGCGTGTTCGCGCTACCTCATGGAGGATCGCATCGGTCTGGTGATGGCTCCGGTTCTCATTCTCGGCGGAGACGCGGACCCGTTCTCCTTCCCCGATATCGGTGTCGTTCGAGACGGTCTCGCTCAGGCATCGACTGTCGACATCGTGGTCGTCGAGGGCGGCACCATTCCCATGGTGGAGCAACTCCCGGCACCTGTTGCCACGGCGGTCTTGGGTTTTCTCGACACCCACACGCCCAAGGACGCCTGAGCAGATACCGAAAAGCTCGAACGCTGGTGTATCGGAAACACACCCGCGTTCGAGCTTTTTCGCGCTCCGAGGAGTCCGCTCAGATCATGGCTGAACCGAATTCCGCTGAGCCGAATACCACTCCTGCACGATGAATTCCGCGGTGCGGCGTGCGTAGGCTTCGATCGACACCATCGGGTTCACCCCGGGTGCAGTGGGTAGTGCGCTTGCGTCTGCGACGTACACTCCGGAACAATCGTGCAGGCGACCGCGCCCGTTGACCACCGAGGTCTCGGGGTCGAGACCGGTTGGGCAGGAGCCGCTCTGGTGGGCGGACAGCGTCAGGATGTCCGCGGCGTCCAGGCTGCCGAGCGAATCGAGAAATGCATCGAAGTCTTCGCCCTCACGCCAACGAGGGTCGGACGGAAGGAACGTGAAGATCTCCTTGGCACCCGACGCACGGAGGATGCGCGCGAGTTCCCGATGTGCGCGACGGACCACTGCCAGGTCGACTGGATCGTCGAGACCCCATGTTACGACGGGCATTCCGTGTGCATCGCCGTCCACACGTCCGGAGCCGTGATCGCGAACGAAACCCCAGACCCCTGAGACGTGCTCGAGGCGCAACTGCTCCTGCTTGTGTTGCTCACCGGAGTGCCACGGTGTGAGACCTGTCCAGAAGCCGAGGCCCATGGGCGCGGCTTCCACGACGAACCCGTGTTCGCCTTCCGCGTGCTCGAAGTCGTGGCTGACGCTGGTGAGAATCTGCCCGGCCCAACCCTTCACGACCTCGTCGTAGACTCCGCTGACGAAGTACGAGGGGTGAACGTGCAGGTTTCGACCGACGCTCGGCCCGCCCAACCCGGAACGTTGCAGCAGCACGGGTGAGGCGAGCGCACCCGCGGCCACGACGACGATCGGTGCCTCGACGACGACGTCGCGGTCTCCGTCGGGCGTGCTCACCACCGCATGGACGCCGACTGCTCGACCGTCGGCGTGCTTGATTTCCCGGACGTCGCAGTTGGGTAGCAGCTGGCCGCCCGAGTCGCTGGCATCCTGAAGGAATGTCTTCATCGTGGATTGTTTGCATCCTACGAGGCAACCGGCATTGCACTCCCCGCAGAAGCGGGCGTCGTCGTCTTGTGCGTTGCGTGCCAACGTTTTTCGGTTGAGTCCGGCAGCGTCGAGCCCACGATTGAGAATTCGGTTGACGCTGTTGTGAACGGTGTTGGCGGGCACCGCGTTTATCCGCGCCATCACCGATTCGATGTGGGGGCCGAATTCGTCCGTGGACGCGCCCTCCATACCCGCCTCGGCCCACTCCGCCAGTACGTACTCGGGTGTCGGGAGGCACGCCATGGAGTTGACCGTGGTTCCGCCACCGACGGTCGAGCCCGCCAGCAGGCCGACGCTGGCGTCGGTGGACCAGACGAAGCCGCCGCCGAGATACAGGTTCGGGAACGACAACGCCTCCAGCTGAGGCAGATCGGGCTCGTTCCGATAGGCACCTTTCTCCAGTACGAGAACCCTCATACCCGCGGCAGCAAGACGCGCCGCGACTACGCCGCCGCCCGCACCGGAACCCACCACCACCGCGTCGACCGACACTGTGGTCGAGCCGGATTCGGATAGTTCCGCCACGGTCAGGGTCTTTGGAAATTGCACTGCGGTCGGCGGTTCGAGCAACGGACCGGGGAAGCCGAGTGCCGGCCACGTCGGATTGCTCGAGGCATCGTCCGGCACGGTGTAGAACATTGCCAGCACAGTGCTCTGCAGTACCAAGGCACCGGGACGCGTCGACGGGTCGGCGAGCACCGTCAGCCATTGCTCGGCACGTTGGTGAGCCGGGCTGTCCGCGAACGATTCCGAGAGTCTGTCGAGTACCCGTGCCACGAGGATGTGTACGTGCGGGGCCCAGAGGGGAAGGACGGAATCGAGAATCCGATCCACCGCGAGGTCGGACGCACTCGTGCTCCAGAACACGTGTTCTTCGGTCGTCGCCGCTGGGGGCGGAGAGATTCGCGGAACCAGGGTGTCGCAGAGTGCGGCCAAGATTCGGTGGTTCCAGGATGGTTGTGCGGGATCGACAGTCACCAGAACTCCTTACGGGTCAGAATTTGCCAGTGTTCACCTCGGCCCTCGATCGCAGGCTCGTGCAGTTTCGGTGAGCGAACCACTCGCAGCAGTCCGAACTGTGCTGAAGCCCAGCTGGAGGTGGCGAAGAGGAAGCCGGAATCTCTCGAGGACCGCTGAGCAAAACATCGGGCTGCGCGCTCGACCGCGCGCTGGTTGTGTGGGTAGCACACGCTGGCGACTCGAGATCTCGACCAGATGAATGCTATGAAAGGAACACCAGTGCGTCATCCGCTGTTCGATTCCCTGACATCCGACGAGTTTCGCCGCGTCGCAGATGTGGTTCGTCGTGAGGCCATTGCAGAAAGGCCGGGGTTCGCCGCGGTCTACACCGACGAGCCGGACAAGCGACTGCTCCGTGAAGGTCACGAGATCGCCCGTCGCGCAAGGGTTCTGTTGGTCGATCGGGCATCCGGCACCACACACGATGTCGTCGTCGATCTCGATGCCGACGCCGTCGTGTCGTCTTCGGTGATCACCGACGGGGCTGCACCCGTCCTGCTCGAGGAGTTCGATCTCGCTCCCGACCTGATCAAGCAGGATCCGCGGTACGTCGAGGCGCTTGCGCTGCGCGGCATCACGGACATGGACAAGGTCCAGATCGATCCGTGGGGCGTCGGCAACATGGCCGTTCCCGGTGTGCTCGATTACCCGGTCGACGGCCGACGCCTGGCCGGTTCTGTCTCCTACTACCGCGATTTCCCCGACGACAACGGATACGCGCACCCCATCGAGGGTGTCATCGCTGTGGTCGACCTGGTTGCGAACAAGGTCATCGACGTCCACGACTTCGGTGTTCGTCCGATGAACGTCGAGCAGGCCAACTACACGGCCGACGCGAACCAGCCGATGCGCTCGGACGTCGCCCCGCTCGTCATCACGCAGCCCGAGGGCGTCGGCTTCAAGATCGACGGCCGCGAGCTCACCTGGCAGAAGTGGCGCTTCCGGATCAACTGGCATCCGCTCGAGGGCCTGGTGCTGCATGCAGTGGAGTACCTGGACGGAGACGAGTACCGCTCGGTCCTGCACCGCGCGTCGCTGGGCGAAATGGTCGTACCCTACGGCGATCCGTCCAAGGAGCACTTCTGGCGCAGCGCATTCGACGCAGGCGAGTTCGGCCTCGGCAAGCTCGCCAACTCGCTTCGACTCGGCTGTGACTGCCTCGGTGAGATCGTCTACCTGGACGCGGAGAACGCCGGCGAGAACGGTGAACCGACCACTATCGAGAATGCAATCTGCATCCACGAGGAGGATGCGGGCATCCTGTGGAAGCACACCGACTGGATGACCGGCAAGGTCGACGTGCGTCGTTCGCGTCGCCTGGTCGTCAGCTTCATCGCCACCGTCGGTAACTACCACTACGGCTTCTACTGGAACTTCTACCAGGACGCGTCCATTCAGATGGAGGTCAAGTTGCTGGGGATCGTGCAGACCCGCTCGGTCGAAGAAGGCGAGACCTCTGCGCACGGCACCCGTATCGCCAAGAACATCGTCTCCAGCTATCACCAGCATCTGTTCTCGTTCCGGCTCGATACCGAAATCGACGGATGGCAGAACACCGTCGTACAGAACGATGCCTACGGCGTGCCGGTCGGTCCGGACAACCCCTACGGCAACGCAATCGGAGTCAAGAAAACGGTCATCGACCGCGAATTGACCGGTGACGACCACACCAACACGCAGTCGTCTCGCAGTTGGCAGATCATGAACACCGCCAAGAAGAACGCATGGGGCAATCCGGTCAGTTACAAGTTCCTGCCCGGTTGGTCGTCGGCCACGATGCTGGCGCAGGATCCCTCACTGATCGCCAAGCGAGCCGGATTCGGCACCCGCAACATGTGGGTGACGCCGTACTCGCCCGCAGAAATGCGCCCCTCGGGTGATTTCCCGAACCAGAGCCGCTCCGGTGACGGTCTTCCCCGATGGACTGCGGAAAATCGCGCGACCGACAACACGGACGTCGTGCTCTGGCACACCTTGGGAGTGACACACATTCCGCGCGCCGAGGACTGGCCCGTCATGCCGACCGAGGTCGTGGGATTCCATCTGCTACCGGTGAACTTCTTCGACAAGAACCCGGCGCTGGACGTGCCTGCTTCGTCGAGTGCACACGGCGGGAGCACTGCGGGGGACCAGCCGGGAGAAGCGTCATGTCACTGACACTCGGGCCTCCGGTGAACGCGCCGGTCGGGCGCGAAAAAAGCTCGGCCGGAGTCGATTCCGCCCTCGCAGCAGTTGCGATTCTGTGCTTCGTCGTGCACGTTGTGTTGCTGATCGTGACGGGCACGTCGATGCTCGTCATGGTTGTGTCGATGCTCGTCCTGTCCGGCCTGTGCGTGGCGTTCACGTGCAGGAAGGGCAACGGCCACCGGGTACGCGAGTATGCGGTCACCGCCGGTTTCGGTATCGCGATGCTCACCGTGCACTGGGCGCTCATGTCGACGTCGCTGGGCCACCACAACCACACGTCGGCGGATCCCGCTGCAATGGATCACGCGGCAATGGGGCACGGGGCGATGGACATGGCCGGCTCCGGCAATGTTCTGTCGGCGGGATCGTTCGAGGGATTGATGCAGGCCGGGTTGTTCTTCGCAGCTCTTCAGGTCGTATTGGCAGTGGGCGCATCCGTGCGTGCACTGCGTAGCAGCGGTGAGTAGACCCATCGCCGCGACCGACCGCGAACTCGGAAACTCCGGTGCCGACGGCACCGGAGTTTCCGCGTCCGCGGTGTCGGCGCCATCGGGCCGAGGCCGTCTTCGCTTGGTCGTGATGCTCGGTGCGCTCACCGCACTCGGTCCGTTCACCGTCGACATGTATCTGTCGGCTTTTCCCGTCATCGCAACCGAATTCGCCATTTCGGAGACGGCGGTGCAGTTCACCCTGACCGGCACTCTGATCGGCTTCGCCGTCGGCCAACTGGTGATCGGTCCCATGTCGGATGCACTGGGTAGGCGACGTCCACTGATCGTGGCGTCGCTGCTTCACGTTGCGGCCTCTCTCGGGTGCGTGGTCGCGCCGGGTATCGAGGTGCTGGCCACGCTCCGGGTTCTGCAGGGTTTCGGAGGTGCCGCCGGGGCCGTCCTGGCCATGGCCGTGGTTCGAGACCTGTACCAAGGCAACGCCGCTGCGGTCATGATGTCGCGGTTGATGTTGGTGATGGGCGTGGCGCCGATCCTGGCCCCGTCGATCGGTGGCCTGGTGGTCGAAGTGTCGACGTGGCGCGTGATCTTCGTGATCCTCGCGGCTCTGGGACTGGCCGCCGTCGCGATCGGCTCGTTCGCCATGCCCGAAACATTGCCCCCGGCTGCGCGGCAACAGAACGGTGCGCGCACGGTATTGCGGAATTACGCGCGACTCGGCACGGATCGAGCCTTCGTCTCGATGGTGCTCGTGTGCGGCTTGGGCCGAGTGGTGATGTTCTCCTACATCTCCGCCTCGCCGTTCGTCCTGCAAGGTAGCTTCGGGCTCACACCACAGCAATTCGGCATCGCCTTCGCTGTAGGCGCAGTTGTGTTGATCGGCTCCTCGCAGCTCAACGTCGTCGTTCTTCGTCGATGGTCGACCCGGACCGTCCTGCTGTCCGCGCTGCTGATCGGCACTGTGGTGGCGGTCGTGTTCGTCGTCCTGGCCGCCACCGGCACCGGCGGATTGGCCGGTTTCGCGGTGCCGGTGCTGCTGATATTGGCCGTGATGGGAACGGTCCTGCCGAACGCCCCGGCACAAGCGCTGGCCGGTTACGGATCCGTGGCCGGTACTGCGTCGGCGTTGATAGGCGGCGTGCAATTCGCCTTCGCCGCGGCAGCCGCGCCGGTCGTCGGAATGCTCGGCAACGACGCCCTCGCGGTGGCGTTCATGATGGCTTTCGCGGCTTCGGTTGCGTTGCTGCTGGTGCTCTTCGGTACCAGGCCCTCGGTGAGGACCGCTGAGCGAGACGCAGTGGTTGTCGGCGACGCCCCTGTGGCCGAAGCTTGCGTCGTGACTGTGAGCCAGAACAACATCGAGGCCGCCGCCGAGCGGTTGAATCACGCTGTGAACAGCGGCGAGACCTGTGAGCCGGTCCGCGACCTGATCGGCCGTGACGACGTGACCGCGGCCTATGCGGTACAGGAAATCATCAACAACCAGCGCTTGGATTCCGGCAAGGTCGTGGTCGGCCGAAAGATCGGTTTGACGTCGAAAGCTGTTCAGGCGCAATTGGGTGTCGATCGCCCCGACTTCGGAATGTTGTTCGACGACATGGCCTACGGTGCCGATGCCGTCATTTCCGCCGAGCGGGTGTCGCAGCCGCGCGTCGAGGCCGAGATCGCCTTCGTGCTGCGCGAGGACCTGGCCGATGGGCCTCTCGACGCAGATCGCGTCAGACGCGCCACCGATTACGTGGTCGCGGCGCTCGAGGTCTGCGGTAGCCGAATCAGCAACTGGGACATCAGTTTCGCAGACACCGTGGCCGACAATGCGTCGGCGGGTGCCTACGTACTCGGTGATCGGAAAGTGCCCCTCGGGGATCTGGACCTCACCGAGGTGCAGATGACCATGTCGATCGATGGCACTGCGGTGTCCGAGGGCAACGGTGCTGCCTGCCTCGGCGACCCGGTCGCAGCCGTGGTGTGGCTGGCGCAGACCGCGGCCGATCTCGGTCGTCCGTTGCGTGCCGGACAGGTCGTTCTGTCCGGGGCCTTGGGGCCGATGCGGGCTGTCGCCGCAGGGCAGTCGGTCACGGCCACCCTGACCGGTCTCGGATCGGTGAGCGCTTCCTTCCAGTAGTCAACCGAGTCGACCCGTTCTCCGTGTATCGCGCCGGAAGCGGGTTGCACTTGCAACGTGTCACGTCAGAAGGAGAACAATGTCGTCGATCAGCCTCCCGGAAACCGCACGCGCGGCTTTCGTCCCCAGCGGGGATTATCAGCAGTTCATCGGTGGCGACTGGGTAAGCGGCCGCAGCACCTTCGAAGCCATCGACCCCAGTGTCGGCAGTGCCTGGGCGGCTCTGCCGCAGGGCACGGCCGCCGACGCGGAGTCCGCCGTGGCGGCGGCGGTCCGTGCCTTCGATCAGTGGCGCAGGACGACTCAGGATCAGCGCCAGGCAATCCTGCTGTCGATCGCGGATCGATTCGAGTCCGAGGGCGAGCGTTTCGGTGCCTTGTTGGCGACCGAGAACGGCCGACCGGTCCGCGAAGCAGGCATCGCCGACATTCCTACGGTCGTCGCAATTTTCAGGTTCTACGCGGGCGTGATTCGCGCTTTCAACGGCGAGCAGATTCCGCTGTCGAATCCCGATACCTTGCTGTACACCAAGCGCGAGCCTCTCGGCGTGGTCGCCGCGATCATTTCGTGGAACTCTCCCTTGATCACGTTCGCGAACAAGGTGGCACCCGCACTCGCCGCCGGCAACACCGTGGTCGTCAAGCCCTCGGAGTACGCGTCGGCGAGCATTCTCGAATTCACTCGTCTGATCGGTGACCTGCTGCCGGCCGGTGTGCTGAACATCGTCACCGGTCTCGGCCCCGAGACGGGAGCGGCTCTGGTCTCGCACCCCGACGTCGCCAAGATAACGTTCACCGGCGGTCCGGAAACCGCACGGGCAATCCTCGGCTCCGCAGCCCGTACACTGCGACCGAGTCTGATGGAGCTCGGCGGCAAGGGACCGATGATCGTCGCCGCCGACGCAGACCTCGACCTCGCAGTTCAGGACGCGCTGATGGGGATCTTCCTGGCCAACGGTCAGGCGTGCATCGCGGCGTCGCGTCTGTTGCTGCACGAGAACATCCACGACGAGTTCATCGAGCGGTTCGCTGCGGTGGCTCGAAAGATCAAGGTGGGCGACGCGACCGATCCGAGCAGTGAAATGGGCCCGTTGGTGTCGAGTCGGCAACTCGAACTGGTCAGTGGTCACGTCGAACGGGCGCGCGCAGAGGGTGTCTCGGTTGTCGTCGGAGACGAGCCCCTCGATCTCGACGACTCGTTGCACGGCGGTTTCTATCATCGGCCGGTGCTGCTCGCCGATCCCGAGGGCCACGCGACGATCGTGCGGACCGAGGTTTTCGGTCCGGTCACCGTCGCGGAACGCTACCGAACCGATGACGAAGCCATCACGCGCGCGAACGCATCGCCGTACGGCTTGGCGGCCGGAGTCTGGACGCAGAACCTGCGTCGCGCACACCAGTTCGCCGATCGCTTGGACGCGGGAATCGTGTGGGTGAACCGATGGTTCGATCTGCCCCCCGGTATGCCGATGGGCGGTCGAGGCGACAGCGGGTTCGGACGTGAATTGTCGTTCGAGACGCTGCGTGAGTACTCCGCAGTGAAGTCGGTCAACATCGATCTCGGAAGCGATCGACCACCGCTGTGGGGATTGGCCGGGCAGTAGCGACGAAGTCGTCGGTGGCGTGATTGGCTGTGGGTATGAACGTTGCCGACGACTCGACGGAACACGACTCCGATCAGTCCACCCGGAATCGACTGCTGGATGCGGCCATCGACATCGCCGGTGAGACCGGGGTGCAGGCCGTCACGTACCGTGCAGTCGCCACCCGCGTCGGCATGGCGCACGGTTTGGTCCGGCACCACTTCGGCACCCGGGAGCAGCTACTGATCGAAGCGTTTCGCCGGGCTGCAATTCAGGATTCGGACGAGGTAGGTCTGGAGGCGAACTCGATCGACGAGTTCGCCGCCAATCTTGTTCCTACGTTGAACAATTCGCGTAAGCGTCAGTTGTTGCAATACGACGAGACCACCCAGGCCGTCCGCGGTAATCTACCGATCGAGAACGTGCGCGGGTTGTATCGGCGATACGCCGCTCAGGTGCGCAGCACCCTCGACAATGCCGGCGTGCCCGACCCGGACGGTAGCGTCTCCGAGCTCGTGTTCTCCGCCCTGGACGGTCTGGTAATGCAACACATGGTGTTTTCCGACGACGCCCGGACCTCGCAGCTGCTGGAGCAGCTGCGAGAGGTCCTTCGACGCCTGGCGACGAACCGATCGATCAGTGATTCGCCGTGAACTCGGTGTCCACGCCCAAGGGTCCCAGTTTCTGAGATCCACCCGGATCGCCGATGGGTTCGCTTCGTCCCGGCAACGGCTCGTTGAAGAAGGCGATGGAATCTGCGACGAATTCTGCGAGCGCAGGATCCTTGCGTGCCTTGCGGTCCACGAAGACGGCGTCCACGGGGCACTCCACTTCGCATGCGCCGCAGTCGATGCACTCGTTGGGATTGATGTAGCTGCGACGGTCGCCGATGTAGATGCAGTCGACGGGGCACACTTCGATGCATGATCGATCGAGCTGATCGATGCAGTTGATTCCGATGACGTAGGACATGCTGGTTCCTCCTGATGTGGTGAGGTCTGGTGTGGTGAGGCGCTCAGGCGCCGTCGGTCGAATGCCCGGGGAAGAGCACGAGGTCGGGGTCGAGGTCGACCGCAACGTGGTTCATCGCGGTGGCAACCTCGCCGAATCCGACCGACATGAGCTTGACCTTGCCGTCGTAGTCGGTCACGTCGCCGGCGGCGTAGACGCGCGGCAGGTTGGTTCGACCCGCACGGTCGACGGCAATGGACCGGCCCCGCAGTTCGAGGTTCCAGTCGCGAATGGGGCCGAGATTGCTGATGAAGCCGAGAGCCGCGATCACGTGATCGGCCGCGACTACGGTTTCCTCGCCGCTTTTCGCCTTGAGCGCCACCTTCGACAGAGACCCGGATTCCAGATCGCCTACCAGAGAGAGGACTTCGGTGTCGGTGTGGATGGCGACCTTGCCCGAACGGACACGCTCGAGGGTTGCAGCATGACCTCGGAACGTAGCTCGTCGGTGTACCAGCGTGACCGATCGTGCGATCGAGGCCAGCGCGTCTGCCCAGTCGAGAGCGGAGTCGCCACCACCGACGATGACGACGTCCTGATCGGCGTGGACGGTGGGATCGGTGACGAAGTAGGAGAGTGCTGATCCCAGCCACTCCGTACCGGTCTCCATCGCGCGTGGCGTCGGGGTACCGATCCCGGCAGTCAGCACGACGGCACCGGCGCGAACGATCGTGCCGTCGTCGAGTGTCAAGACCGGCAGGCCGTCCTCGTGGGTCAGCTCGATGGCCTGACGGCCGAGCAGGTACGTCGGTGAGAAGGCGCCGGCCTGCTCCACGAGGTTGGCGACGAAGTCACGACCCCGGATCGACGGCAACGCGGCCACGTCCCGAATCTGCTTCTCCGGGTACAGGGCCATCACCTGCCCGCCTGCCTGGGGGAGAGCGTCGATGACTACGGTCTCCAGCCCGCGAAAGCCGGCGTAGTACGCGCCGTAGAGTCCGGTCGGGCCAGCGCCGACGATGGCGACGTCGGTCGTGACGACCGAGGGCTGAATGGTCATCGGGTCTCCTTCGAGTTCGTTGTGTTCCAGGGACAGTAGGCGCCGCCGTCGGATACATCACGTGGATTGGACCGCTGAGCGGAACCGGGCGGTGTTCTCGGGCCGAGGCAGCCGGGCGCGGAGACAAATTCCGGTAGGCGGACCGGTTCGATTGTGATGTCCACATCGCAGTGATGTGCTGTGCCGACTCGGAGCGATCAGTCGAGAAGTCGATCGCTTCGCAAGATTCGAGTGAACTGCACCTGGAGAGCACATATGAGCGAGACGCTGGAACCCCGCGCGGCGTCGACGGTATCGCGCCCTACCGTCGCGACACCGCCGACAGAAGCGGACCGAGTGAAGACGCCGGCCCAGAAGAAGAAGGACGGCAACCTGCCCGGTCGGCAGGACTGGTCCAGTTGGCCCCTGTATCAGGCAGCCGGAGCGGGCTTCCGTGGCTACTGGTACCCGGTGGTGTTCTCGTCCAAGGTCGGCGAACGCCCCGTGCGGGTCAAGCTGCTCGGCGAGGACATCTTCGTCATCCGCGACCGCGGTGTCGTTCGAGGCATGGCGAACCGGTGCCCCCACCGCGGCGTGCCATTGAGCTACGGCAACAAGCAGTTTCCCGGCACGATCTCGTGCGTCTACCACGGCTGGACGTTCGACCTCGAGACCGGCGACCTGAAGGCCGCCATCACCGACGGGCCCAAGTCGCCGATCTGCGGCAAGGTCACCCAACCGACTTACCACGTCGAGGAACGACTGGGAATGGTGTGGATTTTCGTCGGCGACGGTGAAGAGCCACATCCCATCGACGAGCAGCTGCCCGAGGAACTCGTCAGCAACGCTGCCGTCATCGGTTCGCGGATCATGCCGCGAGAAGGTAACTGGCGCTTCGCGTGTGAGAACGGATACGACGAGGGGCACGCGAAGTACCTGCACCGCACGGCGCTGTGGCGCCTGTTCAAGGCCATGCCCGTGTGGAACACCACCAAGATCGTCAAGCGAGGCCGCTGGATCTACCGAGTTCAGCTCGAGCAGTTCTGGGATGCAGACTTCCCGGGGCTCGGCAAGTGGACGGGCAAGGCCTGGTTCAAGAGTAATCCGCCGAAAACAACCACCAACATCGGCAACACGGGATCTCACCGCGAGGTGAACCCGGTGATTGCGGCACAGGAGTTCCCGGGTTTCGCGTCGGTGAGTATGCCGGGCGTGCTGCGAATTGCCTACCCCACCTTCATTCACTACGAGTTCTACGTACCGGTGGACGAGGACAACCACCTCTACGTGGGAGTGATGGCGGATTTCCAGAAGGGGCTCAGGACCATTCCCTTCTACTTCAAGTACCTCGGAGCGGTCCGTTGGCTGTTCCACGGTCAGTTCTCCAGCCAGGACAAGTGGATGGTCGAGGTGACCGATGCACCGCCGGAGAAGCTGTACCGGCCCGACGACTCGCTTCTGCAGTGGCGCAAGCTCGCCGAGGACACGACAGAGGATCGGATCGATGCGTTGGCCGAACAGGGCATCGACGTGCCGACCCCGTAATGACCTCTTCCTCTGATTCGAGCTCGACCTAAGGAGCAAAACATGTCAATCGTGCTGGGAATCGGGGCATCTCACTCCACGTTGATGAACACCCACTGGGACAAGGTCGTTCACACCGACCGTGCCGAGGCGTTTCGAGAAGGACTCACGACGGCCCGCGACCGCATCATCGAAGCACGTCCGGACGTCGTGGTTCTGGTGGGATCCAACCACTTCCGGGGCTTCTGGCTGGACCTGATTCCGTCCTTCACCATGGGCGTCGGCGAGGTGATTGCCGCAGGTGACGGCGGAACACCGAAGGGCCCGCAGAAGACCGATCCCGAGTTCGCTCGTGCGTTGGCGCAGCACCTCGTCGATGCCGGCACCGAAGTGGCCATTTCGGCGCGGCTGCAGATCGACCACGGTCAATCCCACGCAATCCAATATCTATTGGACGGAATCGACGTGCCGGTGGTGCCGTTGGTGGTCAACGTCTTCGCTGCGCCCCTGCCGACGCTTCCTCGCGTCGCCGAGCTCGGTCGCAACATTGCCCGGGCGATCGAGAGCATCGGTGACCGACGCGTCGTGGTCGTCGCCTCGGGCGGACTGTCGCACCAGTTGCCCTGGCCCAGCGACTGGACCGCTCCCGAGGGCGAGGACGAGGAGTTCCTCGTCGAAGCCTGGTTGAACGGGCGCGGCGAGTGGGAGCGATACGACAAGCGGCGACGGGAGATCATCGTCGGTGCGCAGCCGACCATATTCCCGGAATTCGACGAACAGTTTCTGCGCGACCTCGAACACGGTGATCTGCAGAAATACACGCAGTGGACGTCCGAGCAGATTGCCGAACACGCAGGAAACGGTGGCCAGGAGCTACGAACGTGGCTGATGATGGCTGCCGCTCTCGGCTTCGCGCCGGGCAAGACCCTTGCGTATTCGCCGATGCCCGAATGGTTGACGGGAATGGGCGTGGCCGTGATCGAACCCGAATCCTTGCCAGGAGAGAAGAACTCATGACTGTCGCAACACCGGTTGCGGTCGGGAAGTCGCCCGCCGCTTCGGCACCCCCGGAAAGTCGCTTCATCGAAGCGGACGGTGCCACCTACCACTACTACGACATCGGCACCGGGCAGGACACGATCTTTCTGCACGGCGGCGGCCCCGGGTGTACCGCGTGGAGTGACTTCGGCCCGGTAGCACCGTATTTCGAGGCGGACCGACGCTGCGTGTTGGTCGATATCCTGCAGTACGGGCAGTCCGAGAAGTGCCTGATCACAGGCCCGATGTGGGACTTCCACGCGGCCAAGACCGTGGCGCTGATGGACGCACTCGGCATCGAGCAAGCCGACTTCGTCTGCAACTCGTGGGGTGGAACGATCGCGCTCAACGTGGCGGCCCTCTACCCCGAACGTGTTCGCTCACTGGTGATCACCGGCAGTATGCCGGTGTTCTACGGTCCGTTGGCTCCGCTTCCCGAACGTGGCCATCGAGGACGAACCGCTCGGGACGTGTACTACGGCGGCGAAGGCCCCACCCGGGAGAAGATGCGGACGCTGATCACGCGGCTGGAATGGTGCGACCCGGATCGTCTCCCGGAGGAGACCCTGGACATGCGCTACCAGCAGAGCCTCGATCCCGAGGAAACAGCGCTCGCTGCGATGTCGGACAGCCCGCGCGGCGAATGGCAGGACCTGACACAGCAATTGGGCATGATCGAGGCACCCACCCTGTTCATCTGGGGTCGAGAGGATGCGTTTCTCACGCCCGACTATCCGATGATGCTCGCGCGCATGATCAAACGCGGCAATCTGCATGTCATGGACAACGTCTCGCACCATCTGCAGGAAGAGCGACCCGCTGCCTACCACGCGGTGGTCACCGGATTCTTCACTGCCAGCCACAATCCCTGATCGAGCGAACGAGGACACCGTCGTGAAGATTCTCTACATCCCGCTGGCCATCGGTACCGGGCTCGGCGCGCTGCGCTACTTCAGCGGGCGCTTGGCCACCCACCAGCGTCTGATCCCGAACCCGTTGGCGCACGTCAACACCCAAGTACATCGCATCAACCAATAGCACCGTATCGACTGAGTAGGAGCATCCAACGTGACGCAAGAACTTGCACGAACAATTTGGACGGAACTGGCCGGGCTGGACTTCAGTGTCAGCACCATCGACGCGGGTGGAATCCCCACCCGATCGCTTCGGGCAGGTAACGGTGCCGAGCACATCGTGTTCTTGCACGGCACCAGCGGTCACCTGGAAGCGTTCATCCAGAACATCAAGCCGCACGCGGAGCGCTACACCGTGCACGCCATCGACATGCTCGGCCACGGCTACACCGGAAAGCCGGACTACCCGTACGAGATTCCGCGCTACCGCGACCATCTCCTCGCGTACTTCGACGCCGTCGGAATCGACAAGGCGCACATCGGCGGAGAGTCACTGGGTGGTTGGGTGGGCGGTCGGACCGCAATCGACAACCCGGAACGTGTTGCCTCGCTGCAGATGATCGCGGCCGGTGGAACGGTGGCCAACCCGGAGGTCATGGATCGTATTCGCACGAGCACGCGCAAGGCCGTCGAGACCGACGACGTGGAGCTCACGCGCCGCCGGATGCAGTTGCTCATGCACGATCCGGCCAACGCGAGCGAGGAACTGATCTCGGTTCGGCACACCATCTACCACCAGCCGGACTTCATCGCCGGTATCGACAATCTCCTGTCGCTGCAGAACATGGAAACGCGGCTGCGGAACATCCTCACACCCGAGGACCTCGCCCAGATCACCGTTCCCACCCTGGTCGTGTGGGGCCGCAACAACCCGTTCGGCGACATTCCGGAGGCGAATGCGATGCACCAGAACATCGCCGGTTCCGAGCTGCTGTTGTTCGACAACTGCGGCCACTGGCCTCAGCGTGAGCACGCGGACGAGTACAACGCCGCCAGTCTCGCGTTCCTCGAGAAGCACCCGGTCGCATGAGTGGGACGATGCGCGCAGCCCGGGTGCACGCGTGGGGACAGCCGCCGGTCGTCGAGGACGTCGATGTGCCGGTGCCCGCAGCGGGGGAGGCACTCGTCCGCGTCGAGGCCGCATCGGTTGCGCACCTCGATGTGACCGTCGCCAGTGGTGAGTTCGGTATCAAGCCGAACCTGCCCTACACCGGAGGCGTGGAGGGCAGCGGCGTCATCGTCGAGTCGGCCGTCTTCGAACCCGGCACCAAGGTGGTACTGCGCGGCGGCGGCCTCGGCCTGTTCAAGAACGGAACCTGGGCCGAGTACGTCGTCGTCAAGGACAAGGCGTTGGTCGAAGTGCCCCACGGACTCTCACCCGAGGTCGCTGCGACGTTCTGGGTACCGACGACGACTGCCCGTGCCGCACTCGTCGATGTCGGCCGGCTCGGCTCGTGGTTGCCCGACGTCGGCAGCGCTGCCGAGGAACACGTCATCGTCGCCGGTGCCGCCGGTGCCGTCGGTTCGATGGTCACTCAGTTGGCCCTGCGGTACGGAGCGAAGGTGACGGCCCTCGTGGCCGACCGCGAGCAGGCTTCGCGGGTCCCTGACGGTGCCACCGCATTGGTCGCCGATGACGACGAGCAGTTCGCCGAACTGGCGAAGGAACGCCCGGCCACCTTGCTGGTGGACACACTGGGTGGATCGAATCTCATCGTCCGGTCCCGCTGGGTGCGCCCCGGCGGCCGCGCGGTATCGATCGGATACGTCACCGGCAACGACGTGTCGATCGGGCTGTCCAATTGGCTGCTCGACGACGTTGCACTGTTGCCGGTCAACATGATTCGGCGTGAAGAGTCTGCTCGTTCCACCGTGCCCGAGCTCGCTGCTCTGTTGGCTGCAGGAGATCTGACGCTCGATTACGAGAGCTTCACGTTGGACGAGACCGGGACTGCGCTCGACAAGCTCGGCGCAGGAAAGGTCCGTGGACGAGCGGTGGTCATTCCCAAGTGACGACCGCGAGCGGAAGGGACTCCGCCGACGGGGCCATCGAGCGCGTCCTCGCACATCTCACGCGAGAACGTCTGCTCGCGGCCGTCCGGGCGATGGTCGACATCCCCAGCCCCACGGGCGGGGAGGCGCCGTTGGCCGAGTGGATCGCGTCGGATCTGGCGTCGGCCGGCGTCGATGCCGAGGTTCAACGCATCGACTCGAGCCAAGCGAATGCCGTTGCGACCGTCCCCGGCGGCGACGGTCCGTCCCTTCTGCTCTACGCCCCGATCGATACGTTCACCACCGGAGACCCCGCGCTCGACATCCCCGGCGCGTCGGCGTCGTGGCGGCCCGATCTTGCACCGCGGGCGGTGGTCTCTGGCGACATCGTCGAGGGCCTGGGAGCCGGTAATCCCAAGGGCCACGGCGCAGTGGTGCTGGCTGTGCTGCACGCGTTGCACGCAGCCGGCGTCACCCCGCCCGGCGATATCGTGGGAGGCTTCGGCGCCGGCGGCATGCCCAGTTTCGCGGTGTCGGGAGTAGGCGCGCCGGACCGCACGAACACCGGTCACGGGGTGGGCGCGGGGTTCATGCTCGAGCGCGGCTGCACTACCGACTTCGCCGTCATAGCCAAGCCCGGTTGGACGGTTCTGCACGAGGAAGTCGGGCTCGTGTGGATCGACGTGACCGTGCACGGTGGACATACCTATGTCGGTAGTCGCCACCGCATCCCGTACAGCAATGCGGTCGCCTCGGCCGGCCGCGTGGCCATCGCTCTCGAAGACTGGCTCGAGGGATACGCACAGCGGCACCGATACTCGACGATGACACCCCAGGGAATCGTCTCGTCGATCAGCGGCGGCCTTCGCCGGCTCGCGGCGTCGACCCCTGCGGCAGTGACGCTCAGGCTCGATCTGAGGCTGACGACCCGACAGACGCCGGCCACGGTGCTGCGCGAAGTTCGCGCCATGCTGGCCGGGGTGAGCGAGCAGCTCGGTGTGGAGGTGTCGGCACGAGCGGTGGCGGCCATTCCGGCGACCCACACGCCCCCTGATTCGCCGGTTGTTCGGGCGGCGGTCGACGCCTTCGAGACGGTCTCCGGCTCGCCGCACGAGATCGTCATGGACAACAGTGGGGCAACGGACGCGAACATCCTCCGCATGCGCGGCGTACCCACGGCTCGGGTAGGAATGCCCAAAGTGGCTGCGACGCCCGATGGTTCGAGCATCGACTTCACCCGGGGCATGAATCTCGTCGACGTACGCGAGATGCGTCGGTTGGCAGAGATTTTGATCCGGACCGTGTTCCTTCTCCCCTCGAAAGCCGACCGTGACCAAGCAGGATGACTGCGCTACACCCGGCGGTGCGAACTCCGTGCTGGGCAAGACGCGGTTGATTCTCGAAGCGTTTCGACTCGACGACGACAGTCTCACGTTGACCGAATTGGCACAGCGCACCCAGATCTCGAAAGCATCGGTTCACCGGCTGAGCCAGGAGCTTCTCGAATGGGGAATGCTCGAGCGGTCAGGCCTCGAATATCGCCTCGGGATGCGAGCTTTCGAGTTGGGTAGCCGCGTTCCGAGATTGCGGGTCCTGCGCGACGCCGTCCGGCCGTTCATGGAGAGCCTCCATCACCGCACCCATGAGACCGTGCATCTGGCAGTACTCGACGGGCACGAAGTCCTGTACCTGGAAAAGGTCGCCGGCGGTCCCACCTCCGCTCGCCCGTCACGGATCGCGGGTCGACTTCCCCTGCACTCCACTGCCACTGGGAAGGTTCTGCTCGCTTTCGGGCAGCCGAAGCTGTTTCACGAGGTGCTCGCCAGGGGCCCGCTCGAGCGGGTGACCCCGGCGACGATCGTGTTGCCCGGCATGTTGGCCGAGCAACTGCGTCGGGCGAGGGCAGACGGGTACGCATCCGAACGCGAAGAGATGACCGCAGGCTACTGCTCGGTCGCAGCGCCGGTCTTCGGGCCCACCGGTCTGTTGTTGGCGGCGGTATCGTTGACCGCGTCGGCTGCCCGATCGGACCTGGCGCACTTGGCGACTCTCGTGAAGTCGTTGAGCGACAACGTCTCGGCTACCGGCGCGGTCAACTGACCCCCTAGCTCATCGACCCTCGAACTGCGCCGTGCGCTTGTCCAGGAACGATCCGATACCCTCGGCGGCGTCCCGCAATTCGAGATTGGCCATGACGTGCTCCTCTTCGACCGCCATGGCCTCGTCGATGGAAAGATGCAGTCCGCGATCGATCACGGACTTCACCAATCCGATTGTGGCAGTGGGACGATCGGCAAGACGGCGTGCCTCCCGGGCAACGACCTCCTCGAAATCGTCGCCAGCGACCACGTCGACCAAGCCCTCTCGCAGAGCGTCCTCCGCGGTGAACTTGGTGGCGTCGATGATGAAACGCTTGGCCCGATGCGCGCCCACCAATCGGGGAAGCCGTTGCGACCCGCCTGCACCGGGAAAGATTCCGAGATCTGTCTCGGGGAATCCGAACAGGGCCTGTGCGTGCAGGATTCGCAGGTCGCAGGCCAGCGACAACTCGGCACCTCCACCGAGAGCATGACCGTTCAGCGCGGCAATCACCGGCTTGGGAGCCAGTTCGAGAAGGCGCTGCACCACCACCCATCGGCGCATGTCGCGGTAGGTGTCGGGATCGAGTCGGTGCATGACGCGCAGATTCGCTCCGCCGACGAAGATCCGGTCCTTGCCGCGAACCACCACGCACCGGACCGTCGGGTCGTCCAGGACGGCGGGAAGATGGGTGATCATCGATTCGATGAGTTCCGGATCGACGATGTTGATCGGTCCGTGGTCGATCACCACGGTGACGATGTCGCCGTTGCGCTTGTAGCGGTGGCCGGTCGGTTCAGCGCTCATGAAAGAACTCCTTCGTTGTGCAGGTCGACCAGCTCGTCCTGGGTCAGACCGAGCTGTTCGACGAGGATGTCGTCGGTGTGTTGGCCCAGAAGTGGTGCCGCTGTGCGTAAGCCACCGGGGGTAGCGGAGAGGTGCGCGACGATTCCCTCGTGCGCAACGGGCCCGGCAATCGGGTGTTCGAGCGTGGGGTAGAAGTTGCGAGCTCGCAGCTGTATGTCCGTCTCGACCAGGTCGCGTCCGTCGCGGACGGGATACGCCGCGATGCCCTCGTTCTGCAGGCTCTCCGCGAGCACCTCGGCGTCCATCGTTGAGGCCGCCTGCGTGAGTGCCTCCCATGGATCATGCTCGACGGCGGTGCCGATTCCTGTGAGCGCCTCGCGCAGTGCGTCGGAACTGCAACTCCCGACGGCTATCCATCGGTCTTCGCCGAGACTCTTCAGGATCCTCGTGGTAGCGGTCGGAACATCCTCTGCCATCTGGCCTTCGAGTGCCGCGGAGCCCAAATGGGAGGCCATCGCCTCGAGCTGCGAGAGGTCGACGTGGCCGCCTTCGCCGCGATAGAGCAGCTCGAGTGCGCCGATGACGGCCGCATTCGCAGCGACCATGTCGCCGAGTCCGAATGTGAGCCCCTGCGGATCGCGATCGGGCCGTGCTGTCTCCGCCGTCAGTCCGGACATGGCTGCGAGGGTGTCAGCGAAGGTCACGGCGTCGCGCCACGGTCCGGTCTGGCCGGTCCCGGCCATCGACACCAACACCACTCCCGGGTTGATCTTCCGGAGTTGTTCGTAATCGAGCCCCCACCGTGCCAGGACGCCGGGGCTGAAATTCTCGACGACGACGTCGACATCGGCGGCCAGTCGACGCAGGAGCTTCTGCCCCGCTTCGGTTTTCAGATTCAACGCAACGCTTCTCTTGTTACGGTTGAAGTTGAGGAAGTAGCCACCGTCGTCGAACCCCGCCTCGGGGCGCAGTCTCATACCCGGAGAGAAGCGGGTCGGATCCTTTCGGTGGTACGACTCCACCTTGAGGATGTCGGCACCGTGTTCGGCGAAGGTCTTGGTGACGTACGGTCCGGCCAGAACCCAGGTCAGATCGAGAACTCTGACCCCGTCCAGTGCGCCGGTGGTGCCGGCGTGTGCGTTCTCGTCGTGATGTTTCTCGGCCGCATCGACGCTCGGGCCGGGGCGCACGACAGCCCATGCTTCGTTCGCTGCGACGTCGCGGGGTTCGTCGAGGCGTACGGGTCTGGGCAACGCGGGTGACTCCCAGCCGAAGCCCACGTCTCGGTAGCTGCCCTTGCTTCCACTGTGTACGAAGAACTGCCGATCGATGAGCTGCGGATTGTCCAGCAGCGCGGGCCCGTTCGCCACCTCGGCCCACGGTAGTGCGCGGCGGCGAGCCTCCTCGGCGAACGGCCGGGCCGAGCGTCGACCGGTGAAGCGGGAGACCACCGCATCCACATGTGCTCGTTCGCGCCACCGAATCTCGTTGTCCTGCCAGCGTTCGTCGGCCAGGTCCTCGGCCTCGCCTTCTTCGACCATCCACGCCAGCAGGTCCGTCCACATGCGGGGGGATCCGGAGTAGCCGCCGGCGAGGAACCCGTCGGATGCCTGGAACACTCGGTGGGCGACGTGGCCGTAGATGCCCGATGTGCGTCCGGGAATCGTCCTGCCGTGGATCCACGAGATAGCGCCGATCTCGAGGGTTGCGGCGACAGCTTCCTGAGCAGAGATCTCGACCAATTGACCTGAGTTGGTGCGACGTCGCGCGATGAGAGCGAGGAGTGCCCCGATGGCACCCTGGGTGCCGGCGAGTTGGGTCCCCTGCTCGCGCGGCGGTGGCTCGGGGGCCTGCCCGGCATCGCCGCACAGCCACGCCATGCCGCCTGCTGCGGTGATCACCGTGTCGTCGCCGAGCCAGTCCCGGCGCGGGCCCGAAATTCCGAACGGAGTGATCACCGTGTGGACGACACTGTCCCACAGTGACGGTCGAGTCTCACGCAGAGCGAGGGTGCGAAGCCTGGACGCGGGGCCGGACTCGAGGACCACGTCGGCCTGGCCGATCAGCTCGATCAACGTGGTGTCCGAGACGGTGGCCGAATGCCGGAGGATCTTCTTTCCAGCGTGCCAATGCAGTCGGTCCGCCGCTGTATCGGAATGTTCGTGCAGCGCTACCCGTACCACGTCGGCACCGAGGCCGACGAACACACGCGCGGCCTGATATCCGAGTCGGTCGGTGAGGTCCAGTACGCGAATCGCGGGAACGGACAAGGGAAAGCTCCTAATCTTGTTGGTGCGCTTCGGCATCGAACGCGGCGGTCGGAATACCGCGATCGCGTAGTGCGCGCCGATTGAGTTTCTTGCTGGCCGTGGTCGGCAGAGCCGTCTCCACGTTGACGTACCGGGGAACGGCGTGGCGCGGCAGTTCTTGCGCGCAGTAGCGGAGAAGGTCACGCGGGCGAATCTGTCGCCCGGGCCGGGGGACGACCGCGAGCAGCACCTCGTCCTCGGTCAACTCGGATGGCACGCCGACAGCAGCAGCGTGGGCGACGTCCGGGTGGCCGGATGCCACCCATTCCACCCGTTCGGCGTCGACGGTCAAACCCCGGCGCCGGATCGTGTCAGCAGTTCGTCCCTCATAGTAGAGCCAGCCGTCGATCAGACGCCCGCGGTCGCCGGTGACGAACCAACCGTCGCGCCACGCCTTTCGGGTGATTTCCGGTTCTCCGATGTACTCGGTGAACGTCAGATCATCGCCGCACGGCCGCACCTCGATCGAGCCGGCCGATCCGTCGTCCATCGGACGTCCGTCGTCGTCCACCACGCGTACTCGATAGTCGTCGACGATTCGACCCGCCGCGCCCGGGCGCGGTGCCACGTCGGTCGTCGCCACGTCACCGAGCTCGGTCGAGGCGTATGCCTGCCGTAGCTCGATACCGAATCGCTGCGCCACGCTGTGGAACATCCAGTCCGGTGCCGGGCCGCCGTACGCGCGCGAAATGGTGTGCGCGCGATCGTCTTCGGTGGCGGGGGAGCGCAGCAGTATCGCGCACACTGCACCCATGAAGTTGAAGGCGGTGATGCTCTCTTCCCGTGCGGTGCGCCAGAACCGTCGCGCGGAGAAGTCGTCGACCACCAGGCGAGCACCGGACATCACCGCAGGAAGGAACGCCGCCTGACGGGCATTGACGTGTTGCCAGGGAAATACGTTGAGCAAGACATCGTCGGAGCCGTAATCCATAGCGCGGCAGACCCGTCGGGCCTGACCGAGCCCGACGCCGTTGCACAGAAGAGCGCCTTTCGGGCGGCCTCCGGTCCCCGAGGTCACCATGATCGCGGCCGGGTCGCTCGACGACGACCGATGACGAGGCGGCCTGGGCCCGGTGTGGTCCGTCACCGAAGCGAGACCGTCGTAATGGCCGTCGATGGTCATCGTCGCAGCACCGACAGAATCGGCGAGCCGAAGCAGATGTGGCTCCGCGGCCAACCGTGCCGGTGAGGCGACAGTGAGCGCGACGCCGCCCGCAGTCATCAGCTGACGAGCGACATCGGGATCCAGAGCCGTCGGGATCGGGAGCTCGATTGCCCCGAGCCAGGAGATGGCCGTGGTGAGGGTCGCGGCCGCGGGCCCGGACGAACACGCGGTCGCGACGACGCTACCGACCCGGACGGTGGTGGCCAGCGCGCCGGCGATGGCCACCGCGTCCTCGAGTAGCCGACCGGCGCTGATGCCTCGCCCGCCGACACGGCGAATAATTTCACCATCGGCTTCGGCGTGCGCACGGAGCTCCACCGCCTCGGCCCACGAGGTCGGGGCGATCACGCCGGCTGTGCTTCCCTTTCGGCCACGAGACCGAGAGCGATATCGATGATCATGTCCTCCTGGCCACCGACCAGTCGGCGACGGCCGCATTCCATCAGCAGGTCACGAACGTCGACGCCGTAGGCGCTCGACGCAGCCTCCGCATGCCGGAGGAAGCTCGAGTAGACGCCGGCATAACCCAGGGTCAGCGTCTCGCGGTCGACCCGGACCGGTCGATCCTGAAGCGGGCGGACGATGTCGTCCGCGGCATCCTGAAGTGCGAACAGGTCGCTGCCGTGGGTCAATCCGGTGAGGTTCGCAGCGGCGATGAAGGCTTCGATGGGACAGTTGCCTGCCCCGGCTCCATGTCCGGCCAGCGACGCGTCCACTCGGTAGGCACCGTTCTCGACCGCAACCAGCGAATTGGCAACGGACAGAGAGAGATTCTCGTGGGCGTGGATACCGATCTGGGTCCCCGGTTCGAGCACGTCCCGATACGCGCGCACGCGCTTCTGCACGTCGCCCATCGTCAAACGACCACCCGAGTCGGTCACGTACACGCAGTGGGCACCGTACGACTCCATCAACTTGGCCTGCTTGGCCAGTGCCTCGGGCTCTGCCATGTGCGAGAGCATCAGGAAGCCGGACACATCCATCCCGATCTCGCGGGCCGCCGCAATGTGCTGCGCGGAGATGTCTGCTTCCGTGCAGTGAGTGGCAATGCGAACCGACCGCACCCCCAGGGAGTACGCCCGCTTCAGATCGTGGATCGATCCCACACCGGGGAGCAGCAGGGTGGTGAGGGTGGCTCGTTCGATCACCGACGCGGCAGCCTCCAACCACGCCCAATCGCTGTGCGATCCCGGACCGTAGTTCAGCGAGGAACCCGCCAACCCGTCGCCGTGTGCCACCTCGATCGCGTCGACGCCGGCAGCGTCGAGCGCGACGACGATGCGGGCAACGTCGGTGGGTGACATGCGGTGCCGGACGGCGTGCATACCGTCACGCAACGTGACGTCCTGGACGTAGATGGGTGTGCTCATCGGAGTGCCACCTTTCGGCTTGCGATGCGTTCGGCGACCTGGATGCCGGCGGAGGTCATGATGTCGAGGTTGCCCGCGAAGGCGGGAAGATAGTCTGCGGCACCTTCGACTTCGAGAAATACCGAGACCTGATGGGTGGGCCGGGGTGCGGACGGGTCGGCCAGCAACGTCTCGACGGGCTGATCGTCGGGGACCGCGACAACCTGGACTTCCTGCTTCAACCGATAGCCGGGCACGTAGGCGGCGACATCGGCCACCATCGCGGAGACGGACTCGCGGATACGTTCGGTGAGTCCGCCGAGACCGTCGTCGGTCACGAGGGCAAAGACTGTGTCACGCATGATGAGTGGCGGCTCGGCCGGGTTGAGGACGATGATCGCCTTGCCGCGTGCTGCGCCCCCGACCGTTTCGATCGCGGCCGACGTGGTTTCGGTGAACTCGTCGATGTTCGCACGTGTTCCCGGTCCTGCGGACCGGGAGGCGATCGACGCGACGATTTCGGCATACGCAACGGCAGCGACTCGGTTGATCGCTGCGACCACCGGAATCGTTGCCTGCCCACCACAGGTGACCATGTTGACGTTGCGGGCATCGATGTGGTTCTCGAGGTTGACGGCCGGGATGACGTACGGCCCGATCGCGGCCGGGGTCAGGTCGATCATCGTCTTTCCCAGCGGTTCGAGCCGAGCGGCATTGGCCTGGTGGGCTTTTGCCGACGTCGCGTCGAACACGATCTCGATCTCGTCGAACCCGTCGAGCTCGATCAACCCCTCGACGCCACGATGGGTGACGGGTACGCCGAGCGCCCGCGCACGGGCGAGGCCGTCGGAGTCGGGATCGATTCCGACCATGGCACCCATCTCGAGGACCTCGGAGCGAGCGATCTTCATCATCAGATCGGTCCCGATGTTCCCAGATCCGATGATGGCGACTCTGGTGGCGATTGGCATGGGCTTACCTCACTCACGGACTGCGGCGTCACTGCCGTTGTGGCAGAACTGGTCCAGCTTCACAGCTGAACGGCGATCGACGCACGAATCGGGTCCGTTGAGCGATACGGACTAGGCCGGTCGTTGCGTCGCCGAGACGCCGGACGTGTGCATTGCCGCGCGGGTGTGCTGCCGAGTGATCGCGTGCGAGGCGAGCCGGAGTGCGTTGATCAGTGCGGCGTCACCGGTGTGGTCCACCGGAACGGTCAGTGACAGCGCCGCGATGGCGTTGTCTCCGGAGTCGTAGATCGGCACAGCGAAGCTCTTGTATCCGACCAGAGCCTCTTCGCGCTCGGTGGCCAGGCGCTGCGTGCGGATCGACACCATCTCGCGGCGGACGGCCTGCATGGTTCGCGCGCTCTGCGCGGTCAGCCGTGGAAAGTCGCTCTCCACCAGCTGCTCGAGAAGCCGGTTGGAGTCGGAAGCCATTGCGAGAAGCAGCTTCCCCGATGCAGTGCAGGTCAGCGGGAGACGGCCGCCGACACGGGAGAGCGAGTGCACGCTCCGCGTTCCTCCGAGCTTCTCCAAGTAGCACGTGTGCGTGCCCTCGCGAATGGCCAGGTGTGCGGTGCCCCTCGTCGATGCGACGAGGTCGACGAGGACCGGCCGGCCCACTCGGCGAAGCAGCGATGTGCTCCCCGCACGTTGGCTCAGGGCGAACACGCTGAACCCGATTCGGTACTCGTGACCGACCCGCTCCAGCAAGCCGAGTGCAACCAACTCCTGTGCCAGCCGGTAGACCGACGGCTTGGGGACGCCGCTGCGTTCGCAGAGGTCGACCAAGCGCAGGGAGTCGCTGTCGCCGTCGAAGGCGGACAGTATCGAGAAGGCCTTCCCGAGCACGGAGTTGGGCGGGGTCAGCGACGAATCCTCGTCCAGGTCGAACGAATGTGCCAACACTGACATGGTTGCCTCCTGTGCTCACGGGTGAAGGGTGTGCGCCCCGTCACAAACACCATCATTATCCAGATGGATAACAATGTAAAGCCCAGTGAGTGGATCGAAACGTGTTGTTTACGACGGGTCGAACATTCGGGGTCGGTTCGGTCACCGAAACTCCCCGACACCGGGTCGGTCTGCGGCTGGCACATTGGACCGTCGAAGTCCGATATGGCGCTCGCCGAACGAGATGTTGAGGGAACACATGCACAACACGCAATTGCTCATCGCAAACGAGTGGGTCGATGCCTCCGATGGCAGTACCGGCGAGACCGTGGATCCGGCTACCAACCAGGTGATCGGGCGGTTCGCCGAAGCCACGATCGCGGACGTCGACGCTGCGGTGGCAGCAGCGCGTGTGGGGTTCGAGTCGAATGCGTGGCAGGGGATGAGCCCCGATGCACGCGGGCAGCTCCTGTGGCGGATCGCCGATTTGCTCGACCGAGATGCCGAGGAAATTGCAGCAATCGAAACCGCCGACCAGGGGCAGCCGACGTTCATGAGCGTCGGCGTCAACCTTCCGCTGACCGCCCAGGTCTTCCGGTACTACGCGGGCTACGCCACCAAGATCGAGGGCACCGTCTCGCCCGTGTCCATTCCCGGAAACCTCAGCTTCCAACAGCGGGTACCGGTCGGTGTGTGCGCGCTGATCACCCCGTGGAACTTCCCGCTGGCCATCGCAGCATGGAAGCTGGCACCGGCACTCGCCACGGGTAACTCGGTCATCCTCAAGCCTGCCGAACAGACGCCGCTGTCGACGATGAAGCTGGTCGAATTGTGCCTCGAGGCAGGAGTTCCCGCAGGCGTGGTCAACCTGTTGACCGGAGGACCCGAAGTCGGTAAGGCGTTGGTGTCCCATCGCGGCGTCGACAAGGTGTCGTTCACCGGGTCGACCGAAACCGGGCAGCACATCGTTCGAGCCTCGGCCGGAAATCTGAAGCGAGTATCGCTCGAGCTCGGTGGAAAAGCCCCCAGCATCATCGCCGCCGATGCCGACATCGACGCCGCGGTCGCGGGCAACCTGCAGGGTGCCGTGTTCAACACAGGGCAGGCCTGTGGCGCTTACACCCGGTTCTTCGTGCACAGCTCACGCGCGGACGAGTTCACCTCCAAGATCGCCGCGGCAGCCGACGCGTTGCCGATCGGTCCCGGATTCGATCCGGCCACGGTCATCGGCCCCCTGGTATCCCAGGAGCATCTCGATCGAGTGCATTCGTACGTGGAATCCGGTCGGTCACAAGGAGCCGAATTGGTGACGGGCGGAAGCCGCGTCCAGGGCGATCTGGCCGACGGGTTCTTCTACAAGCCAACGGTGTTCGCCGGAGTGCGCGACGACATGACCATCGCCCGGGACGAAATCTTCGGGCCGGTGCTCTCGGTGATGGCGTACGACGACGAGGACGAGGTCATCGCCCGGGCGAACGACACCGACTACGGCTTGGCTGCGGTGGTGTGGACGAAGGCACTCGACTCCGCACTCACGCTCCCGCCCAAATTGCGGTTCGGCACAGTGTTCGTCAATCAGCTGCCTTTGCTCGACCCGGCATCACCCTGGGGTGGTTTCGGGATGAGTGGCTGGGGCCGTGAATTCGGTTCCCATTCGATCGATGCCTACACCGAGGTCAAGACGACGTTCATCAACCTCGCCCAGTAGGCCGAAGCCGCACGGCGGTGGACCGAAGCCTCGTCCATCGCCGTGAGTGAGCGGCTTCGCTGCATGTGCACGGAAACTCGTTCTCTGCTACGAACTTTCGCTCACGTGCGGCGAAGCCGCTCTTCCAATTATTTGCCGCAGCCGTTGAATGCGCACACGGTGGGGTGACACGTTCCGTCTCTGCGAGCGGCGCCCGCCGGCTGCAGACATCGCATCGCCTGCAGGCTGCGGGAAATTCCTATTCCGGCCGTACGTAGTGCTCCAGCAACACGATTGACGTTCATTCTCGAGGTCGGTGCAGTGACCGACAGGGCACCGGCCAAGACCGCATTACCGCTGAAAACCGGAACTGCGACGCTCATGTAGCCCAGTCGGGTTTCTTCTACTTCCACTGCCAACTGATCTTTGCGCATTCGCTCGAGCTGCTGCGCCAACACTGCTACCGACATCGTCGTGCGCGAGGTATGTGCAACGAAGCCCTGTGCGACGACCTCGTCGAAGACCTCTCGCGGCGAGAAGGCCAACATGATCTTTCCGGTTGCCGTGCTGTACAACGGAAGTCGTCCCGCCACCCTCGAGTTCTCGTTCAAGCCTCGATGGCCCACGATCTTCTCGATGTAGAGCACGTCGAAACCTTCACGCACCGCGAAGTGGACGGTCTCCTGGGTGGCGAGCAGTAGGTCCTCCATGTACGGAAGGGCGGCGTCACGAAGAATGCGTTGCCGCGGGACCATCTGGCCGAGCTCGAACAGCCGTAGCCCCAACCGGTACTTCGTGCCTGCGCGTTCGAGCAGACCCCAATCGACCAGTTCGCCGGCCAGTCGGTGCACGCTGGCTTTGGACACGCCACTGCGACGCGTGAGCTCGGTCAGCGAGAGATCGGTGTTCGTACTGTCGAATGCGTCGACGATCAGCTTGGCTTTGGCCAACACCGAGGTCATGTCCGCAGTCGGCTCTATCTCCAGCGGTCGAGGATTGTTCGCAGTTCGTGCGGAGAGTGCGGAAGACATGCTCACCTCAGAGGTCGAATTGTCGGGGTCTCCGACAATTCGACGTTAGGCCCTTGTTCACTTTTTGTTCGGGTTTCGGGGTCCACTGAGTGAACCCGTTTCGAGCTGTTTACATATGGCCGCGGTAACGATCAATGCGCGGTCGACGGCGGGGCGTCGAAGATGTCCGGCTCCTCCGCCGCGATCTTTTGAATGATGGTCGAGTAGGCGAACCAGCCGACCTTGTCCACTCCGACGGCCTCGAACGTCTGTGCCGCGATCTTGTCGTGCAATACCACCGGATCGCCGGCGGCATATGCGGCCAATTCGGCTTGCATGGACCGTTCCATCGAGACGTACCACCACACGGCAGCCTCGACCGAAGTTCCCACGGTGAGGTGGCCGTGATTGGACAGGATCACGGCCTTGTTCGTACCCAGAGCCGCGGCAATTCGGGACCCTTCCTCGGCGTCGAGCGCGACCCCGTGATACTCCTCGTACAACGAGTGATCCTGGTGAAAAGCGCACGCGTCCTGAGTGATCGGCCGCAGCAGCCGGTGCAGGGACGAGAACGCTTTGCCGTGCAGCCCGTGTGCGTGTACCGCGCCGATCACGTCCGGGCGAGCCTCGTGCACCTTGGAGTGGATGACGAAGGCCGCTCGGTTCAGCGGCCCCGATCCGGACAGAACGGTGCCGTCGGCACCGACGTGCAACAACTCCTCGGGCCGCACCTGGGAGAAGTGACGTCCGAACGGAGCAGTCCAGAACGTGTCGGGATCTTCCGGATCGCGGGCGGTGATATGGCCGGAGATGCCTTCGTCGAGGCCGAATCGCGACAGTATGCGGTAGCCACCCACTACCGCGATCTTGCGTCGCATGCGTTCCTGTTCGGTGGTCAGACCCACAGGTGCATCCGGTATCGACGCGAGTTCCGCGATGGATGCGGCCGGACCCGGCATCACTTGACCCCGTAGCGGCCGAGGAACTTCCTGGACAGCAACCGCAGTACGCGGTCGAACAGAAAGCCCATGATTCCGAGGGTGATGATGCCGACGAACGTCCAATCGATGCGGCCGTAATTTCGTGCCTGCCAGATCATGGAGCCGATGCCTGCGTCGGCGGCGACGATCTCGGCCGAGACGATGGTCAAGAAGCTGTTTCCCATGGCCAACCGAGCTCCGGTGACGATTCCCGGCACGGTGGACGGCAGCACGACCGTCTTCATTATCTGTAGCCTGCCGGCGCCGAGATTCGTCGCCGCTTGCAACTTGTTGTCGCTGATCGCGACTGTCGCAGCGATCGTACTCACGGTCACGATGAACACCGAGGTGTAGAAGATGAGGACGACCTTGGACGTTTCGCCGATGCCGAACCACACCACAGCCAGCGTAACGAACGCGATGGGCGGGATGAACCTGAAGAACTCGATGTAGGGATCGAGCAATTGACGGACGATGTTGATGCGGCCCATGAGGATTCCCACCGGTGCCCCCACGATCACACCGAGAACCCAACCGATGAGGATGCGTTGTCCGGACGCCTGGATCGATGTCCACAGGACACCGGTGTCGGACAGTTCCTTCGCGGCCGAGACGACGGCCGCGGGCGACGCCATGGTCGTCGGTCCGTACCACCATGCCAGGAAAGACCAGAGTGCGAGACCGATTGCTGCCGAGACGACGAAGAGCGCAGCGGTACGCATCGCGGATTTTCCTGCACCCCATGCTCGATTTCCCCTGCCGGGCTTGGTCGGCGGCGCTGCCTCGGTGCGTCCAGCGATCACGGCGGTCATAGCGTGTCCTCCTCGATTCCTTGATTGCGAAGCGAGGCAACCACTTCGGCTCGGATGTCGTCTCGTAGTCGTTCGTAGAGATCGACAACGGCGGGATGATTGCGGTCGCGCGGACGGGGAGCATCGACCTCGTAGACACTCTTGATTCGAGCGCTGGGACCGGCCGTCATGACGACGACACGATCGGCCAGCGTGATCGCTTCGTCGATGTCGTGGGTCACGAACACGACGGTGCATCCGGTGCGCCGCCAGATTCCGTCCAGCTCGGTCTGAAGAACTTGACGCGTCTGGGCGTCGAGTGCGCCGAACGGCTCGTCCATCAGCACCAAACGAGGTTGATTGGCCAGTACGCGCGCGATCTGCACACGTTGTTTCATGCCACCGGACAGTTGCGTCGGGTATTTACTGCCGGCGTGCTTCAGGCCGACCATTGCCAAGTACTCCGCGGCGATACGGGCCTGCTCGGACTTGCTCGATCCGTGCATCCGGGGTCCGTACGCAACGTTCTGGTTGACGGTCATCCACTCGAACAATGCTTCCGAACTCTGAAACACCATGCCGGCATGGGTGTTGTTTCCCTTCACCGACTCTCCGTCACAGCTGATACCGCCGGCCGCCACGTCGACGAAACCGGCGAGGGCCGAGAGCAGGGTCGACTTGCCGCACCCACTCGGCCCGAGGAGACAGACGAACTCGCCCGGTCGAATGTCGAGGTCGATGCCGCTGACCACCTCCAATTCGCCGAATCTGATTGCTACGTCGCGTGCCTCGATAGGAACGCCCTCCACCGTGTCCACACTCATCGCGATCCCTCCGTCGACCAATCGACGAGCAGTGCCGTGTTCAGGTCGGGTTGGTTGTTCATTGCGCCGATCTGGGTGTAGAAATCGACCACGCTCTGTGCATCGGCGACACTGGTTGCCGTCAAATCCTCGACCTCGAAGTCGATTTCGTCGATTGCCTTCACCGTCTGCGCTTGCTCGACGTTCACTGCTGTTTCGGTCGCCACCGCCGCGGCCTGCGGGTCGGCTTCTACCGCTGCTGTTGCCTCCGACAGCACGCCTCGTACGGCGCGTGCGGTGTCCTCGTTACCCTCGAGCCACGACTGGGTCGTGATCGCCCAATGGTGGTAGAACCAATCGAAGTCGCCGGTGGTCGCCACGACCTTGCCGGTTCCCTGGTCGATCGCAGCGCTCGGCCATGGCTCCCACATCACGTATCCGTCGATGTCACCTCGACTCAGAAGTGCAGGCATATCCGTCGGAGTCGCCGAGATCATCTCGACGGAGTCCGGAGAAACACCGTTCGCTTCGAGGTACTTGACGGTCGAGATCTGGCTGAGTCCGGCGACGATGCCGAGCTTGCGTACCGCCTGGGGGCCGTCGACGCCGTTGCGGAGCACAACTTTGATGTAGTCACCCGACGACTCGTACGAGTACATGGCGCGTAGTGCCGGGTTCTGTTGGAGCTGAGCGATCGTGGTGGTATCCGAGCTACCCGCCATCTGTACCTGACCGGTGGACAACGCGTCGACTGCTTCGCCACCACGGCCGAACTGAACCAGTTCGACGTCGAGACCGGCCTTCTCGAAGAGGCCTTGCTCGTCGGCCACGAAGAACGGCGCGTACGACGCGTCGATGCCGACTGCGATACGAATACTGCCGGTGGAGCTGGTCGCCTCCGCGGCCTCGGTTGCCGGACGGCTGCATGCACCTGCGAACAGCACGGTGATTGCCGCGATTGCAACAAGACTCGACCTGCCGAATATCGATCGTGGGGCCATGGGCGCACGGTCTCCTTACTGTGATCTGGACCGCATTCGCGGTGGTGTGAGGCAAAGCTAGTGGCGGTCCGAGTGCGCGCCCACCAACGCGGTCCACCGTGCGGACCCGACCGATGTCTTTAACGTGGCCGAAACCCAGCGCACCGATCTCGGACGGATTCGTAGCGGGGTTTGGTGGCCGGACCGTCGGACGTACACGTCAGAGCGAACACCGACATCATCATGTCTTCCGATACATGGGACTGCTGCCGCATCCGTGTCGACCGCACTCCACATCGAAAGGCACAACATGCTCTTGAAACGCACTTTTCCGACCGCCGGTCGGGCGCTGGCCGTCGTCGTGGCCTCGGTGGTCGTGCTCGCCGCGGGCTGCTCGCGACCTGCCACCGAAGCAGCCGCGACCGCTGATCTGGTACGCATCTCGGTCGGTGTCGACCCGTCGTACGCGCCGATCTTCCTCGCCGACAGCGAGGGAATGTTCGAGGCCGCAGGCCTCGATGTCGAGGTCATCCAGACGGAGGGCGGGGCCGCCGGTGCGCAGAACGTGGTGGCGGGAACGTCGGAGCTGTCCGGCAACGCCGATTCCACTGCGCTCACTGTCATGGCCGCGAACCCGAGCCTTCGCGCACTCGGAGCGTTCCAGGATTCGGATCGCTACTTCCAGGTCGTCCTGCGCGACGGGGTCTCGCCGGCGAACATCAAGACCATGGGAGTGTTTCCCGGTATCGGTTTGTACTTCACCGACTTGTACCTCCGAAGCTTGGGGATGGACCCCGCTGCGGTGACTCTGGTGACCACGAGTCCGCCGGAGCAGCCGGCGCTTCTGGCACGAGGGGACATCGATGGATTCATCTCCTTCGACCCGTGGATAGCCCAAGCCAAGGATGCGGGGTCGACAGTTGTCGCGACAACCGGTGACTTCGGCGCGAGATACTCCCAGTGGATCATCGCATCCGATGGTTGGCTCGCGGCCAACGAGGAACTCGCCGGCAAGGTGTTCTCGGTGATTGCCGAGGCTTCGGAGATCGTGAACACCGATCCGGCTCGTGCAGCCAGGGCGGTGTCCTCGGAAATCCAGATGGATGCCGGCGAAGCACAGGATCGGTTGTCGCAGATCGACTTCGGTGGTCGAGACTTCACCGAAGCCGACGTCCAGCAGGCTCAAAACCTGGTCGATTTCTTCACTGCGCAGGGCAAGATGGCCGGTCCGGTCGACCCGTCGACGGTACTGCTCAGTGGCTGGGTCTCACAGCACGGAGGCTGACGGCTGCACTGCGGCCTCAACCGCCTCCGTCAGCTCGGTCCGAAACGCTCTGTTCGGATATTGGCTGCCGAGTGACCACGTCCCACCAACATGTCGGCCACCGTGTCGACGAAACTGGTGGGGCCGCAGATATAGCACCGCGGCTCGAACTCCGCCGGCCACCCGTGGGCGTCGAGATCGTCGAGTGTGATGCGGCCGAGTGGCCGCGCGCTGCCCGCAGGTGCCCGCCGCGTGTGGATCATGGTGACGTCCACGCCGGCCGGAGGGCGAGCCCACTCGTCGGCGAAGTAGACCTCGGCGGGTTCGCGCACGGAGTACAGGACTCGGAACGGTACCCGTCCGCCCGTCGCAGACGCTTGTGCGCGAACCATCGCGCGCAGCGGGACGATGCCGGAACCGCCACCCACCAACAGGATCGGCGGAGACGGGGTCTCGGAAGGCGTGGACGGCCGCCACACGAACCATCGCCCCACCGGTCCGCGCAGTTCGATCTGATCGCCTACGTCGACGGCGTCGACGAGGTAAGGCGATACCTCTCCGTCTGCGACGTTCTGCACCGCGATCTCGATGCGCGACGTGCCGTCGGGTGCCGAGGCCAAAGAGTAGCTTCGCTGCGCACTGTAGCCGTCCTCGGCGGTGAGCTTGACGTCCACGTGCTGGCCGGCGAGATGACCGGGCCAATCGTCCACGTCCAGAACGAGAGTGGACGCGGTGGGTGTCTCACGCCGCACGGCCCGAACGGTGGCAACGAGCCAGGGTTTTGCCCCAGCGGTCATCACCATGTCAGTCGCCCTGGTAGCGCTGCTCGCGCCACGGATCTCCGTAGTCGTGATACCCGCCGCGTTCCCAGAAGCCTTGTTCGTTCTCGACCGTCAGCTCGATACGCGAGACCCATTTCGCCGACTTCCAGAAATACAGGTGCGGGACCAAAAGCCGTGCGGGACCACCGTGTTCGCGGGCCAGCGGAGCGCCGTCGAACTCGGTGACCAGCCAGGCCTTGCCGTCCCTGAGGTCTTCGAGCGGGAGGTTGGTGGTGTAGCCGTCGAAGCCGTGCACCACGACGTAGCCGGCGTCGGTATCGAGGCCGTCCAGCAGAACGTCCAGGCTCACGCCGCGCCAGGTGGTGTCGAGCTTCGACCATTTGGTGACACAGTGAATGTCGACGGTCGGGGTCTCGTGCGGAAGTGCCGCGAATTCGTCCCAGCTCCAGCTGCGAGTCTCGCCGCGTTCGGTGGTGATCGAGAAGGACCACGTGTCGGTGGCGACCACGGGCGCAGGGCCGATCGCGAGGACGGGAAAATCCTTGGTCAGATACTGACCGGGGGGAGTGCGCCCGTCGTCGCCGCGTCTGCGGCCGACGAAGCCCTTCGAGATCAGTGCCATAGTGACGAATTGTGCGCTCGTGGTCGGGAGTCTGACAAGTCGGAGACTCGACAACGTCGAAACGGTCGGTTTCGATGATCGACCCGACACTATCGAGGCCCGAATAGTCCGGACCTAGTGCTGACGGCGGTGAGTTTTCGTACCGATGGCAGTCGATACCGGCGACACCTCACTATCGAGCATCGGAGACCATCATGACCATGACGACAAAACCTGCGACCAACTCGCGCAACGCAGGACGCGTGGGTTGGGTCCTGACGGGCCTGCTCGCGCTGTTTCTGATTTTCGATATCGTCGGCAAATTGCTGAATGTGCAACAGGTGAAAGATGCGACAGTGGACTTGGGGCTGCGCGAAGAGATGACGCCCGTCATCGGCGTCGTACTACTGGTGTGCCTGGTTCTGTACCTGGTACCGCGCACCGCATTTCTCGGTGCGGTGCTTCTGACCGGATATCTCGGTGGTGCCGTCCTCACCAATTGGCGAGTGGACAAGCCGTTGTTCAGCACGGTCTTGTTCGCGGCGTACGTCGGCGTTCTTGCGTGGGGCGCGCTGTATCTGCGAGATCCGAAGGTGCGTCAGGTCATGCCGATAGTGCGGTAGTCGGTGCCGCGCATCCGTCGGGTCAGGTGGGGTTGTCGGACTCGTCGCACGGGCCGGATGACCGTCGGCGAGCTCGACACCTTCCTTGACGAGACCGGCGGACGGAGCTCCCGGCAAGCACCGTCGATGATCACCGGACTCCTCGCTACGGATATCGAATCGGTAGCGAGAGGTGCCCTGCCGGTACACCTCTCGCCAGTGACTCCCCACAACTCTGTTTTCGCGATTGACTGAACCAGCGATTCGCGGTGAGCGCACCGCACACTCTTTCCGGGGTTTTTCTGTGCAGAAAGTGAGCGTCCCGTGAATATCGAACCTGCTGTTCCCACGTCCAAGAACCCCGCTTCGCAGTTTGTCGGCGATGTGTGGCTGGACCCGATTGCGATGCCGCACGAACAGGGCCAGTCGATGGTGGTTGCCACCGTACGTTTTGCACCCGGTGCTCGCACCGCGTGGCATTCACACGAGAACGGCCAATATCTTCGCGTCACACAGGGAATAGCGCGATTCGGAAGTCGCGACGGCAGCATCATCGAGGTTCACCCGGGCCAGACGCTGTACACCCCTCCAGGCGAGGAGCACTGGCATGCCGCGGCACCGGGCGTGTTCATGGAGCACATCGCGATGCTTCAGAACGGGGAGGATCCCACCGCGACGACGACGTGGGCGGAGCACATCACCGACGCGCAGTACCAGGGCCGCTGATGTCATCGCACCCAGCACCCGAATAGGAATGCACGATGAAGAAGCAGTACATGGCAGTGGTCGGATTGTCGGTCGTGCTGGCCGCCTGTTCGACCGGGGCCGGCGAGGAATCTTCGACTGAATCCGCAAGCGTCACAGGTTCGATCGGTCCGCCTACAGGTGTGGCCGGTGCATCTGCTCGAGTACAGGGTGAGAACGGAGAGCCCATGCGTATCGACATTCGGATAGGTGAACGGACTGTGGTGGGAACGATGAACGATAGCGCGGCCAGTCGCGATCTCCTCGCGCTGCTTCCTCTGACACTGACGCTGTCCGACCACGGTGCGGTGGAGAAGGCAGGGCCGCTCCCTTCCGAGTTGTCGACCGACGGAGCGCCCGGGAGTGCGGATCCCGATTCGGGCGACATCGGGTACTACGCGCCGGGGAACGACTTCGTCCTTTACTACGGCGATCAGAGCGAATACCCGGGCATTGTCATTTTGGGAAGCATGGCCGCGTCAGGGGCCGAGGCAATCGGCTCGATCGACGGAGACGTGACCGTCACCCTGACACGCTCGCAATAGTCGAGTGAAGACGAAAAGCGTTGCGCTGCAATGTAGACAGCGTGGTATGCGTGTCGGTGCGATATGTCCCGGAACCGTCATCTCACCCTCGGCCCCAAGAAACATTCGCCAACCGGAAGATCATTCACGCCTGAGTCTGAGCTCCGGTATGTTCTGCTGCCCATGATCCGAGCAGGCGCAGACGTTCCGCGCTCGACGAACCTGGTTCGGCGGTGTACACCATGAGGACAGATCCGGGGTCGGCGGTGATGGCGAGCGCCTCGTAGGCGAGGTGGATCTCGCCCACGACCGGGTGGGCGAAGCGCTTCATTCCCGCTCCGTGGTTCCGAACGTTGTGGGCACCCCATAGCTTTCGGAATGTCTCGTCACGGGTGGACAGCTCACCCACGAGGTCTTGTAGTCCCTTGTCGTGTGGGTCGCGGCCGGCTTCGGCTCGCATGATGGCTACGCACATTTCGGCGAACGTATCCCAGTCGGGGTAGAACTCCCGCGACGACGGATCCAGAAACTGGAATCGGGCAAGGTTGGGAGTTCGTCCACCGTCCCCGATCACCGGAGCGTAGAAGGCTTTTGCGAGATCGTTGGTCGCCAGTAGATCTTGACGCTGGTTGCGAACGAAGGCGATTCCATCCGTGATCGAGTCCAGCGCCCATTGCAGGCTGATCCTCGGGGTTGCAGGACGCGCCGCCTTACGCCGCGGACGCCCGGACGTCGGTACTCCGTCGACGGCTCGGGCCAGATCGAGGAGGTGTGCGTGTTCGGTGTCGTCGAGTTGCAGAGCGCGCGAAAGTGCATCGAGCACGGACGCCGACGCACCGCCGATGGCACCGCGCTCGATACGTGCGTAATACTCGACTGAGAGGCCTGCAAGGGCTGCCACTTCGCTTCGCCGTAGCCCGGCGACTCTGCGACGGTTGCTTCCACCCGGGATCCCGGCCGCATCCGGGGTGAGCCTGGCTCGGCGGGTCATGAGGAACTCGCGCACTTCGGCCTTGTTGTCCATACCGTCAAGGGTAAGACCGTTCTTCGGATCGAACGATGCCCTGCCGGTACACCCTTCGGCAGGACCCGTCGGTCGCGGGTTCAACACGACACCGCGTCGTCGGTGGCCCTCGTGAGCTTCGCTGACTCCTGCCCGCGTCGGCGGGCCCTATCGACGAGAACGAGCGCCGCCAACGGAATCAGAAGCGCGACAGCGAACAATGCGCCTACGAGTGGAATGGCGGCGGGGCCGGACGTGCCGATCGCGCGCGCGGTGACCCAGCTGCCTACAGCAGTTCCCAGGTTGAACATGGAGGTGGACAGCGAGGTCGCCAAGGTCGGTGCTCCCTGAGCGAATCGTACGGCCAGCGACATCAGGACCGGATTCGTTCCCAGACCGGCCATCCCGGCGAGGGCGAGCAACACGATCGAGGGCACGGCATAGTGCGAGAACACATTCAGCAGGCCGAGTGCGACAACCACCACGATGCCGCCGGTCAGCGCAGTGCCGTATGGCGCAAGATCAGCGAATCGGCCACTGTTCAGAGTGCCGGTCACCGCCCCGACCCCGAAGACGGCAAGGCCTAGGGGGAGTAGATCGGCAGAGAGGCCGCCGCGGTCGGTGAGTAGAGGAGAGATGAAGGAATACGTGGACATCACCGCGCCGGAGATCAGCACGCATGCGGCCATCACCAACCAGAATCGTCCTGTGGCCAGCGCAGCAAGCTGCGAGCGGACTGGAACTACCGCGGTGTCTGCGCGGCCGCCCGGGACGAACCGAGCAATGACGAACGCAGCCAGAATCGCTGCAACCGCGAGGATCCAGAACGGGCCACGCCACCCGACCAGTTGACCGGCGACCGATCCGAGCGGCACGCCGACCACCGTCGCCAGAATACCGCCACTGAGTACCAGACCGATGGCTCGTGCGCTCGATTCCCGTTCTACTGCAGCTGAGGCGACCGACGCCGCGATCGACCAGAACGCCCCTGTCGCAAGGGCTGTCACGAAACGAGTCACGAGAATGACCGACAGCTCATCGGTCAGTGCCACGATGATGTGACCGGCGGCGAACACACCGAGTGCGAGTACGAGGGTGGTCCGCTGAGAGATTTTGAGCACGGCGATCGCGACCAGGGGTGTGGCGATCATTCCCATGGCGAAAGCGGTGACGAGGAGGCCTGCTGCCGATATGCCGATTGCCAGATCGGCGGAAAGATCGGGGAGGAGACCGGCCACGACGAACTCGGACGTTCCCATGAGAAATGTACCCATTGCGAGGACGGTGACCAGAAAGGGTAGTGGCTTTCGCTCTTCGGTGGAGGACACGGCGTTTTCTCTCGGATCGATAATGGACTTTCCTTCTGCGGCTACTGATCGCGTTCCGAGGCCGTCAGGCCAGGGTCGAGGTATCGATGACGAATCGGTAGCGGACGTCGGATGCCAGGACCCGCTCCCAGGCGTCGTTGATCTTGTCGGCGGAAATGACCTCGATCTCGGCTCCGAGGTGGTGCTCGGCGCAGAAGTCGAGCATTTCCTGAGTTTCGGCGATCGATCCGATGGCCGATCCTGCAAAGGTCCTGCGGTGGGGGATGAGCGAGAAGACCTGCAACGGAAGCGGTTCCGCGGGGGCACCGACGTTGACCATGGCGCCGTCGACGGCGAGCAGTGACAGGTGTGCGTTCAGGTCGATCGAGGCGCTGACGGTATTGATGATCAGATCGAATGTGGACGCGAGTGTCTCGAACGTGTCCGGGTCGCTGGTTGCGTAGTAGTGGTCGGCCCCCAGTCGGAGTCCGTCCTCCTGCTTCTTCAGCGACTGCGACAGAACCGTCACCTCGGCACCCATGGCGTGGGCGATCTTGACGGCCATGTGGCCGAGTCCGCCCATGCCGACGACGGCGACCTTCTTGCCGGGTCCGGCACCCCAGTGGCGGAGGGGTGAGTAGGTGGTGATGCCGGCGCACAGCAGGGGTGCGGCGGCGTCGAGTTCGATGCCCTCGGGGATCTTCACCACGAAGTGTTCGGTGACGACGACCTGCTGGGAGTAGCCGCCCTGGGTGGTAGTGCCGTCGCGGTCGGTGCCGCCGTAGGTCTGGACATTGCCGACGAGGCAATACTGCTCGAGGCCCTTGACGCACTGGGCGCACTCGCCGCAGGAGTCGACCATGCAGCCGACTCCGACGCGATCGCAGACCGCGTGCGTGGTGACCTGGGAGCCGACCTCGGCAACGGTGCCGGCGATTTCGTGTCCGACGACCTGCGGGTAGCTGATCGGTCCCCATTCGCCGCGTGCGGTGTGGATGTCGGAGTGGCAGATGCCGGCGAATTCGATGTCGATGCGAACGTCGTGCGGCCCGAGGTCGCGGCGTTCGATGGTGGCGGGGGACAGGGGCTGGTCGGCTGCGGTGGCGGCGTAGGCCTTCACGGAAGTTGTCATCTCTCGATAGAACATGAGCCGATGAGATCGAGACAGTCTCTGTCGAGGGGTGTACCGGGAGAACACCCCTCGTCGGTTTTGCCGGGGATCACCGACCAGATGGCAGCATCTGGCTGAATCACCTCGGTTGCGACGCCCGTTCCCGTTGTGGGGTAGCGGTCAAACGGACCAGCTCAGTGGCGCAGGTCTTTTCGCATGATCACCCGAGGGAAGCCACCCGACACCGACGTTGTTTCCACAGCGAACTCGAAGCCCGCCGACTCGAACAACCCGCGGGTGCCTACGTATGCCATCGTCAGGTCGACCTTCGCACCCCTGTTGTCCACCGGATACCCCTCGACCGCCGGGGCGTCATGGTCGACCGCGAACCGAACTGCACCGTCCAACAACGCATGTGCGATCCCGCGCTTTCGGTGGCCGGCCTTGACTCGGAAGCACCAGACCGTCCAGGCGGGCAGATCGTCGACATGCGGAATCTTGTTCGACCGTGCGAACGGCAACTCCGAGCGTGGTGCAACTGCCGCCCAACCGACTGCCTCGTCGCCGTCGTAGGCCAGTACCCCCGGCGCGATACTGCGACGGGTCAGCTTCTCCACGTACTCACCGCGTTCGGGGCCGACGAGTGCCCTGTTGGTCGCGGAATCGATACGGTGGCTCAGGCACCAGCAGACCGAGGACGTCGGGTTCTTGGGACCGAGAATCGAACTCAGATCCGCGAACGACGTAGCAGGTCGTACCGAGAATTTCACCTGATGATCGTACCGAGGATCGGTCGTCGTCGACCTGCAGAACGCACGCGGTGTCGGGACCGGTGGGTCGGCAGGCGGCGAAAGCCCAGGCGGTACGGTCGAGACGTGAACATTTCGATCGTCGACGCACCCGGTGGTGCGATGTGAGTATTTCTTCGAGCGACCGCGCATTCCTGGCCCGTGCTGTGGACTTGGCGGCGGACGCAGTGCAGACGGGCAACGATCCGTTCGGATCGATACTCGTCTCGGAGGGCGGGGAAGTGTTGGCCGAGGACAGAAATCGGGTCGGCGACCGGAACGATCCCACCCAGCACCCCGAGATCGCTCTGTCTCGTTGGGCTGCCACCAATCTGAGCCCAGTGCAGCGTCGGGCATCGACGGTCTACACCTCCGGTGAGCACTGCGTGATGTGCGCTGCGAGCCACGGAATAGTCGGGCTCGGCCGCATCGTGTACGCCACGTCTACCGCTCAATTGCTCACGTGGCTCGAAGAATTGGGTGCTGCACCACTCGCCATCACACCGTTGCCCATCGAACAGATCGTGCCGGGGATCGTGGTCGACGGGCCGGTCGCCGAGTTCGGCGATACCGTCCGTGAACTACACCGGCGCAGTCACGCTGCTGCGCAGTAGCGCACTCGAATAACAAAGGGGGAAGCGCGTGCAGGACGGCATCGAAATCGACAGTAGACAGCGTACGAGTGCGATGACAACTGCGCTCGCGGTGACCGGAGGCGTCAGCGTCGTACTCGCATGGCTCGAGTTCGTCCTCATTCGTCAGCAGTTCGCGGTGGGATTGTGGGTCATCGCCGTGGCAGCGGTGTCGATGCGGCTCGTCTCGATCGATGCCGGGAAGCGCGCAGCGTTGGGAATTTCGCTCGGCGCTGTCGCCGTCGTCACTCAGCTGGCATGGCTGGTGACCGGCGTTCACGCACTGTGGGTCCTGTGTTTGACCGCCGCGATCGCACTCGGATCCTTTGTGCTCGCGTCGGCTTGGGCGGGCCGTACGGTGCGCCCATCGCGTCGGGCTGGTACCCGAAGTGCGGCTGCCGTCGTATCGGCCGGTGTCGCTGCGGCGAGCGCGGTGGTGGTCTCCGCCCTGGTGATCACCACGGCGGCCAGTCCGGTGCCGCTGATCCGATCCCTGCATGCCTTGGGGCAGAGCAACTCGTTCGAGCCCGACGCGCAGACCGCGACGGCGGTGATAAACGGTGCAGGACGCACCAGCGACGTCGAATATGGCTCGGCGCTACCCAATTCGTTTCTCGACATCTACATCGCGGACAACGATGCATCGATCAGTCGGCCCACGTACATCACGGTGCACGGTGGCGGCTGGATCGTCGGAGACAAAGCAGACGGTGCTCCCAGTGCAGATTCGGGTGGCGCGTCCTGGGCGGGCCCCATGCTCGACGCCGGCTACAACGTGGTGTCGCTGAACTACGCATTGGCGCCGCAGTACCGCTTTCCCACGCAGACAATCCAACTGGGCCAGGCCATTCGGTTCCTCGACACGAACGCCGACCGGTACGGACTCGACATGAGTCGCGTCGTGCTCGCCGGAACCAGCGCGGGTGGCCACATCGTGGGCAACTACGCCATCGTGCAGACCGACCCCGTTTACGCACGCGCACTGGGCGTCGAGCCGACCATGGACCGAAATGCCCTGAAGTCGGTGGTGTTCGAGAGCGCCGCCCTCGATGTCGGCAGAGCGGGCGAACCGCAATCACCGAGCCCGTCGAACGGATTCTTCTTCGACATCTCGGCCCGGAGCTACCTGGACACCACCGACACGGCTCTGCTGGCGCAGGCGAACGTCATGGACAACGTCACAGCCGCCTTCCCACCCAGTTTCATCTCCGACGGCAACACCGGTACCTTCCCCGACCAGGCAGCCGAATTGAGCGCCAAGCTGGACAGAGTAGGCGTCGCCAATCGCCTGAACTTGTACACCAAGAACGAGGCGAAACTGGACCACGGATTCATGGCAGTGAGTTCGAGGTGGACCGACGATTACAACCGTCTGAAGATCGAGTTCCTCCGCGCCTTCGTGTGATTTCTCGGGATAGGTGTCGGCCCGATGCACCGAATTCTATCGGTAGCTCCGCACGAACATGCTGTCGTCCATCTTGTCGTCCACGGACAGGATCGTCACGTCGATATCGAAGCCCCCGGTGGGCTGGTCGGTGGTGGCACCGACGTAGACGCAGATCCCGGTCTGGACGTCGAGGCGCACGGTGGCCGGTGGCCCCGGAACCCAATGGTCTGCATCGAAGTCGTAGTGCCCACTCAACAACGGGCAGCATTCGCATCGAGCGTCGTACTGCTCGGTGGTGCGAACGATCGACTCCCACGCCGGCCGGCCGTGGTGCTCGACGACCGTCACCTCGGACATCTCCGTGCATATCGTGGTGGACGAACGATCGTGGGCCGAGCGGGTCAGTTCGAGAGGGTTGAGCATCGCGATCCACTGATAGTTCTCGTAGAACGGGTCGTCCCAGTCCACGAGCCACGAATCGGTCTCCGACGGTAGCTCCGACACCATCCCGTCGGCGTCGAATACCGGAGTTGTATCCGTTGCCCAACGGCCAGGTGGTCGATGGCCGGAAGGGTTCGAGTAAACCACCATCGTTCCTGCGAACGGGCCTGCTGCGGAAACCAATTCGGTGACCTGGCCGTCGGCAGTCTCCACTCGTAGGGAGTCCGGGCGGCGAATCCAAGCGTGCACCGGGGAACTGTGACGAGCGGGCACGAACTCGAACTCGACAGTTCTCCAGCGCCAGGGCGACGACTGTGCCAGTCGACGAAACTGCTCGATGGACGGGGAGGCGATCATGCCCCGACTATGTCAGTCGGCAGCGACCGGGCGAAAGCTCATTTCTGTGGATCCGTGTCTTTCGGAGGGTGAGGCACATTCTCTTCGTCCACGTGCGCGCCTTCGACTGCATCGGTCTCGGGCGTATGTTCGCGCGGGCCGTCATTGCTTCCCTGGGACGGGACTGCTTCGCTTGCGTCGCTCGGCATCGTCATGGAGTCTCCTATGGGTCGAGGCGACTGGTCGCCATTTTCAGGACCGTACGGGAGTGCCCCGCCGGACACAGACCTACACCTGGCAGTCGCTCCGACGTTGCATCAATCGACGGGCCCGCGGAATGCACCGATGAAGCTCGCTGGATGCGTCGCACCGTCCTGACGCTGCACGCCGACCGTTGCGGGGAAGGGAAGCGTCATCACCGTCGTGTCTCCCGGGGCGGTGGTCAGGAATGCGGTCGGGATCCATGCCCGCTCGTCGTTCTTGTTCACCGTGCCGAGAGTCAGATCGGCAACTGCGGTCGCCCCAGGCTCCAGCGTGATCGTGGTCGACGGTGTGGCCTCGCCGCGAGCCAGGTTGTACTCCGGTCCGAGACCGTCGACGTCGGGCCCTTGCAGCGTTGCGCCGGGAAAGCCTGTGACGTTGCACGGTACGGATCCGGAGTTGGTGTAGCGCAACGAAACCGTGGTTTGAACATCGCTCGGTGTGATGTCTCCCAGGGTGGGAGTGATGTTCGCGGCGGTGCACGCCGCAACGGCGGCTCCTCCAGAACCGACCTCGTTGTCGGCACCGCCGGCCGCGGTCCCGCCCGATGACGACGTGCCGGTGGGTTCAGCCTGAACAGGCTGTTGCGCAGCCGATGTCGACGGAGTGGGCGCGGTGTCCGACGGTGCCGTCTCCACGGTGGTGCATCCGGCCAAGGCGATCAGGCCGACTATCCCGAATGCCGACACCACTCCAGTTCGGTTCATCGCTGCCTCCTGCTCGTGAAGCGTTGCTCAGGGAATCTGGACCGTGCCCGTCGCTCTGTCGGTGGTGTGCGGACCGTTGGTGGTCAGCGTGTATTCGACGAGGCCGTGCCCCGAGAAGGTTTTCAGTCCGTAGTTCACCAGACCGCTGGTGACCGGGATGTCGTCCGAACCTGTTCTGCCGGTGGCCAGTTCCTTCCAGCTGAGTGTGGCGGTGAGGTCGCATGGGCCGATGCCGAGGTACTGAATGTCCGGTCCGACGATCACGTAGGAGTTGGATTCCGCGCCGGGGCGAATCGAGACGTCGATCTTGGCGGCACAGAACCCCGACTGGGGCAGGCTGTAGGTCTCGAGATTCAGCGGTGAGGAAAGTGGATCGGCCGATGCGGTACCGACCGCGACCGAGGTTGCCGCTGCTGCTGTCAGTGCGAGCAGGGTCGAGACTCGCCGAATGTTTCTGTGCACCTTGCATACTCCTTGCTGAGTTGTACCCCGGTAACCGAAGGCGTGATGGGTGTGCCGAATGCGCAAGCCCTTACTTCGTCTAACGATAACATCAAAACTGAATCGCGCAAGGTTTAACGATATGCCGGGCATCGCGCTTCAACACGACAGGGGAGGTGCTATCGATCCAGTTCGAGCAAGATGGCGGTGAACCTTCGCATGCGTCCGGCGACGTCGACGCTGGGATCGGACAGCCACTGCAGTTGTAACCCCTCGGCGAGTGCGGCGACGGCTTCGACGGCGTCGATGTCGGCATCAGGAGCGAGTCGGGTGATCACACTCACAACAGCGGCGCGGTGCTCGGCCATGAAGGTATGTGCTGGATGAGTGGGATCGGCTGCTGCAGCGGACATGTCGACGAAGAGCTTCGTGAGTCCTGGAGTGGTGGTCGTCTCCGCCAAATAGGCGTTCTGCCCCTCGGCTGTACTGAGATCGTGCATCACCGCTGCGTTTTCGTCGCGGCGGCGGAGGATTGCGACGAACAATTCGTCCTTCGAGCCGAAATGGTGGAGCACGCCCGCTTCGGTTACTCCGGCCGCCTCGGCGATGTCGCGTAGCCGTGGACCGAGTCGGTCGCTGGTCGCATAGACGTTCAACGCGGCTTCGAGGATCGCCGATCGGCGCGCGGCTCCCTTGGGTGATCGTCGGCGAGAAGTGACTCGGTCGGAGTCCTCGGTCACCGGTCGGGTTTCAACGCGTCGGCGAGCATGTGCATCGCTGCTGTGGTGGACAGGGCGCGCACGCTTGCCCGGTCGCCCGGGAGTAGGAGTGTGCGGGTGACGGTCGGTCGGTCGGCGGCGGCGATCGCAAAGCAGACGGTGCCGACCGGCTTGAGTTCCGTCCCGCCGCCCGGTCCTGCGACTCCGCTGGTGGATATTGCGATGTCGACGCCCAGTCGATTCCGTGCGCCCTCGGCCATCGATGCCGCCACCGGTTCGCTGACGGCTCCGTGTTGTTCGATGGTCTCGGCCGGGACGTCGAGTAGGCCCGTTTTCGCCTCGTTCGCGTAGGACACCACTGCGCCGATGACGTAGGCCGACGAGCCTGCGCGGTCGGTGAGCCGGGCCGCGATCATGCCTCCGGTGCAGGACTCCGCGGTGGCGATTCTATGGCCGGTGAGTCTGTCGGCGACGATGTCGTCGATGGTGGATCCGTCGGTCGAAAAGACCTGTTCGCCATAATCTTCGACGATCAGCGCGACGAGTTCGGAGTATGCGGTTGCTGCCGACTCCCCGTAGCGGGTCACCATTTCGAGTTCTCCGAGGCTCAAGCATGTGGTGATCTCGAGGGCGTCGAACCCTTCGATGTCACGTTCTGCCGTCCGTAATGTCGCGGCGAGATCGGCTTCGGACAGTCTGTAGGCGCGAATGGTGTCCTGACGGATCTGTGCTCGTCGCGTCAAGACCTGGGCGACGGGCGCGGACGCGAGGGCCTCTTCCCACATCGCCTGTAGTTCGCGAGGAGGGCCGGGCAGGATCAGCACCGTGGGCAGCGTCCCGGAGTCGTTCGCTGCGATCGCCACGCCAGGCGCAGTTCCGGTCGGCGAGATGGAGTGCGCGCCTTCGGGAACCATCGCTTGCTTGCGAATTCCTGCCTTCAGCGGCTCGGAGTCGACGGCAGAGCTGAGCCGGCTGCGCCAACGCTCGACGATCTCGGAGATTCGCTTCTCGAGTTGGACATCGAGGTGCATCTGTCGGCCGTACAGCGCCGCGACGGTCGCCACCGTGAGGTCGTCGGCGGTCGGGCCGAGGCCGCCGGTGGTGACGATCAGATCGACGCGCTGATCCGCGAGAAATCGCAACTGTGCCGTCAGGTCATCGGGCCGGTCGCCACAGATCGTGATGTGTGCGACGTCGACACCCAGCTCGAGTAGCTGCTGGGCGACCCACGGGCCGTTTCGGTCGGCGACCCGACCGGCCAGCACTTCGGTTCCCGTGACCACTACACCCGCTCGCACAGTCATTCCCCGACCCTACTGTCCCGGCGTTGGAGCAGAGCTGCGGTGGCCACTTGTTCGTCGCCCGTTCGTCAGTGGGTGCATGAGGTGGTGGATACCAACAGTGCACGTGCGGATTCGTCACCGAGTGCTCGCACGGAGTGAGTGTTCAGCGACGGAAAGTGCAGCGCATCGCCGGTGTGGAGTCGTACGGTGTCGTTTCCGATGGTGACTTCCACCGAGCCGCCGAGGATGTAGAGCCATTCCTCGCCGGCGTGGTGGGCAACCGGGGCATCCGAGGCCGGAAGGATGGTCAGCAGGACCGCATCGATGCCGGGGTAGTTGCCGGACAGGGGCGTCATCGATCCGTTGGCAGATTCATGTGGACGGTGCTCTCCGGCTTTCACCAGATGAAACGCGAGCGTCGGCTCCTCGGCGACGAGTTCACTCAATGTCACCTCGAAGGCGCGCGCAAGTTCGATCAACGTGCCCACCGACGACTGCCGGCTCCCTGACTCGATGCGTGAGAGCTGAGTTGTCGAGAGGCCGACTCGATTCCCGAGGGCGGCGAGTGTCCAACCCCGTTCGCGCCGGTGGCTCGCGATCCTGCGTCCGATCCAGTTGTCGTCACTCGGATGGTCTGGCATGGGGGAAATGGTACGCATCGATATTGCCCACAGGGTCACTTCATGTGCCTGTGTGGTTGATTTGCCGGCGTCCGCCTGCGATGGTCGACAACGGGCAATGGCAATTCGAGGATGGGAGCACCGGTGGCCGATACCGGCTCGAAACACCCGTCGGGCAGCGTGGAGGGTTCTGGTCGAACTGCTCTTTCCGTGGTGGGGACGACGGCGGCTGTGGCAGCAATCGTTCTGCTGGGCCTGGATCTGCGGTTGGTGTTCGGGAGTGCGTCGGCAGTGCTTGCCGAAATTCGGCAGTCCTACGCTCTCGGGTCCGGTTCGGCCGCATTACTGACCACCGGACCGGTCCTGTGCTTGGGCGTATTTGCTGTCGTTGCGACGAGGGCAGTTCGGCGATGGACCGTACCCGTCGTGTTGACCGGATGCCTGATGCTGATACTCGTCGGGACGGGGCTACGGGGCGCGCCCTCGTGGCCGGCGCTACTGATCGGAACCCTGCTCGCCGGGATGGGCATCGCAGTGGCGAACGTACTCGGTCCGGTGTTGATCCGACTGCTCTTTCCACACCGAATCGGATTGATGACGGGCTTGTTCACCGCACTGGTCAGTGCCAGCGCAGGAATCGCCTCGGGGGCCACGGTCCCGCTGGACTCGTCGGTATTCCACAACTGGCGAACGACCCTCATGGCCTGGGCGATACCGTCCGCACTCGCGTTGGTGGCCATGGCATTTCTCGCACTGCGGTTTCGGCACGTCGAGTGCAGGCCGACTTCCGCGACCCGGTCTTCGGTACCGAGGGGGCAGACCGCTGTTCTACGATCATCTGTCTCCTGGGCTGTGACCGGATTCATGGGACTTCAATCGCTGCTTGCGTATTCGATGATTGCGTGGCTCCCCACGATCTACCGAGATCGCGGGCTCAGTGCCGAAAACGCGGGACTGCTGCTGACAGCACTGTCGGTGTCGAGCGTCGCCACGGCGCTGACCGTCCCCGTACTCGCCGCCCGCATCCGTCGGCAGAGTGTGCTCGCAACAGCGGTCGTGGCGTTGTCTGTCGCCGGTTTGATCGGCGTCCTGACAGGCAGCGTGGAGCTTGCTCCAGTGTGGGCCATTCTGCTCGGACTCGGTCAGGGAGGCCAACTTTCGCTCGCTCTGACGCTGATCAACCTGAGAGCTCCGAACACTGCGACGGCAACAAGCCTGTCGTCCATGGCGCAGTCGATCGGCTACCTGGTTGCCGCCGCGGGACCCGTCGCGACGGGTGCGATCCACAGCTCGACCGGCTCGTGGACCGCGCCCCTTCTCGCACTGTTGGCGGTAATGATTCCGCTGACGGTGTGCGGATGGAGGGCCGGGCGGGATTCGTCGGTGACATCGGTCGATCGGGTGATCGAGTCGAAGAGCGGTGTGGGTGGCATATGAGTGCCGTCGGTCAGAGGACGCCCTCGATCGGCGGACGCGCTAGCGCGACGCGATTGCGGCCGTTGCGCTTCGCGCGATAGAGAGCTTCGTCGGCGGCGGCGAGTGTTCGGTCGAACTCGGCTTGGGTGGAGTGTGGATTCACCTGGGGCAGCGCGGCCCCGATGCTGACGGTGATCGGGATATCGTCTGCGACGTCGTGCACTGCCCGTCGAAGACGCTCGGCGAATTCTCCGAGTGTGGGCGTCGGATCCGGAACGAGGACGACGAATTCGTCGCCGCCCAGTCGTGAGACCGTCGCGTGTCGGCCGGCGCTCATTGTCAACCGCATTGCAGTCAGCCTCAACGCGACATCGCCCGCGGAGTGACCGTGGTAGTCGTTGACGGCTTTGAAGTGGTCGATATCGACCAGCAGCAGTGCCGGGTGGACGGAGCCCTCGCGGGCACCGACTGCTCTGGCTTCGAGTCCCCGCCGGTTCAGCACTCCGGTCAACGGGTCGGTGATCGCATCGGACAGGTGAACCCGAGAAGAGTGCAAAACCGCTCGCGAGAATGCGGCCAGTAACGTGACAGCGCCGTTGATCACCATGATGGCCACTGCCATTCGCAGAACGATCGACACGGAGTCGGTAGGATTCTTCGACAGCGCCAGAGTCCCGAGTACCAGCACATACACCGTGCTCCACACGACATGGAGCCAAATCACCCTCGGTCGGGCGAAATGCGCGGCGTACGCACCGACCAGCGCAAGTAACATCGAGCCCTGAATTGCGGCCAGCGGATCGGCGTATGTTGCCGTCACAACGGTGACACCGATCTCGCAATACACGACGAACCAATTGTTGACCGGTGAACGCCGGGACCACCAATCCATCCCGAAATCGGCCCCACTCATCACCCATGCGACGGGAATGGTGCTGACGCACACGGCATAGGTCAGAACGGTTCCGAAACCCTCGGTGGGGCCGTCTCGTGTGAACGTGGTGGCGACGCCGACGAAACCGAACAGCAATGTTTGAACGACGACGCCCAATCGCAGCAGCGAGTTGGGTGTTCCGTCGTGCGGGCGAGGGCCCTCCGGTCTGTCGGCAGGCCTTGTTCTTGCTGGCGATTCGCGGTGTCTACCCAAAGGAACCGTCTCGCGTCATCTGTCTTCGCCAATTCAGGCTGGCTCGGATGGCATCGCGCACGCTCGCGTCCGAATCTGTATTCGTCCGTTCGGAATCCGGGAGCGCAGGAATGGTTTTCGGTGGAGTCAGGTGAACGGGTTGGATCGGCAGTCCGGTCCCGGGTGATCGTTCATCGATCCCCAACCGAAAGGCCATCGCAGGGGACATGCGGGTAGTCGGTATGCGCTCAGCGTTCAACGGAGCTGCGGAACAGTCCATGGTGAGCAGCAGTCGATCGTGACGCATGAAGGTCTGCTTGTCGGCGAGCGCGACGTACAAACCGTCGTTTGCCTCCGCGCGCGTCGCGAGTCGTCCGACGACCCGCCGTATGCGCTGCTGACACTGCGTCAGATCCGAGGACACGACCAACGCGGCACCGGACACAGAAGATCGAGCGCTGCGCGCCGTGTCGATCAAGGACGCCCACGTGGTGTCGTCACCCTCACCGAAATATGTTCGCAGCAGCCAGAGTTCGGAGCTGCTCGCGCCGTGTGGCATGGCCGTCCAATCCGAGAACTGTGGGGTACCGCTCGTGCGGTCAGGTGGAGGGTGCAGCGCGGGGGTGCAGAGGCACACTCTCGGCGAGAAATGCCAGTTGATCTCGGATCACCGAGGAGAACAGCGGCTCGGTGTAAGGATCGAAGTGACCCCCCACGTACGTACGGACGGTGGCTCTGCGAACTTTCGCCGCAGCGCGCTGCGCGACCGCCGCCGGAGTGACCGAATCGTTCGACGCGATCTGCACGAGCGTGGGGCACTCGATCTCGGACATCGTCCGGCCGGGGGAGTACCGCCAGATCTTCAGAAGAATGCGTGCTGCAACGGTTTCGGGGTAATCGCCGTCGGTCAGACCGGACTCGCCGACCAATCGGTCACGCCCTGAAATTGCGTCGGGTGAGACCATCACCGCGCGTGTGCCGGGTAGTCCGACGCTGTCCACGTAGTAAGGCGATCGCCCCAGGACTGCACGAACGCTGTCCGTGATGGCGGCCGGTGCCAGTCGCAATGCCTGTCCGAACCCGGTGGCGCGAACGGCGGCGATGCCGTCGATGTGTGGTACCTGGGCGATGACCGCTGCGAACCGAACACCGTTGCCCGCCAACGTGAGTACGTGGCCGCCTGCGAACGATGTACCCCAGCCGACGATCCTGTTCTCGTCGACACCGTCGAGAGAGCGGGCGAACTCGACTGCGTTCCGCCAATCGGAGAGCTGTTCTTGCACATCCAACAGCTGGCGAGGTTCGCCCTCGCTGTCCCCGAAAAAGCGGTAGTCGAAGACGCACACCACATAACCGGCCGCGACGAAGCGCTCCGCATAGGCGTACAGGCGCATGGCTCGGGGGCTGCCGAATCCGTGTGCCATCACGATTGCCGGCAGAGTCGTGACAACGGGAGTCCGGGGACGAAAAACCGTGACCGCGCAACGAATTCCGTGCGAAGCGAACGATGTCTCGGTCCGGGTGAAGTCGGTGTGGTCGTCAGTGATCATGCGCTTGTTCCTCTGGTCAGCAGCAAGACGTGCAGGTTCGACATCAGTGTTTGAACGGATTGAAAGTCCTGCCGAGGTAGTACCCGATGCGCGTCGGGATCGGTTTGGACGCAACAGCGGTAATTTTGTTCACCATGCCTGGAACGCACACCGGGGTGCCGTTTTCGACTGCTCGCCATCCCTCCCTGACGACATCCTCCGGGTTCTGCCACAGCAGTGAGGGGAGCTTGGAGGTCGCGGCATCCCTGGTTCCCATGACGTCGTGGAACTCGCTGTGGGTGAATCCCGGGCACAACGCAGTGACGTGCACACCGTGCGGACGCAATTCCATGTCGAGTGCTTGCGAGACGTTGAGTACATAAGACTTGATGCCGGTGTAGAGCAGGCTCGCCGCGGGTGGAAGCAGCGCCGCCAGCGACGACAGATTGATGATCCGTCCGTAGCCGCGTTGCTTCATACCGGGAACGGTGAGGTGGGCTAGTTCTGTCACTGCCGTCACCATTACCTGTATCTCCGCGGCGAGTGTCTCGAACGGTACGTCTGCAAACGCCGAATTTCCGGACATCCCGGCGTTGTTGACCAGGATATCGATGTCGACTCCCAGTGCATGGGTGCGTTCGATGATGGAACGTGGGGCGCGCGGATCGGCCAGGTCTGCGGCCACCACGTCGCAGTGCACGCCGTAGCGAGTGGTGAGTTCGGCGGCCAGCGCGGTCAGCCGATCCTCGCGGCGCGCCACGAGGACGAGGTTGTGCCCCTCGGCGGCGAGATGACGGGCGAATGCGGCACCGATGCCTGCCGACGCGCCGGTGATCAGTGCTGTACGTCCGGTACTCGACATCTGCCAGGCTCCTTCTCTTGAACGGTCGTCAAGAACGGTAGCAGTGTCTTGATGGTCGTTCAAGATAAACTCTCGAGCATGCCCAGAAATCGTGGACTACATGACCGGGAGAGCAAGCGAGACGACATCGTCGCTGCCGCCCGCGCCATGTTCGTGTCCGACGGCTTCGATCGCGCATCGATCAGTCGACTGGCGAAAGCTGCCGGTATCACTCCGAACACGGTGTACTGGTATTTCGACGACAAAGACGAGATTCTGGTCGCAGTTCTCGAAGCCATCGCCGCCGACGATGCGGCGGATTACCTGAACGTCGCGGATCACTCACTCGCGGATCGTCTGGTCTGGCTGGTGGAGCGGCTGCAGAAAGCAGGACCGCTGGTCTCGACGGTGCACGACCGTGTCGCCAAGTCGACAGCAATCGAGAACTGGCACAACGGTTTCCATTTTTTTGCCGAGTCGTTGTTCGCCGCCGATATCCAGAAATCGGGCCTGTCCGGTGCCGAGGCCGATGCCATGCTGCGCATCGGAACGTTCGTCGTGGAGGGGTTGTTGACCCACGCTCCATCACCCGAGGTCGTGCGATCAGTGATCGATCGATTGGTTGCGGCAATACCTCCGATGCCGTCCGTCGACACCGCTGAATAGCCTGTTTCGTCACCGATGGCAGTCCTGCAGTGCCATCGGTGACGAAGTTCGTACTCGGTCAGGCCGTGAGCAAGGATTTGACCGCGAGCAAGTCGACCTGACGAATGACCGGCGGCTCCGCGAGAAGCTCCTGTTGCCGTTCACGAAGCGATTTCACGATGGTTCCGTGGATGTGATCCTGGCGTCCGTCTTCGTCGGGGAAGGTGTCGTAGATCGCAAATCGATTGTCGCCCAGCTTGATCGCGTACCACGTTGTCGTTCCGGGCTCGTCGACCGCGTGGGCGTGCATTTCGGTCAGCCAGGTTTCGAGAGCATCGACGGTATCGGGCTTAGCCGTGAGGGTGACCAGGAGGCCGACGTTGCGAGGTGCCACGCGAATCGTCGTGGGTGGGGCCTGCTTGGGGGCAGTCTTCGTCGCCGGGCGGAAAGACGCACCGGGGTGGTCGTCCCGAAGCCGCGGTTGCCCGAGCACCAGTTCACGGAGGGAGGTGGCCTCGGTTCGGTTGGTGTCGGGAATCAATCCACGACGGCGGAGCTCGGGGGTGATCAATTCACCGAAGTCTCGGAACGTCTCGAAGTTGGTGACGCGAGCGATGTTGAAGCCGTCCACATCTGCCACCTCCATCCACTCCTCGAAGTGGTCGACGATCGTCTTCGGCGATCCGACGATGCTCGCGCTCATGCCGCCGACGCACAGCCATTCCGCCAATTTCCGCGGAGTCCATACCAATTCGCTGTCGACCCGAGTGAGCATGTCGCTGAACGCGCGGATGCCGTCGCCCCGGAACTGATCCAACGGCTTGTCGGGGTCGGCTCCCGAGAGATCCACACCGGTCCAGCCGCCCCACAGTGCCAGCGCGGCGTCGACCTGAGCGTGCTTCTGAACCTGCAGCAGCTTTTCGTGAGCGAGTTCGTCGGTCTCGGCAACGATGGGCGTGAGCATCATGATGATCTTCAGGCTTCGCGGATCACGCCCCTGTTCGGCTGCGAGCATCCGGTACTGATCGACGATGGGCCGCACATCGTGCGGGTTGACTCCCACCAGGAACACCGCTTCTGCGTGCTTCGCGGCGAACTTGCGGCCTCGAGCCGACGCTCCTGCTTGGAACAGAAACGGTGTGCGCTGCGGCGACGGCTCACCGAGGTGAGCGCCCGGGACCGTGAAGTACTTGCCGGCGTGGTTGATGTCGTGCACTTTCGACGGCTCGGTGTAGACGCCACGCTCGCGGTCGCGTACCACGGCGTCCTCGTCCCACGAGCCCTCCCACAGCTTGTAGCAGACCTCCATGAACTCGTCTGCGATCTCGTAGCGCTCGTCGTGCGAAATCTGCTGTGTGAGGCCGAGATTGACCGCCGCGCTCTGCTGGTAGGACGTGACAACGTTCCACGCCACGCGCCCCTTGGTGAGGTGATCGAGGGTCGTCATCGTCTTGGCGAACTTGTAGGGCAATTCGTAGGTGGACGAGACCGTCGCCCCGTAGCTCAGCGTTTTCGTGGCTGCGGCCATGGCGGAGATCGTCAACAGTGGATCGGCGACCGGAGCTTGTGCGGCAGTGCGCAACGCAGCATCGCGGTTGCCGCCGTACACGTCGTAGAAGCCCAGTACGTCGGCAAGGAAAAGAATGTCGAATCCAGCGGCTTCCAGGGTCTGCGCCAGTTCCACCCAGTACTCGATATCGGTGTATCGGTGGGTCTGATCATCGGCGTCGGTCCACATACCTGGGTTTTGGTGTACCACGCACGCCATGTCGAAAGCGCTCAGAACGAGCTGCTTGCGTGCGGTGTCCGGCCCTGCGTTCATGTCTGGCTCTTTCGATCGGTGTGTCGGGTACGAGGTCGAGCTGCGGGATTCGCAGGCAGCTTCAGACTTTGGCTGCGATGACGTCGAACGGCTGCACCGACGGCGTGCGGTCCAGTAGGTCCTCCGACAGTCGCGTCAGGACCGGATGGGTATCGGTGGCCGATCTGTCCGAATACTCGGAGGAGTCGAAGATTCCGAACTCGGTGTTGGTGATTCGGTACGCGTACCATGTGGCGGTCTTCGGATCGCGAGCCACGGCCCCCAGGGCTTCGCCGAGAATGGCAGCGACCTCGTCCTGCCTTCCCTCTTTCGCGACGAGGTGAATCAGTGTTCCGTTGTTGAGCGCCATACGACGGGAGAGTCCTCACTGTCGGGTAGACCTGGAGTCCACCACATCGATTCGAGCAGAGCATCAACCCCGAAGCTAACCCGTCCGCATCGTGATAGCGACGGTTCGAATCACGCTGATTCGAAGCCTGGCCACCGGGCAGCGAGCGTGCGAAAGCAGGTGGTGGCTTAATCTCGAGGGCGATGCGCATTGCTGTGGTGGAGGACGACGACGGAGTCGGCGACGCGTTGGTGGACGCGTTGACCGAGGTGGGGCACGCCCCTGTCCGCATGCGCCGCGGTGCCGACGTGCTCCTGGGTTATCACCGGATGGATATAGTGCTCCTGGATCTCGGGCTACCGGACATGGACGGCCTGGACGTCCTTCGTAAGCTGAGAACCCTGACCTCGATTCCGGTTGTGGTACTCACCGCGCGCGATGACGAGCGGTCGGTGGTGCGTGCTCTGCGCACCGGTGCCGACGATTACGTCGTCAAGCCGGCTCGTTTGGGGGAGTTGCATGCGAGGCTCGAGGTGGCGGCGCGGCGTCGGAGTACCACGAGCGACGTCGGCGCAGACAGGCTTATTCTCGGCGACATCGTCGTCGACCTGGTCGGTCGAGAGGTCGACGTCGACGGACGAGACATCGCGCTGACCACGAAGGAATTCGATCTGCTGGCGCATCTGGTGACTCGACGCGGCGAAGCGGTCAGCCGGGAGCAGTTGATGGACTCCATCTGGGGTGATGCGTACGTTGCGATTTCGCGGACGCTCGATGTGCACATGACGGCGTTGCGCTCGAAGCTCGATCGGCCCGGCACCATCGTCACCATTCGCGGCTTCGGCTACCGCTGGGACGGCTGACGTGCGACTGCGTGTACTGATGGTGCTGATGATCTATTCGACCGTCGTCGTGCTGGCGTTGGCGGTCCCCTTGGCCCTGCTGGTGGGCAGGGAGCGGACCCAGCGATTCGCCGAGAACAGGACAGCGGCGGCAACGTTTTTCGCAGATCTGGGGTCGCGCGAGGACCGGTCCGGGATCCCTCGCCTTCAGGAATCTGTTCAGCGTTACAGCACTCTGTACGGCGAGGGAATCGCCGTCGTCGATCGCAACGGGCAGGCGCGTGCGCTTTCCGGCCTGGATTTCGAACGTGCCGACGTGCAGGAGGCAATCGCAGGAGCATTGCGAAACCAACGGGGTGAGATGCCGTCGAGTCTGGTGCCGTGGTCGCAGCCGACGGCGTTGATCGCCGCACCGGTCGGCGGCGGAACCCAGGTGGACGGCGCGGTGGTCCTCGAGGCGTCGACTGCCTCGGCACGTCGGGATGTCGGTACTGCCTGGATGGTGATCGCCGGCGGAGCTCTCCTGATTCTCGCAACGGTGGCGGTGATCGCTGTTGCGTTGTCACGCTGGGTCGTTCGGCCCCTGACTGCATTGTCCTCGCGCGTTCATTCGTTCGGCGGCAAGTTCCACGATCGGCTACCGGTCGACGAGGCACCGACGACGAAGCCGGCCGCTTACGACGGGCCACCGGAGGTTCGCGAGCTGTCCCGGGCGTTCGACGCCATGGCCGACGATGTGGAGGCAGCCACCGCGGCGCAGCGCAGATTGGTTGCAGATACTGCTCACTCGCTCCGTAACCCGTTGGCTGCGTTGAGGATACGATTGGATGTGCTCGGGATGCGTGTGCCCGATTCGGCAGCCGAATCGCACCGTCGGACCACCCTGGAGGTCGACCGACTCAGTGCCGTCGTCGAAGACCTGCTCGCTCTCGCGGCCGCCGAAGCGCCGTCCGGCACGCGATCGAGAGGGTGCGATCCGAGCGCTGTCATTGTTGATCGAGCGGAGTTCTGGTCGAGTGCAGTGGTACTGGCGGGCATGACTGTCCACGTCTCGTCGAAGGAGTGCGAGGACGACTGCCGAGTGACGATGTCCGAGGACGACCTGACTCGGATCTTCGATGCCCTACTGAGCAACGCAACCAAGTACGCGGGTGCCGGTTCGAATGTCGAGATGGGCTGTCGAACATCGAACACCGACATCGCGGTGTGGGTGTCCGATACCGGGCCCGGCGTTCCCGACGACGAGCTGCCGAAAGTCGTCGATCGATTCTTTCGGGCGTCGACTGCGCACGGCGACGGAACCGGCCTCGGTCTGTCCATCGTTCATGCGCTCACCGACCGGGCGGGCGGATCCCTCCGGGTCGTGTCTCGTCGTCCGTCGGGACTGCATGTCGAGATTCGGCTACCGAGGGCCGTTTCCTAAGGGAGTGTTAGGAATCGCGAAACAGCTTGGTTCTGGCTGTGCTGGGGGTCACAGTGGAGGGACTCGGTTGCCGAAGCGAGTTCGGTGACCCACCCGACAACTATCCGTGGAAGGACCTGCCCATGGCCAACGAGGCCACCTCGACCGCTGGTTCATCTCGTCCGACACCGCCGGTCTCGTCTCCCGCCGCCACCCGTCGCGCCGTCTACAACACATTGCGTGGGTCGTCGGGCAACCTCGTCGAGTGGTACGACGTGTACGTCTACACCGTCTTCGCGACGTATTTCGAGAATCAATTCTTCGACTCGGCAGACAAGAACTCGACGATCTACGTCTACGGCATCTTCGCTGTCACCTTCCTGATGCGTCCGGTCGGTTCGTGGTTCTTCGGACGCTACGCAGACCGCAGAGGCCGTCGTGCAGCGTTGACGTTCAGTGTCTCGCTGATGGCGGCATGCTCGATGGTCATCGCGTTCACCCCCGGCCGGGAGAGCATCGGCGTGTGGGCCGCCGTCATTCTGATCCTGTGCCGTCTGGTGCAGGGCTTCGCCACCGGTGGTGAGTACGGAGCGTCGGCCACCTACATGTCCGAGGCGGCCACCCGTGAGCGTCGCGGCTTCTTCTCCTCGTTCCAATACGTCACGCTGATCGGCGGACACGTTCTGGCGCAGGTGACGCTGCTGTTGATGCAGGTCTTCTTCGAGCGGGAGCAGATCGAGGACTTCGGTTGGCGGATCGCGTTCTTCATCGGCGGCGTCGCCGCCGTGGTCGTCTTCTGGCTGCGCCGCAGTATGGACGAGTCGCTCACCAAGGATCAGCTCGAGGCCGTTCGTAGCGGAGCCGATCAATCTTCGGGATCCATGAGAGAACTGGTCACCAAGCACTGGCGCGCCCTGCTGATCTGCTTCATGGTGACCGCCGGCGGCACCATCGCGTTCTACACCTACAGCGTCAACGCACCCTCGATGATCAAGGCTGCGTACGAGGACCGCGGAATGACCGGAACATGGATCAACCTGTTCGGGCTGGTCTTCCTCATGCTGCTGCAGCCCATCGGCGGGTTGATCAGCGACAAGGTCGGTCGCAAGCCACTGCTCGTCTTCTTCGGCGTCGGCGGGGTGCTGTACACCTACGTGCTCATCACCTACCTGCCGTCGGCGACGTCGGTGGTGCAGTCGCTGGCGCTGGTCTGCGTCGGCTACGTCATTCTCACCGGCTACACCTCGATCAATGCGATCGTCAAAGCCGAGCTGTTCCCCTCTCACATCCGTGCTCTCGGGGTCGGTTTGGGATACGCACTCGCGAACTCTGCCTTCGGCGGTACCGCTCCGCTGATCTATCAAGCCGCGAAGAACGGTGGGCACGTCGGCTGGTTCATCCTCTACGTGACGATCGTCATCGCCATCTCGCTCTTGGTGTACATCTTCGTGCTGCGGAACAAGACCGAGACCGTGCTCGACCGCGAACAGGGGCGCGCATTCGAGCGACCTGTGGCGTCTTACAGTAAGTGACATGTCTCGGCCCGCAGCGTTGTTCTCTCGAAGGACAGCTCTGCGGGCCGCTCTCGTTTCCTCGGTGGCCGTTGCGACGGGAGCGTGCGCTTCGGACCCGCCGCCACGGTTGCGTCTCGCCGCCGGTGAGGTCGGCGGCTTCTTCTGGGAGTTCGCCGGACTGTTGGCAGATGGTGCCGCAGACACCGGTGCAGCGGAGGTCGTTCCGCTGACGTCGGCCGGCTCCATCGACAACCTCGAGGCGCTCGATGCCGGACGGGCCGAATTGGCGCTGACTCTCATCGATGCGGCGTACAGCCATCCGAGCGCAGATCTCGTGGCGGTCGGGTGCGTGTACGAGAACTATTTCCAGGTAGCAGTACGAGCGGACTCCGACATTCGGACTGCAGGTGATCTGCGAGGGCGTCGGGTGAGTATCGGAGCCACGGGGTCCGGTGCGACCATGGTGTCGCAACGGGTTCTCGACGCGGTGGGCGTCTCCGGATCGGCTGCGGTCGAGCAGGTCGAGTTGTCGATGACCTCGGCCGCAGATGCGTTGGCCGACAACAAGATCGACGCGGTGATGTGGGCTGGTGGATTGCCGACTCCGGCGTTCGCCGAGCCACGCACCGCGATCCGCTTGCTCGATCTGGGAGCCGTCGTCGCTGATCTTCGCCGCGAATTCGGTACCGCCTACGAGGCGGTGCTCGTTCCGGCGAACGTATACGGCGAGCATCCGGAGGTGACCACCGTCGGGATTCCGAACGTGCTTTTGGCGCACCCCGCGGTGCCCGACGGCGTTGTCGCGACGTTGGTGGGAGTACTGCTGGATCGATCGTCAGCACTGGTTCCGGGGCAGGCGGTCGGTAGTCAGTTCCTCGACGCCCGATCGCTCGTCATGACCGGAAGCATTCCGCTGCACCCCGGAGCCGAGCAGGAATACCGCCGACGACATGGGTGATCGATGGGCGCTACCAGCTCACAACCTCGCAGCCAGCCGATGGTATGCCGCGTTCCATCGGAGAGTCTGCTGGAACCCACGAGTAGTGGTGCCGGAATCGATGGCGAGCAGCTCGACTCCGATCATGTCCGAGAATGCCTCCAGCACAGGCAGACCGATGGCCGTACTGAGAACCGTGTGGTGAGGTGCGCCGGCGGTCAACCACGATTCTGCCGACACCGACAGTGACGGCTGCGGTTCCCACACTGCGCAGGCCACGGGCAGTTTCGGCAGAGCCTCATCGGGTTCGACGACGTCGATCACGTTGGCCGTCAATCGGAATCGCTCACCGACGTCGGACAGCCCGACCACGACCCCGTGTCCCGGATCTGCGGTGAATCGCAGCCGCACCGGATCTTCACGGCCGCCGATCGACAGGGGGTGGATTTCCAGCGTTGGGCGAGACGTCGTGATCGATGGGCACACCTCCAGCATGTGGGCACCGAGGATCTTCTCCTCTCCGGGCACCAGATGGTAGGTGTAGTCCTCCATGAAGGACGTGCCCCCGTCGAGTCCCTCGGCCATCACCTTCATGCCGCGCAACAACATCGAGGTCTTCCAGTCGCCCTCGCCGCCGAATCCGTAGCCGTCGGCCATCAGTCGTTGCACTGCGAGCCCCGGCAACTGACGAAGCCCACCGAGGTCCTCGAAATTGGTGGTGAATGCCTTGAATCCACCGTCGGTCAGGAACTGCCGCAGACCGGCTTCGACGCGGGCACCGTAGCGGAGTGACTCATGGCGGTCACCGTCCTTGTCCAGACTGGGGGCGATGTCGTAGAGCGACCGATATTCGTCGACGAGTTCGGAGACGGCCGAATCACCGACGCTGTCGACCACGTCCACGAGATCGTTGACGCCGTAGGTGTTCACGGAAACGCCGAAGCGTAGTTGCGCCTCGACCTTGTCGCCCTCGGTGACCGCAACGTCGCGCATGTTGTCGCCGAAGCGGGCCAGCTTGAGCGATCGCAACTCGGCCCGGCCGAGTGCCGCACGTGCCCACTGCTCCGCCCGCGTCCGTACCGACGGATTGTCGACGTGTCCTGCCACGGTGGTCCGCAGGACGCCGACCCTGGATTCGATGTGCCCGAATTCGCGATCACCGTGCGCAGCCTGGTTCAGATTCATGAACTCCATGTCGATCGTCGACCACGGCAACGACATTCCGGCTTGGGTGTGCAGGTGCAGCAGCGGAACGTCCAGTGCATCGAGGCCTGCGATCCACATCTTGGCAGGGGAGAAGGTGTGCATCCAGGTGACGACGCCGATGCAGTCCTCGGCGGCGTTGGCCTCGCGCATGCACCGCAGGATGGACGAGGCGTCCAGCAGCACCGGCTTCCAGACGACCGACACCGGTAGGGCGTCGTCGAGTTTGTCTGCGATCTCTCGTGATTGGACTGCTACCTGCTCGAGCGTTTCGGGACCGTAGAGGCCTTGGCTGCCGGTGAGAAACCATACTTCGGACATGGAGAATGTGCCTTCCGTGGAAAGAGTGCGTGGCGCTGGTCAGCGCTGGCCGTAGACGTTCTGGTATCGGTCGTACAGTGCGTCGACCGAGGAGCTCGGAATGCGAAGTGGTTGTCCCAGTTGGTAAGACAGATGCACCGACCGCGCAACGTCCTCGCACATGACAGCCGCCTTCACCGCGGATCGAGCGCTGGCTCCCACTGCGAACACTCCATGGTTCTGCATCAGGACGGCGGGAGACCGACTCCCGGCCAGGGTGTCGACGATGCCGCGGCCGATCGAGTCGTCGCCGATGACGGCGAACGGACCCACCGGAATGTCTCCGCCGAATTCGTCGGCGCACATCGTGGTGACGACCGGAATGGGTTCTCCTCGCGCAGCCCATGCGACTGCATAGGGCGAATGAGTGTGCACCACACCGTTGATGTGGTCGAGGTGGCGATAGACGTATGCCTGTGCCTCGGTGTCCGAGGAGGGCGCATGCTCACCTTCGACCACTCGACCGTGCAGATCGCACACCACCATGTTGTCCGGCGTCAGATCGTCGTAGGAGACGCCGCTGGGTTTGATGACCATGAGATCTCGTCCGGGAACGCGCGCGGACACATTGCCGGCCGTCCACACGACCAGTCCGTAGCGCACCAATTCCGCATGCAGTGCGCACACGTCCTTGCGGATTTCCTCGACGACCTCGCGGACGTCGTCGACCACCGTCATTTCGCGTCCAGCTTCCTTGTCAGGGCGGCGCGTCGAAGTGTTCGCAGCCTCCGCATCGTCGGCACGTCTCGACCGAAGTGATCGTGCAGTTCCAGATAGATCTCGTACAGCGAGTCGTACGCCTTCGACCTCGTCTCGTCCGGAACGTAAGCACCGCGGCGAACCTTGCCCATCGATTTCGATGCGACTGGCACGTCGGGATAGCAGCCGGCGGCTACAGCGGCATGGATGGCGGAGCCGAGTGCGGGTCCTTGCGCGGAAGCGATGACGGACAACGGCATTCGCAGTACATCCGCGTAGATCTGCATCAGCAGTGGGTTTCGGGCCAGACCCCCGGCCACGACGAATTCCTCGACGGGGACGCCGCTGTCACGAAATGTCTCGACGATGACGCGGGTACCGAACGCCGTAGCCTCGAGCAGTGCGCGATAGGTGTCCTCGGGCCGAGTGGCCAGTGTGGTTCCGACGACCAGCCCGGATAGTTCGTGATCGACCAGCACCGACCGATTGCCGCTGTGCCAGTCGAGCGCGACCAGACCGTGCTCGCCCACATCCTGCATGTCCGCGAGACGAGTGAGGTACTCGTGCACCGACTCCCCGGCTGCCGCCGCTGCGTCGGAGTACGACGCGGGAACCGAAGTGCGCGTGAACCATCCGAAGATGTCGCCGACGCCACTCTGGCCCGCCTCGTACCCGTAGGAGCCGGCCACGATGCCGCCGTCGACGACGCCGCACATGCCGGGAACGTCGGTCAACACGGTCGAACTCATCACGTGGCAGGTGGAGGTTCCCATGATGGCGACCATGCGACCCGACTCGACTGCGCCCGCAGCCGGTGCCGTGACGTGAGCATCCACGTTGCCGACCGCGACGGCAATTCCCTCGGGTAGCCCTGTCCATGCCGCAGCTGCGGCGGTCAATGTGCCTGCGCGCGAGCCCAGTTCGCCCAGAGGCTGATCGAGTTTGTCGGCGACGAATCCAGCGAAACCGGGCGCGAGCTCGGTCAAGAAATCGACCGAGGGATATTTCCCGTCCTGGTAGATGCCTTTGTAGCCCGCGGTGCAGGCGTTGCGTACATAGGTTCCGCACAGCTGCCAGACGATCCAGTCGGCTGCCTCGACCCACCGGTCCATGGCCTCGTAGATCTCGGCGTCTTCCTCGTGAATCTGCAGTGCTTTGGCGAATTCCCATTCCGAGGAGATCAAGCCTCCGTAGCGGGGGAGCCAGCTCTCGCCGCGTCGGGCGGCCAGTTCGTTGATGCGATCGGCCTGTCCCTGCGCTGCGTGGTGTTTCCAGAGTTTGACGTATGCGTGTGGTCGATCGGCGAATCGAGGGTCTTCGTTGAGCGGGGTGCCGTCCGCGTAGGTGGGCACCATGGTGCATGCGGTGAAGTCGGTACCGATGCCCACTACCTGGTCCGGTGCGATTCCGGCGGCCGCTACTGCTGCGGGAACCGCGCGGCGGAGGACGTCGCGATAGTCGTCCGGTACCTGCAGAGCCCAGGCGTCGGGCAGTCGGACGGTACTGCCGGGCAGAGTTTCCTCGAGCACGGCGTGGCGGTATTCGTGTACGGCAGATGCTATTTCGGCACCGTCGGAGACGCGCACGACTACTGCACGGCCGGAGAGAGTGCCGTAATCCACTCCTACCGTGTACTGGTCCACCGGCATGCAGATCTCCTTCGCTGTGCCACCGACTTGTGACGTGTGCAACACAGTGTGAGCGCTAACATCAAGTGAGTCAAGTAGCGCTCGTTCTTGGTTCCACGCAGACGCGCACATGCAAAACTGTGCATACTGGTGTGATGCAGACCACATCCGCGTCCGGTCGATGATCTCGGCCCGCTGGTCATGCATTTCACTCACCGAAGAGGAGAGCTCATGGCAGACAACCGCGCAGTCACGTACGCCGGACCGGGGAAGGTGGAGGTTCAGGACATCGCCTTTCCGGGCCTCGAGCTGACCGACGGACCCGGAGTCAACCCGGCCAACGTCGGCCGCAAATGTGAACACGGTGTGATCCTGAAGGTCGTCTCGACCAACATCTGCGGCAGCGACCAGCACATGGTTCGCGGGCGCACGACTGCACCCGAGGGGCTCGTACTGGGCCATGAGATCACCGGCGAAATCGTCGAGGTCGGACGTGACGTCGAATTCCTGAAGGTAGGAGACATCTGCTCGGTGCCGTTCAACATCGCGTGTGGACGGTGTCGAAATTGCAAGGAGCGCAAGACCGGTATCTGCCTCAACGTGAACCCCGATCGACCCGGCTCGGCGTTCGGGTACGTGGACATGGGCGGTTGGGTCGGAGGCCAGGCCGAGTACGTCATGGCGCCGTACGCGGACTTCAACCTGTTGAAGTTTCCCGACCGGGACCAAGCGCTGGAGAAGATTCTGGACCTGACGATGTTGTCCGACATCTTTCCCACCGGATTTCACGGAGCCGTCACCGCAGGAGTGAAACCCGGTGCGACGGTCTACATTGCCGGTGCGGGTCCAGTCGGCCTCGCTGCTGCGGTCGGTGCGCAACTGCTGGGCGCGTCGGTGGTGATAGTCGGCGACATGAATGCCGACAGGTTGGCCCAAGCGCGAACCTTCGGCTGCGAGACCGTCGACGTCGGCAAGGGCGCACCGCAGGATCAGATCGAACAGATTCTCGGTATCCCCGAGGTCGACGCCGCGGTGGACGCAGTGGGCTTCGAGGCTCGCGGTCACGGCGGAGATTCGTCTCACGAGGCACCGGCGACGGTACTCAACTCGCTCATGGACATCACCACGGCGGGTGGTGGCATCGGAATCCCAGGGCTGTACGTCACCGGCGATCCGGGTGGTGTGGACGAGGCTGCGCAGCGCGGCGCTCTCTCGCTCAGTCTCGGTACCGGTTGGGCCAAGTCGCTGTCCTTCGCCACCGGGCAGTGCCCGGTGATGAGTTATCACCGCGAATTGATGAATGCAATTCTCAAGGAACGAGTTTCGATCGCCAAGGCTGTGAACGCCACGGTCATCACGCTCGACGACGCACCGCGCGGCTACCGCGAATTCGACAGTGGTGTCGCACAGAAATTCGTCATCGACCCGCATGGCATGATCGCCGGCTGACTGCGTCCGACCCGGCAGTCGTTCGAGCCACCATCGCGAGAATGCGATGGTGGCTCGAACGTGTACTGCGCCGAGCTGGGCGGTCGTTCGGGCCACCTATGCTGGGGTGATGTTCCTACTCTTCGGTTTCGGCAGCAAGCGCAAACACGTCGGCCCTGGCGCAACGCGAAGCTGCCCGCGGTGCCACAACACCACTCAGTGGATGCGGATGAAGCAGTACCAGCAGTTCACGCTGTTCTTCGTCCCGGTCGCGCGTTGGAAGCGCGTCGAATTCGAAGAGTGCGGAATCTGCGGAGCTGCCACTCAAGTGTGAGGAAACGAGAGTCACGCCGGAGCCAACACGACCGCCGAGTTGTGTCCGCCCATGCCCAATGACGATTTGACGGTCAATCCCGGTTCTGCCGTGGTGAATCCATCGATCAGCAGGGGATGGGCATCGGAGATCCGAGGTGCCGCTGGCACGATTGCGCGCTCGAATCCCATGACCGCAGAGATGGTTTCGATCGCCGACGCCGCACCCTGGCAATGTCCGGTCAACGGCTTCACCGAATACACCTGGGCGCGAGACTCGAGCACTGTCTCCAACATCTCCGTCTCCGCTGCATCGCATTGCGCGGTGCCGGGTCCGTGGGCATTGAGGTACCGCACCTGGCTGGGTGTGACGCCGGCGTCGGACAACGCCTCCTCGAAACAGGCCCGCACCTGAGTGAGTGACGGGTCGATCGAGGTGGCGTGGAAGGCGTCGTGCGTCATGGAACCGCCCAATACCCGAGCGTACGGCGCAGAGCTCCGATCTGACAGAACGAAAGCCGTTGCCGCCTCGCCCATTCCGAACCCTCGGCTGCCTTCCTGGAACGGCCGGCAGCCCTCCTGGGGCTCCACGTCGACGACGCCGACGCCGAGTTTGACGAAATGATCGATGTTCTCCGGCGTCAGCGACAGATCGGTGGCGACGAACACGACGTCGTCGACGAAGCCGGTATCGAGCCACATCTTGGCAGTCAGCAGACCCGCGTTGCCCGACGCGCACATGGCCGAGACGTTCATTGCGGGGCCGTGGAAGCCGTACTCCTGCATCAACAGCGACACCGGCGTCGACGGCATCAGTGTCAAGTAGTCCCGAACCCGGCGCTCGCCGCCGTCCTCCAGGTAGAAGTTTCGCCACTCGTCCACCTCTCCCAGGACAACCGCATGGATGAGACCGACACGTCGACCCGGACGCCAGCCCCGTGACATCGCGTCGTCGATCGCCTCGCGCGCGGCCCCACGAAGCGCCCGTCCGAACCGACTGCCATCGGCGTGGTCTCCACCTTCGGGTACTTTCGCCAGCCACACCGGATTTCTGCCCGGTCGAGTGCGATCGTGGTGGAGACTGGCCGCCGCCTTGCCCGAGGCGAGACCATTCCACAGCGCGTCCGTGCCCCAGCCGTAGCCGGACACTGCACCGATCCCGGTGATGTCGATCCCCTGAGTACTCATCGTCGATATCCGTTTCTTTGCGAGGTAAACGAACCGGACTCGGCTCGCTCCTCGATTTAGCCCCTGAAACCGGTACTCGGTCCAGTCGGGAACAGGACGTTCGTTCCATATCGGGCATGAAACTGCACCGACATACGATCTGATGGTTCAATCGGGTGTTGACCGCCTGTCTACGAACGCGAGGACCGAGCATGGCCCCAGGGGAGCGCGAGAGCGTCGGCGACCCTGACTCGAGTTCCGCGTCGCCTGGATTGGCAGACCGCTACCGGGTTCTGGTCGAGCATTCACCGGATGCGATCGGAGTTCACCGACGGGGCGTACTGGTCTATCTGAATCCTGCCGGCATGCGGTATCTACGCGCAGAAAGCGCCGGAGACGTCATAGGTCGGCCGATCGTGGACTTCATCGCGGCCGAGTCGATCGGGCCCATGTTCGAGCGCATCGCCGCTCTCGACACTCACGGCACGGCCAGCGCAGCGTCGGAAGCAACGGTACTTGCACTCGACGGGACGACGCTGACGATGGAAGCAGTGTCCGTCCGCACGGTGTGGAACGGCGAGCCTGCATTTCAGGTCATTCTGCGAGATCTCACCGAGCACAAGGCCGCACAGAAGGCGTTGCGCTACCAAGCCGCCTTGGTCGAGCATGTCAGCGATGCCATCGTGGGTGTTTCGTCCGACGGCCTGGTGTCGAGTTGGAACCCTGCCGCCGAATCGGTGTACGGCAGGTGCTCGGCCGACGTTCTCGGTCGCAGCGTCTCGTACGCGGTCGGCGTTCCGTGTGATCCGATCTCGATTCTTCGGGCCGGTGGACAGCTGTGCGAGTCGCATCGTCATGCGGACGGCACCGCGCTCGCCGTGGTGGTGTCCGCGGCCGAGATGCCCGACGGCTGGGTGTTGGTGTGCGCCGACCGAAGCGCGGTGAGACGGGCCGAGGACCACTTCACCGCGGTCGTGGAATCACTCGAAGCCGGGGTCGTCGTGCTCGATCACACCGGCCGAGTCGAGTCGGCGAACCTCGCTGCGAAGACCATCCTCGACCTTCAGGTCGGGGCCGAGACGGCAGGGCGGGCGTCATCCCTCCCATTTCGGGTGTACGGCACCGACGAGAGTCCGATTCACCCGTTCGAGCATCCGGTCGCCGTGACGAGAAAAACCGGTCAGCCGAGCCAGGCGGTGATCGGCGTCGAGCGTCGACGAGACGGCAGGAACTTCTGGCTGTCGTTGACGGCCACGATGCTGACTTCGGGCAGCCAGGCCTCCTCCGTAGTCGCCACGTTCGTCGACATCACCGACGCCTACCGCATGAACATGAAGCTCGAACATGCCGCGACGCACGACGATCTGACCGGGTTGCCGAACCGGCCGCTGATTCTGGCGCGGCTCGACGAAGAGCTGGCGCGGCCGGCTCGCGACGGCGCGATGGCAGTGCTGTTCATCGACCTCGACAACTTCAAGACGATCAATGACCTGCACGGACACATCGTCGGTGACGCCGTGCTCGGTGTGGTTGCCGCGCGCCTGACTAGGGCACTTCCGGCTGACGCCTTCGTCGGACGTATCGGTGGCGACGAGTTCGTGGCAGTGATTCCGCATCGTGCGGGCACCGAAGCCGACGATGTGCGCGCCGAACTGGCCTCTCCCATCACGACCGGGGGACGGGTATTGACGGTGACGGCGAGCATCGGTGGTGTCGCCGTCGATCGCGACGACACCCGAAGCGCGATGGACATCCTCGATGACGCCGATCACGAGATGTACCAGTCCAAGCCCGCAACGCAGTTTCTCTCGCAGGGGTAACAACGGCGGTAACGATTTGTCGTACCGGCTTTCGATGTGACGCATGGTGCACGTGAGTCGGACATACTGCATCGGTGACATCGAACATTCGCAAGTTATCGGTCGCCGTGTCGATGGTCGTCCTCGCCGTAGCGGGGTTGTTGTTCTCCTCTGCGGGGACCGGCACCGCCGCACCGTCTGCGTGGCGTTACACGATGGTGGCGTTCAGCAACGACAGCGACCGCGACATGGACGTCTACCAGTCCAGCGACGCCGCGAACTACACCGCGCTGCAGACCGGGGCGTACCGACCGCCGGCCGGTGTGGTGCGTGATTCGAGCGTTTTCAGGCACACCGACGGCATGTACTACGTGACGTACACGACGGGTGGAGGAGCGGAGATCGGCTTCGCGCGCAGCACCGATCGCGTCAATTGGACGTTCCTGCAGAACCTTCCGATTCCCTTCTGCTGCTTCCTTCTGCCCGGTACCGGAGCAGGCACCGGCTCGGCGGGCTCATCGGAACTACCGTCACTGTCGCCGTTCACCACCAAGGCCTGGGCACCCGAGTGGTTCGTCGAGGGTGACCGCGTCAGCATCATCGTGTCGTTGTCTGCCGGCGGCGGGTTCGTGCCGTATCTGATGACCGCGACCGATCCAGGCCTGACCACATGGAGCTCGCCGACCCCGTTGACGGGGATCATCAACGATCACATCGACACCACGGTGGTGAAGGCGGGGTCCGTCTACCACGCATTCACCAAGGGCGAGAACAAGAAGGTCATCGAGCACTGGATTGCACCCTCGCTCGGTGGTCCGTACGTTCTGGATCCCACCTTCCGAGACTTCGGTCCCTTGAAGGAAGGGCCCGCCGTCGTCGAGTTGCCCGACGGCACCTGGCGGCTCTACTACGACGACTACACCAACCAGAAGTACTTCTACTCGGACAGCAAGGACATGGTGGGCTGGTCCGAACCGAAGGAGCTCCCGGGCCTGTCCGGAACCGTGCGCCACATCGGCGTGATGCGAGAACCTGTCTGAGGCGCGCTTACTCGTTCGTCCCGGAGAGCGCCCTGAGCCCGGCCGCGATGAACTCACCGGTGGCGTCTGCAGCGTTACGGGCACCGGCACCGGTGTCGGAACCTGCCAGCGCGCGGTGGGTGATGCCCTCACCGATCACCCCGAGCTTGAAATTGGCCAGGGCGAGGTAGAAGCCCCAATTCTGCAGTTCGCGCCCCGATTCCGCGGCGTACTGCTGTGCAAGGTCGTCGGCCGAGGGGTACCGGTCGCTCGTCCATGCCGCGTCCGCGCCCAGGACCGCATCGAACACGGGTTGGCGGTAGATGCACATCAGCGCTACGTCGGTGAGGGGATCGCCGAGGGTGGACATCTCCCAGTCGACTACTGCGGCAACAGATCCGACGTTGTCGGCATCGAGAATGGTGTTGTCGACGCGATAGTCTCCGTGGACTATCGACGACGCCGAGTGCGACGGTATCGCTGCCTCGAGTGCGCGATGAAGTCGATCGACATCGGGTAGCTCGCGAGTCTTGACGCTCTGCCACTGCCGAGCCCAGGTGGCGACTTGACGGGTGACGAAGCCGTCGGGTCGCCCGAAGCTGCCGAGGCCTACGGCCGCGGGGTCGACGGCATGCAGCCTGGCGAGCACCCGGACCAGTTCCTCTGCATTGGACGTGATCTGCGTGTCGGTGAGGTCGGAAAGGTCCTCGCGCGTACGGACGACTCGACCGGGTACGAACTCGACGACGGTCATCGGTGCACCGAGGACCGAACCGTCGCGATCGAATGCGACTGTCCGGGCGACGGGGACGTCGGTGGATGCAAGAGCTTCGGTGACGGCCCATTCGCGGGCCATGTCGTGCGCCGATGGGGTCAGGCCACTGGTGGGCGGACGACGAACAACCCACGTGGAGGTGTCGTCGTATGCCTTGTAGGTGAGGTTCGAGCGACCACCGCTGATCATCTCGACCGACAGCCTGCCGTCGAGCTCGATATCGTTCTCGCGCAGGAACCGTTCGAGCGCATCGCGATTCATACCCCGCAGCTCGCTCACGACTGTGCCTCCCGCGCTGCGCGCTTGGCGGCACCGATCGTCCGTTTCGCGATGGCCCAGCGATGTACCTCGGACGGACCGTCGTAGACGCGGAACGGCCGCACTTCGCGTGAGAGCCTCGCCAGCGGAAGATCGTCCGAGACGCCGAGCCCTCCGCACATCTGGATGCTGCGGTCGACGATGCGGAAGATCGCCTCCGCTGCGAACGTCTTGGCGATGGATGTCTCGTTGCTCGCGTGACCACCCCGGTCCAGCTCGAAGCATGCCTTGATCAACAGTGCGCGGGTAGCGGCGATGTCGATCTCGTTGTCTGCGACGATCTTCTGCACCATGCCGAGATCGCCGAGCTTGCCGCCGAATCCTTCACGCCGAGCGACCTGGGCGACGGCGATGTCGTGGGCCCGCCGAGAGGCCCCGAGCCAGCGCATCACATGGGTCATGCGGGCCGGCCCCAACCGAACCTGGGCGTAGGCGAATCCCTCGTCGACGGCTCCCAGCACGTTCTCGTCGGGCACGAAAACGTTCTCGAAGAACACCTCGCAGTGTCCGCCGATCATGGCCTTGTCCAAGGTGCCGATATGTCGGCCGACCGTGATGCCCGCAGTGTCGGCGGGGGCCAGGAACATCGTTGCTCCGCCTCGATCGCCCGGCTTACCCGATGTTCGCGCCATGATGATGAAGAACCCCGCACCGTCGGCGCCGGTGATGAACCATTTGTGCCCGTTGATCTTCCATCCACCCTCGACCCGTTCGGCCGCCGTGGTCAATGCCGCAGGATCGGAACCGGCACCGGGTGCGGGTTCGGTCATCGCGAAAGCCGAACGCACGTCTCCCTGTGCGAGAGGAGCGAGGAATTGATCCTTCTGCGCCACCGACGCGATGTGCGCGAGCATATGGACGTTGCCCTCGTCGGGGGCACCGAGGTTCAGTGCGATGGGGCCGAACAGTGAGTAGCCGGCTTCCTCGAACACCGGGGCGCGGTCGCTCATCGACAGGCCGTGGCCGCCGTATTCGACGGGCGCATGTGGTGCGAAGACGCCCGCGTCCTTCGCGGCCGCCTGCATCTCGACGCGGAGTCGGTCGCCGCCGGCATCGGTGACGTTGCCCAGAAACCGGTCCTCGATGGGAAGCACGTGGTCTCGAGTGAATGCGCGAGTCCGGTCGATCAGCTTCTCGATGTCCGGGTCGTACGTCAGATCGATGGCCACCATATGCTCCTTGTTCAGTACCGACCGAACACTCGCTCGGTTCCTCGAAGGTTGGCACAACTGCCCGCCAGGGTCAAGGAACCCGCCTCAGCCCCTACTCGAGTATCCCGGTCACGGCACCGACCGTCCGTCGGGCGATATCGAGATACACGGCGACCACTTCGCTCGGTGTCATCGGTCCGTCGGAGCGATACCAGGTGGCGAGGCCGACGCACATGGTGGTGACGGCACGGCTGGCGTCCGCCGGGTGTGGGGTATCGAAGACCCCGGATTCGACTCCGTCGGCAACGATCACGTCGAGCAGGCGTTGCTCTTCGTCCCGCTTGGCGATGTACGCGGCGCGATTCGCTGCGTCGAGACTGCGGATCTCCGTCGAGCAGACGAAGGCGGCGTCGCGCCGGTGAATGTGGAACAGCAGCAAGGACTCCACGACTGCGTCGAATCGGTCGCTGGGTGCCGCGCCTGCTCCGTCCTCGGCCGCTCGAGTTCGGTACAACAGTTCGTCCATCGATGCGTCCATGATGCCGACCAGCAGGTCCTGCTTCGATGGAAAGTGGTGGTAGAGGCCGGGAACCGACAGCCCGGCACCGGCGGCGATCTGCCGGACCGACGTGCCGTGGTACCCCTGCTCGACGAACATGTTCAGCGCCGACGCCAGAGCTGGGGAGAGGTTCGAGCCCTCGTAGGTTCGCCAGTTGTGGGTCGCGGTCATGCGCTAACCGTAGAGGGCTCGACGTCGCGGGCCGAGAGTTTGCTCCTGACGTGGCGTCAGGTTCTACCGTTGCCTCCATGAACAGCACGGCTTCGACCACCTGGGGCATCGGCGACGTGGCCCGTAGAACCGGCCTCACCGAGCGCACGTTGCGCTACTACGAAGAGCTGGGGTTGTTGACCCCCACCCGGGACGGAGGTGGCAGGCGTCGGTACGACGGAGGCGACCTCGACCGCCTCTACCGGATTCGGCTGCTTCGCGAATTGGGCACTCCGCTTGCAGACGTCGATCCGGAGGCAGTGGACCTCCAACACCTGACACGGCAGCATCTGGCCGATCTGGATCACCGGATGGCCGAACTCGCCCGCGTCCGTGAGCGCGTTCGGGCCGTGGAGGACCGACTTCTCCACGGTGCTCGCCCGAGCGACGACGCCTTACTGGACTTGCTGTCCGGATTGTCGACCGACGAGCCCACAGTCACTCGCCGCACCACGTTGTTGGTCTACCGCGACATCGCAGCTGCCCATACCTACCTCGTGGACGTGCTGGGACTGGCTCCCGGACAGATCGAATACGACGGCGACCGCGCAGTCCACGGCGAGGTGCACGCCGGTGACGGTGTGGTCTGGTTGCACCGCGAGGCCCCCGAACATCGCATGGTGTCGCCACTGACCACCGGCTCGGTCACCGCATCGCTGGCGATCCTCGTCGACGACGTCGATGCCCACCATGCCCGCGTGGCGGCAACCGGGGCGGCCATCGACTACCCGCCCACCGATATGCCGTACGGCGTCCGTGAGTACAGCGTGCGCGATCCGGAGGGACATCTGTGGTCGTTCCAGACTCCGATCGCGGAACCGGTGGCGTCATGAACTGGCCGACGACCGTTTCGAGGCAGCCGATCGGGGATCGACTTCAGACAGTCAGGACCTCGGTCACCGCGGCCGCGATGGCGGCCTCACCGAGAGCATTGGGGTGCAGCGGCACGAACTGATTTGCGAACAGCAGTGGTTCGACCCACCGCACTCCGACGGGTTGGCATGCATCGTGCCCCTCCGACGCCACGGACATGTCGACGAACGTCGTGTCGGTGTCCACTGCAGCCTGGCGGATGGCATCGTTCAGCGTGGCCTGGAGGTTGCGCAAATACGGAACGTCGCCGAGCGCAACGGGGACCTGCGGCGCGCACGTGCTCGAGGCGGGGATCAGCCATGGATAGCCGACGATGATCACCTTCGCCTCGGGTACGCGAGTGTGTATGTCTCGCAATGCCTGTCGAACGGCCGGCAGTGTGCTGTCGAGAATCTTGTCGTCGAAGGTGCTGCCGTTCTGCTGCGTGCACGGATCGAACGCGCCGGCATGGGTCGCCAAAGCGCTCACACACGCGGCGATCGCTCCCGAGAACACGCTGCTGTCGTTCCCGCCGATCATCACGGTCACCACGTCGGTGGAGGGCGACAACGCGTCGAACTGCGCTCGCGCGCCCTCGAACTGCGGGGCGTAGAAGTCATCGGTCGCTGCGCCGCCACAGCTGATGTCGGTGAGACTGTAGCCCTGCTGACTGGCCACGATGTGCGCGAAATTTTGCTCGGATTGCAGACACCGAAGGGGAGTGCTCGGCGCGAGCGGAAGCACTCCGCTTCCTGCGCTGAAGCTGTCGCCCAGATTGACGTGCGCGATCGGGGATGCTGCGGCGGTGGGAGGGCTCGACAGCGCGAGCACGACAACCGCAACGACACCGAGCCCGAACCGCTTCGTCCTACTGCGCACTACAGACCCCCTGATGGCCGGATGTTGCCCGAGATCGTACCGCTGCTGCTGCGTAGTTCAGACCCAGGGCGAAAGCCGATTCGATGATCTAGCGTTGCTCACATGCGTCTGCCCGACGCGGTCGACTCCCTCGCGCAAGGACGTACTCAGATGGCCGATGACACTCTGGCAGATTTCGAGCGAACCGAGTTCACCGCGGACGGGCGCACGGCACCTGTCTATCGCATCGGCACCGGGCCTGCGGTCATCGTGATGTCCGAAATGCCGGGCATCACGCCGAAAGTGGCGGACTTCGCACGTACTGTCGCCGGAATCGGATGCACCGCAATCGTTCCGCATCTGTTCGGCGTCGACGGGAAGGACCCGCTGACCGCGCCCTTGGGAGTGCTCGGCACCGTTGCCACCATGTCGCGCGCCATGGTGCCGGCCTGCATCAGTCGAGAATTCACCATCCTGGCCACCGGCAAGTCATCGCGGATCGTCGTGTGGCTGCGGGCCCTCGCGGCCGAGGAACACCAGCGGTGCGGCGGACCGGGCGTCGGTGCCATCGGAATGTGCTTCACGGGCGGGTTCGCCCTCGCAATGGCCGCCGACGACCGATTGATCGCACCGGTGCTCTCCCAACCGTCTCTTCCGTTCGCGGCATCGACGTCACGTAGTCGTTCCATCGACATCAGTGCCGGCGACCTTTCGAAGGTGAAAAGCCGTTGTGCTGCCGGAGAACTCACTGTTCTCGGTATGCGGTTTGAGGGCGACAAGATGTGTCCACCTGCACGGTTCGAGTTTCTGAGGGAACAACTCGGCGACGCATTCGTGTCGGTGGAATTGCCTGATTCCGCGTTCAATCCGGAAGCATTCGGGCCGCCACACTCCGTCGTCACCGAAGGACTCATCGACGAGCCGGGTCAGCCGACCCGGCAGGCTTTGGACCAGGTACTCGACCTGTTCCGCAGTAAGTTGCTCGCAACGCCGTGAGGCCCCGCGGTGCGAACAGGTCGTCGGTCGAGTCGATCCACTGTTGGACCCCACGAGACGGTGGCTCTGCGCTCAGCGGTAGAACTTGGAGAGCAGGAAGCCAGTGACTCCACAAAGGGAAGTGTGTCGTCCATGACCGATGTTCAGAACGTGACCGTATTCGGAACCGGAGTGCTCGGTTCGCAGATCATGATGCAGGCTGCCTACCACGGAAAAACCGTTGTGGGATACGACATTTCCGACGAACTACTTGCCAAGCTGCCGGATCGCTGGGAATGGATGCGCGGATACTACAAGCGTGACCTGAAGACTTTCGACGAGGCGCGATTCGACGAGGCCATCGAATCCATCACGACCACCACCAGCGTCGCCGAGGCCGTTTCGGACGCCGACCTGGTGATCGAAGCAGTCCCGGAGGATCTCGACCTGAAGAAGAAGGTCTGGTCGGATATCGGCGCGTCCGCTCCGCCGAAAACTATCTTCGTGACCAACTCGTCGTCGCTACTACCCAGCAGTTTTGCCGAGGCCACCGGTCGGCCGGAAAAGTTTCTTGCATTGCACTTCGCCAATCTCGTGTGGCGGTACAACACCGGTGAGGTGATGGCAACTGCTGCAACGGATCCTGCCTACTTCGATGTCATATTGAACTTTGCTTCGGAGATCGGTCTCGTTCCTGTTCCGGTCCGAAAGGAAATTCCGGGATACGTGCTGAACAGTCTGCTGATCCCGCTGCTGCAAGCGGGAGCCAACCTGTACGTCGGCGGGGTGGCCAATCCGGCAGACATCGACAACGTGTGGCGCATAGCCACCGGGGCACCCGCCGGTCCGTTCCAGATATACGACACCGTCGGCTTCAACGTCGCAGCACACATCGCGCGCGCACACGGTGGCGAGGATCAGGTCAAATTTGCCGACATACTGCAAAAGGGTATCGACGCGGGAAAGACCGGTCTCGGGGACGGTGAAGGCTTCTACACGTACGACTCCGACGGCCAGCGACTCGATGCTGTCGAGTCGTGGAACATCAACTGAATCGCTCGACCCCGCCTGTCAGAGGTACGGATCCGCCCAGGCGCTGATGATCCGACCGGCACGAGCTGCTTGATTCTTGCCGGTGAGAAGGTGATTGGCCCCCTCGAGCGAAACGAAGCTCCGGGGGTGGCGGGCGGCCTGGAAGATCTCGCTGGCGTTGTCGATCCCTACCGTGTTGTCGGTGGGGGAGTGCATGACGAGCAGCGGTCTCCGCAGGGTGGTGATGCGCTCGCGCAAGTCAGCTTTGCGGACGTCGTCGACGAACTGTCGTTTGAGGGTGAGCGCTTTGCCGCCGGCGTGGAACGGCGCTTCGCCCTCCTCCTGGATCCGGTGGATGAGTGCGTCGTAGTTGTGCTCGACGTGCGCGGGCTGAAACGGGGCGGCGACGATGGCGACTGCTTCGACCGTCGGACAGTCGTGCGCCGCAGCAATGGCCGCCGAGCCGCCGAAGGAATGGCCGACGAGCAACTTCACCTCGCGACCGGTCGCGTTCATGAACTCGACGGCCTTGACGGTGTCGTGCACCTTGTTCGAGAACGAACCGTCGCCCCAGTCGCCCTCGGAGTGACCCAGACCGAGATTGTCGAAGCGAAGCATTCCGATGCCGTCGGCCGCGAGCTGCTTGCACATTCGGTTCGCCGCCGGGCAGTCCTTGCCCAGCGTGAAACCGTGAGCGAATACGCCCCACCCTCGCGCCTCACCCTCGGGAACATCGACCACGCCGGCCAGGGTCGGTCCGGTAGCGCTGGGAAAGGTGACCTGTTCCGACATACCGGTCATCCTAGGATCGACCACTCCAGCTCGAGCAATCAGGCACGGTCGCGTGTGCGCATGATCACCGACGACGCTGGGTTCAGCCGAGCCGGGTCAACCGAGTTGGCGTAGTTGGATCGCGGTGTCCAGTGCCAGTCGATGCCACGCCGAACGCGGATCCCGACCGGTCAATTGCTGAGCCCGCCGCAACCGATAGCGCAACGTCTGCGGGTGCACCTGCAGACGGGTGGCAGCGGCCGTCGCTGTCCCGGTGGAGATGAAGGCCGAAAGACCTTGCAGAATATGTTCGTTCGCCGCCTCGGTCAGCGGACCGAGCACGCTACGCACCACCTCGTACGTGTTCGCTGTGGGGCGCGCTGTCAACAGTGCCAGTAGTTGCCCGTCGCCGTGATCGAGCAATGCGCGGTCGTCGAACGCGTGATCCGGTGCGGTGTCGAGCGCTTCCGAGGCGAGTCGCCACGAACTACTGATACCGGTAATGGTCGATTTTTCCACCAAGCATCCACGCAGCCGCAGATCTCGACACGCGAGGTCGGCCTCGGTGCGGTGGATCGATGGTGGCAGCAGCACGATCGCGCGATGCTCGTGCCGAGTAACCAGGTGGCTCCGCTGACCGGACGTCGCGGTGCGGTCCGGTGGAACGAGTCCCACTGCGAGAACTAGCGATTCGACGGTGTCGTCGGACATGGGCCGACCCGGATCGGCAGATTGCACCACGAGCAGGTTCGGGTGTGTGGGCAGCTTCAGGTCGAGTTCGCGAGTACGGTCCGACACCGTCCCGGGTGAGTTGTGTCTGGCAGCCAGCAAGTCGTCGAGCAACGCGGCGTGCGCCTGCGCACGGTTGGATGTGAGCTGTTCGCGCGCAACGACGTACGCGCCGATGATCTCCTCGGAGATGGCATCGATGGCGTCGAGCACGCCGAGGCCGAGTTCGGCGATGTCCGGTGGGTCGAGTACATCCAGATACTCGGTTGTGACGTGCCGAACGAACACGCTCGACGCAACTCGATACGCGCGCAGCACATCGGCCAGTGGCCGACCGTCTGCGGCGCGCGCGGAACCTATTGCTCGGAATCTCTTGTGGTCACGGTCGTCGATCGTCCGATCGCCGTGTGCCCACAGGGCCATCAAACGCCTCAGTGACCAATACGCGATGGCCTCGACATCGGCCAACTGTGCACCCTGCAGTGATCGGTAGACCGGGATCGCGTCGCGAATCGCGTGTACGGCGGATGCGACGACGGGGCCCAGCTCCGATTCGATCTTCGCGACGACGGCGACCCGCGCTGGGTACATCGATCCACCTCCCCACATTTTGTCAGTATCTGATAAATCGTATAGTCATTCGAGTCGATTTCCTTGAGTTCCGGCGGCGACGACAGCACAGTCGAGGGAGACATCCGGGTCGAGCAGAAGAGTGGGGCAATGGACGCAGACGTGATCGTGGTGGGCGCAGGCTTGGCCGGACTGGTGGCAACCGCCGAATTGGCCGACGCAGGAAAGCGTGTGCTCCTCCTCGACCAGGAGCCCGAGCAGAATCTGGGCGGACAGGCGTTCTGGTCACTCGGCGGGCTGTTCATGGTCGACACTCCGGAACAGCGACGCATGGGTATCAAAGATTCGGCCGAACTGGCCTGGCAGGACTGGCTCGGCACCGCGACATTCGACCGCGGTATCGACGATCCCGCCGGCGAGGATTACTGGGGTCACCAGTGGGCGCGGGCCTACCTCGATTTCGCGGCGGGAGAGAAGCGGTCCTGGCTGCACGCCCAGGGCGTGCGGTGGGTTCCCATCGTCGGCTGGGCCGAACGCGGCGGATACCTCGCCGACGGCCACGGGAACTCGGTTCCACGCTTCCACTTGACCTGGGGCACCGGGCCGGGTGTCGTCGCACCGTTCGAGCGCCGCGTCCGCGAAGCCGCCGACAAAGGGCTGGTGCGCTTCGGTTTTCGTCATCGGGTCGACGAGTTCGTCGTCAGCGCAGGGGTGGTCGAGGGTGTGCGCGGCGCAATTCTCGAGCCCAGCGAAGCGGAGCGCGGTGCGGGCAGTACTCGCGTCGAGGTAGGAGAGTTCGAGTTGCGCGCCGGTGCGGTGCTCGTCACTGCAGGTGGCATCGGAGCGAATCACGATCTGGTGCGAGAGAATTGGCCGGCTCGTCTGGGAACGGCTCCGAAATCTTTGATCTCGGGAGTCCCCGAACACGTGGACGGCCGCATGCTCGGTATCACCGAGAAGGTCGGCGGTCGTCTGGTCAACAAGGACCGGATGTGGCACTACACCGAGGGCATCAAGAACTGGAACCCGATCTGGAAGAACCATGGAATCAGGATCATTCCAGGACCGTCGTCCATGTGGTTCGATGCGCGTGGCCGCCGCTTCCCGGCTCCCAACTTCCCGGGCTTCGACACCCTCGGAACATTGAAAGCCATCCAGGACAGCGGTTTCGAGTACTCGTGGTTCGTCCTCACCCAGAAGATCATCGAGAAGGAATTTGCGCTGTCGGGATCGGAGCAGAACCCGGACATCACCGGCAAGAACCTCAAGCTCGTACTCGGCCGAGTCTTGCCCGGTGCCAGTGAACCGGTCGAGGCGTTCAAGAAGAACGGCGAGGATTTTGTTGTCGCCGACACCATCGGTGAACTCGTGCAGGGAATGAACAAGGTCGCCGGCGAGGACCTGATCGACCTGGTGGACTTGCGCCGGCAGATCGAGGCTCGCGACCGTGAAGTCGACAATCCGTTCACCAAGGACCTGCAGGTCTCCGCGATTCACAATTCCCGTCGTTCGCGCGGGGAGCGCATCGCGCGTACTGCGTCTCTGCACAAGATTCTCGATCCCAAATCGGGGCCGTTGATTGCGGTGCGATTGAACATCATCACCCGAAAGACGTTGGGCGGAATCCAAACCGACCTTCAGGGCCGCGTTCTCGACAGCGAGGGGCAGGCGATCGAGGGGTTGTGGGCGGCAGGCGAGATTGCCGGATTCGGCGGTGGAGGAGTGCACGGATATCGCTCCCTGGAGGGAACGTTTCTGGGCGGGTGCATCTTCGGGGGCCGCCAAGCCGGGCGTGCGCTCGCGGCGCAGGCGTGACGGTGTTCCGACGCCTCGGTCGGCCCCCACTGCCGGGCCCGTCGGAGATCGCCACCACCGCTTCGGCCACTCCTCGCTCGCCGGTGACGGTGTCCTTTCTCGGTGTCAGCACGGTCTTGTTCGACGACGGCGAATCCGCAATTCTCACCGATGGGTTCTTCTCGCGCCCCTCGTTGGCGAAAACCCTTGTGTTGCCGCTTCGCTCCGACATGCAACGCATCGACGCTGCCTTGCGCAGAGCAGGAATCACCTCGCTCGACGCTGTGCTGTGTGCCCATTCGCATTTCGATCACGCACTCGATTCAGCGGCGGTGGCTCGGATGACCGGGGCGGTTCTGGTCGGTGGTTCCTCGACCGGTTTCATCGGGCGGGGTTCGGACCTACCCGACGACCGAATCGTCGTGGTGGAGAACGGTAGAACGACCGAGCATGGAAATTTCGCCGTCACCTTCGTCGAATCCGCGCACTCTCATCCGGATCGGGCGCACGGGGAGATCGAGCGACCACTGAGCCAGCCCGCACGAGCGCGCGAATATCGGTGCGGCGAGGCGTGGTCGATGCTGATGAACCACATGCCCAGTGGCCGGACCGCACTCGTCCACAGCAGCGCAGGTTTCCGGGTCGGCATGCTAGACGGAAGCCACGCCGACGTGGCCTACCTGTCGATAGGCCAACTCGGCCGGCAATCGCGCGCGTTCATCGAGCAGTACTGGCGCGAGACGGTTTCGGCGGTCGGAGCCCGACGGGTGGTTCTGACGCACTGGGACAACTTCTTTCGACCTGTGCACAAGCCCCTGCACGCACTCCCGTACGCCTTCGACGATATGCCCGCCTCGATCGCTGTGCTGAACGACTGCGCGCGAAGAGACGGAATTGTCCTCGAGCTACCGACGCTGTGGCGACGCGGCGACCCGTGGGCCCGAGGGACGCGTCAGTCCGTCTGATCCTCGATCGACTCGACGATCAACCGCGCACACAGAGCCGGGTCGTCGATCATCGGAACATGGCCGACGTCCGGTGCGGTGACGAACCGGGCCCGGGGCAGGCGCTGTCGGGCAATGGGGACGAACTCTGCCGGCGGAAAGATGCGATCGTGAGCCGCCCACGAGACGGTGATCGGGCAGGGCAGCTCGAGCAGCGGGTCCATGCTTTCACGAGTGTTCAATAATTCGTACGCTGCGTCGCACCCGACGAGATCTCGAAACGATCGAACGGCCTGCTGCGGCGTCATGCGGTCTCCGTGAACTGCGATGTCGCGCATTGTAATTCGGCGAGCAAGCCCGAAATTCATCAGCGCTGGGGCGAGGTGACGAGTCGCGTCGGCCAATCTCTTGGTACGGATCAAGGTGGCTCGACTCGCGCCCGGCTTTTCGTCCTTCTTCCACAGTCCTGCAGGTGAGAATGCACAGACCGAACGCGCGCGTCCCCGTCTCGCCAGCTCGACGGCCATCCATCCGCCCATCGAATTTCCGGCGATGTGTACTGCATCGAGTCCGCGCGAGTCGAGTTCGCGTTCTGCAGCATCGGTGACGGCAGCAATGGTGGCTGCGCCGGCGAGCGTCGGGCCGCCACGATGACCGGCCGCGGTGGGAGCAATGACGTCGAACCGTTCGGCGAGCAACGGTACGACGTCGTCCCACGCAGCTCCCGACATGGTGACGCCGTGCAGCAACATCAAGGCCGGTTTTGTCCTCATCGGCTGAACGCTGCCAGGCGAGTCGACACTTGCTCCGGTAAACCGTCGTTCTGCTTCTGCGCCGCCGTCAGGACGTCGAGATGGTTGTATCCGTGCAGCGTGATCGGAACGTCGTTCGGGCTGTCGGACGCACCCAGATCCAGGCCACCGTCGCCTTGCAGGGTCAGCACGGGGTTGCGGCTCACGCCGTCGCGGTGGAGGTAGTGGGCGGCAATCGACGGCGAGGTCGGTTGCCCCAGATCGGTGGTGATAGCCGTCGGGAAGTACCACTCGGTGAAGTCCAGGGGTGGTTCGCTCAGGCTCCGCGCGATCTGCGAGATGGAGGTGACCTCCTTCGAAGGATCGGTGTAGTCGTTCGGGGTCATCTCGTCGTAGTCCTGCCAGGTGTAGACGACGGACGGATCTCCATAGCTCGTCGGTGCCGCCTTGCGGTCGCTGCCGAAGAGCTGGCCGAGAAACGGAATCGTGGCGATCACTTGGTTGGGCATCGGGAAGTACTTGTCCTGAACGGGGCCGCCGCCGATGAAGCCGACGCTCGTCTGCAGAAACCCGAGTGGCTGGGAATTGTCGTCGAGCAGAGCGCCGACAACTGCGTCGTTGGTCGCGTACAACGTCCGGACGTCGGGTCGACCGGTGGCGGCCATCAGCGGGTCCTTCGACAGCAAGGTTCGTAGTGTCGTGTCGAAATTGAGGCTGTGCGGAAGTCGGTCCACGATGTCGTTGATTCCGGTCGGGTTCAATCGCGCGGCAAGCCCCGCCATCGCCAGGAGATTCGTGGTCTCCGGATTGATGACGGCCGGGAGCCGCGTCACGGGATACACGTCTGTCAGCGCGCCCGACGCAGCCTCGAGTGGGGCGGCGAGTGAGGGCGGAACCTCGGGAATCTCGAAGTTCCTGACGGGATTCGGTGGACCGGCCTTGATCACGGTGTCCAGGGCGAAATACCCTGAGCACTGGTTGTATCCGATGTCGTCGGTGGTCGCCGGGTTGCCGTCGAAATCCCAGTTCGCGAAGTAGCCGGTCAGAAACCCGCCCAGTGAATGTCCGCCGCAGAGCACCTTCTGCTTGCGAACGGCCTGATCGGGAAACTCGAGACGAAGCACGTCGTATTGGTCGCGCATGGTCTGCGCCAGCCCTTGGTCTTTCAACCATGCGGTGCCGACACCGTCTGCGTATCCGGCGAAGGTTCGGCCGTCGGCGGTGCCCCCACCGAAGTAGTAGTCGGTGGCGATGTCGAGGTCGTTCGCGGCGAGGGCGGCCTGCGTTCCGGTGTGATCCTCCAGGCAGTTCGAGCGACGGTCGAGAGCCCAGAATTCGATGTGTCTGCCCTCGGCGTCGGCTGCGGCGACGGTGTTGCGGGCAACCGACTCGAAGGCACCCGCACCCTCGAAAATCCCGGGTTGCGCTACCAGCACTCGGTCGGCGTCTTCTGAATCCTCGGGACCGTCCGCAGCGCGGTATCGCAGATACGAGAGTCGATCGCATTCCGCCGGGTGTGGGCCGAAGTCGGCCGGGAGCGGTGCGTCCAGACCGACGACCGTCGCCACGACACCGGTGACGGGTGACGAAGACTCGATCCTCCGTTCGGTGCGGCCCGTCATCGACTCGGCAGCGACTGATGGCGGTACCGCCACAGCAACCGATATCACCAGTGCAGCGCACACAGTTGGACCTACGAACGAGCGCAGCACATGGTCCGCAAGATTTGTCATGGCCCCCACCATCGGAACGAGATCGACGTGCGTCTGGGAACCTAGCACCGAACCGTGCGATGGGGGGCGCAATCGGTTACAGGTCGTCGAGGGTGACCAGGCCGTCCTGCAGTGCTCTCGCGACCAGCGACGCTTTGGTGGGTGCGGCCCGACCGACCCCGGCATATTTCGCGCGAATACGGGACAGATGAGTGTTGACCGTACCCAGCGCGATATGCAGGACCGCGCACACTTCTTGCTTGGAGTCGCAACGCAACCAGGCACCCAGGACCGCGATTTCGCGCGTGGTCAAACCCGGATCAGCGAACTCGGCCGGCACCCGAGGCTTCTCGGTGCCGGGGTTTGCGGTGGTTCGTGAGCGGACCGTCGACGCGCTTCGACGAGGCGCAAATCGATGTGACGGGTGCATCGGCGCACCGGACGCACTGTCGAGCGTCGTGGTCGTCGCACCCGTGTTCGTGTTCCGCATGGCATCCGACCCCCGTTGTCGTCTTGGGTGTTTCGCTCATCCGACCACGCCGCAAAATATGAAACAACACCATTGTGTTCGAGGATCGACCCCTAATTGGACATTGATATCCATCAAACTTTATGTAGCTATAAAGAATTGCCTGACATGCGTATTGCTATAGTCGTCCATCCACCAGATCGAACATCCGTAGGCGGCTGTCGTTGAGCTCGAAATCCACACCACGTGAAGAACTGCTCGGGGCGGGTTTGCGCTTGCTGGCCGATCTCGATATGTCGGTGCTGGCGAAATCGTTGTCGATTGCCGCGATCGTCGACGAGGCGGGACTGTCGCATCAGACCTTTCACAACGTGTATCCCGGCTCATCTCGTGCCGGGGAACGTGGCGGCAAGGAAGCGTTCGTGGAGGATCTACTCGCACATGTGTCGTTGCAGTACTCGCCGCTCGACGAGCCCGGCGAGCAGTCTTCCTCCGAACTCGCGGACTATTTCGAGCACCTGACATCAGGGTTGATGCGGAGAAGAATGATCGGGGGCATGATCGCCTCCGATCATGCCGGGGCCCGATCGTCGCTGGCACCGGAATTCGATGCCATGGATCGCGCCGCGGCGAGCGCAGTTCGGAACAAGCTTCGCGCTCGCGGCGGTTCGGTGAAAAGGCCACTGACGGTGGCCGACTTGTCCACTGTCTTCGTTGCCTTGCTCGACGGCCTCGCTTTTCGGGAAACTGTCAGCCCGGGAACCATCTCCCCGGCACGGGTGGCCGAGGTCGTCGATTCGCTGCTGGACTGGGCGATAGACCCGGTGCATTCGGATCGATGGCAGGGCACCGCGCAGCAGGTCGATGCTCCCCGATCGCTCGACACGGTCGATCCTGCACACGATGACATCGAATCAGATGTCATTGCGGCTGCCGAGACGTTGTTCTCGGAACATGCATATTTCTCGGTCACTCTCGCAGACATCGCGTCGGCCTCCTCGCTGACCGTCACCGATCTCAAACGCCTCTTTCCTAGCAAGGTCGACATCATCGTCGCCGCACTCACCCCCGAATTCGAGCGTGTTCTTCGGCTGGGCCGCGCCGATGCCCGGCTCGAAGTGGAACCCGTTGTTGCACTGAGGCGTTCGGTCAGTCGCTTGGCAGAGTTCGTGGCGCGTAACCGAGCCATGAGCTCGGGGATGTTGCTTGCGTTGAGTTTCGAGCAAATTCACGAGCCCGGTACCGTCACCACCATCAGGGAGCATCTCCCTGTGCCGTCAGCGCTCACTCCGATCATCGAAAGCGGGCAGCGCCGAGGTGTTTTCGCTACCGATGCGTCTGCACTCGAATTGGCTACCATGCTCGCCAACAACGTCGTGATCAGATCTCTGACACGATCGGCAGAATCTCCGGAGGAAATCGCCGACAACGTACTCAGGGTGTTCCTGTCCGGAATGCTGTCTCGTTGAACTTTCTGAGAGCTACGCCTCGACCGCGCCGGTCTCGGTAATGGGGACGTCGAAGGCGAGCAGAGCCACGTCGTCCTGAAGTCCGTCGCCGAACGACGCCAGCAGGGCAGTGAGGTCGTCGACGATCTTCGGAGCTGTGGTGGGCCCCATCTCGGCGACGAAGGTCTCGAGGTTCCCGTTGTCGTCGAAGCGGGTTCGGCCCGGCCCCACGATGGCTTCGGTGAGGCCGTCGGTGTAGAAAGCCATGACGTCACCCGGTTGGAGTGTCACCGATGCCGACTCGAAGTGCGGCTCGGACAGGGCACCGACGAGCTGCCCGCCGGTCGTGTCGACGAAATCGACTGCAGCGTTGTGGGTTACGCGTATCGCAGGTGGGTGCCCGCCGCTCGCGAGGTGCACCACCGCGCCGTTCGGTTGCGGAGTGATGGTGCCGAACACCACCGTGCAGAACCTCGGGTCGTCGCCGTGAAACTCGTGATGCAGAACGGTGTTGAGGTTCTCCAGCACCGCAATCGGGTTGCGGTCGAACACCGCCGCGGCCCGCAAGGTGTACCGGGTCAGAGACGTGACGGCGGCGGCACCGGCACCCTTGCCGCTCACGTCACCGAGAAAGAAGCCCCACGTGTCTTTGTCGAGGGGAAACACATCGTAGAAATCACCACCGACTTCGTCGAGGGACGCGGGGTGATAGTGAGCTGCTACGTTCATGCCGGTGGGAGCGGAAAGGATCGGTGGCAGCAGAGTCCGCTGCAGCGTCGACGCCAAGATCTGTACTTGAGTTCGTTCGGCCTCGGCCAGTTTCCGGGCTTGCTCCGACTCTCCCAACGCATCCTGGGATCGATCGAGTGCTGCTTCGGCATCGTCCTGAGCTGCCTCGGCATTGATACGGGCGTCGACCAGATCCTGTTCGCGAACGCGGCGTTCGGTCTCGTTGTGCAGCGTCATCGTGACGGTCATCGCGCCCGACTCCGAGCGAAGCCTGTTGGCCAGCACGGACACCGCGGTGGACGATGCTCGCCCCGGCGCGCCGGTCAGATGCGCAGCAGTCCCGATAGGCACGTCCGACTCGGAGGTGGACGCCGCGTCGAGCAGGCCGGCCAGCACCGGCGCGAACTCGGTGCCGAAGAGATCTGCGACCGGGGTTCCTTCCAAGGATTCGCGACTGCGGGCCGTGATTCGAGAGGCGGCCACGTTCGCGTACAGAATTCTTCCGCTGGCGACGTCGACCGAGAACACTCCGCAGGGCGCAGAGGCGAGTAGTTCGGCAGCCGAAGCGGTCATGTTCACTCCTCCTGGTCAGGTCGCGCGATGGGACGATCCGATGGGGCCTGCCGCGGCGAGCGGATTGCTCCACACGACGGTCACCACCGTCCCGAGTCCGGGGCGGTGATCGACCGACAACTCGTCCGACACGGCGGCGGCCAGTTGCAGGCCATGGCTGCGAGTGGTCGTCGGTGTCGGGGGGTGCCACGTTCCGGTGTCGGAGACGGTCACGGTGAGCGTCTCGTGATCGTATGCCGCGGTGATCGTCATCGTTCCGGTCTCGGGTGACGTGCGGTAAGCGTGTTCGACGACGTTGGCGAGGGCTTCGTAGACCCCGAGCACGATGTCGTCGACCAGAGCCCGGTTCACTCCTAGTTCGAGAACCCAGCGCTGCAACCGCCGTCGAAGCGTGCTTGCCGTTGTGGGCTCGGCTTGTGCTGTGTGGCTCCAACGCAGAGGAGCGGACGCCGAAGTGCTTTCGGTCACGATCTTCGCTCCGGCCGGCTATTGGATGTCATCGGTCGACCTCGCCGTTGTGAGCCGACGATTGCACGTGCGCAACCGCGTCCGGAACGGTGGTGAAGGTGGCCATCACGCGATCGATTCCGCTGAGCTGCACCGGTCGAACGACGACTCCGTTCACTGCGACCAACGCCATGCGCGAGGCGTCCGGCAGTCGATCACAGACCCGCACCAGCACGGTGATTGCGCTCGATGACAGAAAACTCACGTCGGTCAAGTCCACGACCAGGCCCCCGTCGGCGGTATCCGCTGCTGGGAACGCTGTGGCGGACAGTGCGGGGATGGTGTCGAGATCGAGTTCTCCTCGAACAGTGAGTACGGTCGTCGAGTCGTGCGCAGCCGACACGATCTCGAACGGCCCTCCGGTCGGCTCCTCTGACATGGTTCCGACGTTACCCGTTATCGAGAGCGATTCACGACCGAAAAGTGTCGATCAACAACTCACCGGCACCGAGTACGTCGAGAACCATGCGCATCGATCGCGCAGGTGCGAAGACTGCGATCTTGCCGGGATGTACGTATGTCGCGTCGATGATCGCGTTCGCGACACCCGAGTACATGAACGACGCCTCGGACAGGTCCACCACGACCTGTTCGCTGGTGGACGCCAGGCGGTCGAGACTGTGGACGAATTCGGCCCGGGTGGACATGTCCAGTTCGCCGAACACGCGCAATGTGCTGTGACCACCGTGGTTGCGAACCGTCTCGAGTCGGAATACGCCTTCGTCGTCGCGAAGGGACCGTTCCATGGTTGCAGTGCTCGTCAACATGTCGTTACCTCTTCCCCGAAGCGCTCGAGCCGATCGGTGTACCCGTACGGCGCGAGGCGCTGAGTTGTTGTGCTGTCAACTATGCCAGTGCCCGATTTCGGAAGGCGTCGCCGAATGTATCGAACCGATAACGAAAGATCTCGGTTCGATAACGCCACTACCTGGCCAGTAATTCGATGAGCGAACTGGTGACTTTCTTCTTCATCCAGCCGCGTACTCCGCGCTGACCGAGTGCAGCCCGTGCCGCGTTGAGTCCGGCTGCCCCGTGTACCCCGCCACCGGGATGTGCCGATGCTGAACCGAGAAACAAACCCTCGACCGGGGTCTCCGACCGTCCCAGCCCCGGCGTCGGCCGAAAAATCAACTGTTGCTGCAGCTGTGCGGTCCCTCCGTTCACTGCGCCCCCATGCAGATTGGGATCGGCCCCGTGCAGATCGCTCGGTCGCTGCACGACCCGGCCGACGATCGAATCCACGAATCCCGGCGCATGAGCTTCGAGAACGCTGTCCACACGGTCGGCGACGGTGTCGGCCGACGCATCGTCGACGACGCCTCTCGGTAGATGGGTGTAGGCCCACGCGCTTTCGGTACCTTCCGGCGATCTGGTCCGATCGGCCGTGGTCATCTGGCCGAACAGCATGAACGGGCTCTGTGGAAGGTTTCCGGTGGTGAGGTCGGCTGCCCAGTGCACCAGGCCGTTGTCGTCGGCACCGAGGTGAACTGTGCCCGCGTCCGCCAAAGACGGTGAGTTCCAGGGTATTCGACGATCGAGGGCGTAGTTGACCTTCACGACCGGGGTGTCCCACTCGAAAGTGCGGAGATCGTCGTGCACTCGGCGCGGAACTGCGTCGAACGGAAGCAGTGAGCCGTACAGAGCCGGTGCCGACACATCGGCGACGATTGCCCTACGGGCGCGGAACGTGTCTCCGGCCGCCGTGTGCACCGCACGCGCGCGACCGCCGCGAACGTCGATCGACTCGACCAGCTGTCCGCATTCGAGCGCGGCACCCGATGCGGCCCCTCGGCGAATCAGAGCCCCCGTCAGCGCCGATGAGCCACCGACAGGGGCGGGGTAGCCGACGTCCTGCGCCAGCATCGTGAGTAGGTAGCCCATCATTCCGCTGACCGGGGCATCGGTGGGCACGTCGCCGTGCATTGCATTTCCCAGCAGCAAGCAACGCGCAGCCTCGCTGTGAAACAGCTCGTGCGTCATCACCCGGGCGGGAAGGGCCGCGAAACGCACGAAACGCAGAGTTTCGGACGGTCCGAGGGCGCGGGCCAACCGAGCTGCGGGTGCCACGGGCGGGAATGGCCCGAACAGGGAACCGAGGAGCGGCCCCCGAACGAGTTCCCATTGCTCGAAGAGCCGCAGCCAGGTATCGCCGTCGCGCGCGTCGTGCTCGGCCAGCATTGCGGCCGTGGTCTCGACATCATGATGGACCACCGGCGCGTCGGTGTCCTGTGGAGACCGGGCGTGGCCGTACACCGCGGGGGAGTGCGACCATTGCAACCCGTGTCGTTCGAGCTCGAGCGCGGTCATGGCCGGCGATGCAAGCGCCATCGGATAGAAGGCGCTGTAAAGGTCGCTGGTGAAGCCCGGAACCAGCTCGGCACTGCGTACAGCACCGCCTGGCTGCTCGGCAGCTTCGAGGACCACGACGTCCCAGCCCGCGTCGGCCATCGCTGCAGCAGCCACCAATCCGTTGTGACCGCTGCCGATGACGATTGCGTCGACTTCGGTGGAAGTCATGGGGAAATGCTCCTCTGCTCGATGTTCCTGCTGCTGAGAACCCTACTGACGAAATACGACGCGATTCCCACCGCAAGGAGCAGTCCGGCCCGAAGCCACGTTGCTCCCGACTGTTGGGTCAGGAGTACCGCGCAGGTGATGAGCGCCAGCATGGGAAGTGCTGTGGGCGTTCGGAAGTGGTCGGTATCCGCACGATCACCGCGCAGGACGAGAACCGCGACGTTGGTGCTCACGAAGACGAACAACAAGAGCAGCACGACTGTCTCGGCCAATGCTGCCACGGAACCGGTCGAGCACAGAATCATTGCGACGAGGGTGGTGCCCACGATGGCCGTCCACGGTGTCTTCCTACCGGGCAGAACCTTGGCCAGCGCTCCGGGGAGCAGACCGTCCCGCGCCATCCCGAATGTCAGTCGCGACGCCATGATCATCGTCAGCAACGCGCCGTTGGCCACCGCGACGAGTGCGATCAGGCTGAACACCCAGGGCGGGATACCCGCGTCTGCGGCGGTGACGACCTCGAGCAGTGGGCCTGTCGATTGCGCCAGCGTGTCGGCAGGAACGACGGTCGAGACTGCGAGCCCGACGAGCACGTACACCACCCCGGCCGCCGCGACGGCCCCCAGCAGAGCGCGGGGGTAGACCCGACGCACGTCCTCGACTTCTTCGGCGATGTTCGCCGAAGTCTCGAAGCCCACGAACGAGTAGAACGCGAGCAGGGCCGCCCCGAGCACGGCCAGCGTAGGGGTTGTTTCATCGGTGAATTCGAGGACGCGAGAGGGGGTGCCATCGCCGCGGCTCAGTACGAGACCGGCCAGCGCGATGACGACGACCAGACCGGACACTTCGACCACCGTCATGACGAGGTTGGCCCGAAGAGACTCGGTGATCCCGCGCGCGTTGAGCAAACCGATGAGCAGCAGGAAGATCACCGCAGCGGGTACGGCCGGCACGTCTAAGAACACGCCCAGATAGTCGCCCGAGAATGCAAGCGCCAGACCGGCCGCGCTGGTGACTCCAGCGGCGAGCATCGAGAACCCGACCAGGAACGAGACGAGCGGTTTTCCGTACGCCTGTTGCGCGAACACGGCTGCGCCGCCCGCTCGTGGGTACTTGGTGACCAACTCCGCGTACGACGCCGCGGTGAGCAGCGCCATCAGCAGGGCGACGAGCATAGGAAGCCAGATAGCTCCGCCTACCTCACCCGCGATCTCGCCGACGAGAGCGTAGATTCCGGCACCGAGCACGTCGCCGAGAATGAACACGAACAGCATCTTCCCCGAGACTGCTTGTCGCAGTGGAGTGTTGCTCACGGTGCAGTGGACCGCTCGGCCAGAAGTGCAAGCCTGCGCAACGCCTCGGCGTTGCGTGGATGCGCGAGCACATGCTGAATGCGGTCCGGCATCAGGTCGAACGGTGCAGTGATCGCATGTTCGATGATCTCGATGCGGCATCCGGTCGCTGTCGGATGCAATCGCACCACGATCGACGCCTTTCCGAAGGGCAGTGCACGCGCCTCGAGTCGGATTTCACGCCCGACGTGCATTCCCACCGATCGGGTCACGTCACTGAGTACCGCGGGCCACGCGCCGACCGAATGATGGATCGAGCTCCCGGCAGCAGGCCAATTGCTGTCGACGGCACGTATTCGAGAAGCGCCGACAACCCATGTCGCGTAGCTCCATCCGTTTGTGAGAACGTCCCATACGTCGTCACAGCTGGCTGTCGTGTTCCGCTGGGTGGGCACGATTCGGCCTCCGAACTCTCGTGGTGTCCGCTGCTCCTGGGCTCGAAGTCGATGTACAACGCGGGGTGGGGTCGTCGGAAAACGCCCCGAATCGGTCGTATGCCCCGAAACTGCCGGACTCAATCGGATGCCGACCACCTGATTCGCGGTCGACCGCGAATTGTCATACTGAGTGCATGTCGACAATCGCGTATGTCATTGCAGGCTCGGAAGCCACCGGCGGAGCTGGTCTGCAGGCAGACCTCAAGACATTCGAGCGGCTCGGGGTGTACGGCGTCGGAACGATCACCTGCATCGTCTCGTTCGACCCGAAGTCCGGCTGGGGTCACCGGTTCGTCTCCATCGACAGTTCGGTCATCGCCGATCAGATCGAAGTCGCCACTGCCGCACACGATCTCGATGTCGTCAAGATCGGCATGCTAGGTACCCCCGGCACCGTCGACACGGTCGCGAACTCGTTGCGTTTGCAGCCGTGGCGGCACGTGGTCGTCGACCCGGTGTTGATCTGCAAAGGCCAGGAACCCGGTGCCGCGCTCGACACCGACAATGCCCTTCGCCGCGACATTCTTCCGCTGGCCTCCGTGATCACCCCCAATCTGTTCGAGGCGCAGACGCTGTCCGGAATGGATGAGATCGTCACCGTCGACGACCTCGGCGAAGCCGCGAAGAGAATCGCCGACCTCGGACCGCGGTTCGTGGTGGTCAAGGGTGGTGCCGGGCTGCCCGGCGACGAAGCCGTCGACGTCGTCTACGACGGTTCCGACCTGACGGTGCTGCGCGCTCCCAAAGTAGGCGAAGAACGCGTGTCGGGTGCGGGCTGCGTATTCGCAGCGGCCATCACCGCAGAGCTGGCCAAGGGCGCGGACGTGCTCGACGCCGTTGCGACGGCCAAGGACTTTGCGCACGCCGGCATCGTCGGCCGGCTCGCGAGCCGCGCTCCGTTCGCCGCCGTGAGCTGGCACGACTGACCGTCCGGTCCAACGCCAGGTTTACCTCCGGCCTCGATCGGGCAGGCAAGGTGGACGGTTTGTCTCGAATAGAGCAAACGGTCCGAATCCGGAGGGGATCCACATGGCAGACCAGAACTCGCGCGAAGCCGACGCCGGGGCGACCGACGACGATCGGACAACCCGCGGGCACGCGGGTGAGGCAATTGTCGACACCCGCAACTGGCCCGGCTACATCTGCATCGGAGTGGCATTGGTGAGCGTCGGTCTCACTCTCACCGCGGCAGGTTACGGATTCACCGGGTGGGTGTGGATCGGGGCGATTGCCGCACCGGTTCTTCTCGTGGCCGGGGTTGCCTTGGTCCTCTTGGAGCGTAAGCGTGTCAAGGCCCTGGAAGGCAAGTCGCTGACCGACCCGGCTGGACACTGATCGCAGTCCGAGCAGCCGGTACAACCGGTCGACGTGTCCGCCGACCGGCCTAGCGCAGGGATTTCTTGGACTTGCGTTCCTTCTTGCCCTGCGCCTTGTCGGCCCGCCGTTGTGCGAATCTGCCGGCTGATTTCAAGCCCCTGGACACGACGTTGTCCTTGCCCGTTCGCCTTTCGAGGCTCTGCCCAGCAAAAGCCAACAGTCGAGCGAGGATGGGAAGCCCGATCGCCACGATGAGGTAGCGGTACAGGTACTTGCGTGCCAGCAAGGGAAGCATCGAAAAGGTCCTCTCGTGTGGGAGTCTGTCAGCGGACGGCGCGTCGTACCTTCAGTGCGGCGGTAGCAGTCAGCGTGATGACGGCACCCACGACGGCTGCGCCGAGCAGCGAAACGCCTTGGCCAAGATCGAAGTTCCAGCCCAGGAAGTTGATCGTGGTGTGCACGGTGTTCTGCAGTACGAAGATCACCAGTGCTGCGACGAGTACGAGCGTGATGAGCAGGGCGAGCTTCGAGGCGAATCCGCCGCGGCGCTTGGTGGTCGTGGTGTCGGTCGATGCGGTCATGAGGGGTTTCCGTTCTGGGGTGTGAAGGTGGATGAAGTGCAAGTGCCGCCGATCATCGAGATCGGCGGCACTCGATGGGGTGGGGGTTACTTGAAGGTGTCCTTGATGTTCTCGCCGACCTTCTTCACGCCTGCCGAACCCTGATCCTTCTTGCCCTCGGCCTCGAGGTCCTTGTTGTTGGTGGCGTCGCCGACAACTTCCTTCGCCTTGCCGATGGCGTCTTCTGCTGCGTTCTTGGCCTTGTCGATGAAGCTCATGGTGTTCGCCTTTCAGGTGGCTGTGAATGTTGGTAACGGATAAATAGTCGGTTTTCTCGACCAAAAGCAAACGCCGAGGAAGTGTGATCTACATCACTGATGCGACGCGGGAGATCAGGTGAGGGAGACCAGCTCGGTGATGTCGTCGTGCGGAAGCTCGCCGTCGACCACGGCGGTGACCACGGAACTGTTCAGCGTGATGGCACCCTTGTGGTTGTCCAGGAATGCCGTGTCGGCGGCATCGCGACCGACGGAGATCCGAACCAGTGTCGACCGGGGTGCGAGGCAGGTAGCGTCGACAACGCGCCATTGGCCGCCCACGAACGCCTCTGCCACAGCATGGAAGTCCATCGGATCGCAGCCGGGTGCGTACACCGCCACCAGGCGGGCCGGCACGTTGACCGCACGCAGCATGGCGACCACGAGGTGCGAGTAGTCCCGGCAGACGCCCTGTCCGGCGAGCAACGTGTCGACAGCACCGTCGATCGGATCACTGCTTCCCGGAACGTAACTCAGCCGAGCGCCGACCCACGCCGAAATCTTCGCCAGCAGTTCCTCGGAGTCCGCGTAGTCGCCGAATTCTGTTGCGGCGAAGCCGTAGAACTTGTCGGCCTCGGCGTACCGACTCGGTCGCAGATAGAGCGACATGTCGTAATCGGTGACCGGAGCCGGAGCGGTGTTGCCCAGGATCGTAGCGTCGTACGAAACCTGAAGGTTGCCGACATCGGCGGGCATGACGTGAATGCGGTTGCCGTGCGGCCCGCTCACTTCCTTCGCCTCGATCGGGTTGCCGTCGAGGACGAAGGACAGCGATTCGGTGACCGTCGTGCCTGGGTGCGGGGCAATCGCGATCTGGAATTCGAGTGTGGTGGCGGCGGTGATGTCTACATCGAGGCGCGCGGATACGTCACGTTTGAGCATGGGGACTCCTGCAGGTGGCGGTGGGTGAACCTGCTGCCAGTACCCGTATTCACCGAAACCAATCGCGCCTGGTCACGGAGTGATCAGCGCCACCCCAGTGCGGGGGCCACCTCGCTGAGCAGCGTCTCCAGTACATGAGCGCAATAGTCCACGCCCAACTGGTTCGGGACGGTGAGCAGGAGAGTGTCCGCGGCGGCGATCGCCTCGTCTGCGGCGAGTTCTTCGATCAGCCGATCGGGCTCACCCGCGTAGGTCTTGCCGAATCGCGCCTTGCCGCCGTCGAGGTAGCCGACTTGGTCGTCGCCACTTCCCTCCCGTCCGAAGTAGGCGCGATCGAGGTCGCTCACGATCGGAAAGATGCTGCGGCTGACGGATGTTCGAGGGGCGAAGTCGTGGCCTGCGTCGCTCCACGTCTTGTGAAAACGCTCGATCTGCTCGGCTTGCAACTGATGGAAGGGCACTCCGGTGTCTTCGCTCAGCAGGGTCGAGCTCATCAAGTTCATGCCCTGGCGTGCTGTCCACTCGGCCGTCTCGCGGGTGCCCGCACCCCACCAGATGCGTTGGTGCAGACCTGGTGCATGAGGTTCGAGGCGCAGCAGTCCGGGCGGGTTGGGAAACATCGGCCGCGGGTTCGGCTGAGCGAAGCCCTTGCCTTCGAGGAGGTCGAGGTAGATGCGGGTGTGCTCGCGAGCCATGTCGGCATGATCGGAGCCCTCCGCGGGGGAGTATCCGAAGTACCGGTAGCCCTCGATGACCTGCTCGGGCGATCCTCGGCTCACGCCGAGTTGTAACCGCCCGCCCGAGATGAGGTCGGCCGAGCCGGAATCCTCGGCCATGTAGAAGGGATTCTCGTATCGCATGTCGATGACGCCGGTACCGATTTCGATTGTGCTCGTTCTCGCACCGACGGCGGCGAGCAACGGAAACGGAGAGGCGAGTTGGTTGGCGAAGTGGTGCACGCGGTAGTACGCGCCGTCGGCTCCGAGTTCTTCGGCTGCCACCGCAAGATCGATCGACTGCAGCAGCACATCCGACGCCGATCGCGTCTGTGACTGCGGGGACGGGGACCAGTGACCGAAGGACAGGAATCCGATCTTCTTCATCACGTGCTCTTTCGTTGAAGGATCAACCATATTCACTGTACTTCAGCACGTGTCTGGGTGAATTCATTCCCGACTGTGCTGCTATGCCCCGATGCCGGCCGTCAGTAATTTCGCCAGTTCGAGGTACGCATCTCCGTCACTCAGGCCGGTCAGTCGGAACACCTCTCGCGTCTGAATTCGGACCATGACCGAGGATGCGACGTCGCCGACGAAGGCCGCGTGCACGTCACGCACCTCGCCGCTGGCGACTCCTTCGCTGATCAGCTCCTGGACACGTCGTGCGGCGATTGCGGTGTTTCGCTCGTACACCGAACGCGCCGACTCCAGTGATGCCAGATCGGTCATGAACTGTTCCGATGCCGATTCCAGAGCTGCTCCGACGGCGGTGAGATAGGTGGTGATGCGATTGCGCGTGCCGTCCACCTCGGCGACGGCGTTCTCGACCTGGGTGGTCATGGACTTGAAGTAGTGCACTGTGGCTGCGCCGACCAGCTGATCTTTGCTGGACGCCAGGGTGTAGAGGGTGGACTTGGAACAGCGAAGCCGTGCCGCGATGGTGTCGAGTGTGAGGTGCGCGAATCCCTCGGTCAAGAACAGGCTCACGAGTTGGTCGAAGAGTTCGGAACGGCGCGCCGTGGCGTGCGAGGTCACGGGTGCGTTCACATCAAGGATGGTACTGCATCGACTTGTGCAGTACTGTTCATCAGTACTGCGGATCACCCTGCAGTACTGATGCTGAAAGTCCCGGAGGTTGTCCGTGCCCGTCGATCGCCTGTTGCCCACCTCAGAAGCACGTGACCTCATAGCGCTCACCCGAGATGTGGCGGACAAGGTACTCGACCCGATCGTCGACGAACACGAACGTCGTGAGACCTACCCGGACGGGGTGTTCGCAACATTGGGCGAGGCGGGCCTGCTGAGCCTGCCGTACGCCGAAGAGTGGGGTGGTGGCGGCCAGCCCTACGAGGTCTACCTGCAGGTTCTCGAAGAGCTGGCATCACGTTGGGCCGCAGTGGCTGTCGCGGTGAGCGTGCACGGTCTGGCCTGCTATCCCATGATGGCGTTCGGTACCGATCAGCAGAAGGAAGACAAGCTCCCCGGCATGCTCGGCGGCGCACAAATCGGCGCGTACTCGCTGTCCGAGGCGCAGGCCGGTTCGGACGCCGCCGCGCTCAGTTGCAAGGCCACGGCAACCGACGGTGGCTACACGGTGAACGGATCGAAGGCCTGGATCACGCACGGCGGTGTGGCTGATTTCTACAACCTTTTCGCTCGCACCGGAGAAGGCTCGAAGGGAATCTCGTGCTTCCTCGTTCCGAACGGAACCGAGGGTCTGAGCTTCGGCAAGCCCGAGGAGAAGATGGGGTTGCATGCGATCCCGACGACCTCCGCGCACTACGACACCGTGCACGTACCCACCGAATGGCGAATCGGGGCGGAGGGTCAAGGACTTCAGATCGCCTTCAGTGCGCTGGATGCCGGAAGGCTCGGAATTGCTGCTGTCGCAGTAGGTATCGCCCAGGCAGCGCTCGACGATGCAGTGAAGTACGCCCAGGAGCGCACTGCGTTCGGCAAGAAGATCATCGACCATCAGGGGCTGGGCTTCGTGCTGGCCGATATGGCGGCTGCGGTCGATTCCGCCCGTGCCACATATCTCGATGCAGCACGTCGCCGGGATGCAGGACTTCCCTACTCCCGCAACGCTTCTGTGGCAAAGCTGATCGCCACGGACGCCGCCATGAAGGTGACCACCGACGCAGTTCAGGTGTTCGGCGGTTACGGCTACACCAGGGACTTCCGCGTCGAGCGATACATGCGTGACGCCAAGATCACCCAGATCTTCGAGGGCACCAACCAGATTCAACGTCTGGTCATCGCGCGGTCGCTCGCAACCAACTGACGGTCCGTACCCGGCTTTCCAACAACGTAGGGGACATCTGCATGACGACAACCGAACCCGATATCCATACCACTGCGGGTAAATTGGCCGATCTTCGTAAACGTCTCGCGGGTGCGGAGCATCCCTCGGGTGAGGCGGCGGTGGAGCGGGTCCA
>NZ_LMRR01000007.1 GCF_001426085.1 Rhodococcus sp. Leaf278
CCCACCCCGAACGATTCCGGGCCCAACCCACCGCACCATCGTTACCAACACCGACCGGAATCAACATCCACCTGTCTCAGACAGGTTGACAACTACCGATTCGCCCTCGTATTCGCCACTATTCTGCGCGCGTTTGGCAAACGCGCGCGCGTTTGCCGGGTAAGCGCCTGATAAGCAGGGTGCCGCTGCGCCGCCGAGACAGCCGGTTGCATCGACCGCACTCAGCCGCAAACGCGCGCGCGTTTGCGAGGACCGGGACCGGGACTGAGACCAGGCCGGGATCAGGACTGGGACCGGGCTAGGCCGGGATCAGGACCGGGACCGGGATCGGGATCAGGACCGGGACCGAGCTAGGCCGACGCACCGCTCACATGGGCGAGCTGGCCTGCGCCCAGAATCGTTTCGGGATACGGCCCGCGTGTCGGGCCTGATATCCCGCCGCTACCGCGTGTCGCATCGCCGACGCCATCAGCGCGGGATCCTTGGCCCGGGTCACCGCGGTCGCGAGCAGCACTGCGTCGCAGCCGAGTTCCATCGCAAGGGTGGCGTCGCTGGCCGTACCGATGCCCGCGTCGAGGATCACCGGCACCGAGGCGGCGTCGACGATCATCTCGATGTTGTGCGGGTTGGCGATTCCGAGGCCGGTGCCGATGGGTGAGCCGAGCGGCATGACGGCCACGCAGCCGATGTCCTCGAGGCGCTTGGCCAGTACCGGGTCGTCGGTGGTGTACGGCAGCACCTGGAAGCCGTCGTCGACGAGTTGTTCTGCGGCTTTGACCAGTTCGATGGCGTCGGGCAGCAGCGTGCGCTCGTCGGCGATCACTTCGAGTTTGACCCAGTCGGTCTCGAGCGCTTCGCGGCCCAGCTGCGCGGTGAGTACTGCCTCGGCCGATCCTCGGCATCCTGCGGTGTTCGGCAGTGGCGCGATGTTCAACCGGCGCAGCAGATCCAGGACTCCCGTCCCACCGGCGGCGTCGACGCGGCGCATCGCAACGGTGGTCAGTTCGGTTCCGGATGCGACGAGGGCTTCCTCGAGTACCGCGAGATTGGCCGCTCCCCCGGTGCCGGTGATGAGCCGGGAGGTGAACGTGCGACCGGCGATGGTGAGTGCGCTAGCCACCCTGAACCGCCGTGAGAACGTCGATGGTCCAACCCTTTTCGACGTCGGTGGTGTCCCATCGACTCTTGGGCAGCACGGCGCCGTCGACGGCAACGGCGATGCCCTTCTCCGGCATGCCCAGGAATTCGAGCAGCCGACGCACGGTCATGTCCTCGGTGAGCAGATGGTCCTCGCCGTTGACGGTGATACCGATAGCAACCTGGGTCATGGTGTCCTTTCGATCTGTGAGAAGCGTTCAGGGGAAGCAGCTTTCGCCTCGGGTAACTGCTCACCCATGATCAGCGCGGCAACGGCGTCGGCGGTGATGGGAGCCAGTAGGATGCCGTTGCGGCCGTGGCCGGTAGCGACGATCACCTGGGGAGACAGCCTGCCGATGATCGGTAGTCCGTCCGGGCTCATGGGCCGCAGTCCGGCGGCGGTTTCGTACAGTTCGTATTCGCCGATACTCGGCATGAGCCGTTCGGCGTCGGCGATCAGGTCACGCACCCCCGCTACGGTCACCTGCGTGTCCCCACCGGATTCGTATTGTGTTGCGCCGACGACCAATCCGTCGCCGCGCGGCACCAGGTAGATCGCCCTGCCGTGCACGGTTCCGCGAACGGTGCGAGATGGCGGTGGCGCAGCGCTCGGTCGACGACGCAGCCGCAGGATTTCGCCCTTGACCGGACGGACGGGCAACGTGGGCCACAGCGCCGCCGACTGCGCACCGGCGGCCAGGACCACCTGATCGGCGTCGGGCAAAGTCTGAACGGAGGTCTCGGAGAATTCCACTCCCGCATCGAGACACGCCTGCTCGAGCGCAACGATCAGCGCCCGGTTGTCGACAGAAAGCTCGGTCGGAGCCAACAATCCGAGCCGAATGTTCTGCGCCAGTGCAGGTTCGAGCTCCCGCAGCTCTGCGCGTCCGAGAATCTGCAGTTCGTGACCCTGCTCGCCCACCCACTCGGCAACGGTCCGCAGATCGGCGGCATCCGCGGAATCGAGGGCAACCGTCACCGATCCGGTCGCGGAGAACACCGAGGGGCCGGGCAGGCGCTCGGCAAAGTCCGGCCACCGCTCCAGCGAGGCGGCACCGAGGTGCAGGAGTTCGTGTTCGCCCGGCCACCCCTCGGACAACGGGGCCAGCATGCCGCCCGCCACCCAGGACGCGCCCTTGCCCAGAGCTGGATCGTGCACGGCCACTCGGTGACCGTCCCGGCTCAGGCGGAGCGCCGTCGACAGCCCGATGACGCCTCCGCCGATAACGACGATGTACACGCGATTCACGTCCTCACTCCCTGCGCCCGCATGATCGGGTTCAGGTATTGACGGTAAGGGCGGCGAACCCACTCTCAGCCCCACGATCCTCGGGACTCCCGCGATATCTCGGCCACTCCGTCGTCGGTGGCGGCCACCATGAGAATACAGTTCGTTTCGTGCATCCATCTCAGACCGCCCGCAATCAGACTCCCCGTGAGCGTCTTGCGTCCGCTCGCCTGTACTTGTGTACCGATGCCAGGCGCGACAAGGGCGATCTCGCGCAGTTCGCCGAGGCCGCATTGTCCGGTGGCGTCGACATCATTCAGCTGCGCGACAAGAACTCCGCCGGAGAGCGCGAGTTCGGTCCGCTCGAAGCCAAGGACGAGCTCGCTGCGCTGGCAATTCTGCTCGCCGCGACCAAGCGGCACGGTGCGCTGCTGGCGGTCAACGATCGCGCGGATCTGGCGCTGGCCTCCGGCGCGGACGTGCTGCATCTCGGTCAGGGCGATCTGCCCGTGCACTATGCCCGCCAGATCCTGGGTCCGGATGTGGTGATCGGCCGCTCGACGCAGAACCGGGCCCAGTCCTCGCTCGCCGCGATCGAGGACGGCGTCGACTATTTCGCCGTCGGGCCGGTGTGGCCGACGCCCACCAAGCCCAACCGATCCGCCGCCGGCCTCGAGACTCTGCGGGCCACCGCGGACGCGCTGCCCGAGCGGCCGTGGTTCGCGATCGGCGGAGTCGACGCCACCAACGTGGATCAGGTCAGAGCAGCCGGTGCCGACCGCATCGTGGTGGTTCGCGCCATCACCGAAGCTCGGGACCCACAGGCAGCCGCTCGCGAGCTGGTCCAGGCTCTGCAGGTCTAGCCGGGGCACACTGGACGGGGTGTTCTCCTCCCTGGCCCCGGCCCGCCGTCGTTTCGTGTTCGTTGTGCTCGCCCTTGTCCTGGTGGGGGTCGTCGCGGCCGTGGCGGCATTCGTCGCTTCGCGCGTCACGAGCGATCCCGTGGCGAGCGTCGACCAATCCGTGCCGGGCCCGGTGCTGCTGGTCCCCGGTTTCGGCGGTTCCACCGATGCGCTCGACGTGCTCGCGGCCGGGCTGCGCGAAGACGGACGCGACGCCACCGTGGTGGCCCTGCCCGATGGTGGCGTCGGCGATCTGACCGTGCAGGCGCAGACGCTGCGCGACGCGGCCGACGAGGCTCTGAACCGGACCGGGGCAACCTCGGTCGACGTCGTCGGGTATTCCGCCGGCGGTGTGGTGGCCCGGATCTGGGCAGCCGACCTGGGCGGTGCCGAGCAGGCCCGGCGCATCGTGACGCTCGGCTCCCCGCATCACGGCACCCAGGTGGCCGGGCTGGCGGCCCAGGTTCTGCCCGACCGATGCCCGACGGCCTGTCAGCAGCTCGCCCCGGACAGCTCCGTGCTCGCCGCCCTGAACTCCGGCGACGAGACCCCGGAGGGGCCGCAGTGGGTGTCGATCTGGACCCAGCTGGATCAGGTGGTGACCCCGCCCAATTCGGCCGAACTCGACGGGGCCATCGCCATTCCAGTGCAGAGCGTGTGTGCCGATTCCACCGTCGATCACGGAAACCTGCCCCGCGATCCTCTCGTCGCTGCAATGGTGTCCGCCCAGCTCGGCAGCAGCTCCACCACCCAGCTCGGCGCGGCCGATTGCAGCCGACTCAGCTCGTGATGTCCTTGGTCGTGAAATTGGCCCATGCCGCGCCCAGAAGGACGACGACGTAGACGCCCTGCAGGCCGACGCCGCGGACCAGGTCCCGCGTCGGCACCGGATCGCGGAACAGGTCGACGAAAGCCAGCCAGTACCGCGTCGGCAAGTACGTCGCGATGGCGTCGGCCGCATCCAGGGTCAGCAGCAACGAGCTGGCGATGAGGAAGGCCAACGCGCCCAGCGTCGCGGCGAGCGGGGAGTCGGTCAGGGTCGAGAGGAACAACCCCATGGCAGCGACTCCGAGCATCGACAGCGTCACGTAGAGCACAGCGATGACGGTGCGTACGGCGACCTGTTGATCGGTCAGCACCGTGCCCGAGACGCTGGCGACGCCGGCCAACGACGTGGTGTCGAACAGAGTCGTCCCGACGAAGTATGCGACGGCGGCCACGATGACCACCGCCAGTAGCACGAAGGCGGCCACCGAGATGAGCTTCGCCACCAGTAGCTTCGTCCGTCCCACCGGACGGGCCAGCAGGTAGCGCAGGGTGCCGGCCTGTGCCTCCCCGGCGACGGAATCGCCGGCAATGACCGACACCGCGACGGGCAGGAACAGCGGAAGCACTATCGCGAGCGCGGCGAGCGGGAAAAGCTGGCCGTTGGTGGTCACTGCGGAGAGAAAGGCGGGACCCTCTCCCGGGCGCGGGCCCACATCGGTCAAGGCCAGTAGGCCCGCGACGATGGTGGGCAGCAGGTTGAGCAGCAGGATGACGACCCAGGTGCGGGGTCGGCGAAGCATCGCGCGCAGCTCGACGCCGATCATGCGGTCACCTTCTTCCGGGCGGGACCGTCGACCCGGTCGGCACTGGCGCCGGTGACGGCCAGCACGGACTGCTCCAGACTCATCTGCTGCGTCGTCAGCTCGCTCACCCGCACCCCACCGTCGACGAGCAGTCGATTGAGCAGGGCCGAGTCGGGGTGTTCGATCACGAGTTGCTGCCCGTCACGCTCGAGCACGGTGGCGTTCTCGACTTCAGCGAGCACGGTGACGGCCTCGGCCGGGTCCAGGGTGGACACGAGTACTCGACCGGTGGGCTGCTGGAACGCGGAGAGCTGATCCTGCAGAACGAGGCGACCCCGATCGAGCACGCCCACTCGGTCGCACAGTTGTTCCACCTCGGCCAGCAGGTGGCTGGACAGGAACACCGTGGTGCCCCGGGCGTGCAGGCCCAGCAGCAACTCTCGAATCTCCAGGATTCCCTGCGGGTCGAGACCGTTGGTCGGCTCGTCGAGTATCAGCAGCTCGGGGGTGCGCATGAGCGCCGCAGCCAAGCCGAGACGCTGCCGCATGCCGAGCGAGTACTGCTTGACCGGTCTGCGTCCCACCCCCGCGAGGCCGACCTGCTCGAGGGCCTCGCCGACCCGGGCAGTCCGGGTGCGCCGGGCACCACCCGGCCCGGCCGCGTCGAGCAGCGTGAGGTTCCGGCGTCCGGAGAGATTGGGGTAAGCGGCGGGGTTCTCGATCAGCGCGCCCACCCGCGGCAGCACGCTCGTGCGTCGCCGCGGCATCTCCTCGCCCAACACCTGCATCTGCCCGGAGGTGGCCAGGACCAGGCCGAGCAACATCCGCACGGTCGTCGTCTTGCCGGAGCCGTTCGCACCGACGAAGCCGTAGATGTCGCCGGCACGCACGTCGAGGTCGACGCCGTCCACTGCCCGCACCGATCCGTAACTCTTGGTCAGGCCGGTCGTGCGAATCATGTGGCTGCTCCTTCGAGCTGCTGGGCGGCGGTGGCCAAGGTTTCCGGGGTGACGGTGCCGGAGAGCAGGTAGCGCCGCCGGTCGGCGGTGGGCTCGGTGATGAGGACGTTGAGCGGCCCGATCGACAGCGCGACGCTGCTGCCGGTCACGACTGCGCCCGGGGCTTCCCGTAACTGGTCGACGAGTCCGCGTGCCGCGCGGCGCGGCAGCGGAGCGGCGATCAACTCGGTCACTCCGCGGCCGTAGATTCCCACCGCACCCTGGCCGTCGCGGTCACCCAGGTCGAGTCCGGCCAGAGCCTGAGGAAGACGGGCGGAGTCGATCCCGTCGGCGAACGAGGCGATATCGAGTCCATCCTGTTGCTGCACATCGGTTCCCGGCGGTGGGACGAAACGAACGGTGTCGGCGTCGGGGGTCGCCGAGGAGAAGTCGAGGAACGCGGTGCTGACGATCGGGCGAGTGGCCCCGTCGCCCAGCACGTCGACCTGCAGCGGCAACCCGCTGTCGGGGTCGACCCACACATCGACTTCGGTGACGGTGCTCTGCGGCTCGCTGGGAATCACCCGAAGGCCAGGGGCGTCCCGGCCGGCGATCCGGCGATCCGGCAGCCGGGTGACATCGTCTGCGCTCGCTTCGCTGAGCAACCGCTGCCCCAGCTCCGGGGGGAGCAGGTCGGCTTCGCGAGGCAGGCGCAGGCTCGGCTCGGGGACCGGTGTCACCACTGCCGTGTTCTGTTCGTAGTCCCATCTCCACAGTCGAGCCGGGCTCCGGTAGAGGCCACGTTCACCGGCGAGACGCACGGTGTCGACACGCCAGCTGTCCGGGCCGCGATACCAAGCGCGCAGGGTCGTGGTGTCGCCCAGCAGATCCGGAAGGCCCCCGAGTCCGTCGGTCACCGGCAGCGTCACACCCCCTACCGCCTGGGCGTAGCCCGAATACGGGGTCGCAGTGGAGGACTGGACTCGGGAGAGCAGTTCGGCCGCGGCGATGTTCGACGCGTCGACGGGCCAGCGTTCGATCACCGAGGGGGTGGCCAGGAGCAGAGCGATGCCGAGCACCACTGCCGGCCACCGCCACTTGTCACGCACCTACTCGACCGTACGGACGTACCCGGTGTGCTGCATGTAGTTAGGTCAGCGAGGGCCGGACTCCGGGGGAGCCGCTGCCCACTCGTACTGCCAGCGGGGCCATAGGCCCAATTCTCATCGCGGCTGGACGTGGCGGGCACGATCTGATCCGGCACCGAGGCAGGCAGCTTTCGTCGCACGGTTGAAAAAACATGCCTCCGGCCGGAGGCGATAACACGCGCAATTTAGCGGGCACTAGGGCGTCGACGCCGCATCTTGCGGCCCCGCGTTTGCGTGGCATCGAGAAAACGTCAGACACCTGACGTACGGTCTTGAGCAGAACAAATAGTGGAGGTTAAGTGGACGCGGTAGGACTGTTCGCCGGCATCGGCGGATTGGAGATCGGCCTCAACCAAGCCGGATTCAACACCACACTGATGTGTGAAATCGATCCTGCCGCACGTAAGGTGCTTGACACCCAGTTCGACAACGTCGACACCGTAGATGACGTGCGTAGGCTGCGTTCGTTGCCTAAAGGCACCGAGCTTGTCGCGGCAGGCTTCCCCTGTCAGGACCTTTCGCAAGCGGGTAGGACCGCCGGGATCACCGGCTCGCGATCAGGCCTCGTTGGCGAGGTGTTCCGCCTCATCAAGCGCAAGCAGGGCCCAAGGTGGTTACTACTTGAGAATGTGCCGTTCATGCTTCAACTTGATCGCGGCGCTGCCATGCACCACCTCACACAGTCATTGACTGGCCTCGGGTATCGCTGGGCCTACCGAGTCGTTGACGCCCGGGCGTTTGGTCTCCCACAGCGTCGGCACCGTGTGGTGATGCTCGCTTCGCGCGACGAAGACCCGCGTTCAGTGCTATTCAGTGGCAACGCTGAACCACCGACCGAGTTGCGTACTGGTAACGATCCGTGTGGCTTCTATTGGACCGAGGGCAGAACTGGCCTCGGTTGGGCCGTCAACGGTGTACCGACGATCAAGTCGGGCTCCACGCTCGGCATCGCCAGCCCTCCCGCTATCTGGCTACCCGGTCGTGGCATTGTCACCCTTGGCATCAGGGGCGCAGAGAAACTGCAGGGCTTCCCGGCCGGGTGGACTCTCCCAGCGGTCGATGCTGGTGCTCGTGCGGGCAGTCGTTGGCGGCTCGTCGGAAACGCAGTCAGTACGCGAATGTCGAAGTGGGTAGGCCAACAACTTGTCGAGACCCATCACCCTTACGACAACCAATCCGACCTTCAGGTAGTCGGACGGTGGCCCATTGCGGCTTGGGGCGATAAGACTGGCTCTTACGTGGCTGGCGGGGTCTCTTCGCTCTGGCCGGAAGCGGTGCCGATGCAGCCGATAGAGGAGTTTCTTGAGGATTCCGCATCTTTGTCCGTACGCGCGACCGCGGGGTTCCTAAAGCGGGCGCGTGCTGGATCGTTGCGATTCGCTCCAGACTTTCTGAGCGAGGTCGAGGATCACCTCGACTCAATGACAACCACAGGTTTGACAGCGTGACTTACGGCCCGGCAATCATCGCACGCACGTTATCCAAGCCCAATAATGTCGTGAGCAAAAACGGTTCGCAGTGGCAGTATCATCCGCGCAGCGACCATCATTCTAAAATCGCCTGCTGGGCAGTGCTCTTCGATCTTCTATCCGCGTCGTCACTAATGCAGCGGCATGCGGCAACAGGCAAGGTCGCGTTCGGAATTAATAGAGAACTCAATGATTGGACGACCAACAGAACCAAAAATCTGGATCTGGTTGTCGCGAGGACGGGCGACGATGTTGGGATCACAACCACGGATCTTGTAGACCTCGCAGACAAGTATGGAATTGGCCTGACCGCACAAGAGCAATCTGCTCTAACAGCCTTGCCCACCAGTCCACGCGGTGACGCTGGGGCAATTGTCCTCGTCGCCCTAGAAGCCAAGGCCTGCATGACTGAGCACAGTAAGGCTCGGTCTCGCCTTTATGACGAACTGACCTCCAGCTATCAGACGGTCCACGGCGACAGCAACAACGCATTGGCAGTAGGCCTCGTGATGGTCAATCGCTCGGACTCCTTTGTCAGCCCGTTGAGGCAACACCCTGGCATGCCGACCACCGTTAATGCACACCAACAACCGAAGGCTGCGATAAGGACCATTGAGAAGATGGAGGAGATACACCGAAGGTCGGGCCCCCACAGTGGGCAACTGGGGTTTGATGCGCTCGGGATCCTTGTGGTGGACTCGAAGAATGACGGCAGTCCGGTGGAACTGGTGACTGAGACCCCGGCACCGCCGCCGAACAGCCCCTTCCACTACGACAATATGATTCGTCGAGCAGCTCAGTTATACGACACGAGCTTTAATAATGTCTGATTGCTCGAACTGTAAGTGTGGCGTTCAGGGAAATGTTTCTGGATCCATCCTTTGTGCCTGGTCTTCGAGAAAATAAGGAATCTACGAGTTTTCAACCCAGAACGACAATTTAGACGCACTTCCGACGAAGAGAAATTGGCGGCAAGGTACTACTCGACAGACTCGACTACTGCACTCCCGTCATTCTGAGTCACTTCACTTCCGGCCGACTCCGACGCAATTGCCGACTCGGTTATCGATGCGACTCCCGGAACGTAAACCAACTTTCGTGCGCGCCGTCCTTCACGCTTTACCCAGCCCATAAAGTCAACCTGCCAGGCTCTTTGTGCGGCAAGCAAGGAAACGTCGAGGACATACACGTTGTAGCGGTCAGACTGCTGGTTCGGCACCGTTTCATTTTGGGCGACTGTATGAACAAAGCGCATATTTTGAAGCCGATTTGTTTTGTCAATAAGTTCACGATTGCTTGCATTGATGAGAAAACATGACGACTTGGTGTTCCGACAGTGATCAGTCAGCCTCACCACCAGGCCTTCTAGTTCGTCGGACGCCCCACCGCTGTCTTCTCTCATGTCGGTGTACTTTGTCTCAACTGTTCGACCAGATGCGGAGTTTACGTCTTCTGCGATGATGCGTTCGCTGCCCGATTTTCCAGATGGTCCGCGGTTCTTAGCACTCGCAATACTTTCACTGACTAGACCAATATAGTCGCGAGGAACTCCGCCGGCGGCTAGCACTAGGCGGTCGAGCGCACCGTCGGAAAATAGCGAACTGGGATCGACGTCACATTCTACGCAAAGTCGATTCAGGATCGTTTCCAAGAATTTTTTCGAGCGCTTGAATTCCTGCAGGCCGCGGTCCAGCGATAGGTCGCGCAGGTCGTGCGGAGCCTGCAATCCAATAGGAGGATTGCCACCCGCATAAAGCCGAGTCCACAAGGCTATAGATCCAAACTTGAGCCAGACCCCGGTGTCCTTGACTGCGCGGTGAAAGTAGCCAGCTATTCCAGGCTGATCATCTTGCTTCAAATGGTAAAAATCATCGAGAATTATAAACGTGTTGGGAGACGCCCTACCTATCGCAAGCATAAGCGTGCGGTAGGTCGAAAGAGCGCGTTCGAGGTGTTCACTCTTCTTTGCACTGTACCGCTGAGCCAGCGCCTTACCACTGGTCTCCTTGTTTGATCGACCTTTCGAGTAGTCGAAGGTCCCTGCAAGTGGGCCCGCTTTCGCTGAGGTTTTAATCGCACCATTGTGCGCCACGTTGGATTCTGTAAGGTAATTTTCCGTCCATTCGATTTCGCTCTCGCTCGGAGATTTTTGAAGCTCGCGCAGAGAGCGCACAGCATGATCTAACTCATCCGCCAAATTTTGTTGTGCCGTCAGTGGTACGGCTTTCCGAAAAATCTTCTTCTTTTCAAGAGGCGACTGCGCTCTCAACTGGACAGATATCTGCGTGAACACTTCAGCAAGTGTGCCGACGAGAACGTCTGGGTAGGACAGACCCTTAAAGGTCTCTTGATCCGCCCATGCGACGAGTTGTCCGGATGCCTTCCTCGTGGATTCGATTTGACGAAGAAGGCTGGACTTTCCGGTACCGCGCCGCCCGTATAACACGTGATGAAAGTTGGACGACAGTCGCTTGACAACCTCGTCTTCTGGGGTAACGAATCTAGTTTCGGGCGATCCGGGCCGGGCCCGAGTCACTTCCTCGAGAAGAACCTGGAGGTTGCCGACCTGGTCTTCGTAGTAGTAAGTGTCAGAAGAAGGGGCCGGCGGGGTCATCATGCGGACTATACGCGTCTGGACTTACCACCAAGTCCTATTTTGAAGAGCGAAGTGCAGTCACCAGCACGGAAGAGGAGCCCGCGGCGTCGTTGGAAGGCTCTGCCCGTTTGGGCGGAGCTTACGACAGTGTTGTGCCACCGGGTTCACAGAATGGATCCACGGAGGCACCCAGGCTTTTTAAGTGCTGATGAACTATCCAGGCGTCGCCGGTCTCGCCTGTACCGGAGAGCAATACGTACTGATAGTCCCCTAGAGCCAACCCAGCACGGTCGACGGCGTCAGCACCTGCACCGAATCGGGGAGCCGGTTGCGCAGTCCGCGGTCGGCGGTGACCAATGCCGTCAGATCTCCGTCGAGTCGGGCCTGATCGGCCAAGGTGTCGTCGCCGCTGCCGTCGGCGAGAATCGTCGGGGTGCGTGGGTCGTCCACCACTGCGCTGCGGGCCTCGCCTTCGAGGACGGCTTCGATTCTCGTGAGCCACCCGTATTGGCCGCCGGGCAGTTCGACGGTGCGCGGCAACGTCTCGGCGAGCGAGGTGAGCAGTGCGCCGGTCGATCCGGCGCGGTCCTTCCACCAGCCGTTCGGTCGTGAACCGAGCACGTTGGCGGTGTCCAGCAGTACCCGGAGCGGCACGGTGCGCAGCCCCGACCAGCTCGACGCGAACCCCGGATGCAACGGAAGGTCGGCGACGATCGATTCCGGTACCCAGCGCAGTTCGGTGCTCTCACCGTTGGGGACGGTGGTCAGTGGATGATCGGTGTCGGCGACGACGGTGGTGTACGACCAGCCGCTCGCGACACTCGCAGTGACCCGTTCGCTCCGAACGCACAGCTGTTCGGCAGCGATACCGGCTTCCTCGTGCGCCTCGCGTACGGCCGCGTGCTCGGTGCTCTCGTGCGAGTCACGCGCCCCGCCGGGCAGCGCCCACGTTCCGCCTTGGTGACTCCACAGGGCGCGGTGCTGCAGCAGCACGAGTGGTTCTCCGGTGTTCGACGGTGCGCGAAGCAACAGTCCGGCAGCCCCGTGCTTTCCCCAGTGCCGAGAACCGTCGTCACCGATCACCCAACCGTCCCCGTCACCTCGCATGCTCACCACCCTAGGGGAATCATCCGCCCGTAGTGACTGCGCTGTAGTGCCTGCAGTACCGCCCGCCTGCTTATATGCTCGGTGACGTGATCGCGGCCGGCATTACCCCCTCCGCTGCCGTGCCTCCGACAACGGCCACTCCCGTCGGTGCCGTTACCGGCAAGCCCCCGGTTCGCTACACGATGCGTTCGACGCCTGCGCGGTTGGTAGCGATGGGCACCGCGCTGGTGGTGTTGGCGTTGACGGTCGGAAATCTGGCGTCCACGGCCGTCACCGAGCGGGTGGATACCCTGGGCACACTGCTGGTGCGGACCGAGCCGTTCGCGAACTCGGCGCAGAATTTGTACGGGGCCCTCTCGGTGGCCGATTCTGCTGCCGCAACCGCGTTCATTGCCGGCGGTCTCGAGCCGGCAGAAGTACGCGATCGGTACTCGCAGGCACTCGGCGAGGCGTCGTCGGAGCTGATCGCCGCCTCGGCCGGAGTGACCGAGAACGACGAGGCCACCAGCGCGGTGCTGACACAGATCGCCGCCGGACTGCCGGTCTACAGCGGCCTGGTCGAGACCGCCAGGGCCAACAACCGAACCGGAAACCCGGTGGGGGCGGCCTATCTCGGTGAGGCCTCGACCATGATGCAGACAACTCTGTTGCCACTGGCCGAGAAGCTGTACACCGAGCAGGCATCACGAGTGTCCGCCGATCAGGAACGGTTCACCAGCCCGCCGTTCTTCGCAATCGGGTCGGTGGTGTTCCTGCTGCTGATGACCGGCCTGGCTCAGTGGTACCTCTCGCGCACCACGCGTCGAACGTTGAACGTCGGATTCCTCGGTGCCACAGCCGCTGTCGTCGGTCTGCTCGGCTGGATGCTGGTGGTGGGACTGATCTCCTCGATCGCCACCGACCGTGCGCTCGATCGCGGTGTCGCTCCGCTGAAGTCGTACACGACGGGTTTCATCCTGGCGCAGCAGGCCAGGGCCGACGAGACCCTCGATCTCGCCCGCCGCGGCGGCAGTCAGGACTATGGACAATCGTTCGACGCCAACGTCTCTCGCATGTCCGAGATGTTCCAGGGTGACACGGCGGTGATCGACGCGCTGAACACGTGGTCCGGCTCGCATGCCCGAATCGATTCCGCCCTCGAAGTCGGCGACTTCAACGGAGCGGTCGCCATCGCCACCGGAACAGCAGAATCAGATTCCGCCGCCGCCTTCAACGCTTTGGACACTGTTCTGGTCGACGGAATAGAGAATGCACGAGCCGAACTGCGCTCCAACATCGATCGCTCCGTCGGAGTGTTGTCCGGCCTGTCCAACGGTGCGTACGTGCTCACCGTCGTCGCCTCGGTGGCGTTCGGTGTCGGCCTGTTCCCGAGGCTGCGTGAGTACCTGTGAAGCGCCTGCTCGCCATCGGCATCCTGGCAACTGCCCTGCTGGTCGGCTGCACTCCGCCGGAAAACCCAGTGCCGCAAGTGGATACGACGTTCACCGAACCGCCGCTACCGGACGGCGCATCCGTAGCCGCTCGCCCCACCGAGACCTCGGCCGACGACGAGTGCGCCCGCCCCACCGCCAGCCTGCGCCCACTGCCGAGTGGCACAGACGCACCGCCGGTACCACAACCGACCATCGACGCACTGCGCGCGAAAGGCCGCTTGGTCGTCGGACTCGACACGGGCAGCAACCTTTTCAGCTTCCGCGATCCGATGACCGGTCAGCTGGTCGGGTTCGACGTCGATATCGCGCGGGAGATCTCGCGCGACCTCTTCGGTGACCCGAATCGGTTGGACTTTCGGATCCTGTCCTCGGCGCAGCGACTGGAAGCCCTGCAGAACTCCTCGGTGGACATCGTGGTCAAGACCATGACCATCACGTGCGCTCGTCGTAAGGACGTGCAGTTCTCCACGGTGTATTTCCAGGCGCAGCACCGGATTCTGGTGGTGCAGGGTTCTGGTATTCGCGACATCGGCGACCTGGCGGGCAAACGAGTCTGCGCCGTCGAGGGCACCACCTCACTACGACGACTGCAGCGAGTGCAACCCGCAGCGACCGTGGTCACCGTGCCGATGTGGTCGGATTGCCTTGTGGTGCTGCAACAACGACAGGTCGACGCCATCAGCACCGACGACGCCATTCTGGCCGGTCTGGCTGCGCAGGACCCGTACCTCGAGATCGTCGGCGACAGCCTGAGCCCGGAGCCGTACGGGGTCGGGATCAATCGAGAGAGCGAGGATCTGGTGCGCTTCGTCAACGGTACGTTGGCCCGCATCAGGTCCGACGGAACCTGGAATCGCCTCTACAACCGATGGCTGACGGTCCTCGGCCCCTCCCCCGGCCCGCCGACCGCGTCGTACAGCGACTAGGGGCTCACATCATGGACGACGACGAACAGCAGCCCACGGCCCCGGCGGAACGAACACAGGCGGTCGCGCGCGCCGACGACAGCGAGCGCACCCGAGCAGTATCGAGAACACCGGTCGGAGGGAACACCGACGGACCCTCCGGGACGGACGGCGTCGAGCGCACTCAGGCCGTCTCGCGGTCGCCGGTCGGCGACCGGAACCCGACATCTACTGCTCATTCTGCTTCCACCCGTTCGAAGACGGGCCGCGCGAGATCCGGCCGATCGCGCAGCACCGGCCTTCGACGTCGACTCGGCGGCGGGCTGGTCGATGTCCCCAGGGTGGAGCCGGTCGATCCCGAAACTGCGGTGATGTCGGATCCGACGGTGCCGCAACACAAGCGGTTCTGCTGGAAGTGCAACGCCAAGGTCGGCCGCACCGAGCCCGGTGAGCCCGACATCGCCAAGGGTGTATGCCCGCACTGTGGCACCACGTTCGACTTCACGCCCCTGCTCGAGCCGGGCGATCGAGTGGTCGGCCAGTACGACGTCCAGGGTTGTATCGCGCACGGCGGCCTGGGCTGGATCTACCTCGCCATCGACCGCAACGTCAGCGACCGCTGGGTGGTGCTCAAGGGACTACTGCACTTCGGCGACGAGGAAGCCCACGCGGTCGCGGTCGCAGAACGTCAATTCCTGGCCGAGGTAGCGCATCCCGGCGTCGTCAAGATCTACAACTTCGTCGAGCAACCCCGCAGCGACGGGTCGACCGTCGGCTTCATCGTCATGGAGTACGTCGGTGGACGGTCTCTGCGAGACATCCTCGGTACGTGCGACGGCGGCAGGATGCCCGTCGAGCAGGCACTCGCCTACGTCCTGGAAGTGCTTCCTGCGCTGGGCTACCTGCATTCGATCGGCCTGGTCTACAACGACCTCAAGCCCGAGAACATCATGGTCTCCGACGACCAGATCAAACTCATCGACCTCGGCGCGGTAGCGGGTATCGAGGACTACGGCTACCTGTACGGCACGGTGGGCTACCAGGCCCCGGAGATCGTGAAGACGGGGCCGACGGTGGCGTCGGACATCTTCACTGTGGGTCGCACGCTCGCGGTACTGACGCTGGACATGCCCTCGAAGAACGGCAAGTACCTCGACGGCCTGCCGTCGGTCGAGGATTCCGAAGTGCTGCAGCAATTTCCGTCGCTATACCGACTCCTGCTGCGAGCGACTCACGAGAACCCCGCTCGACGGTTTCGGTCCGCGGACGAATTCGCCGGGCAGGCGACCGGAGTGCTGCGCGAGATCCTGGCCATCCGAACCGGCGTCGAGCGTCCCGGCCTGTCGACCGTGTTCAGCCCGCCCCGTACCACTTTCGGAACCGAGCAGTCGGTGGGCCGTACCGACACCTACGTGGACGGCACGGTCCGCAACGAACGAATGACGGCTACCGAAGTTGTTGCGGCGCTACCTGTTCCACTGGTGGACCCCAACGATCCGAGCGCGCCCCTGCTCGCGGCGGCGGTGCACGTGGAACCGCGTCAGACCCTGGACTCGTTGCAGCACGCCAAACGCAACGGCATCGAACGCATCTCCGCGGGCGCGGACAAGAACTCGGATTCCACGCCCTCCTCGTCCCCTGTCGAGCTGGGGGTGGAGATCACCCTTGCCGAGGTCAAAGCCAATCTGGATCTGGGGAACGTCGTCGAGGCCACCGAGATTCTGACCAAGGTGCAGTCCGAGGACCACACCGCCGATCCGTGGCGGGTGCAGTGGTATGCGGGCCTGATCGCCCTGCTGCATCACGAATACGATTCTGCGTTCACCAGTTTCGACAACGTGCTCGGGGCGATGCCCGGAGAGCTGGCACCCAAGCTCGCTCTCGGTGCGACCTCCGAATTGCTCGGCCATGTCGCCGCGGGCCGAGCCGACGAAGCCGAGAAATGGCGTGCCCGAGCCGAGGACCTCTATCGAGCTGTCTGGCGCACCAACCGAGGCATCGTGAGCTCGGCGTTCGGGTTGGCCCGGCAGCTGCAGCGCCGCGGCGATCAGACCGGAGCCATCGCCGCTCTGGATCAAGTGCCGATCAGCTCACGGCACTACTCGATGGCGCGCATGACCAGCGTGCTGACGCTGCTGATGGATCGCTCGCGAGCCGAACTGTCCGAGGCGGACTTCCGTTCCGCCGCCCGCCGAGTTGCGTTGCTCCCCAAGGCAGAGAGCCGGGCACTGCAGATGCGGACGCTGGTACTCGCGATGGCCCTGGACTGGATCGTCTCCGGCCACGCCGCCACGGCCGAACGCGAACCGATTCTCAGCGTCCCGTTCACCGAGGACGGATTGCGGCGTGGCACCGAGAAGGGGCTGCGGGCATTGGCCCGCAACGCCACCGATCGCGCGCACCGCTTCTCACTGGTGGACCTGGCGAACGCGATCCGGCCCCGATCCCTGTTCTAGGTTCCCTGTTCTAGCCGCGTACCAGATCGGCCGTCGCCCGAGCGATCGCCAGCTCCTCGTTGGTCGGCACCACCAAGACGGTCACGGTCGACGAGTCGGTCGAGATGACCCGAGCCTGCTTGCTGCGCAGCGCATTACGCTCCGGGTCGATTTCGATACCGAATCCCTGGAGGTTCTTCAGAGCGTCGGCACGCACGGCGGCCGCATTCTCGCCGACACCGGCGGTGAACGTGACGACATCGAGCCGGCCGAGTCCGAGCATGTACGCGCCGATGTATTTGCGCAGTCGGTGGATGTAGACGTCGTAGGCCAGCCGCGCGGAGGCGTCACCGTCGTCGATCCGTTGCTGCAGTTGCCGGAAATCGTTGACCCCGGACAACCCGATCAGTCCGGAACGACGGTTCAGCAGGGCATCGATGTCGTCGACGCTCATGCCGGCGCTGCGGCGCAGATGCATGATGACGCCGGGGTCGATGTCGCCGCTGCGGGTTCCCATGACCAGACCCTCGAGCGGAGTCAGGCCCATCGAGGTGTCGACTGCTTTGCCCCCGGCAACCGCGGAGGCCGAGGCTCCGTTGCCCAGGTGCAGCACGATCTGATTCAGGTCTGCGAGCTCGCGGCCGAGGAACTGCGCCGCCTGATCCGAGACGTAGTGGTGCGAGGTGCCGTGGAAGCCGTAGCGCCTGATGTCGTGCTCGGCGGCGACGGTCGCATCGATGGCATAGGTCGCGGCTGCGTCGGGCAGCGAATGAAAGAAGGCCGTGTCGAAGACTGCCACGTGCGGCACGTTCGGCAGCTGCTTCCTGGCGACTTCGATGCCGAGAACGTTCGGCGGGTTGTGCAGCGGTGCAAGGCTACTCAGGTCCGAGATCTGCTGCACTACGGCGTCGTCGATGATCGTCGGACGGTAGAACACCGTACCGCCATGGACGACGCGGTGCCCGACGGCAGTGACGTCGGAGCCCAGTTGGATGCCGGCGTCGGCGAGCATCTCGAACGCCGATGCCAAACCGGCACCGTGATCCTCGATGTGCTGGGTACGCTCGATGCTCTCACCACGATGGTCGAGTTCGACGCGGCCGTCGGATTCACCGATACGCTCGACGAGACCGCTGGCCAGCGACTCACCGGAGCCAGGGTCGACCAACTGGAACTTGACCGACGACGACCCGGAGTTGACGACGAGGATGCTCACGATTCACTGTTCTCCTTGGCCGAGTCGGCAATTCCTTGCGCCTGAATAGCCGTGATGGCAACGGTATTGACGATGTCCTCGACGAGTGCGCCGCGCGAGAGGTCGTTGACGGGTTTGCGCAGGCCCTGCAGAACCGGCCCGACGGCCACGGCACCGGCGCTGCGCTGAACAGCCTTGTAGGTGTTGTTGCCGGTGTTGAGGTCCGGGAAGATGAACACCGTCGCACGGCCGGCCACCTCGGAGTCGGGCAGCTTCGACGCGGCGACGGACGGCTCGATCGCCGCGTCGTACTGGATCGGACCTTCCACGAGTAGCTCCGGATTTCGTTCGCGCACAATGGCAGTGGCCTGTCGAACCTTGTCCACATCGGCTCCGGAACCGGATTCTCCGGTGGAGTAGGACAGCATGGCCACCCGCGGCTCGATGCCGAACTGGGCCGCAGTCTGCGCCGAGGACACGGCGATGTCGGCGAGCTGCTCGGCCGTCGGGTCCGGTACGACGGCGCAGTCTCCGTAGGCGAGTACGCGATCCGAGAGGCACATCAGGAAGATCGACGACACCGTCGACACTCCTTCGGTGGTCTTGATGATCTCGAACGACGGCTTGATGGTGTGCGCGGTGGTGTGCGCCGCACCCGAGACCATGCCGTCTGCGATTCCCTTGTGCACCATCATCGTTCCGAAGTACGAGATGTCGGCCATGATCTCGCGGGCACGCTCGATCGTCATGCCCTTGTGCTTGCGCAGTTCGGTGTATTCGGCCGCGAAGTCCTCGGTGTACTCGCAGTTGTTGGGATCGAGGACGGTGGCTTTGTCGAGGTCGACGCCCAGTTCCGACGCCCGTCGGCGAATGGGACCCTCCTCACCGAGGATCGTGAGGTCCGCAACCTGACGCTGCAGCAGTCGTCCGGCAGCCCGAAGGATGCGGTCGTCGCCGCCCTCGGGGAGGACGATGTGCTTGCGGTCGGCGCGGGCTCGGTGGATCAGCTGGTACTCGAACATCTGCGGCGTCGTGATGGTGGGGATGGCGATGTCCAGTCGTCCCAACAGTGTTTTCGCGTCCACTCGCTGTTCCATCAACCCCAGTGCGGTGTCGACCTTGCGCTGCGATCCCACCGCGACGCGGCCCCGGGTCTGCGCCGCGGCGGAGGCGGTGTCGAACGTGCCGAGATCGGTGGTGAGGATCGGCAGCCGGGGGCCGAGTCCGGCCACCAGACGTGCAATGGCCGGATGGGGCTCGATGCCGCCGTTCATGATGATGCCGGCCAGCGACGGAAAGCCGTCGGCCTCATGGGCATTGACCAGGGCGAGCAGCACGTCCGATCGGTCCGCGGGCGCGATGACGACGACGCCCTCGGTGAGGCGCTCGAGGATATGTTCGGCAGTCATGCCACCGACCATGACCCGCAACGCTTCTCGCTGCAGCAGCGACGAATCACCACTGTAGAGAGTGCCGTCGACGGCGTCGAGCAGCTCCGCCATGGTCGGGGCGACGAGGAGGGGGATCTCCGGCAGGCTCCACGCCGGCACCCCGACCGACGCCAAGGCATCGGTGACCGCATCGAGATCGTCGGGGGCACAGCGGTTTGCCACGATCGCGGCCAGGTGGGCGTGATGTTGGCGTAGTTCGGCCTGGCACAGAGCAGCCAACTGCGCGATCTCGTCGGGTGTGCGGTCCGACCCACGCAGTGCGAGCAGCACCGGCGCACCGAGATTGACGGCGATCCGCGCGTTGAAGCCGAGCTCACTGGGGCTGCCGACATCGGTGTAGTCGCTGCCCACGATCACCACAGCGTCGCACTGGGCAGCAACCTCGTGATAGCGATTGACGATCTCGCTGAGCGCTGCGTCCTGATCTGTGTGCACCTGCTCGTAGGTCACGCCGAGCGACTGCTCGTAGGTGAGGTCTGCGGTGGTGTGCTCGACGAGAAGTTCCAGAATGTAATCGGGTTCGTCCGTGGAGCGAGCGATGGGCCTGAACACCCCCACTCGGGCGGCCGTCGCGGCGAGCATCTGCAGCACACCCAACGCAATGGTGGATTTACCGGAGTCGCCTTCCGGTGACGCGATGTAGATGCTGGAGGGATACATGTCCGACGCGTCGGTCCCGCTGGGCTCAGCCATGGTCAACAGCTTAGTGGTGGTCGTTCCGCAGGCTCCACTCCTGCTTAGTGGTTGGGGTGTTGACACCGGGCGCAGTCGGGTTGTCCTATGAACCATGGCCGATTCACCGTTCCCGGACGTGCGCTGGGGCAGCGAGACCTCCTTCATCCGCAAGCCCGCCGTCAAGTTCGCGTCGACCAAGCCCGGTTCCTGGGTGATCAGGAATCTCGCGGGCGTCGACCGCTGGCTGTTGACCAAATCCGACGGCCGGTTCACTGTCCTCGGCCCTATCGCGGCACCGGTGGTGTTGCTGACCACCACCGGCCGGAAATCCGGCAAGCCGAGGACGAGCCCGCTGCTGTACTACCGCGAGGGCGACAAGATCTTTGTCGTCGGATCCAATTTCGGTCAGCAACATCACCCGGCGTGGACGTCCAACCTCCTTGCCGATCCGAAGGCCGTTGTGGCCATCGGCGGCAAGAAGATTCCGGTGACGGCCACCCGAATCACCGGCGACGAGAAAGCCCGCATCTACCGACAGTTCGACGCGATGGTCGAGGTGTACGGGGAATACGAGACAAGGACCGACCGAGACATGCGATTGTTCGCACTCTCGGCCGATCTCTAGTCTCCTGAGCCTCAGCCGAGCTTGCGCAGGCGCGGTGCCAGATCCTTCTCGAACAGTTCGAGGAACCGCTTCTGATCGTGTCCGGGCGCGTGGAACACCAAGTGGTTCAGGCCCGCATCGGTGTACTGCTTGACCTTCTCCACGGCCTCATCCGGGTCCGAGGCCACGATCCAGCGCTTGGCGACCTGCTCGATCGGCAGCTCGTCGGCGGCCTTCTCCATCTCGATCGGGTCGTCGATCGAATGCTTCTGCTCGGGCGTCAGCGACAGCGGGGCCCAGAACCGGCAATTCTCCAGTGCGAGTTCGGGATCGGTGTCGTAGCTGATCTTGATCTCGATCATCTTGTCGATCTTGCTCGCATCGCGCTCGGCCTTGCCCGCGCCCTCTTCCACGGCCGGGAGCAGCTTGTCGGTGTAAAGCTCCATGCCCTTGCCCGAGGTGCAGATGAACCCGTCGCCCGCGCGTCCTGCATACCGCGCGACGACGGGTCCGCCGGCCGCGATGTAGACGGGAATGCCGCCCTCGGGGACGTCGTAGATCGACGCGCCCTTGGTCGTGTAGTAGTCGCCCTCGAAATCGACGCGGTCGCCGAGCCAGAGCTCGCGCATCAACCGCACGGACTCACGGAGGCGCGCGAATCGTTCCTTGAACTCCGGCCATTCGCCGGTGAACCCGGTGGCAATTTCATTGAGCGCCTCACCGGTACCGACACCCAGCATGATGCGTCCGGGATACAGGCAGCCCATCGTCGCGAATGCCTGGGCGATGACCGACGGGTTGTAACGGAACGTCGGCGTGAGCACCGAGGTCCCGAGTTGAATCGTCTTGGTTCGCTCACCGACGGCAGTCATCCACGCGAGCGAGAACGGCGCATGCCCGCCCTCGTGCCGCCACGGCTGGAAATGGTCACTGACCGTCGCGGAGTCCATTCCGTGCTGCTCGGCGAGCACACCGAGCTCGACCAACTCACGCGGCCCGAACTGCTCCGCCGATGCCTTGTACCCGAGCTTGAGACCCTGCGCCACGCCGAACTCCTGTCGTTGGTCGTCTAGTACATCGATTGTGCACCTGCGGTGATCGACCGAGTCCTACTGGATCCCCAGAACGGTGACCACTGCAGCCAATACGGCCACCGCGCCGATACCGATCGCGAAGATCCACAGGTCTCGAGACTCCGGCATCGGTGCACCGTTCTCCAGAGCATCACGAACACGCATCCACCGCCGCAGGCCGATGATCGGTGCCGCGGCGGCGAGTGCAATCAGAATCAGACCGAGTGCCGTCCGAACCCATCCGGTACTGAAATCGGGGACGAGGTGGACGATCGCAATTCCGCCTGCGAGCAGACCGAGCGAGGTCCGTAGCCAGGCGAGAAAAGTGCGTTCACTGGCGAGCGTGAATCGCTCGTCGGGGCGCGTCACGCCTGAGCGCGTGATGTCGGGGCGGTCATGCGCTCGCGAATCAGACGGGCAACCAATTCAGGATCGTCAGGGGTGAACACCGGCGAGATGCGGCGGATAGTCAGCACCACTGCAGTGTCCTTCTTGGGACGCATCACGTCCAGCGGAAGCCACTGATCGATCGTCGACGCACCCCACAGTCGCCACGTCCGCTCCCGGAACTCGAGTTCGAGCAGACCCTGTCGGCCGGATCGCACGCTGCGCGAGGCCATCAGCAGTCAGGAGAAGCCATTGGCTCCGCCTGTACCTTTTGGTACAGTGTGTATCGATCAGTACAACTTGCACGCCCGACTGCTTCGATAGGAGCCCCACATGTCGCGTCCTCCGCTTCCGCCGTTCACCGAGGCCACGGCCATCCAGAAAGTCCGCGCCGCCGAAGACGCATGGAACACCCGCGACCCCGCGCGCATCTCTCTCGCGTACAGCGAAGACAGCTGGTGGCGTAACCGCTCGACCTTCGTTCGAGGCCGCGCCGAGATCGTGGAGTTCCTCACCGACAAGTGGGACCGCGAGCTCGACTACCGGCTCATCAAAGAGCTGTGGGCATACACAGGCGACGTGATCGCCGTCCGCTTCGCCTACGAGTATCGTGACGTGACCGGCCAATGGTTCCGCGCCTACGGCAACGAGAACTGGCACTTCGACAAGGACGGACTGATGACGCACCGCCACGCGAGCATCAACGACGTCGCCATCACGGAGTCCGACCGTAAGTTCTTCTGGGATGCATCCGGCCCCCGTCCCGCCGACCACGCCGGCCTGAGTGACCTCGGACTGTAATGGCCCGAACTGTCCTCGAACGCTCGGATGCGGTCCGAGCCCTCGCCGACGTGTTCCGCAAGCGCGGGTTCGAGAGCGGCTCTCTTTCCGTCATCCAGCAGGAGACCGGGCTCGGCCGCGGCAGCCTCTACCACTTCTTTCCCGCAGGAAAGACGGACATGGCCCGTGCGGTCCTCGAGCAGGTGGGCACGTGGTTCGAGGAACAGATCTTCGTTCCCCTACGCACCACCGAGAACACCACGAGTGCGATCGAAGCGATGTCACGGGAGGTCACCGACTACTTCATGTCCCGCGACAGCGTGTGCCTGTTCGCGGCGATCACGCTGGGTCAGGAAAAGGCAACATTCGCCGAAGCGGTCCGGAACTACTTCACGGACTGGGTCGACGCTCTCGCCGTGGCACTGCAACGAGGCGGGCTCTCGACCCAGGAGGCGGCAGCCCGTGCCTTGGACGCGGTCGCAACGATTCAGGGCGGACTGATCCTGGCCCGTGCCTACGGCGACCACGCGACCTTCCCGCGGATCATCGACCGCACCGAACAGCGCCTGCTCGCCCCCGCTCCCTGAGCGGGCTCTCGCGGTTGACCGGTTGGCCGCCCCTCGCACACTCCACGCGACCGAGCCCCGGCCTCGCCTTGTTCGTGGGCACACCGATGACGGCAAAGCGACGAAGAGATACCGCCGTTCTGACGTCAGGCGTCGGGCGCACGTTCCGGAGTTCTCACCAACGTCAACTGCGATGTCCGACGCAACTCGAATCCGATAGCGAGGTAGAGGTCGATCGCGCGCACGTTCGCCGCCGACGCGTGCAGAAAGGGCTCCTCGCCGCGGGCGCGGATTCCATGACCGACCGCGCGCACCAGATCCGTCGCCAGGCCGTGCCCTCGGAATGCCGGGTCGGTGCATACCGCGCTGATTTCCGTCCACCCCGGCGGGTGCATGCGCTCACCGGCCATTGCGATCAGTGCGCCATCGCGCCGGACCCCGAGGTACGTGCCGAGCTCGATCGTCCGGGCCAGGAACGGCCCGGGCTCGGTACGGCGAACCAAGTCGAGCATCTCCGGGACGTCTGCTGCCGTGAGCTCGACGGCCTCGGAAAAGGGCCGCGTCTCGAGGTGGGTGCCGATGAGCTGCACCAGACCGAACGCCTCCACCCGCGACCACCCCTCGGGCAGTGCGCGCTCCGGACCGTCCAGCCCCACCACAGTCCGCAGGCCGAACAGGGCCTCGATGTCATCCCAGTCCTGCTGATCGAGCACGTCGGGGTGCGCGAGAAACGGAGACACCTCAGGATCCGCCCGCACGATCCGTCCACGCCGGACCGCAAAGCGCGAGAGCGGACCGTCGAGGGAATTGCGAACGGGGTCGTCGAGAGGATGAGCGGACACAGCAAATAGAGTCGCACGAACGGTCGACGGCCAGCGCACCGTCACGCCCGACACCAATACTTATACCGGTATAGTTATTCGTCACACGACGAAAGGCAACACATGATCGAGATTCTTCCCCCCAGCAAAATCCCACTTGCACGCAAATCCGGCGCTCTGGTCGCCGAGATTCTCGAGACAGTCCGCGAGCGTGCGACCGTCGGCACCAACCTGCTCGAGATCGACGAGTGGACCAAAGACATCATCCTCGGGGCCGGAGCAACGTCCTGCTACGTCGACTACGCGCCCTCCTTCGGTCGAGGACCGTTCGGCCACTACATCTGCACTTCCGTCAATGATGCTGTGCTGCATGGCCTTCCGCACGACTACGCGTTGGCCGACGGCGATCTGCTGACTCTCGATCTTGCTGTGGTCCTCGGCGGCGTGGCCGCGGACTCCGCCATCAGCTTCGTCGTCGGCGAGTCTCGAAAAAAAGACACAGCGATGATCGACGCCACCGAACGGGCTCTGGCCGCGGGAATTGCCGCGGCGCGTCCGGGAAACAAGATCGGCGACATCTCGCATGCCATCGGCACGGTGCTCAGCGAAGCGGGCTACCCGATCAACATGCAGTTCGGCGGCCACGGAATCGGATCCACGATGCATCAGGACCCCCACGTGTCCAACAACGGGCGGCCGGGCCGCGGCTACGGCCTTCGCCCCGGCCTGATGTTGGCACTCGAGCCCTGGATCATGGAAGACACCGACGAACTCGTCACCGACGACGACGGATGGACTCTGCGGAGTACGACGGGATGCCGCACTGCGCACAGCGAGCACACGGTGGTCATCACCGACGACGGTGCCGAGATCATGACCTTGCGGGCCTGACTACAAGCGCTTCTCGAAGGTGTTCGAGAACGGCAGCACCTCGTAGGGCGGAAACACCGGGATTCGGGTGTAACCGCTCTTCTCGTACAGCCGAACGGCGTCGGGCTGCCTGTCGCCGGTCTGCAGTATCAGTCGCGGCAGGCCCTGTTCACGAGCGGCATTTTCCGACGCCTCCAGCAGGGCTGCCGATACCCCCGTACCGCGATGGTCGGGGTGAACGAACATCCGCTTGAGTTCGAGATCGGACCCGTTCCACCGCAGCGCTGCATGTCCGACGGCATGTTCGACTTCGTCCGAGTCGCGGCGGTACACGACGAACGTCCGATGCACAGTGCTCTCGTCGACGGCGTTGGCCTGGGTCTTCGACATCAGCGCGGCCCGGTCTGCGTATCGGGGACCCACCTCGGCGGACATTGCCGCGCGCAGCGCTTCGGCGTCGGGATGATCCCAGTCGACGGCGCGGGTGAACAGGACGGCGCGGGGTCGGCATACATCGGTCACGCCCGATCGCAACACGTCGACGGTCGCCGGTCAACTGTTCCGATCACGATGAGCCGATCCATGGCGCACGAGCCCGCCCTCGATCACCCTGTGACGGTGAACAAGAACTGTCGCTGCCCACGCTGACCAACTGCCCGGTATCCGCAGCACACCCTTGTCTCAGGAGCTCTCCGCCATGACCACCGAAGCGACCGTCGTTGTCCACATCTCCGATTCCGGCACATCATCCCTGCAGGGATTGACCCGACCGCAGTTGCACGCACTCGCCGACGCGCTTCGCAGCGCCGCCAAAAGCTATGCGCCGCATGCAAAGATCCTCACGCGATTCGATGTACGGGTCAACGATCTGAACGCTCCCCTGGTCATCGACATCCCCGCCCGCGACGTGATCCTCGGCGGCAAGAGCATTCGACTCAGTCACACCGAGTTCGAGATTTTCGCATATCTGGCGCAGCATCCACGCGTCGTCGTTGCGAGATCCGAACTCAACACATCCGACGGCGGACGCAGCGTCGATGTCCACCTCTCCCGAGTGCGAACCAAACTGGGGCACTTCGGTCGGCTGATCACCACGGTCCGGGGTACGGGATATCGCTTCGACCCGGAACCCGGAATCCGCGTCATCACCCAACCGACGGTATTGCGCAGCGCCTGACCGTTACTGCGACAGAGCAACAGTTCTGCGGCGACGGTTTCGCCGGACCACCACGAACACGATCAGAGCCACCAGAACCACGGCGATCACGGCACCGAGTGCTGTCGCTCCACGGAAGCCCGGCGCACTGGTGTCGAGTGTGCGTTCACCTGCGTGGGCCGCGTTGCTGGTGCCTAGGACGATCGTGAGCGTCAACAGGTTCGGGATGGCGGTCACGACAGCCAGGATCACCGATCCGATGGCCAACTGCTTGCCCGCTCGACCCTTGCGGACCGACCAGGCGCTCCAGAAGAACATCAGCGGCGCGAACGTGCAGACGATGCCGAACAACAGGCCCCACAGGATGCCCTTGGTGAACGTACGGTCGGCCAGTTCTTCGACCCGAAGACTCCACCAGCGCGGCAGAAACGCCGCCAGAACGAAGTACGCGATCAACAGCAGCACGATGCCGACTACGACGAGAATGCCCCGCCTCTTCCAGTTCGCCGAGCTGGTCGACGGTGCGGGCGTGGTCGGATCGGCAGTCATGAGGACATCGTAGATCGTGCGTGGCCGTACCCCACTCGAGTCGAGACCCGATTGTTAGCTCTATCTGCAGGGACGAACAGCGTTAGGCTTCGCGTCGTGGTCGCCGATTCACTGCGCAACTGGCTCACCGACTCGGACCCAGCGCTGCGCTGGCAGGTCGAGCGCGACCTCATGGACGAACCCTCCCGAATTTGGGAAGCAACTCGCGCCCGAGTTGCCATCGAGGGTTTCGGTGCACGGCTTCTTGCCCTCCAGGATCCGGACGGTCAATGGGCGGGTGGTGCCTTCTTTCCCGCGAACTTCGATGGTTCCGAGGCTCCGGGACAGCCCTGGACCGCCACCACCTGGTCGCTGAATTCGCTGCGCGAGTGGGGTCTCGACCCCGCGGTCCTGCGAGCGCGCCGCACGGTCGAGCTGCTCGACGAGAACAGTCGGTGGGAGTACGACAATCTGCCGTACTGGGGCGGCGAAGTGGACTGCTGCATCAACGCGTGGACGGTCGCCAACGGGGCGTGGCTCGGTGCGGACGTCGAAGGCATCGTCGAATGGTTTCTCGAACATCAACTGCCGGAGGGCGGTTGGAACTGCGAGTGGGTCGAGGGGTCGACCCGCGCGTCGTTTCACTCGACACTGAACTCGTTGAAAGGATTGCTGGAGTATGACATAGCCCTCGGCGGCACGGACGAGACTCGAGCTGCCCGGCGCGCCGGTGAAGAGTACTTGCTGACGCGAAAGCTCCTGTACACCCTGTCCACGGGCGAGAAGGTCTCACCATGGGTGGATCACTTTTTCCACCCATTCCGTTGGATGTACAGCGCCCTCAACGCTGCCGACTACTTTCGGCAGGCCTCCCTGCTCGATGGGACACCGCCGGATCCTCGCTTGGACGAGGCCATCGAAGTCATCAGGGCCGCCCGCCAGAGCGATGGAACGTGGTTGCAGGGTCGCCCACATCCAGGTCAGGTCTGGTTCGAGATCGACGTACCGGAGGGCGAACCCTCGAAATGGCTGACGCTGATCGGAACCAGGGTCTTGACGTGGTGGGATTCCTACTACGGGTAGTCCACGCACACGTCACATTGACGTGATCAGCCGCGGATACCGAAGTCCACGGCAGCGTGGGTGCATGCAGGCTGCGATCCGAGGAGATCGATGATCGCCGCCAGTCGAGCTTTGAGCCTGGTCATGAACCTGACGCTAGGCCCGAAGCCCAGGTGATGCACCCGTTGCGATCACGCTGATTCGAATGCCGGGCGCGGCGCTACCGATCCTGTTCCGTCGACCTCCAGGACGATCCGGTCTCTCGCTCGAAAGCTGGTCGCACGTCGACGGTGTCGTACACGATCGACAGCGATGCGATGCGGCCGTTGTCGTCGAGTTCGGCGACATCGACGACGTCGAACGGGGCAGCCACCCCGGAGGGCAGCCGCCAGTCGAAATGGAACCAGAAGGTGACGAGCCGCCTTCCCTCCGAGGTGCGTCCCTCGGCCACGCCCTTCGACGTCAGCTCGGCACCTGCAGTATCGATGAACAACGCACGATAGAAGTCCGGTGCGGGCGTCGGACCGTACAACGGTGAATGCACGACGGCACCGGGTGCGAACAGACTCAGAATCGCTTGAAGATCAGCGCGATGCAGCGCGTCGAGGTAATGCGCCACCAGGTCGTCAGCGGTCGAGTTCATGCGACCACGCTATCCGATAGAAGCGAAAGTAGCCGTTCATCAACCGATCTCGTCAGGTTCTTACGTGATGCGCAGTCCTGCAACCAATACCCGCGCCATCTTCCGCGGGTCGTAGCGGGGGTCTGCTGCACCGATACACAGATTGCCTACCGCGCGCATCAGCTCCAGTGCGCTCTGCCCCGGTGCAATCTCCCCCGAGTCCGCAGCGGCGTCGAGCAACGACTCGCACACGGGAACCAGCCGATCCAGGAAGTAGCTGTGCAAAGTTTCGAATCCGGCGCTGTCCGACTGCATTGCCTCGGCCAAACCATGTTTGGTGACCAAGAAGTCGACGAACCGGTCGATCCACAGCACCAACGCGGCGTGCGGTGATTCGCGGCCCGCGAGAAGCTCCTGACCCGCGACGACACACGCCTCCACCTGATGCCGAAAGACAGCAACGACGAGATCCCCGCGTGTGGGGAAGTGCCGATAGATGGTTCCCACGCCGACGCCGGCCCGCCGGGCAATCTCGCGCACCGGTACCTCTACTCCCGAGTCGACGAACGCAGACGCAGCCGCGTCGAGCAAGGTCGCTTCGTTGCGCCGCGCATCCGCCCGTTTTCTTGGCTGCTCGGCTTCGGACTCGGTCACTGTTCCTCCCGGCATCGACAAACGGAACCTTGTTCCGTATGTTGGTTTACGGAACGTTGTTCCGCTTACTCACACCGTAGCCCACACTGGGCACAAGGAGATCACCATGCAGTACCGCACATTAGGACGAACCGGCGTCCAGGTCAGCGCGCTCTCACTCGGCGCGATGAACTTCGGAGCGATCGGGCGCACCACGCAAGACGAGGCCACCGCCATCGTCGATGCAGCGCTAGAGGGCGGCATCAACCTCATCGACACCGCGGACATGTACAGCCAGGGGCAGTCGGAGGAGATGGTCGGCAAGGCGATCGCAGGTCGCCGCGAGAACGTCGTGCTGGCCACCAAAGTCTTCAACCCGATGGGCGACGAACGGAATCACCAGGGCAGTTCGCGACGCTGGATCACCACCGAACTCGAGAACAGCCTGCGCCGACTCGACACCGATCACGTCGACCTCTACCAGATACACCGCTGGGATCCCACAACGAGCGACGAGGAAACCCTCGCCGCGCTGACGGATCTGCAGCGAGCCGGGAAGATTCGCCACTTCGGCTCTTCCACCTATCCGGCCTACCGAATCGTGCAGGCGCAGTGGGCAGCCCGGGAACACCACCTCGCACGGTTCGTCACCGAGCAGCCGCAGTACTCGATCCTGCAGCGCAGCATCGAATCCCACGTTCTTCCGGTCACGCAGGAGTACGGAATGGGAGTACTCGTGTGGAGCCCACTGGCCGGCGGTTTCCTCACCGGAGCCATCCGGGCAGGGCGAGCGGCCACCACCAACCGTGCGGTGATGATGCCCGAGCGTTTCGGCACGGACACCCCCACCGGACAGGCCAAACTCGATGCTGTGGAGAAGCTGGTCGCTGTCGCCGACGAGGCCGGCCTGACGTTGATCCAACTCGCACTCGGTTTCGTGACAGCGCATCCGGGCGTCACCAGCGCCATCGTCGGGCCCCGTACTGTCGACCACCTACACTCGCAGCTCGCTGCCGCCGACACCGTCTTGCCAGCCGACATCCTGGACAGGATCGACGAGATCATCGCGCCCGGTGTCGATCTCGCTCCCGGTGACAAATTCGACACCCCACCCGCACTCCTCGACGCGTCCCTGCGGAGACGCTGACATGGCGAGTTTCGGTCTGATGACCCCTCCACAGAACGTCCCCTACGCCGACCTACTCCGGGTGTGGCGCGAGGCAGACAGCATGCCCGAGATCGAGCACGCGTGGCTGTTCGATCACCTCATGCCCATCGGCGGAGATCTCGACGGCCCGATCTTCGAGGGTTGGACCATGCTGGCTGCCCTGGCCGCACAGACCGAGCGGTTACGACTGGGAATCATGGTCACCAGCAATCGCATTCGCCCGCCGGCGATCCTCGCGAAGATCGCCGCCACGGTCGACGCGGTCTCGCACGGTCGGCTGGACTTCGGTATCGGCGCCGGGTCACGGCCGAGTGTGCCGATGGCGCGACGGGAGTACGACGGCAACGGTCTTCCCTACAGTGACGCCGCGGATGCCGTTGCGAGACTGGGTGAATCGCTCACCGTGATTCGCAGACTGTGGACCGAGGACGAACCCTTCGACTTCCACGGTACCCACGTCGACCTCGTCGGGGCGTTCCAGAACCCGAAACCTGTTCAGCGACCCGGCCCACCGATCGTGATCGGCGGCCGAGCCGCAGAAGTGCTGCGTCTCGTTGCCGCGCACGCCGACATCTGGAACATCCCCGGCGGGGACCTCGACGACGCACTGGACCGAGCGAGACTGCTCGACCGGTTCTGCGCGGAGATCGGGCGCGATCCAGCGACGATCACGCGATCGGTCGCTTTCGGAGTGTCGTTCGAGGAACCCGAGAAGACGAGAAACGACATCGGCGACGCCATCGCCGCAGGATTCGATCACGTCGTTCTCATCCTCCCGGGCCCCTACCCCGCCGGCATCGCGCACCGAGTGAGCGAGGAGTTCATCGCTCACTCATAGGAACCTGTGCGCCCGGCCTTGTCCTCAGGGAATCAGGAGGAACTTTCCGCGCGGGTGCGTCGACTGCAACTCAGCATGCGCCTTCGCGGCGTCGTCGAGCGGAAAGACCTTGGCAACCGTCACCTCGAACACACCTGCACCTGCCTGCTCCAGCAGCACCGGGGACGCCAGACGTCGACGCTCCATGCTCGCCGGCCCACCAACGGTGAGGAAACCGTCCGCCGACGCCCGCCCGAAAGCTGCCGTGCTGACCAATCTAGATCTGTTCGTGAGTAATTCGAGAGACACGTCGATGGCCTCGTCGGTGCCCACCGTGTCGATTGCCGCATCGATACCGTTCGGTGCGGCTGCTCGAACACGCTCGAGCAAGCCCTCGCCGTATTCGACGGGCTCGGCCCCGAATGCACGCAGTGCATCGTGGTTCTGTCGGCGCGCAGTCCCGATGACGGTGGCACCGCGCTCGAGGGCAAGCTGAGCCACGACGGACCCGACACCGCCTGCTGCTCCGTGCACGAGGACAGTGTCTCCGCTCTTGATAGCGACCGATTCCATTGCGTCGTAGGCGGTTCCAGCCACAGCGAGTACACCCGCAGCAATGTTCCAATCCAAGGCGTCCGGCTTCGGAAACACAAATCGTGCGGGAACCAGAATCCGCTCGGCGTATGTACCGTTGTGGCCGGACACGACCACCTCGTCGCCCACTGCGATAGGCCCGCTCGGGCCCTCGACGGGTCCGCCGACCGCAACCACGATCCCCGATGCCTCGCTACCCAACGCAATCGGGAGTTTGGATTCGTCGGTGCCGAACGCGCCGCTGTAGCTCTTGTAGTCGAAGGGGTTGACGCCTATTGCCTTCACCTCGACCAGAACTTCACCTTCGGACGGCTCGGGCAACTCTCGGTCGACGATCTCGATGACGTCGGGACCGCCGTAGGACGCCGCAACTGCAACTCGTGTCATGCGCCGTACAACGGTCGCCACGGCGCATATGTTCCGCTCAGATCCGGAGGCGCGGTAGTCCCCATTCTTTACCGAGTAGTTCGTACGAGCGCAGCCGGTCTGCATGTCCATGTGCGACCGAGGTGATCACCAGTTCGTCCGCGCCGGTTGCGTCCTGCAGCGCCTCCAACTTGTCCGACACCGTTGCCGCAGACCCGACGACCTGAGTGTCCACCCGATCGGCGACGAGCTGGTACTCCTCGCCGGTCAGGGGTGCCACAGCTTTCGGATCGGGATACTCGACTGCACCTCGGCCGCTCCGAATGCTGTGCACCCACTGCGGGAATGACGCCGCCAATTCTGCCGCCACTGAATCCTCTGCTGCTACAACCACATCGGCCGACACCGCAACGTATGGCTCGGACAGCCGATCCGACGGCACAAAGGCACGGCGATACTCGTCGATCGCCCCGAGAGTCGTCCCCGGGCTGAAGTGGTAGCTCGCTGCGAACGGCAGACCGCGGGCCCCGGCCTCACGGGCAGTCGGCCCAGCGCTGCTGCCGAACAGCCACAGCGCCACGTCGGCCCCGACACCCGGCCGTGCCGTCAGCGGCACCCCGTCCCGCTCGTAGGTACCGGCAAGCAATGCAGTGAGGTCGTCGAGCTGCTCGTGGAAGTCCGGAGCCTCAGCGTGTGGTTGCTGCAACGAAGCCAACGACGCAGCCAACATCGGGGTCTTGCGCGGGGCGGCCGCGGCGGGGGCTACCGGGAACAGCTCCGAGGACCCTGATGACACCGCACGCTCGGGCGCAGCCTGCTCGGCATCGGCCAGGGCTGCTGCCTTGCGCTGACCGGACCTACCGACACCCAGATCGATGCGTCCCGGATACAGAGCGTCGACTGTCCCGAAGGATTCGACGACGGCAGCAGCCGTCGTGAATCCGAGCTGGACCGCGGCGGATCCAACACGAATCCGGTTGGTAGCAGCGGCAATCAGACCGATCAACACTGCGGGTGACGAGCTGGCTGCCGCCACGAAGTGATGCTCGGCCACCCAGTAGCGCTCGTAACCCCACTCCTCGGTCTGGCGAGCAAGGTCCAGGGTGTTACGAAGCGCTTGCTGAGCGGTCGACCCCTCGCTGATCGGGGACAGATCGAGAACGGACAACGGAACTCGCGTCATCTCGGGTTCTTCTCCCCTGCCTCGACAGCGACAGTCAGCCTGTTCTCGGTAGGCGCGACGGGGCACGTCGCGTAGTCGGTGAACGCACACGGAAGGTTGGATGCCCGGTTGAAATCGAGGACGACGATGTCATCTTCCGGAGCGGGTACTGCCAGAATCCGGGCCGCCGGATACGTGGTGACACCACTGGTCTTATCGGTGAACAGCACCTTCAGATCACTGCCCGCACCGCCGAAAGCGAGCAACTGCTGTGTGGTGCCCGCCAATTCGAAGTCGAGAGTGCCCACGGCCGTGTGGTGGTGTTCGAGTCCTTCCACCACCGCTCCGGTCGTGATGGTGATCGGCGAGTCGTACGGGGTGAACCTACCGGTGGCAACGAAGTGCTCGTTCGGCTCGTAGGCCGGGATACCGGTATAGGACTGCAGGGTCTGTGCTTTCGGGTCGTGTACGCGCAGCGCGACCGAACCGGTCCGACGGATCACTTCGATACGCCGATCGCCGTCCTCGACGAGGATGCCCGGTGCACCCTCCACCGGATTCAGCGTCGTCACCCCGTCGAATCCCTCGACGGTCACCGAATCGGCATCGGCTTTCCATCGGCCGGGTAAGTCCGCGATGGTCTCGAATTCATCCGTCAGCCAATACAAGCCGGTCAACGACACCCAACCCAGCGGGTCACCGTAGGACGTCTCACGGTCGGCATGCCATTGCTTCCAGTCCTGCTCGAAATCACTCATGATGCTCGCACTCCTTCACGCTGTTCGTACGGATGCCGCAGACCGAGGTGGTCGCGCAGGGTGGTTCCGGCATACTCGGTGCGGAAGCTACCGCGGTCCTGAAGTTCCGGAATCACCTTGTCGACGAATTCATCGAGCCCGGCCGGGGTGATATGCGGGACGAGAATGAAGCCGTCGCTCGCGTTGTTCTGTACGTAGCTGTCGATCTCATCCGCCACCTGCGCAGGCGTTCCGACGAACTGCTGCCGCGTCGTCATCGCGATGATCAGTTCACGGATGCTCAGGTTGTCTGCTTCGGCGCGCTCGCGATACTGCTGGGCGATGGTTCTGGGGTCGCCATGTCGCGCGCGGCCGCGGGTGATGGACACGTCCCCGCTGGGTTCGATATCGGGCAACGGACCGTCCGGGTCGTATGCAGACAGGTCCTGTCCCCACACCTGTTCGAGGAACGAAATTGCCGTCTTACCGCTGACCTGCTGATGCCGGATGTGGTCCGCCTTCTCGACCGCGTCCTGAGCAGAGTCTCCGAGCACGAAGGTCGCTGCGGGCAGCACCTTCAGGTCGTCGTGCTCGCGGCCGTACTTGGCGAGCCGACCCTTGACGTCGGAGTAGAACTTCTGTCCGTCCTCGAGCGTGCCGTGGATGGTGAAGATCGCATCGGCCTTCGCTGCTCCGAACTCTCGGCCCTCGTCGGAGTCGCCCGCCTGCAACAGAACCGGATGCCCCTGCGGACTGCGCGGCAGTGTGAAGCGGCCCTCGACCTCGAACTGGGGCCCGGAGTGCCTCACGGTGCGGATCTCGGACTCGCGACCGAAGATTCCCCGCTCGCGGTCGACGACGAAGGCATCGGTCTGCCAGCTGTCCCAGAGCTTTCGCGCGACGTCGACGATCTCGTTGGCACGCACGTAACGGTCGGCACGATCGAGATAGCCACCCCGTCGGAAATTCTCGCCGGTGAATGCATCCGAGGACGTCACCATGTTCCATGCCGCCCTACCGTCGGACAGGTGGTCCAGTGAGGAGAATTGTTTCGCGAGTTCGAACGGTTCGTTGAACGTGGTGTTGATCGTCCCGGCCAGTCCGAGCTTGGCCGTCACCGATGCAAGCGCGTTCAGGACGGTGAGCGTATCCGGCCGTCCGACCACGTCGAGATCGTGAATCTTGTTGCGGTGCTCACGCAGTCGCAGTCCTTCGGCGAGGAAGAAGAAATCGAACAGACCACGCTCGGCCGATTCGGCGAGGTGCACGAACGAATCGAACTCGATCTGGCTCTTCGATTCCGGATCGGCCCAGACGGTGGTGTTGTTGACGCCGGGAAAATGAGCACCCAGATGTATCTGCTTCTTCGTCACAGGCTCTTCCCTTCGAGTGCATAGCGATTGACGGGGCGCGTCAGGCCGAGACGCTCGCGCAGAGTCGATCCGCTGCGGGTGTCGGTGGCCGGTAGTGCCGCCACTCCAGACGGCAGGGCGAGCGGTACCAGGGTGACCCCGTCCAGCCCGGCCGCTTCGATGGAACCGAGCAGGAGATGCAAGCCCGCCAGGTCGCCGATATGCGACACGCTCTCAGCGGCTCTGACGTGCCCCGCCCAGTTGTCGAGCTGAGCGAGTTCCTCAGCAGCAGAATCGGATACCAAGGTCTCCACGTCCAACAGCACGAACACGTCGGCCGGGTCACGGCCTTCGGCAACGACGGCCCGTCGAATGCGGGCGGCGGTCGTTGCCGCGTCCTCGATAGTGTCGGCGGCGATACGGACAATGTCGGAGCGCGCAGCGGCTACCGCCGCAGACTCGTCGGACTCGGCGCGAATCACGACGAGCGGCTGACCCTGAGGAGATCTCGGCGTGATCGACGGGCCCTTGACCGAGAAGTTCTCACCCTCGAAATCGATGTAGTGCAACTTGTCTCGGTCGATGAACCGTCCGGACGCAACGTCGCGGATCTCCGCGTCGTCCTCCCAGCTGTCCCACAGCCTGGTGACGACCTCGATCGCCTCGTCCGCCTCACGCCAGAGGCTGCCGTTGTCCTGCTGCGCTTTCCGACCGAACAGCGCTGCCTGCTCGGCACCCGGACTCACCTCGACCTGCCAACCGGCCCGGCCGTGAGAAGCGAAATCGAGACTCGCGATCTGCTTCGAGATGTGGAACGGCTCGGTGTGCGTGACGGTGATCGTGGGCACCAGCCCGATCGTCTCGGTGAGGGCGGCTGCCCGTGCCGCGACGGCTGCGGCCTCGAGCGTCCGGCTGGCGAACGAATCGCCCAGAAACGCAAGATCGATACCCGCTCGGTCTGCGGTCTGTAGCTGGTCGATCCAGAACCCTGCTGTGAACAGGTCTTCGGCGCGAGAATCGGGACGACGCCAGGCCTGCGGATGGGCGCCGCTGCCTCTCAGGTCTATCGCGGTCAGGAACAGCTTGTCAGACACTGGTGCTCGCTTTCTCGTGCGCGCTTCCGGGTATGGCCCCGAGTAGCTCGCGGGTGTAGTCCTGCTGTGGATTGCCGAACAGTGCTGCGGTGTCTCCGTATTCCACGATGACGCCTGATTGCATGACGGCCACGGTGTCGCTGATCTGACGGACGACTGCCAGATCGTGCGAGATGAAGAGGTAGCTCAGACCCAGCTCGGACTGCAGATCGTCGAGCAGCGTCAGAATCTGTGCTTGCACCGACACATCCAGGGCCGAGACCGGCTCGTCGAGCACCACCAGTTCCGGTGCCAGCGCCAGTGCTCGGGCAATCGCGACGCGCTGGCGCTGCCCACCCGACAGCTCGGCAGGCCGTCGGGCCAGGTAGTCGCTGGTGAGCGCGACCTGATCCAGCAGCGTTCGGGCACGCTCGGAACGCTCACGCGACGAACCGACCTTGAACGCGTCCAACGGTTCTCGCACGATCTCGCCGACGCGCAGCTTTGGGTTCAGTGACGCGTACGGGTTCTGATAGACGATCTGAACACGCCGCCGCAGTTCACGCCTGGCCTTGCCACGCAGACCGGTGATGTCCACACCGTCGAACGTGACCGAACCCGACGACGCGGTCTCGAGACCGATCGCGATGCGCGCCAACGTGGACTTACCGGACCCGGACTCGCCGACGAGCGAGACCGTCCGCCCACGTTCGACGGTCAACGTGGCTCCCTTGACCGCATCGAGGTGAACACCACGGCCGATGGTGAACCGCTTCGATACATCGCCGACCGTCAGGATTGGATCGGCTGCCGTGGTGCGCGCGGGTCGTACGGTCGTATTCAGCGACGGTGCCGCGTCCAACAGTTGACGTGTGTACGCGTGCGTCGGGTTCGCCAGCACCTCTGCAGTAGGCCCCGTTTCGACGATCTGTCCTGCGCTCATGACGATGAGGCGATCGGCTCGGTCCGCCGCCACGCCCAAGTCATGGGTGATCAGCAGAACCGCGGCACCGGTCTCGGCGATCCGGGCATCGAGATGGTCGAGGATGCGTCGCTGCACGGTGACGTCGAGGGCGCTGGTCGGCTCGTCGGCGATCACCAGTTCCGGGCGGCACGCGAGAGCGATTCCGATCAACACGCGCTGACGCTGCCCACCGGACAGGTCCTGCGGATATTGCCGCGCCCGCACTTCGGGGTTGTCCAGACCTGCTTCGGTGAGGATACGAATGGCCTCGACCCTCGCGGAGCGACGATCTGCGAGGCCGTGCACCCGCAGCACCTCGGCAACCTGGTCGCCGACGCGAACCACCGGGTTCAGCGAGGTGGTCGGGTCCTGCGGAACGAGCCCGATGTGGCGGCCGCGCAACCGATTCAACGTCTTGTCCGAGGCGGTGTCGAGCCGCTGGCCGTCGAACGTCACCGATCCGCCCACGATGCGCCCGGAACCCGAGAGCAAACCGATGAGGGCGTGGGCAGTCGTCGACTTCCCGGAGCCCGATTCACCGACCACGGCCACCACCTCACCGCGGTCGACGGTGAACCCGATGCCGGACACGGCGGTCGTCTCGCCGTAGTTCACGTGCAGATTCTCTACTTCGACAATGGGGCTCATTGTGATCGCCTCTCGAGTGCATGGCCCAGGCGGTGCGCGGACACGACGACGGCCACGATCACCAATCCCGGCAGTGTGGTCATCCACCAGGCGGTGGCCAGGAAGTTGCGGCCCTCGGAAATCAGCGATCCCCACTCCGGTGTGGGCGGAGCAGCGCCGAAACCGAGGAAGCTCAACGCCGACACCGCAAGAACTGCCATACCGAATTCGACTGCAGCGAGTGCGATCACCGGTCCGTACGAATTTCTGAGGATGTGCCTGCGGAACACGTCGAACCACCGAACACCCGAGGCGTACGCCGCTTCGACGTACAACGATCTGCGCACCCGCAGCACCTCCGAACGCATCACTCTGGCGAAATTGGCAATCAGCGTGACGCCGACGGCGATAGCGACATTCACGGTGCCGAAGCCCAGAGCAGTCACCAGCGCCAGCGAGAGCAGCAGCGTCGGAATCGACAGCAACACATCGACGATGCGCATCAGCACCGCGTCGACTACTCCGCCGACGGCCCCCGAGACCAGACCGATGATCGAGCCGACCACCAGGGCGATGCCGACTGCCAACAGCGTTGCCGTCAGCGACAATCCGGAACCGTGGACCACTCGGGTGAAGACGTCACGGCCGATGTTGTCGGTGCCGAACCAGTGCGCCGCACTCGGTGCCTGCAGTTTGTCGGCCGGTGTACCCACCAGCGGGTCGCCGCTGGCGAAGACGGACGGGAACAGCGCGGACCCGAGAGCCAGCAACAGCACGACCACGGAGGCACCGAGCCAGATGTGCTTCAGCACGTCTCGCGGACCCCGGCGCCGCGCGGGTTCCGGTGTTTCTTCGACTACCGGGGGAACTGCCGAATGGACGGTCGGTTCACGAATCAGAATGTCAGACATGAGCTTTCTCCGGTTCTGCACTGGCCTGCGCGGGCCGGTACTCGCGCACGATGCGTGGGTCGATCAGCGGATAGAGCAGGTCGACTGCGAGATTGACCAGGACGAAGACCAGCGAGGTCAGAACCACGATGCCCTGCACCACCGGAATATCCTGGGCCAGCACCGATGTCTGGGTCAGCCGTCCGACTCCGGCGCGCGAGAACACCGTCTCGACCACTACCGATCCGGCCAGCAGGGTGCCCACCAAGACCCCGGCAATCGTGAAGGCGGGGATCGAGGACAGACGCAGAACGTGTCGCGTCTGCACCCGAAGGCGTGAGACCCCCTTGGCACGAGCCACATCCACGAACGGCTGCTTCCACGTGGTGGCCATGCTGGTAGCCAGGACCTGCGCGATGACAGCACCGGTCGGCAATGCCAGTGTCACCGCAGGCAGCACCAACGACGCTACGCCGTCGTCACCGAACGCCGGGAACCAGCGCAGTCGGAACGAGAACAGTTGCAGCAGCAATAGTCCTACCCAAAACGTCGGCACTGCCACCCCGAGCGGTGGAAGCGCAAGCAGCAGGTTCTTCAGCCATGGGATCTCGGTATACGTGGCGGCGTAGGCCACCGCGGCTCCGCACACGACGGCCAGCACCAGGGCCGTCCCCGCCAAGCCGAGTGTGCTGGGCACCGCGTCCAGGATGGCCGTCGTCACTGGCTGGCCGGTGGCGATGGACAATCCGAAGTCGCCCTGCACAGCCCCGACCAGTGAATGCCAATACTGCACAAGCACCGGCTGATCGAGACCGTAACGAGCCTGCAGTTCAGCGATGGCCGCAGCGTCGGCTGGGGTACCAGAGCCCGCCGAGTCCACGGCAAGACTGACCGGGTCCGACGGCAGCAGGAACAGCACGATGAACGAAATGGTGAACGCAGCCCACAGCACTGCCACTGCTTGCAGTACTCGCTGTCCGATGTAGCGGATCATGCGCTCAGCCAAGTGTCGAAGAACTGAAAGCGGGCCGAGGCCTCGAATTTCAGATCCTGCACTGTCGACGCCGCGCCGACGGCCTGGGAGAGTTCGATCGTGGGAATCCACAAGCCGTTGTCGAGCACCTGCTGCTGCGCGGTGGCGATTATCTCGTTGCGCGCCGCCACGTCGGTGGTCGAGAGCTGATCGGTCAACGTTGCATCCAGATCCGGGATCGGACCGCGGGCGTTCAGGTTTCGTCCGTCCACCGCAAACGAGGTACGCAGAATGTCGCCGTCGGCGCGAGTGCTGTTGTAGTACGTCGCGTCGTAGTCCTTTGTGCCTTGCCGCGCCGTCGCCTCCGAATTGGAGACCAGCTCGAGCTGCAGGTCGACACCCACTGCACGCAGTTGCTGTTGGGTCAGTTCCAGAATCGCCTGGTTGCCGGCGAACACCGCCGAGTACATGACCTTGAAACTCAGCTTCTGCCCGTCCTTTTCACGGATGCCGTCTCCACCGGGAACCCAGCCCGCGGCGTCGAGCAGCGACTTCGCCTTATCGGGGTCGTAGGTGACATCGGCGAGCTCGACGTAACCCGGCGTGGCGCTGGCCAACGTGCTTGTCGCTGTTCGGAAGTCGGGGCCGAGGACCGTATCGACGAGTTCCTGACGGTTGATCGCCGGCACCAAGGCCGTCCGGACGGCGGGGTCCTGTAGCGCACCGCGAGTGACGTTGGGCTGAATACCGAACGGAACGCCCGGGTTGGATGCCGTCAGGATTCGGCCACCGGTCGCCTCGATCTGCGGCGCGTCCTGCGGTAGTGCGTCGCTGACGGCGTCGAGCTGATCGGAGGAAAGACTACCGGTACGCACACCCGACTCGGGCACGATCGTGAACTCGATACGGTCCAGGTACGCCTCGCCCTGGTGAGCGAATACCGCAGAGCCCCAGTTGTATCCGCTTCGCTTGGCCAAAGCGACGGAACGGTCCTGCTGATAGTCCGCATAGGTGAACGGTCCCGATCCGATATTGGTGCCCAAGCACCGAGACTCCGCCGACTGGGCCGACGTCGCGGTGGACTGAATCCCGAGCTGAGGCGTCGAACTCGCCTGCAGAAACTGCGCATTGGGTGCCGAGAAGTCGATGCGAACCGTGAGCGGATCGACGACCGTGGCACCTTGGTACCCGGTGAGGTAACTGGCGGCCAGCGGCGCCTTGGCGGCACCGAGGGTGCCGGTGATAGCGTCGAAATTGTCCTTGACGGCGGTGGCGTCGAGCGGAGTGCCGTCACTGAACGTCACGCCATCTTTCAGCTGGAAGGTGAAGGATTTCGCGTCGGGAGTCACTTCCCAACTTTCGGCCAACCATGGCTCGATCTCGCCGGTGTCAGAGTTCTGGTCGGTGAGCGAATCGACCACCTGGCGAGTCACGTAGATCGTTTGATTCGTACCCGCCTGCGCCGGATCGGAGCAGGTGGGAGCCCCGGACAGGCCGTAACGCAGCGTCCCTCCGGACTGCGGTGGTCCGGCGTCGGCGGCCGAGGTGGTGGCGCTACCTGCGCACCCGGCGAGCAATGTGGCGGTGGCGGCAACTACTCCGGCCACCAGAAGTACAGGGCGAGTGGACACGTGGGTGTCTCCGGTATCTGGTCGATCGCGCGCACGGTCCAGCGTCCGAGCTGGGTGTGCCCAGGAAGGAGTGCGCGCAGATGATGAAGTGAAACGTGAAGTACGAGCTGAGCCGAAATGTCAGCTGAGACAGGTCGAACCGTTCAGACGGCACAGATCGACATGAAGCCGACGACATCCGTCGACGAAGCCTGAGGCGACTCGGGTGTTCACGTGTATTCCTCCATCGGTCCCGGCGGTAGCACCCTCACCCGACGAGCGGGGGGTTGCTGCGACGTCATAGAGCCAGGTCTCTCGGTCGCTCTGGATGGTCCTTCGTATTCGATACTACGAGAGGGTAGGCGCAGTTGCCAACCGGGGTAGAAAAAGGACTTACCGACGAAAGTCTCGAACAGAGTGAACGGACGAGCCCTCCCAATCAGACGGCAACTGTCAATTCCGCTTTTTCACTGACGCCCGAATCCGAATCAAGCTGTCGCTCAACCATATCGGATCGCACGTCGATCATGCGTTGCACCCAAAAGTCGACCGTTTCACCAGCGGCGCAAAACCGATCCAGCACGTCCATACACAGCCAGGTCGCAACCGAAAAATCCTGCTCCGCCCCGTCGAGACCCATGAGTGCCAATTCTTCGCCCACGGCGATGAGAGCGCAATCGACACCGGCACTACTGCGCTCCAGCCATCCCAACGCCCGACGGAGATACTCCCAATCGGCTGCGGGCACAGGTTCGATGGCCGATTGCCTGCACAATTCCGCCGTCGCGACGAGCGCGTCCACAACCGGTCCCGACAGTGCACCGTCGAGTTCGACGAGCATGCCCCGATCGGAATCTATGAGGTCGGCCATGTAGCGCCAGCGGGTCGAAGGGGCGACGTCCTCCGGCCACAGGTCAGTCGTACCGAACTGAAGTCGACTGATCAGTTCTTTCGACGAACTGCACGAAGCGGCGAAACGGAATGCGTCGTTCATGTCGATCATCCCCACTGGGTCGTAACACAACATTGGACACCTGCTCGGCACTCGAGTACGGAGGTACTGCCGAGCAGTAGCTTTCGTCACCGATGCAAGCAACGATGCTGTGGTCGTTACGTCCGCCTTGGGGGATATTGAACGCCCTCACCAGCATCTACGCGACTCGGCGTTACCGAAAATCGACAACGTCACACTTGTGGTCGATGTGTAATCCGCCACATACTGCAGCACTTCGTTTCGGCATCCCGGCAGCCGAGCGCGAGTTGGAACGCGTGTTCGAAATTCTGTCGGTGGGTCGCGATAGATTCTGTTCATGCTTTCGGGGGACGGCGGATCAGGGGTGGACGGTATCGAGACGGTGCCGCCTCCCCCTGTTGTGTCCGATCCTGCACTGTCGGTGTTGGTGGATCGGGTCGAGTCCGCGGTCGCCGAACTGGCGGAACAGGCATCGGTGTCGTGGACGAACGCCGACCGGCGTGCGGTGATCCAACGCATGGAAACTGTGTCGCGGTCGCTGCCGGCGTACTCGTACACCTGGCTCAACGAGCTGATCGATCAGCGCGGCCTCGATGTGTATCCGGGGTCGGTGCCGTGCTCGGTGGCATGGATGCTGCGCATCACCCCACGCGCCGCCGGTGCGCGGGTGCGTCTGGCTGCGGAGTTGGGGGATCGCACCGCACTGTCCGGTGAGGTTCTGCCGCCCCTGCTGCCGCATACCGCGGCAGCGCTGCGGGCGGGGTTGCTCGATGCCAAACATGTGCAGATGATCCGCGAATTCTTCAAGCACTTGCCGGCCAGTGTGGATCCGCAGACCCGTGATCTCGCCGAACAGCAATTGGTGGGCTACGCCTGCACCCGNAGATGATCCGCGAATTCTTCAAGCACTTGCCGGCCAGTGTGGATCCGCAGACCCGTGATCTCGCCGAACAGCAATTGGTGGGCTACGCCTGCACCCGACGTCCAGACGATTTCGCTCCGTTGGTGGCTCATTTGGATTCGATCCTCAGCCCCGACGGCGACTACGACGAGGACGAGGACGAGGACGGTAAGCCCAAGCCGAAGAAGCGTCGGGATGCGTTCTTCTACCTCNGGCAGCGAGAACAACTACGACTACCTGGATTCGATCCTCAGCCCCGACGGCGACTACGACGAGGACGAGGACGAGGACGGTAAGCCCAAGCCGAAGAAGCGTCGGGATGCGTTCTTCTACCTCGGTGAGCAGGGTGCCGACGGGATGTCGGACGGGAAGTTCTGTGTCGATTCCGAACTGCGGGCCTACCTCGAGGCGTTGTTCGCCAAAGCCGCGAAACCGGGCGTCAACAATCCCGCCGACCCGACATCGGTCGTCCACGACGACGAAGACGGCGAGACCAGCAGCGACGACGAAGACGGCGAGACCAGTAGCGACGACCAGCGCGGCGGGAGCGGCAGCGACGACGAGGGCGACCAGAGCGGCAGTGCCACAGCGCCGAAGCCCGAGCCGACCACCCACGAAGCAGACTCCAGTGTCGCCGAGTCCACCGATGGAGGCCCGTGGGATGAGACGGACTGCGACGATGGCGCCGACTGCGGTGAATGCGACGGTGCCGACTGTGGTTGCGGCACAGCACCCGACGGCACAGCACACGACGACACAGCTGCAGCTGACGGCAGTGCCGAACCAGGCGACACAACCGACGCAGCCGAGACCGACGACGACACCGACGGATCCGATACCGACACCGACACCGACACCGACACCGACACCGACACTGCGGCACGCGCCGCTGCCGCTGCGCGGGATCGACGCACCCAGAACGAAAGACGTCACGACGCCCTGAAAATGGCACTCCGGCACACCCTCGCCTCCGGGACCCTCGGCACCCACCGCGGCCTGCCCGTCACCGCCATCGTCACCATGAGCTTGAAAGACCTCGAATCGGGCTGCGGCTACGCCATGACCGGCACCGGATCCCGCGTCTCCATTCGCGACGCCATCCGCATGGCCTCGCACGCGCGCCACTACCTGACCATCTTCGACGACCACGGCAGAGCCCTCTACCTCGGCCGATCCAAACGCATCGCCTCCGCCGACCAACGCATCGTCCTCATCGCCCGCGACCGCGGCTGCAGCTTCCCCTCCTGCACCCGCCCCGCGACCTGGTGCCAGTCCCATCACATCGACGATTGGGTCGAGGGCGGGCCCACCGACATCGACGCCGATCCAAACGCATCGCCTCCGCCGACCAACGCATCGTCCTCATCGCCCGCGACCGCGGCTGCAGCTTCCCCTCCTGCACCCGCCCCGCGACCTGGTGCCAGTCCCATCACATCGACGATTGGGTCGAGGGCGGGCCCACCGACATCGACGCCCTCACCTTCGGCTGCGACATGCACCACGCCCTCGTCGGTACCGGACCAGGAAATGGGCGACCACCAAAACCGGAGCAGGACATCGCTATCCGGGCCGCACCCTCTGGCACCCACCAACCGGGATGGACCCCAAGCGCCGCGGGCTCATCAATCACGCACACCATCCAGAGGAAGTGTTGTACCCGCCCGAACAGCACGACGACTTCACCGCCACAGGCGACACAGGCGACACAGGCGACACCGGCGACGAGGAACCACGACAACCCGCATGACGACCCAAACCAACACCACGGCACAGCCCTGCCTGCTGCACACGCCTACGCCAAAGCAATCGCGATTCCGGACAGTGTGAGACCTACGGTTGCGCCCACTACCGATCAGGTCTTCGATGAGGGCAACGTTGATCGGAAGGACTCAAGCGCATGGCGTACGACGAGCTTCTTGCAAACCGAATCCGCAACATCCTCACCGACCAGGAAAGCCTGCGCGAGCAGAAGATGTTCGGCGGTCTGGCGTTCCTGGTGCGAGACAAGATGGTGGTATGCGTCGGCACCGGAAACCGTGCTCTGTTGGTCCGAGTGGACGGAGCTCGCGAACCCGACTACCTCGCGCGCACAGGAGCCCACCACGCTGTCATGGGCCGAGACCGCTCGATGGGCGCAGGGTGGATCACCGTCGACGCAGGCGCGCTGACAAACGAACAGGCAGTGGAATTCTGGGTCGTGGCCGCGCTCGAACACAACACCAACGCGACCGGCTGACCGGCACCGAAACACTCCTTCGCTTCACCGCACCCACCTACGGAGTAAGCCGGGCACTCACTACCGCGGACTCATTCGAGACTCTTCTCGAATGGATGCGATCCGACCGTCCTGGACGGCAAGCTCCGGTCGTACAACGGGATGTATCCGGCCGCCAGGTACAGGGCAACTGCTTCGGGCTGATTCCAGCCGGTTGTCAGATACACCCGGCGATATCCACGCGCACGTGCGCTGCGTTCCAGCTCGGCCACAACGAGTCTGCCGAAACCTCTGCCGCGGTGCACCTTCGAGGTCCAGATGCGTTTGAGCTCAGCGGTGGTCGCGTCGTACTGCCGGTACGCGCCGCCGGCAACCGGAACGCCGTCGTTCAACGCAATCACCAGAACGCCGCCCGGAGGGGCGAATTCCTGAGCGGGATAGGACTTCAATTCCTGATACTGAACGCCGGGACTGCGGCCGTACCTGGACGCATACTCGGCCGCCAGCTCCTGTAGCAATGGCGTCGCCAGTGGATCGTTCTGATCGACTTCGACGAAGTCCAGCCGCGCTGGACCGGTGTCGCCGGTGCGAGTGTTCAGATCGAACGTTGCGCTCATGTGCTTCCTGTCTCGATTATCCGTCGACCAGATCTGCGACCAATTCCCCGATCGCAGGCGCGAACTTGAATCCGTGGCCCGAGAATCCGGCAGCGATAACGGTGTTGCCACTGCGTCCGATAGCGAAGTGGGAATCCGGAGTGCTTGTGTAGAGACACGTCAGCGGATCGGCCGTATCGGCGTTCACTCCCGGCAGCCACGTGCGCGCATACTCGATCAGGCGATCGACTCCCGCTGGATCGGCCGCGAAGTCGCGAGTGCGCGGATCGACAACCGGTCCGGTGGCATGCTCGCCGATCTTGATGCCGTCCGGCGACCACAACCCATAAATGCCGGCGGTATCGAGAACTACGCCGGGATGGTGAATGAAGCTCGGCCACTCCACGTCTGGGCTCAACGGTACGAAGTGTGCCGGTTGTTCCTGGGTGGTGACCAACGGCGGAGTGGCACCGTGAGGCACGAACCCCGCCGTCCATGCTCCCGCCGCGAGAACGACCACGTCGGCCGCGTAAGTGCGGGTGTCCGTCACCACGTCGAAGCCGGAGATCTCACGCACGGGAGTCTCGTATTCGACCGTCGCACCGCACGAGCGAGCGGCCGCTATTGCTACAGCGACGCTGCGATCGGCGTGAAGTCGCCCGGCCGCAGCATGGAACAGCACTGTGGTGTCGAATCGAATTCCCGGCCACCGACGCTGCGCGGCGACGGGTTCCAACACCTCGAACTCCAGACCTGGCCGCTCGAGTGCGCCGATCCGTGGATTCACGGTATCCGGATCCCCATGATCGACTGCTCCCGTGATCTCCAACAATACTGTGTCGGTTGAATTTTCGAGCTCACGCCAGAGCGTGTGTGCCCGAGCGGCCAGTGATACGTAGTAGTCGTCGGCATAGGCGTGTCGAAAAATTCGCGAACTACCGTGCGAGGCACCGTTCTTGTGCCCCGGCTCGAACTGCTCGAGCAAGGTGACGTCGTGCCCGCGTCGCGCAATCTGCCAGGCGGACGACGCGCCGATGATGCCGCCGCCGACGACTACTACTTTCACCGTCTGCCTACGCTGCGGGCTTGCGGGGCAAACCGGGCGGGTTGATGACGGACTCGGACACAGCTTCGGACTGCAGACCCCAGCGATCGATCACCTTCTGGTAGCTGCCGTCGTCGATGGCATGTTGCAGTGCCTCACGGACAGCCTCGATGAGACCGTTGTCCTTCTTCGTAAGCACCGCGATCTCACCCTGCAGCGCATCACCGGCCCCGGAGAAGGTGCCGACGATTTTCGATTCGCCACTGGTCGCGGCGTGGTAGACGGCAGAGGGGTTCGGCCCGAGATAACCGTCGATGCGCTTGGATCCCAATGCCAAGTAGTAGTCGGAGGTGTTCTGGTAGTAGGCGAGCTCGGCCGGCGCAAGACCCTCGGCCACGTTCGCCTCGTTCCAGTCCACCAACAACTGTTCCTGGTTGGTGCCGGACCCGACGCCGATCTTCTTGCCGGCGATGTCCTGACGCTCCTCCACCTTCCAATCGGCGTCCTTCTGGGTCTCGAACGCAAGATTGTCGAGCCGGTAAGTGGCGAAGTCGTACTTGTCCTTGCGCTCCTCGGTCACCGTGACGTTGGAGATGAACACATCGTTCTCGCCGGAATCGATCTTGACGAAGTTCTGCGACCAGTCCGCAACCTGCAGATCGACGTCCAGCCCGAGAATATCGCCGACGAGGTAGGAGAAGTCGACTTCGGATCCGACGATGGTGGTGTCGTCGGTGGCGTAGAAACGCAGTGGCGGTGCAGTTCCGCCCGACCCGGTGACGATCAGCGTTCCTCGGTCTCGGATGGCCTGTGGCACTATCGCTGCGATCTCGTCGACCTTGTCGACCCGAACTCGATCGGCCTGCTCGGGTGAGAGGTCGAAGCTTTGTCCCGCCTCCGTGACGACCTGCGACTCGGCCGCAGGTTCGCTGCAGGCGGTCGCGGTGAGCGCCACGATGGCCAGTGCTGCGGCCATGACCGTCAGCCTGCGTGATTGTTTGGTCATGAGTGTTGTCCGTCTTTCGGTTGTACGAGATGGTCTAAAGGACGTGGGAGAGGAAGGCCTTGGTCCGCTCGTGTTGCGGAGAGTCGAGAAGTGCTGCAGGAGTTCCTTGTTCGACGATGATGCCGGCATCCATGAACACAATGGTGTCGGCGATGTCACGTGCGAAGGCCACCTCGTGGGTGACGATCACCAGCGTTGCACCATCGCGTGCGAGTCCACGGATGACTTCCAGCACCTCCCCGACGAGCTCCGGATCGAGCGCCGAGGTGGGCTCGTCGAACAAAATCACTTTGGGGCGCAACGCCAATGCCCGCGCGATGGCGACTCGCTGCTGCTGACCCCCGGAGAGCCGACGCGGGTAGTCGTGCGCTTTCGCGCCGACACCGACCCGCTCGAGCAGCGCAAGCGCCTCGGGCTCGACGTCCGCGCGCTTACGCTTCTGCGCCGAGATGGGAGCCTCCATGACGTTCTCGAGCACCGTCAGGTGCGGAAACAGGTTGAAGTTCTGGAACACGAACCCGATCTGCGAACGCTGACGCAGAATGTCACGGTTGCTCAGCTCGTGCAGCTTGACGCCCTTGCGCCTGTATCCCACCAGACTGCCGTCCACCCGTACGGTCCCCTGGTCGACTTTCTCGAGGTGGTTGATGATGCGCAGCAGAGTCGATTTCCCCGATCCGGATGGACCGATGACGGCGGTGACCTCACCGGGGCGGACGGTCAGGTCTATTCCTTTGAGAACTTCGAGGGCACCGTAGGACTTGTGCACGCCGCGCACCTCAACGGCATAGGTCGTCGCGGACGTCGTGGCATCGAGTGTGGTCATCGTGTCGCTCCTCGCGGGGCGAGAGTGATCTCGGCCAACTTCTTTCGCAGCTTCTGGACGGGAGTGCGTTCGATGGTGCGCACCGCTCCCTTGGCGTAGTGCCGCTCCACGTAGTACTGCACCACCGACAGAATCGAGGTGAGAATGATGTACCAGACGGTGGCCACCATCAGCAGCGGTACCACTCGGCCGCTTCGGCCGTAGATGACCTGAACCTGGTAGAACAGCTCGGCGATGGCCATGACGGAGACGATCGAGGTGCCCTTGAACAGGCTGATCACCTCGTTGGCCGCGTTGGGGAGAATGCCTCGCATCGCCTGCGGAAGAATGATCTTGAAGAACTCTCGCCTTTTGGGAATACCCAGTGCTGCAGACGCTTCCAGCTGCCCCTGGTCTACCGAGATGATGCCGGCGCGGACGATCTCAGCGGAATACGCAGCCTGATGCAGAGCTAGTCCGACGATCGCAGCCGTCGACCCGCTGATGACGTTGTTGACGTCGAACTCGAAGAAGCTGGGCCCGAACGGAATTCCCACCGACAGGGTTTGGTAGAGATACGCGATGTTGAACCAGAACAGCAGCTGCACGATCAGAGGAATGGACCGGAACGCCCAGATGTAGAACCACGCAATCACCTGCAGGACAGGGTTGTTCGACAATCGAGCGACCGCCAAGGCGATGCCGAGCGCGAAGCCGATCAGGGTTCCCCAGAACGTGAGCTGGATGGTGAGCCACAGGGCCGAGAGCACCGATTGCGCGGTGAAGTACTGAGCGAACGTGCCCCAGTCCCATCCCGGATTGGTGGCGAAGCCGTGCAGGAACTGGGCAACCACGACCAGGGTGGCGATGCTGATCACCCACCGCCACGGATGCCACTTCTTCGCTACGACCAGCTGCTCGTCGGGGACCTGCGCATCGTCACCTGGGTTCGAGGCCGCAGGTCGAGCTTGTAGTTGAGTCACCGGAACCGCCGGGTCGGATGGGCAGCGATCATCGCCGTGTTGCCTTTCGGAGAATTCGAGCTGTGGGTACGCGAATCGGTCAAGCGTGCGTACAGGTACAGATGTTCATCAGGCGTGCCTCCATCGGTCCTGGCGGTAGCACCCACGCGCCCTAGGGCGGGGTTGCTGCGACGTCATCGAGCCAAGGTCTCTCGGTCGCTCTGGATGGTGACAGGAATGTATAGAACTTCAGATTGAAAAGTCAAGTGCGAGTGTTACTTCGGGTTGAAATCACGATGATCTCAACCCTTGTCACTTGTCTGACCTGCCTGGTGTCAGCTGAAGGCACCCCGGTATCGGGCCGCCGGATGCGACCCGGGCAACCTGTCCCGTCCCGTGAGCTTGTTTCGAACAGTCCCCTGCCCGTACTCGCGTTGCGCCAGCCCGCGCTGCTGGAGAACCGGCGTCAGATGCTCGATGACTTCCACGTAGCTGCCCGGAATTGTCGAGTTGATGACGTTGATCCCGTCGACCCCGGCATCACGCCACTGCTCGAGCCGATCGGCGATGGACTCGGGCGTTCCCACCACCCGGCCGCTGCGACTTCGCATCCGGGCGAGATCTCGGACGGTGGGTTCGCGGTCGGGAATCGCCTCCCGGAGCCACTGCAACGTACTCAGCGAACCTTGTGCCTCGACCTCTCCGATCGGCGTATCGAGATCGTAGAAGCCGAGGTCCACGCCGATGCCGCCTGCAGCATGCGCGATGATCGTGGACTCGTCGACGTACTCGTCCAACTCGGCGGCTTTACGTGCCGCTTCGGCCTCGGTGCTCCCGATGACGAACGACAGACCCTGGAAGAATTCGAGGTCTCCCGCGGATCTACCGGCCTCGACGACCAGACGGCGCGTGTCGGAGATGAGCGAGCGAGCGGCCTCGGGTGTCGGAGAAGCAATGAATTGAGCCTCGGCGTTACGCGCGGCGAAGCGTCGGCCCGTCGGAGATGATCCGGCCTGGAACAGCAGCGGCGTCCGCTGCGGAGACGGTGCCACGAGATGCGGGCCCTCGACGCTGTAGCGCGCGCCGACGTGATCGATCTTGTGCACCTTCGAGAAATCACCGTGCCGACCGGATGCTTTGTCCTGCAACAGAGCTCCGTCGTCCCACGACCCTTCCCACAGCTTGTACACCACATCGACGTACTCGTCCGCCCAGGCGTATCGATCCTCGTGGAGAGCCATGTCTCCGAAGCCGAAGTTTCGCCAAGCGTTGGGCGACAGGCTCGTCACGATGTTCCAGGCGATGCGGCCGTCCGTTGCGTGATCGAGCGTGGACATCTTCCGCGCAAAGTTGAACGGATGCTCCTGCAGAATCGACGACGTCAACGCGATCCCGAGATGCTCTGTTGCATAACCGATTGCCGACGCGATCACGGTGGGATCGTTGCTGGGGATCTGCAATCCGGATTCGACGAACTTCTCCCACGACCCCTGATAGTCGTCGTACAGTCCCACGACATCGGCAAAGAATATGAAATCGAACTTGCCCCGCTCGAGTTCTTTCGCCAACGACACCCAATGCTCCAACGAGGAGAAATTGGTCTGCTCCGCCTCCGGCCTACGCCACGCACCGTGCACGATGTGGGACGTGGTGTTCATGACGAATGCGGAAAACCTGAGCGGCCGAGTCATACCGCCACCTTGCCACGAACACAGCGCACCGAGCAGAGCCCTCGAATCAGCGTGATTTGAACCATTGCCTCTCGCCACGGACGCGGCGAGCCTTCTCGGTAGCGAATCGTTCTGTGCGGGCTGGGTCTCGCGCAGCGTCGACGAAAGGAATGGGTCGCCACGATGCCGAACAACTCTGCTACGTCGAAGAACGCCGCGATTGCCATGATCGAACGCAGTATTTCTTCCACCGCCGAATCCTGGGACTGGCAGATCGATGCACTGTGCCGAGGTCAGGACTCGGAGATCTTCTTCTCCCCGTCGGGTGAGGGGCGAACGGCACGTCGCCAACGCGAGGATCGAGCCAAGCAGGTGTGCGCCGGCTGCGGAGTGCGCGACGCGTGCAGGCGGTTCGCCTTGGCAGCCAACGAACCTTTCGGAGTGTGGGGTGGCACCACCGCCCGCGAACGCCAGTTGCACAGAGCCACCTCTCGACGTGCCGAAGAACGGCAGGCGAGTTGATAGCAGGAGTGGAGCCGGCGGAACGACCCGAGTAGCAGGAGGGAAGCCGGCGGCGCGACGCAATAGTTCTGCAGTCGAGCCTGAGCGCGACCGGCGTAGTTCACAATGGACGGGTGAGCGAAACCGAGAAGCCCCAGCAGTGGACGTACCTGATGGACATGGACGGTGTCCTCGTGCACGAGGATCACTTGATCCCCGGTGCCGATACGTTCCTCGCCGAGCTGCAGGCCAACGAGATTCCGTTCATCGTGCTGACCAACAATTCCATCCGTACCCCCCGTGACCTGCGCGCCCGTCTCGCATTCACCGGGTTGGACATTCCGGAGAAGTCGATCTGGACCTCGGCCCTGGCCACCGCCACGTTCCTGGGCAATCAGCGGCCCGGTGGCAGTGCATACGTCGTCGGTGAGTCCGGCCTGACGACGGCCCTGCATGACATCGGCTACACCCTCACCGATTCGAGCCCCGATTACGTGGTGCTCGGCGAGACCCGCACCTACTCGTTCGAGGCCATCACCACCGCCATTCGTCTCGTCGAGAAGGGTTCGCGCTTCATCGCCACCAACCCCGACGCCACCGGGCCATCTCGTGAAGGCTCGCTGCCGGCGACCGGTTCGGTGGCCGCGCTCATCACCAAGGCCACCGGCAAAGAGCCGTACTACGTGGGCAAGCCCAACGCGTTGATGATGCGTTCGGCACTGCGCGCGATCGGCGGTCACTCCGAGAACACGCTGATGATCGGCGACCGGATGGACACCGACGTGCTCTCCGGTCTCGAAGCCGGGCTGCAGACCATCCTGGTTCTCACCGGAATCTCGACGGTCCAATCCGTCGAGCAGTATCCGTACCGCCCCACCAAGGTTCTCGATTCCGTCGCAGACCTGGTGGGCCGCACACAGAACCCGTTCTGATGACCCTCGAATTCGTCCTGTCTCGGCAGGATCACCACGTCGTCGGACTGGGCGTTCGACACGCATTTACCGACGTCGCCGACGCGGTGACCGCGGTGCGGGAAGGCCGAAATGTCGTCGGGGCGTTGCCTTTCGATATGTCCGACGCCACGGCACTGATCGAACCGGAGGAGTTCTACCGACTCGACGGGCCCTGGATGACAACGGACCCACTGCCGCCGCTGCCGGCCGTGACCGTTACACGTCAGATTCCCGATCCTGACGTCCACGTGCAGCGGGTGCGCGATGTCGTCGAGCAATTGAAAGCCGGTGTCGCCGAGAAGATCGTGCTCGCACGGGCCATCGAACTGACCGCGGATTCGCCGATCGATCCCGCCTCGATGTTGAGCGCGCTGGTCTCCCGCGATCCGATGGGCAACGGTTTTCTGGCAGACCTTTCTCCGATCGGTGCCTCGGGCGGGCACATCATCGGTTCGAGCCCGGAACTGTTGGTTCGCAAACGCGGCAACGTCGTCACCTGCCATCCGTTCGCCGGAACGGCTGCGCGATCCACCGATCCGGCCGAAGAAGCACGCATCTCCGCGGCGTTGGCGGCCAGCGCCAAGGATCAGGCCGAGCACCGATTTGTCGTCGATGAGATCCGTGCTGCGTTGCAGCCGTACTGCGACACGCTCGACGTGCCGGAATCACCCCAGCTGAGCAGCACTCCACAGTTGTGGCACCTGTCCACACCCATTGTCGGCACCTTGGCCGATCCCGCGACCTCGGCGCTCGACCTCGCGCTGGCACTGCATCCCACCGCTGCCGTCGCCGGCGTTCCCCGAGCGGCGGCCATGGCTGCGATCGCCGACGTCGAAGGCTCCCGCGGCTTCTACGCCGGAGCCGTCGGCTGGACCGACGGCAGCGGCGACGGCGAGTGGATGGTCACGATCCGCTGCATCGAACTCGCTGCGGACGGACTTTCCGGAACGGCTACGGCAGGCGGCGGCATCGTCGCAGATTCCGACCCGGCCGCCGAATTGGACGAAACGACGGCGAAGTTCCGTACGGCGCTCAGCGTCTTCGAACGCTGAACCAGCTACTTCAGCGCCTGGTCCAGGTCTCCGATCAGATCCTCGGTGTCCTCGAGACCGATCGAGATACGTACGACTCCGTCGGTGATGCCTACTGCGGCACGACCTTCCGGCCCCATTGCGCGGTGCGTGGTGGTGGCCGGGTGAGTGATGAGCGACTTCGAATCGCCGAGGTTGTTGGAGATGTCGACGATGCGCAACGCGTCGAGCACCTCGAAGGCACGCTTCTTGCCTTCACCCTCGGGGGCTTCGAGCTCGAAGGTCACGACGGTACCGCCGCCCGACATCTGCGATTTCGCCAGTTCGTACTGCGGATGTGATTGCAGGAACGGGTATTTCACCCATCGCACCGCAGGGTGGGCTTCGAGGAACTCGGCGATCTGCAGAGCCGAGTTCACCGAATGTCGAACCCGCACCGGCATCGTCTCGAGTCCCTTCAGCAGCGTCCAGGCGTTGAACGGGCTCAATGCCGGACCGGTGTGCCGCATCAGAGTCTGCACCGGACCGTCGATGTATTCCTTCGATCCGAGGATCGCACCGCCGAGCACGCGTCCCTGGCCGTCGATGTGCTTGGTGCCCGAGTACACGACCACGTCGGCACCGAGTTCGAGGCTGCGCTGCAGCAGTGGCGTCGCGAACACGTTGTCCAACACCACCGTTGCTCCGGCAGCATGCGCCAGCTCGGAGACGCGCCGGACATCGACCAACGACTGCATCGGGTTGGACGGAGTCTCGAAGAACACCGCCGTGGTCGGCACCGACAACGCCTGCTCCCACTGCTCGAGATCTTCGCCGTCGACGAAGACGGTCTCGACACCCCAGCGCGGCAGAATCTCGTTGCACACCACGAAGCAGGACCCGAAAAGGCTACGCGCAGCGACCAATCGGTCGCCGGCCTTCAACAGTGCGCCAAGCGCGGTGAACACCGCGGACATGCCGCTCGAGGTACCGAAGCACGCCTCGGCCCCCTCGATCAACCGCAGCCGCTCCTCGAACATCTTGACCGTGGGGTTGCCGTAGCGCGAGTAAACGAAGTGATCGATGTCGCCGGTGAACGCCTGCTCCGCGGCACCGGCGCTCTCGTACACGAAACCCGAAGAGAGATAGAGAGCTTCGGCGTTCTCGTCGAAGCCGGACCGCATCAGACCGCCGCGAACCCCGAGGGTTGCCTGACCCACACCCTCGGGCAACGGCTTGCTGAATCCGCCGCCTTTAGGAACTCCCTTGTCGCTACGCTCCTGCCCGCCGGTCGGATTCCCGCTCACGACTGCCGCCAGGGCAACCCGACCGCACGCCAACCCGTGGCTCCGCGGTGGCCTTCGGAGTCGGTGGCACCTTCGAAGCCGTCGAGCACGTTGTAGGACGGACCGATGCCCGCTGCCGTCGCGGCTTCGGCGGCACCGATCGATCGCTGACCGGAGCGGCACAGGAAGACCACGGGCCGATCACCGTCCACGCCTGCGGCTTTGAGGTCGTCGACGAAATCGGTGTTGCGCGCACCGTCGGGGTAGCTGACCCACTCGATGAGGTGCGTCGGACGGTCGATGCCGGAGGTGTCCGGAACACCGACGTACTGCCACTCGGCGCGCGTCCGAACGTCCACGAGCACGGCCTCGGGGTTGCTCTGCAACAACTCCCAGGCAGCTTCCGGGGTTATGTCACCTGCGTAGGTCACTGGATCAGCCTTCCGTCACTTGCCGTTACATCACACATACCGAGATCGGACATACCTGGATCAGACATTCCTGGGTCAGACATTGCACACCAGCCACTTGTCGTCGACGCGGACGAACTTCCACTCGTCGTCGGTCTGCACGCCGGATTTCTCTTCCTTCAGCGGCACGGTCACCACGCCGCGGTCGCCGTTGACCTCGTATCCCGTGGGCACTCCGTCGATGGATGTCTCGCCGTTGCGCTCCACTTCACCGGCCCGGTCGGTGCGGTACTGCGCATCGTCGCCGGGGATGAGCACGGCGACCTGATCGAAGCAGGTGTTTTCGCGCAAGAGATCGGCGTCGCCGGAGTTCTGTGCTTCGAGGAATCCGTCGACGGCGTCGGTCAGCAGCTGCGCCTGGGTCACGTTGTCCTCCGCGGGGGCGAACTTCGACGCCGCGAAGATGCCGACGAGCAGAACGACGACGATGCCCGCGGCGATGATGAACGGCCACGCGTTGGGCGGACGCTGCTCACCGGAGTCGGCGGCCGCTTGGGACGCGTTGTTGCGCGCTTCCTCACGACTGTCGACCCACTGCTGCCTACGTTCACTCCACGACGCCATGTAGGCAATCTTCCTCGATCCGACGTGCCCGGAACTAACGGGGTCCGACGGGAATGTCGCCGCGCAACGTGATGCGGTGCATCTTGCGGTGCTCGGTGCCGTAATCGCGATTGGCGTAGTGCGAGGTACTGCGGTTGTCCCACAGCACCAGATCGCCCAGACGCCAGCGGTGTCGCACGACGTGTTCGGGTTTGGTCAGGTGCGCGTAGAGCAGGTCGAGGATTCCGCGACTCTCCGCCTCCGACACCCCCACGATGTGGGAGGTGAAACCGGGATTGACGAACAGCCCCTTGCGGCCGGTTTCCGGATGCACCCGCACGACGGGATGTTCGACAGGGACCAGTGCGGTGACTTCCTTGCCGTCCCACACATTGCCCTTGCCGCCGCGCTTCTGCGCGAGGTAATAGCCGAACTCGCGGTTGCCGTCGTGAATTGCAGTGAGTCCGTCGATCATTCGGCGAACGGGCTCGGACAGCGACTCGTAGGCGAGTTGACTGTCGGCCCAGTTGGTGTCGCCGCCGTGTGGTGGCAGGACGACGGGCCGCAGGATCGAACCCATCGGCGGACGCTCCATGAACGTCACGTCGGTGTGCCAGACGTCGGCGAACCCGTTGTCCTGACTGTCGAGCGCGTAGACCTCGGGGGCGACGTGGCCACTGTCGTGTACCGGGTGCCCGGCGGTGAGGTCTCCGAGACGACGGCCGAATTCGACGTGTGCCGCGTCGTCGAGCGTTTGCCCGCGCAGCACCAGAACCTTGTGTTCGACGAGGGCTCGGCGGACGGCGTGGATCTGCGCATCGGACGCCGAGGCGACATCGAGGCCGATGACCTCGGCACCGAAGGACGGGCCGAGCTTGTCGAGAGTGAGGGTGACGGTCTGTTCCAGGGTGGTCATGTGTCCTCGAATCTGTGCACGGCGAAAGGGCTGATTCAGGCAGCGCTGCCGTCGAAAGAGGGTCCCGTCCTGTTCAGGGAGGGGAAGGGCGTCGGGTCAGTTCACCGACAACACATGTTGGTGCAGGTACGACAGAAGTCGACGGTGAACCGTCGGACCAGGAATGTCGTCTGCACAGAGCAATTCCTACCCGAAACCGGGGAATACGGCAAGTTGCCCACTGCCCCAGCTCAGGTAGTCCTTAATTTATGCTGGGGTGTCCGCACTTCCCTCGAAGAAGGTAGCTCGCTGCACATGACTGATCAGACTCGTCCACTCCGCGTCGCCATCGTCGGTGCCGGACCGGCCGGCATCTATGCCGCCGACGCGCTCATGAAGTCCGACCACAATGTCAGCGGACCGGGCGTGAGCATCGACCTCTTCGAGCGGATGCCGGCTCCGTTCGGGCTCATTCGCTACGGCGTTGCCCCCGACCACCCGCGCATCAAGGGGATCATCACCGCCCTGCACAAGGTGCTCGACAAGCCCCAGGTACGCCTGCTCGGCAACATCGACTACGGCAACGACATCAACCTCGACGACCTGCGCCGCTTCTACGACGCCGTCATCTTCTCCACCGGAGCCAACGCCGACCGTGCACTGAACATCCCCGGCATCGAACTCGACGGCAGCTACGGTGCCGCCGACTTCGTCTCCTGGTACGACGGCCACCCCGACGTGCCGCGCACCTGGCCCCTCGAGGCCGAGAAGGTCGCCGTGCTCGGTGTCGGCAACGTCGCCCTCGACGTCGCACGCGTCCTCGCCAAGACCGGCGACGAACTGCTCCCCACCGAAATCCCCGCCAACGTCTACGAAGGCCTCAAGGCCAACAAGGCCCTCGAAGTACACGTCTTCGGTCGCCGCGGACCGGCCCAGGCCAAGTTCACCCCGCTCGAACTGCGTGAGCTCGACCACTCGCCGAACATCGAGGTCATCGTCGCCCCCGAGGACATCGACTACGACGAAGGCTCCGAGCAGGCCCGCCGCAACTCCAAGCAGGTCGACATGGTCGCCAACACCCTCCAGGACTGGGCCATCCGCGACGTCGGCAACCGCCCGCACAAGCTGTTCCTGCACTTCTTCGAGTCGCCCAGCGAGATTCTCGGTGAGGACGGCAAGGTCGTCGGTCTGCGCACCGAACGCACCGAGCTCGACGGCACCGGCAACGTCCGCGGCACCGGCAAGTACAACGACTGGGACGTTCAGGCCGTCTACCGCGCCGTCGGCTACCTCAGCCAGAACATCAGCGCGCTCCCGTTCGACGAGCAGGCAGGCACCATCCCCAACGAAGCCGGACGAGTGGTCGAATCACCGCACTCCACCACGCCCGTGCCCGCCACGTACGTCACCGGCTGGATCAAGCGCGGACCCGTCGGCCTCATCGGCCACACCAAGGGCGACGCCAACGAAACGGTCGCGAACCTGCTCGAGGATGCGCCGAACTTCACCGGTGCCGCCGAGCCCGATCTCGATGCCGTCACCTCGTTCCTCGAAGGCAAGCAGGTTCCCTTCACCACCTGGGACGGCTGGTACCGCCTCGACGCCCACGAACGGTCCCTCGGCGAAGAAGAAGGCCGCGAGCGCGTCAAGGTCGTCGAGCGTGAGGACATGCTGAAGGCCTCCGAGCCCGACAAGGCCTGAGTGCCTGCGGCAGTGGTGTGGTTGAGTGCCCTCTGCGGCACATAGCCACACCACTGCCTTCGGCACCTACACCCGAACCGCCAATAGCTTTCCCTCGGTTTCGATCTTGCGTTGATGCTCGTTGAAATCCGGTGCAGCGCAGACGAACAGTGTGCGCCCGTCGGATCCGCCGAGTCCGCAGGCGAAGACGCCGAGATCGAAATCGAGCTGGTCGAGCACCTCTCCGCCCTGCGCAACGTGCAGCACCCGCTGACCCAGCGCATCGGCGATCCACATCGTGCCGTCGGTGTCGATGCAACAGCCGTCGGCGGCCACTTTCACCTCACCCAAAGCCGTTGCCATGTCCGTCGACGACGGCAGCTCACCGAATGTCGCCCAGTCACGCCGCTCCCCCAATGAACCGTCCTCACCGATCGCGAACGCACTGACCCGGTTCCCGACCGTCTCGTCGACCAGCAGTTCGCCGGAATTCGTGAACGCCATCCCGTTGGGGAAGTACAGATCCGACGCCACGACGTGCGCCGAACCGTCCGGGTCGACGCGAATCAGATCGGCCGTCTCGACGGGCGCGAAGTTCATCAGGTCGAACCCGAAATTGCCGATGTAGGCGCGGCCCTGCGCGTCCACGAGCATGTCGTTGAGGTTCGCTGTCACGTACGTCGACAGGTCGGCATGGACGGTCAACGAACCGTCGTTCTCCCGCAGCAGCAGTTTGTAGTCGCGCATCGAGACGATCAGCAACCGCCCGTCGGGCAGCCAACCGAGCCCCGACGGCTGGTTCGGCACCTCGGCTTCGACGCGCACATCGGAACCGTCCTCGAGGGCGGATACGACGCGATGGCTGTAGAAGTCCGATACCCAGATCCTCCCTTCGTGCCAGCGTGGACATTCGAAATAGGTGTAGCCGTCGAGAACGACAGTGGTCTCCGGTTTCATGTTTCGCATTCAAACACCGCGACAGGGGGCCGCGACGTCGAATCCGCGAGCTGGCATGCTGGGACCCGTGTTCGACGCCCACCTACACATCATCGACCCCCGGTTTCCGCTGATCGAGAACCACGGATTCTTGCCCGATCCCTACACCGTCTCCAATTATCTGTACGACGTGGACGGGCTCGGCATCACCGGCGGTGCGGTGGTGTCGGGATCGTTCCAGGGCACCGACCAGAGCTACCTGCTGGCTGCGTTGGAGACCCTCGGGCGCGGCTGGGTGGGCGTGACTCAGATCGATCCGGACTGCTCCGACGAGGACATCGTCGCGCTCGACGAGGCGGGGGTGCGCGGTATGCGGTTCAACCTCAAGCGCGGTGAGACGGACGTCGAGATGCTCACCACCCAAGCGCGTCGCGTGCACGAGCTCGTCGGGTGGCATGCCGAGCTGTACGTCGATGCGTCCCTACTGCTCTCGCTCGAACCCATTCTCGTGAAACTGCCTGCGGTCAGCATCGATCATCTGGGCCTGTCCGCACAGGGTCTGCCCTACCTGCTGAACCTCGTCGACCGCGGAGTACGCGTCAAGGCAACGGGATTCGGCCGCGTGGATCTCGACATCGCCGACACACTGCAGCAGATCCACCGCGTCAACCCCGCGGCGTTGATGTTCGGAACCGATCTACCGGGTACCCGAGCCCCACGCCCGTTCTCGGAGACCGACCTCGACATCATCACCCACGCCGTCGGCGGCGACCTACCCGCCGTGCTCGACGGTAATGCCCGGGCCTGGTATCGCGTGAGCTAGACCAGTAACGCCCCGCCGAGCCACACTGCGGAGGCGAGCAACGCGCCGAACAGCTCCACCAGAATCGACAATCCCGCAGCCTTGGTGGCATGCACGGTCGAGCGCCAGGCCTCGGAATGGTTACGGTGCCTGGGCACTTCGGCCACGTAGACGCCCGCGATGAAGCCGATGAAGAGCCCGACGACGGGGATGACGAAGAATCCGACGATGCCGAGCAGGCCGCCGACCATCAGCGATCGCATCGGCACGCCTGCCTCCCGCATCCGACGACCCGGCCAGGTGTATTTCACGACCCCGCTCAGAACCAGCAGCACCGTCGCTATCGCGAACACCGTCCACGCGGCCGCTCCGCCGGTGATCCACGCCCACACCGCGACCGCCGCGAAGATCAAGATGGTGCCGGGCAGAATCGGGACGACGATACCGACGAGGCCGACCAGAATCGCCAGGCCGACCAGAACTTCTCCGAGCGCGCTCATGAGCTCAGTGTGCCCTGTGCCGGATCAGACGACAGGACGAACCTTGCCTGCTGCCTCGCGGGCCCGGCTCCGCGCAGTCTCGATGTCCGACGCCGTCGACACCGCAACACCCATCCGGCGCCGGACGAAGCTCGTCGGCTTGCCGAACAGCCGCAGGTCGGTCTCGGGAACCGCCAATGCATCGGCGACGCCTTCGAAGGAAATGCCGTCCGCATCGACACCGCCGTAGATCACCGCCGACGCACCCGGCGAGAGCAGCGTCGTGTCGATCGGCAAACCGAGTACGGCGCGGGCATGCAGCTCGAACTCCGAAAACCGTTGTGTGCGTAGCGTTACCAGGCCGGTGTCGTGCGGCCTGGGGCTGACCTCGGAGAAGTACACGGTGTCGCCCTGCACGAACAGCTCGACCCCGAACAACCCGCGCCCACCCAGTGCCGTCGTGATCCGCTCGGCGACGTCGCGCGCCCCGGCGAGGGCCGCGTCGGACATCGGTTGCGGCTGCCAGGACTCGATGTAGTCGCCTGATTCCTGCAGGTGGCCGATAGGCTCGCAGAAGAAGGTCCCGTCGACGGCGCGTACAGTGAGAAGTGTTATCTCGTAATCGAAGTCGACGAATCCCTCGACGATCACGCGGCCGAGGTCGACGCGGCCACCCTTCAGTGCGTACTCCCAGGCGGCCTCGACATCGGCGTCGCTGCGAACGACGGACTGCCCCTTGCCGGACGACGACATGACCGGCTTGATGACGGCCGGAAAACCTATGGTGGACAACGCCTGTCGAACGTCGTCCAACGAATCGGCAAAAGCGTAGGGCGAGGTCGGCAGCCCGAGTTCCTCGGCGGCCAATCGCCTGATGCCCTCGCGGTTCATCGTCAACTGCGTCGCGCGAGCCGTGGGGATCACCACGCTCCGGCCGCGGGCTTCGACCTCGGCGAGGGCGTCGGTGGCAATGGCCTCGATCTCCGGGACCACGAAGTCGGGCTGCTGCGAATCGATCAGCGCCAGAAGCTCTTCCGGGTCGCTCATGTCGATGGTGAACGCATGATGGGCGACCTGATGGCCGGGAGCGTTGTCGTAGCGATCGACGGCGATCACCTCGACGCCGAGACGCTGGAAGGCGATGATCACCTCTTTGCCCAGCTCACCTGAGCCGAGCAGCATCACCCGGGTGGCCCCGGGAGTGAGCGGAGTACCGATGCGGACGGGATCTGGGGCAGTCACAGCCCTATTATCCACACCCCAATCGGTTGGACGACCTAGTACAAGTTAGTCTCCATTCACATTCGCAGCTGACGAGTCGGAACGAGGCAATTAACCGTGTCGAACACTGGTGGACCGCTCACAGGGCTCCGCGTCGTCGAACTCGCAGGTATCGGCCCCGGCCCACACGCCGCGCTACTGCTGGCCGACCTCGGCGCAGACGTCGTTCGCGTGCAACGCGCTGGCCAGGTCTCTCCGCACGACCACCAGCTGCGCAGCCGCACCATCGTCGAGGCGAACCTCAAGGACCCCGCCGACATCGAGAAGGTTCTCGGCCTCGTCGAGCGTGCCGACGTGCTGATCGAGGGGTTCCGGCCCGGCGTCACCGAGCGACTCGGACTCGGCCCCGACGACGCCCTCGCTCGCAACCCGCGCCTGGTCTACGGTCGCATGACCGGCTGGGGCCAGGAAGGCCCCTGGTCGCACACCGCCGGCCACGACATCAACTACATCTCCGTCACCGGAGTGCTCAACGCGATCGGCCGTGCGGGTGAGCGTCCGGTGCCGCCGCTGAACATGGTCGGCGACTTCGGCGGTGGATCGATGTTCCTCGTCTTCGGCATCATGGCCGCGCTGTACGAGCGACAGAATTCCGGTCAGGGCCAGGTGGTCGACGCAGCCATGGTCGACGGCACCGCTGCTCTGTCACACATGATCTGGGGCTGGCGTGGCGTCGGAGCCTGGAGCGACGACCGCGGCACCAACCTTCTCGATACGGGCGCACCGTTCTACGACACCTACGAGACCTCCGACGGCCGGTACATGGCAGTCGGCTCCCTCGAGCCACAGTTCTACACTCAGCTGCTCACCGGACTCGGCCTCGCCGAAGCCGACCTGCCGTCGCAGATGGACAAGTCGCGCTGGCCGGAGTTGCGCGAGAAGTTCACGCAGACATTCCTGACCAAGACCCGCGACGAATGGGCCGCGATCTTCGACGGCACCGACGCCTGCGTGTCGCCGGTCCTCACATTCGCCGAGGCACCGAGCCACCCACACCTGAAGGATCGCGACTCGCTCATCGACATCGACGGCGTCACGCAACACCGTCCGGCACCGCGGTTCTCCCGCACCGAGAACGGTGTCCCGACGCCGCCGCCGTCCACTGCCACCGACATCGGGTCGGTCTGGGTTTGATGGTCCCGCCGAACTCGAAGTTGTGGACAGTTTTCAGCTGATTTCCGTCCATAACTTCGAGTTCGCCGTCAGAACAGGGCAGCTCAGAACACCAGGGCCGGCTGCTCCGCTTCGGCACTCGGGGCCAAGGCTCGATACGCTGCGGCCGTCGCCGCAACCGCGGCCCGAAGTTCTTGTGGCTCACGGGTATACGGCAGCCTGAGATAGCGCTCGAACGCACCCTCGACGCCGAATCGTGGTCCCGCCGCCAGCACCGCGCCGAATGCGGGGGCCGTCGCGGCCAACGCACTCGATACCGGCGCGGGAAGCTGCAACCACAACGACATCCCACCCTCGGAACGGCGATAACGCCAGTCCGGAACATGTTCGGCCAGAGCATCTTCGAGAATGTCTCGACGCTCACGCAGCTGGGACCGTCGCAGCTCGAGCGCCGGTTCCGCATCCTGCAGCAGGAACGACGACGCCAGCTGATCCATGATCGAAGTTCCGAGGTCGTGTGCTGCCCGCGATCCTGCGAGCTGCGAGACGAGCGAGGGATGCGCCCTGATCCATCCGATGCGCAGGCCACCCCAGAACGACTTGGACGCCGAACCGATCGTGACGATATCCGAACCGGAGACCCGCCCGAACGACGCGACCGGGGGTGGCGGCGGCGCGTCGAGCCACAGGTCCACCATGGTCTCGTCGACGATCAGCGTCATCCGCGTGTCGCGGGTGATGCGCGCGAGTTCGGCCCTCCCCTCGGCACCCAGCACCTGACCGGTCGGGTTGTGGAAGTCCGGAATCAGGTATGCCACCTTGGCTGCCGTTTGTCTTGCAGCGCTGCGAATTCCTTCGAGATCCCAATCGCCGTCCGCGGGGCGCACCGGCACCGGCACGGGGCGAGCCCCCACCCGCCTGATGGCTTCCAAGGCATTCGGGTACGTCGGGTGATCGATCAGCACGCGGTCGCCGGGCGAGGTCAGGGTGCCCAGCAGAAGCCGAACCGCTTGCTGCGCACCGGACGTGACCATGATCTGATCCGCAGTGGTCGGTAGGCCACGTTCGACGTAGCGCTGTGCGATTGCCTCGCGCAACACCGCCAGACCGATGGGCTCCATACCGTGCGTCGGAAGATACGCCGGAAGTGCTTGCAGCGCAGACTCGTAGGCGGCCGTCATGGTTCCGTCCGCGGCCGACATCGCCGCATGGGACATGTCCACCACCGGACCCGACGGCGACGTCGACTGAATCAGCAGCCCGTTCGGGGTGGGAGCAGCGGGCAGCGCGACCGTGCTGCGTGAGCCCTGCTTGCTGATCAGATAGCCCTCGTCGCGCAGCACCGAGTAGGAGGACGTGATCGTAGTGCGGCTCAGATCGAGCGCCGCCGATAGATCACGCTCGCTGGGCAGACCGACACCGAGCGGAATACGGCCGTCGTGAATGAGCAGACGAACGCCGTCCGCCAACGCGCGATACGTCGGACGCGAGGCCTTGCGCTTACCGGATCCATCCGCGGACGCGTCGCCGCGCCAGCTGCCGAGATCGCGGGCCAGTGACGTTGCATTGAGGACTCTGGAGGCCATGGTGTCCAGTATCCGCGTACTGGCCTCCAACATTCAAGTCCATTCCGGGTTCAACTGGACTGCTCATCTGGCGCAGGTGGATACTGGGCCCATGCCGAGCTACACGCTCTTCGACACCGCCATCGGCCGCTGCGGTATCGCCTGGACCGAAGACGGAGTGGTCGCCGTTGCGCTGCCCGAACCGTCGGACGAGGCGATGATCGACTACTTGTCCGTCTTCTCTGCGACAGAACGGCCGGTCGATGCACTCGCGGCCGATGCGATCGATCGAATTGTCGGACTACTGAACGGACAAGCCGTCGACATGACGTCGATTCCGTTGATTCTCGACGTCTCCGAGTTCGACGCCTCGGTGTACACCGTGTGCAGCGAGATTGTCCGAGGCTCGACGCTCACCTACGGCGACATCGCCCGCCGACTCGGCCAGCCCGGGGCAGCGCAAGCGGTGGGTGGAGCACTCGGTCGAAATCCGGTGCCGATCATCGTTCCGTGCCATCGAGTACTCGGCGCGGGCACCGAAGTCGGCGGTTTCTCGGCACCGGGCGGAGCGAATACAAAACAAATAATTTTGGGTATCGAAGGAGTTCCCGGATTCGATGAGCCCACATTGTTCTAAATTGCCGCTATTTCAATTCGAAACCTCGCGACCGGATAAGTGGATCGAAACGGGGAACAGGAATTGTTTTCAGGCTGATATTTCAAGCGAAGAGATAGAGCCGTCGACTGCCGAAACCATTACAGCGTCCGGTCCAGGGCTGACGTCCGATTCATCCGATCGGCCGCCGATGGTGAACGCACCCACTTCCGGCAACCAACCGATGGCTCCACGCTGAAAGAGGTTGTACCTGCCGGAACCGGTGGGTGTCGGACGCTCGTTGCTGATCGGATAGCCAAGTGCGCCATAGGGTCCCCCGTGCCCCAGGTACCAGTCCAGGATGGGCCCGTGCACCTCGTGCGCGCCGCCTTCGGGTAGCGCGAACACGGTCGCATGCGTGAATTCGAGCATCCCCCCACCCTCGGGACCGAGCATGAATTCACCGGCCTGCGCGCCGATCCACGGGTGCTCGTAAGCGAAGCGATCGAATTGGTAGCTGAAAACTTCCAATCCATTGAATTTCTCAGTCATCGCCCGACCTTCCGTCGCTTTATCTGACGGTAATTATCCACGCCGTCGAGCAGATGCGCAGTTCGATTCGGAGATATATGTATGAATCGCTAGTTCAACAGCGCAAGAATGTCTGCTGGAATCTGATCGGTAGCTGTCGGATCGACCAGCGTCCGCGACCACGAACCGCCAGTGCCGTCGAGACGAACGAGCTGATCGGGGCCGAGTAGCCACAGCTGCTCCCCCGACCAGTTGACGCCGTAGCCGTAGGCGTCACTGGAAGTAGCGGGGGCGCTGTACTGAACGGTGCCGGCGGTGTCGACGATCTGCAGCGTGGGAGCGCCGTCGATGTCGACAACCTGGGCAGTCGCGGTGCCTGACGGGGACGTCTGCGGGGCGAACAGAACCGCAGGAGCCGGCGGGGTGGTCGTGGTCTCTTCCGGTACCGACGCCGGGGCGGCGGCAGGTGTGTCGGTGGTGGTCGAGGGGATAGTCGTGGTCGGCGGAACCTCGACCGCCGGAACCGGGAACTCCTCGGTGAGCGAGGGGTCCGTCGTGGTCGGGGCGGGTGCGGTGGTCGACTCCGGGACGAGCGGAGACGTTACCGCGGGGGCGGGCGTCGTAGCGGACGGAGTGGTCGCCTCGGGAACGATGGCCTGCGGGGCGCTGCGGGCGGCGGCAGCGGTGCCTCCGCACCGCGCACTGGCAGCCAATCCGAGGAGCAGACCGTTGCTCATGGTTATGGTCACGGTGGGACTCGGCAGTGAAAATCTCGTGCCCGATTTGGTTCGGATGGATGCGGTGTAAACGCCGTCGAGCACCGGTGCCAGCGGAAGCGGCAGCAGTTCCAGCAGCGCTCCGTTTTCCACTGCTTGAGTTATGACTACCCCGGTAGCAGCGGTCCCGGCCACCGCGAACTCACGGTCGTTCTCGCCGGCCTTCTTCAATGTCAACTGGTAGGTGTACTGCGCCCCCCGTGATGGGAAAGTGAGATTCACGAAGCGAATAGCACCGAGAAGCCCCCGCTGGTCATTTGCACACGCCAGAGACAGCGGTGCTGGAATCGGCAACGCAGTGGTGAAGGTGCCGCTGAGGGCCGTTGCCGTATCTTGTCCAGCCGCAAGGGTTGTAGGTGTGTTCGATGCGGAGATCCCCACTGCGCTCACAGCCGCAATGGCAAGCACCACGGTCAGCGGAGACTTACTGTGGCGCCCCAATGTCCGCTTCTCGGATCGCGGAGTGTCCGGCTCGGTATCTCGGCGACTTGCAGGTCTGAACGCCAACATCAACAGAACCCCGACGAGGATCCCCCCGATGAAGACCGCGACCGGACCGCTGAGCCAGGTCACCGCGTAGCCCAGTTTCGGAACGCTGTAGATCACGCGTCCGGCTTCGCTGACTATGTACGTTTCCACGTCGGCGTCAGAGTTCGCATCGCCCTGAAGAATCAGCTGCGCGCTGTCGGTCCCCACTGCTCCGATCTCGACCACTCGGTGGGTGATGCCGTTGCCCGCCGCATTGGTGACGTTGACGATGTCGCCGACTTGGATTTCGGTTGCGGGAGTCTTCTTGCTCAAGGCGAGAGCACCGGTATCGATGGCCGGTGCCATGGACCCGGAACGGAAGATCAAGGGGGTTATTCCGAAGAACACAGCGGCGAGCGCTAACAAGACGCAGATTAGCCCGGCGAATGCTCCTACGCTCAAGGCGATTTCGCGAAAGAGCCGAGCTCGAGATCGCGGGGTGGCAGTCGGCGCATGGCCTTCGGGAATCTCCGACATGCCTAGCTCGACGTCGCAGTGAGGGTGTAAGTGATGGTACCGGTTGCAGGAGTGGACGGCGCAGCACCGACCATCTTCACAACGAAGCAAAGAGTCTCGGTCACAGGAGGAGGAAGCGGAAGCGTGGTGCCTTGGCCCGCGATTGATCGATTCTGATGTGAAAACGTTTGCGGCGTGGATAGTCCGGTCACTGTAGATAGCAGCGTGCCGCTACATCCGGTGTTCGTACCGTCAGCAGAACCCAGGTAGACCGAGGAGTTGAGAAGGGCTCCCAATCCCGTGGTGCTACTGACTGCGGCCGCGATCGAGTAGGTGAATCCAACACTTCCCGAGTTCGAAACGATCAAGTTCGCTGAACGCGTGTCATTCGGAAAAAGATCCACTTTCGTCATCGAAGTAGTGAAGGCCGACGGGTCGTTGTCCACCGCTGGGTTGCCCAACTTGATGTCGATCCGCCCCGTTGTGAACACGCCCGACGTCGCTGTTGCCGTATCCGACCAAGCGGCAAGGGTTCCCACGGCACCGAGGCCGAGGACGATACCGATCGACATGATGGCCCGAGCCCGCGCGCTGATCAGGGCTATGCCGATCCGGCGGAGGCCGCTCGAAGCATCGGAACCGCTACCGTGACGCGCCATCAGGACTGCGCCCCTTCCATATCCGTCCGTGCACCCGACAGCTCCGGGCACACGTCGCTCATGCTGTTGTCCCACTGCAGAACCAGATCAATTCGTGCGGTGGAGGTTCGAGTGTCGTTGCCTGCTGCTTCGGACATCGCTACGACCACGTCGATACGTTTCTTCTCCCCGGCAGCGATGATGGTCAGTGCGCACGACTCGGTCACGGCGTCACCGATCGAGACATCGAGGGCGCGAACGAATGCCGGATTGTCACTGTCGAGAGACACCCACAACCGCCCGCCGGTGTCAGTGTCGTTGAATACATGAAACTGCGAACTGCGAGAGTCCTGTGGAACCCACCGAATGTCCTTGTCGAACAACGGGCTTGTGAAATCGGTATCCCACCGCTCGCCGTCGGCGCTGTACTTGATCGTCTGTGCCGCTTGTGTTGGACCAGCACCCATCAGCAGAACAACCGAACTGCCCGCGAAAGCTGCGGTGCAGGCGACGAACGTACTGTGCTTCACCGCGCCTGCTCCTTCCGGCTCCGGTGACGGTCCACACCAGCTCCGACGAACATCACCAGCGCATAGCCGAACAGACCGACGACGATGACCGCGACCGTGATCTTGCGTTGCTCGCCGTTGAGCCAGTTGTTGACGTAGCCCATGTACGGAACCGAGTACCAAACTTCCCCGCGAATCTGACCCACCTGCACCGGGTTCTCGTCGTCAGCACCGTTGTTGTCACCCCGCGTGATGAACGTGAGTTCACCGCGGCCGCTCTGCCGAGTGGCGACGATGCGGTGCGTCACCACTTCGGGCTCACCCGAACGTATTTGGTAGGTGATCGGCGTTCCGACAGCGAGTTCGTTCGGCTCGACGGGCCGCACGACGATCAAGCTGCCGGGCGGATACGTCGGCTCCATCGACTGAGTCAGGACGGTGTAAGGAGTCGAGCCGGTGATTCGTGGGACAACGACGGTAGCCAGAAGAATCAGCACCATCACCGCAAGAAGGGTGTACGAGCCGACCCGACTGACCCACCACCACACGCCGGTGTGCTCGTCCTCGTCGTCGCGCACGGAAACGACCGGGATGACGTCGGTGTCGTCGGTGGTCATGCCTGATCCGCTCGGAAAGAGAACGTCACTGTGGAAGTAGCGCTCTGGGGTGGTTGATCGGAGGTGGTGAGACGAAAGCACCACACCTCGCTCGCACCTGGGGCGAGCGCACGGGCTGCAGGCGCGACCGGCACCTGAGCACCCGCCGCATTACCGTTGAACAATACTGTCGCGCCCATGGGGGCTCCCGTGGACGGGCATTCCTCAGCGTTCGCGACGGTGCTCGCCGCCAGCGTGAAGGGAAGCGCCCCTCCGACGGTGGTGTTCTGAAGCCGGAAGTTGAAGGGGGTGGTTCCGTTGTTGCGAATCAGCAGTGGCGCTTGCGCGAACCCGTTTGGAGTGAGGGCCTCGTTTCCCAGCCCCGGGATGACGAAATTCGGAAAGTCGACCGCACCCTCGGGGCCCAGCTTGATGTCCAAGGTTCCCGAGGTGATGGTGCCGCCCCCGATCACCTCTTCATCGCGCCACAGCGCGCCCGTCACCCGTGCCGAGCCGAAGCTCACCACAAGGACGGACGCGGCTGCCAGCGCCCAGTATCGACCGTGTTTCAAAGGAACCAGAATTCAGAGCGGACGGATCTGCGTGAGATCGAGGGTGAACTCCGACAGATCGATGCTCTGGTCTTGCGCCTCGGTGCCGGTCTGGCCCGCCAATTCACCGGTGTTGCGATCGAATGTGAATCGAACCTCGACGCTGATGATTTGGTCAGCGGGTGCGCTCGTCGTTCGCGTGATCACGGCAGTTCCCGCACCATCCGTAGGCAGAGGATTGTCGGCAGCGTCGGTGGCGGCAACAGATGTAGTGATGGCGGCAAGCAATTCGGCCGAGTCCGGTGATTCGACGTCGACGACATTGCTGATGTCAGCTGTCAGATTCGCGGTCAGGTTTTCACCCTCGGCCTCGACCAAGAAGTCAGCCGTATATGCGACCGTGTCACCCGGCACGATGCGGAACGTGTCGATATTGATGTCCACGGGCGTGACGTCGTAAGAGACGTCTTGCCAATTCACGGAGTCCTCGTCGAGAGTGAGGCGAAGGTCTCCGGAGGTGATCGTTCCACCACCGAGCGTCTCGCTGTCGTTCCACAAAGCCAGCGATCCCATACCACCCAGCAGCAGTACCGCCGCCGCCCCTGCCGCTACTGCACCCTTGGTTGCCTTGTTCATGTACGTTCTGCTTTCTTCGTAGGCCTTCGAGAACAGGCCGGGTGAGGGGGTGACCCGGGCGGGTCGTCGGCCATCTGAAGAGGCCTCCGCAACTGGTGCGATGCTCATTGTTTCGCAATGGCTACCTGGCCTGTTACTCATGTGAGAGTAAAAGTCCAGAAGACTTTTTGGTCGGTCATTTCGGACTATGCGTTTACACATCAATGCCCAATGTAAAGCATCAGAGGACGTGGAATTTCCCGCTTCGGTGCACGCCAGCACTGGTCAGACCATGCTCAATAGCGGAACCATCATTATTCGGCACAATTTTCCAAAAGTGTCCGCTGTTTCGGCAGCGCCACTGAGATTCAGCGTTGATACGTCGCCCGAGGCGCACGAAAAAGCCCCGAGGCTGAACGCCTCGGGGCCATGTCTCGGTTGAAATGCCTACCGCAAAATGTCCCGTCGCACGATGGTCTCGTCCCGACCCGGCCCAACGCCGATGCACGACATGTGCGCACCCGACAGCTCCTCAAGACGCAGGACGTAGTTCTGCGCGTTGATCGGCAGTTCCTCGAATGTGCGGGCACCGGAGATGTCTTCCCACCAACCGGGCATCTCTTCGTAGATCGGCTTCGCGTGATGGAAGCCGGTCTGCGTCATCGGCATTTCGTCGTGCCGCACACCGTCCACGTCGTAGGCAACGCAGATAGGAACGGTGTCCAGGCTGGACAACACGTCGAGCTTGGTCAGGAAGTAGTCGGTGATGCCGTTGACGCGGGTGGCGTACCGCGCGATGACCGCGTCGAACCAACCGGTGCGCCGAGCACGACCGGTGGTGACGCCCACCTCGCCGCCCTGCTTCGCCAGGTACTCACCGTAATTGTCGAACAGCTCCGTCGGGAACGGGCCCGAGCCGACACGCGTCGTGTAGGCCTTGAGAATGCCGAGCACGGTCCCGATCTTGTTGGGCCCGATGCCGGAACCGACGGACGCGCCGCCTGCGGTCGGGTTCGAGGACGTCACGTAGGGGTACGTGCCGTGATCGACGTCGAGCAGCGTGCCCTGCGACCCCTCGAGCAGAATGGTCTCGCCGCGCTCGAGAGCCAGGTTGAGCTGCAACCTGGTGTCGGTGATGCGGTGCTTGAAGCCCTCGGCCTGCTCGAGCACCTCGTCGACCACCTGCTGCGAATCCAACGCACGGCGGTTGTAGATCTTCGAGAGCACCTGGTTCTTGAATTCCAGTGCAGCCTCGACCTTTTGGGTCAAGATCTTCTCGTCGAGCACATCGGCGGCCCGAACTCCGACGCGAGCGATCTTGTCCTGGTAGCAGGGCCCGATGCCGCGGCCGGTGGTGCCGATCTTCTTCGCACCGAGGAAGCGCTCGGTCACCTTGTCGATGGCCACGTGGTACGGCATGATCAGGTGCGCATCGGCGCTGAGTAGCAGGTTCGAGGTGTCGACGTCACGCTTCTCGAGCCCGTCGAGCTCGGTCAGCAACACACCGGGATCGACGACGACGCCGTTGCCGATGACGTTCTTGACTCCTGGCGTGAGGATTCCAGACGGAATCAGGTGCAGCGCGAACTTGTCTCCGTTGGGAAGAACCACGGTGTGGCCGGCGTTGTTGCCGCCCTGGTAGCGAACGACCCACTGAAGTCGTTCGCCGAAAAGGTCGGTGGCTTTGCCTTTGCCCTCGTCGCCCCACTGGGCGCCGATCAGGACTATCGCCGGCATGTGCTCTCCTACGTTGCTTTCGTGCGAGGACGTGCTGCAGATTTGCTCGAACGAATGCAGCAGTCACCATTTGTCGCAGGCGCGACAGTGGCCGGGGGAACAGTCTAGCCGAGCCGGTGAGCTGGCCCGCATGCCGCTACGGTGGAGCCCAAACGAGGGCACTATGGTCGTGACGAGGATTCATCGCAGACCTAGGAGCGCCGTGACACCGTTTGTTCTGCAGTGCGGCAACCCGCTGCTGCCGATCACGCTGACCGACGTCCCACTGCGCAGCGCCGACGCAGTACCGACCGACGACGACTGCAGCGCGATCTTCTCCGACATCGAATCCGCTCCCGCACCCCGCATCATCGTCCTGGGCGACGACGCCTCCCTGGCCGCAGTCCTGACCCGCTTGATGCGTACCGACCGCCTGCACGTCGAAGTCGCCTTCGTACCGGAGACTGCGACCAACGCAGCTCACATCTACAAACTCGGCACCGGGTCACGCGCCGCCAAAGTGGCGCTCACCGGGACTGCGTCGAGCACGCCCCTGATTCGCGACGATGCAGGTAAAGCCGTCGTCGGTCGAGCGCTGCTCGGCGGTGCCGACGGCGCGGAACTCAAGGGCGAGGCCTACGTCGACGACACCCGCCTGTTCGCCGGCGTCGTACCAGGAGTCGAGGTGGCACCCACCCCGGAAATGCCGGGCTTGCGCGCGCGAGTGATCGGCCGCCGACGTCTGTTGCCCCGCCGTTGGGTGAGCGGGCGCGCGATGCAACTCGGTTCCCCGGCAGCGCAACTGCTGCGCGACGGGGTCGCCGGCGACAGAACAGTAAAGAGATCCACGTTCTACCGCCACGATCAGGAGTGGTTGCTGGTCCGATGACCGTCCCGCTACGACGTAGTCCAGTTCTACCGAGCCCGGTGTTCGTCGCCGTTCTCGCCGTCGCAGGAGTCGGCGGAGCACTCGCGTGGACCGCCGAGGATGTCACCTCCTTCACCGCGCGCCTCGGGGTGTTCGTTCTGGTACTCGCCGGCTGGATCGCCTCGGTGTGCCTGCACGAGTTCGGTCACGCGTTCACTGCATTTCGCGCCGGGGATCGCGAGGTCGAACTCCGCGGCTACCTGACGCTCAACCCGCTGAAGTACGCCCACCCGTTGCTCTCGATCGTGTTGCCGGTGGTGTTCATCGCGATCGGCGGAATCGGACTACCAGGCGGTGCCGTGTATCTGCGGACCGGCCAATTCTCAGCGTCGACGCAGCGGCGCATCGCCCTGGCCGGGCCGATCGCCAATGCCGTTGTCGCCGTTGCACTTCTGGTCGTCATCAGACTGTTCGGCACCGACGGCACTCACTCCGCATTCTGGTACGGGCTCAGCTTCCTGGCGTTCCTGCAGATCATGGCCACCATTCTCAACCTGATTCCGGTACCGGGGCTCGACGGATACGCCGCACTCGAGCCCTCGCTCTCACCCGCAACGAGGGCATCGCTGAGCCAGTTCAAGACGTACGGCTTGCTGGTACTCGTGGCCTTGCTGTTCGTGCCCGCAGTGAACTCCGCCTTCTTCGGAGCGATCTACGCCCTGTTCGGATTGTCCGGGGTTCCCGAGTTCTTCGCCGGCAACGGCAACTACCTGATGCGATTCTGGTTGTAGCTCAACGGTTGTCGAGTGCGATGTTCGACGCGAGGTCGCGCAGAGATCTACGCAGAGAGGTCGGCTCCAGCACCCGGACACCCCCACCGAGCGCGATCAACTGTCCGAGCGCCACTGCCTCGCTCTCGAGCATCAGGTCCACGGTGGTCCACCCGTCGTCGTCGCGCGGTGCAGTGGCCGGCATCGCCGTAGCACCGATCACTCGCGGCAGAGCGCGAATTGCCGAGTCGGACAGCCGGACACGACATGCATACGTCAGCAGCGACCGATCGAACTCCGCCATCGACGTGTTCCACCACTGCGCGAGGTCGAATCCCTCGGGCCGGATGACCGGATTCGCCGACTCCGTGACACTGCCGATCCGATCGACCCGAAACGACAGGATGCGCTTGCCGCGCGTGGCCACCAAATACCAGACCGACGCCTTCACCACGAGACCGAGCGGCCCGACGACCCGTCTCCCACCGCGGTAACCCATCTCGATCTCCCGACCACTGAGCACCGCACGAGCCAGTACCGGAACGACATCGTTCGCGGCGGGCACTGTGAACCACCCGGGAACGTCCACGTGCACGCGGTCACGCCACAGTTGCGCGCTCGCCCGCAACGGAACCGGCAGTGCGCCGAGAAGCTTGCTCTCGGCCGCAGCGGTGGCATCGGACAGACCCAGGTCGGCGGCGATCGACGGCATCCCGAGAAGCATCAGCGCCGACGTTTCGGTACCGGTCATGCCGGTCAGTGCGGACTGCCACCCGTCGAGCAGCCGGATACCGCCGCCGGGGCCGGTTTCGGTCCACAGTGGCACTCCTGCAGCACCGAGCGCGCCGATGTCGCGGTAGATGGTTCGGACGGATACCTCGACCTGGTCGGCCAGGGATTGTGCAGTCGCCGTGCGCCCCTGCTGGAGCAGCAGCATGATGCGGAGCAATCGCGCGGAACGCATTTCTCGATATTACTGACACAAGGTGTCAGCAATGGTGGCGAATACTCGTCACCATGACGACCTGGAACGAGTTCTCGACTGCAGCCCCGAACTTGGCATCGGCGGTGCGGGCCAGATTCACCGCCAACAAGCACCATGTGCTCGCGACGCTCCGAGCCGACGGCTCACCGCGCGTGAGCGGAACCGAAGTGGAATTCGACGCCACCGGTGTAGTGCGCCTCGGGTCGATGCTCGGTGCCGCCAAGGCGCGGGACCTACAACGTGACGGACGCTTCGCGCTGCACAGCAACCCGGGGCATCATTCGATGGAGGGCGGTGACGCGAAGATCAGCGGAGTAGCCGTCGAAATCACCGATCCCGCTGTGCTGCAACCGATATTCGACGCGGCGCCGGGCGAGTTGGTGCCGTACCACGTGTTCGACCTCGACATCACCGAGATCGTGCTGACGTCGCTGGTGGACGATCACATGCAGATCGACATCTGGCGTCCGGGAACCGAGGTTCGCACCGTCACCAGGTGATCTCTTCCTTGCACGTTCGCCCGTGTGCGGCCGGCTCGACCTGCACGGTGGCGTGGTCGAGGCCGTAGGTGGACAACAACGACTTGGCACGATCGAGCACCATCGACGACGAACCCTCGCACTCGAGATGAACTGTCGCCACGTCCATTCCGGTGGTGAGCGTCCACACGTGCAGGTCGTGCACTCCCGTCACACCGGGAAGTGCGCTCAGGTCGCCGGTCAACGCGTCCACGTCGACGTCGGCGGGACTTGCCTGGGTGAGAATCCGCAGGGCCGAGCCTGCCAGCTTGATCGCTCGCGGAATCACCCACAGGGAAATCAGTACACCCACGACGATGTCCACCCAGGTCCACTGGAACAGCAGCATCAGCACACCGCCGACGAGCACCCCGACACTGCCGACCGCGTCGGCAAGGACTTCCATATATGCGCCGCGGACCGCGAGCGAATCCTTGGCGTCGCCGCGAATGAGCAGCATGACAACGATATTGGCCACGAGACCGGCCGCCGCAGTCAGAATGAGTGGTAGGCCTGGGATTTCGGGAGCGTCACCGATTCGCGATATCGCCTCGTACATGATGAAGGCCGCAACACCCAGCAGCAGAACAGCATTGGCGATGGCGGTCAACACCTCTGCGCGGTGCCAGCCGAAAGTTCTTGCCGCGACTGCACTTCCCTTGCGTGCGAGCAGCAGGGCGATCAACCCCATCGACATACCGAGCACATCGGTGAGCATGTGGCCCGCGTCGGCCAGCAGACCGAGCGAGCCGATCGCCAACGCTACGGTGAACTCGACGACGAGGAACACCACCAGAATCGCGAGCGCCACGACCATCTTGCGAACGCGAGACCTGGGCGGACCTGCACCTGCAGGCGAGTGACCGCCCACTCCGTGACTGTGCCCGTGACCGGCGCCCATAACTCCCCCTTGCGTGCCTGTATCTACCTCCGGGAGTCACCATATGCGTACATACGCATATATGCAATGGTGTCGGACTGCTACAGGCGCTCGGTCACACCTCAGGCGGAACGTGCGGATTCTTCACCGTCGGCGGCAGGGTGGCGAGCGCCGAAATGCGCTTGAGGCCCGCGACCTGCAGCAAGTCGACGATGATCGATCGCAACTGAGCCAGCACCACGGTCGCCGACAGGCCCGCATTCGAGATCAACTCCGGCTTGGCACCGGCGGCAACCGAACGCAACACTCGGGCAGCCTCCGCCGCATCCGGCTTCTGCCCCGGATCGGCAAGAACCATCTGCCGCAGAACTTCCACGGCATGCGCCAACTTCTCCACCTCGTCGACGACACGTGGATCGAGAATTTCGTCGTCTCGCACCAGCGTCAGCGAGCGTCGAGCGAGCACCCGAATGTTCCGGACGGCATTGTCGATGGGATCGGCCGTCGCCGCGAGCGCGGCCAGGCGATTGCGGTGATTCCAGTACATCGGCGAGATGCGGGCAATTTCCCGGCCGCCCTTGAGGTCGGTACGAAGCGCATCGATACCCGACTGCGTCGCCCTGGCCTTACGCAAGGCTTCCTCGATCGGCTTGGGATCGTTCGCCACCAAACCGTCGGCCACCTTCTGCAACACACTCGCAGCCGTCCCCAGGACATTTGCCGCATCCTTACGCGCACGCCACACCGGATGAGTCGGGATCAACGCCACGATCGCAACGCCCACCAGACCACCGACCAACGCGTCGACCATGCGGTTGGGGCCGCCCATGTTGCCCGGCGGAATCAAGGTCGCCACCAGTACGGCGGACGATCCGGCCTGCATCGCGATGATCGGACCACCGTCGAGGAACACCGCAGCCGACATCGCCAGTAAGACCACCAAGGCGATCTGCCAGGGCCCGCTACCGATCAGCGAGATCAACAGATCGCCTATCCCGATGCCGACCGTCACTCCGGCCACCAACTCGACCGAACGACGCAGGCGAGCACCGAGAGAGACCCCGAGCGAGACGACCGCGGCGATCGGCGCGAAGAACGGGCTCTGGTGACCGACGATGTCCGTCGCGACGAACCACGCCACACCTGCGGCCAACGCGCATTGAATGATCGGAAGCAGCGACAGCTGCAGGCGCGCGGTCCCCGCCTTCATCCGAGTGCGCCCCCGCGAGCGGCTGGCGCGGGCTCGATCAGCCCAGGCCGAGCGCTTCTGCTGCCTTGGGGTCACAGTCTTCGAGGAGGTCGAGGCAGCGGGCGTACTCGTCGTTCTCGTTGATGTCGCGCGCGGCTTTGGCGAGGACTGCGACGCATCGGAGGAATCCGCGGTTGGGCTCATGGCTGTACGGGACCGGCCCGAATCCCTTCCATCCGTTACGACGCAACTGGTCCAGCCCTCGGTGATATCCGGTACGAGCGTAGGCGTAGGCCGTAATGGTGGCACCGGACTCGAGCGCAGCCTCGGCCAGGTAGGCCCACGCAATGGACGCCGTCGGATGCGCGGCTGCGACCGTCTCGGGGGCCTCGTGGTTGAGCAGTGAGGATTCGGCCTCGTCGTCGCCGGGCAACAGTGTGGGTTGGGGTCCGAGCAGATCACCGAAAGAAGTCATGGCGCTCATTGTGCCCCTACGTCACCGAATCGTGTCCGAACACCCCCGCATCGCTCGCGCCCGGCCACCGACACCATCGATAGGCTGCCAGCTGACGAAATTTCAGACATACCGCTCTTGCAAGATCAGGTGGACGAGGGAGAAGCATGCCGGACGAGAAAAAGAATGCACCCTCCGAGGCCGACGCCGCCACCGAGAAAATCGATCTGGCGAAGACGAAAAAGGATGCCGGGTCCGAAGAGACTGCAGCCGAGTCGAAGGCAGTCGACGACGATCCGACCGAAAAGATCAGCACCGACAAATCCACTACAGACGAGATTGCCGGGTCTCCCGCAGACGAGCCGGCAGCGCCGATCGCGAAGCCGACTGCGGCACCGCGTCGTATTCCGCCCCGAGATACCGCTGATAAATCGACCACAGCTGTTGCGGCAGAGAAGAAATCCCCGGCAAAGCTGCCCCCGCCGGTCGGGCCTCGCAAGGTCGAACCCCGCAAGATCGAGCCACAGCAGGCCGGCTCGAAGCAGGCCGGATCCAAGCAGGCAACGCCCCAGCGCGTCGGCCCGCCGCCTGCGGAGCCGGGGAAGTCGAGCCACAAGAAGTGGTGGGCGGCGCTGGTGGCCGTGGTGGTCGTGATCGCTGCTGTTGCCGCCGGGGCGTACCTGCTGATCGATCGCACGAGCGAGGACACCTCACCGGAGGCGCAGATCCGATCGACGGTCGAATCGTTCACCCGAGCGCTGGCCGGAGGTGACCTGGCCACGCTCCGCAGCACCTCGTGCGGCGATCTGGCGACCTTCTACCGCGACATCCCGGACACCGAGTTCGCCGACGTCCACCGCGTCTCTGTCGAACAGGGCAGTATCCCGACGGTCGACAGCATCGACGCCATTCAGGTCACCGACGCCACCACCGCTATCGCTCAGGTGATCGCGCACACCGACGCGAATCCGAACGATCGGTCGCCGCGCACCTTCGACCTACGCCTGGAGGGCGAACAGTGGAAGGTGTGCAGCTGACCGACGTGAGCGGAACTTCGTAGCCTGCTACGAGGCCGGAGTGGAGCCTGCGGAACGACCGCAGGCTCCTCGCTCACATGCGGCGAAGCCGCTCTAGCCTGCGGAAACGCTGCGGCCGGCGGACTTCAGGTCGTTGCACGCCTCGACGACACGGGCCGTCATGCCGGCTTCGGCCTTCTTGAGGTAGCTGCGCGGATCGTAGGCCTTCTTGTTGCCCACCTCGCCGTCGATCTTGAGCACGCCGTCGTAGTTCGAGAAGAAGTGCCCGGCAATGGGACGGCTGAATGCGTACTGGGTGTCGGTGTCGACGTTCATCTTCACGACGCCGTACTCCAGTGCCTCTTCGATCTCGCTCTTCGCCGAGCCCGATCCGCCGTGGAAGACGAAATCGAACGGCTTGGAACCCGATGCCAAGCCGAGCTTCTCCGTCGCAACCTTCTGGCCGTCGGCGAGCACGGACGGCTTGAGCTTGACGTTGCCCGGCTTGTACACGCCGTGCACGTTGCCGAAGGTGGCCGCCAGCAGGTACCGCGAGCCCGCGTCGCCTGCTCCGAGTGCCTCGACGGTCTTGAGGAAGTCTTCGTTCGAGGTGTAGAGCTTGTCGTTGATCTCGGCCTCGACGCCGTCTTCCTCGCCGCCGACGACACCGATCTCCACCTCGAGAATGATGTTCGCAGCCGCAGCGCGGGCGAGCAGATCCTTGGCGATCTCGAGGTTCTCGTCGATCGGAATGGCCGAGCCGTCCCACATGTGCGACTGGAACAGCGGGTTCTTGCCTGCGTCGACGCGTTCCTGAGAGATCGCGATCAGCGGCCGCACGTACGTGTCCAGCTTGTCCTTGGGGCAGTGGTCGGTGTGCAGAGCGATGGTGACGTCGTACTTGGCGGCGATCACGTGCGCGAACTCCGCGAGCGCCACTGCGCCGACGACCATGTCCTTGATACCGAGGCCGGAGCCGAACTCGGCACCGCCGGTCGAGAACTGGATGATGCCGTCGCTACCCGCGTCGGCGAAACCCTTGATGGCGGCGTTGATGGACTCGGAACCCACACAGTTGATTGCCGGAAAAGCGAACTTGTGTTCCTTCGCCCGGCCCAGCATCTCGGCATAGACCTCGGGAGTTGCGATAGGCACGGCGTCATTCCTCCATTGAAAGTTCGATTGTGTCCTGTGCAGTATGGCAACTGCCGCGCCCGGTGTCGTGCGTACCCGGTGAGGGAAGCGTCGTCGGGATCATGGTCGCGCGTCACCGACTGTTCAGGAGTTACCAGTTTCGGCCGGTAGTGTGGGCGCGGTGAGTCTTCTAGCTGCCTCGGAATCGGTGACGACCAATCTGGCCCTGTTACCTGGATTCCTCGACCCGGTGAACCTGCTCAACTCGTTCGGGCACTGGGTGCTCATCGGGCTCCTGCTGGTGGTGTTCATCGAGTCGGGCCTGCTGTTCCCGCTGCTACCAGGCGATTCCTTGCTCTTCACGGCCGGTCTGATCGCAGCGTCGAAGTCCACGGAGATCGAGCCGTTCGCGTCGATCTGGACGCTCGTCATCCTCATCCCGATCGCGGCCATTCTCGGCGATCAAGTCGGCTTCCTCATCGGCACCAAGGGCGGCGCTGCTCTGTTCAAGAGCAATGACGCTCGCTTCTTCAAGAAGAAGTACATCGACGAGTCGCACCTGTTCTTCGAGAAGCACGGTCCGATCACCATCATCCTGGCTCGCTTCGTGCCGATCGTGCGGACGTTCGCGCCGGTCGTCGCTGGTGCATCGCACATGAAGTACTCGCTGTTCCTCACCTACAACGTCGTCGGCGGCGTCCTCTGGGGCGCGGGCGTGACGGTACTGGGATACCTGCTCGGGCAGATCGCGTTCATCCGAGAGCACGTCGACATCATCTTCCTGATCATCGTGGCGGTCTCCGTCCTACCGATCGTCATCGAGGTCGGCAAGCGAATGATCAAGGCCCGTAAGACTCCGCTCGGCGAGGCAGCCGACGCAATCGAGGCAGACGCCCCGGACACCAAGTCCTGATCGAGATCCTCCGAAAGTGATCGAGCCTGTGCAGTCGATTACCACCGCCCTGAGCGCAACAGCGCTGCCGGACGTGTCCACGCAAGCAGCCGGCAGCTTCGGCCCGCTACAGACGGCAGGCCCCCTCGTCGTCTGGGTCGTCGTGATGGCATTCGTGTTCATCGAGTGCGCGGTCATCATCGGTTTGTTCCTGCCCGGAGATTCGATGCTGATCACGGCGGGAATCGTGATGGCGACCCACGCGTCGGGCACCGGGCACATTTGGGCCCTCTCGGTCGGAGCGATGGTTGCCGCGATTGCCGGCAACCAGGTGGGATACATGATCGGCCACCGAACCGGCTCGACGCTGGTCGCCCGCAAGAACGGCAAGTACCTCAACACGAAGAACCTGCACAAGGTCAATCTGCTGCTCGAGAAGCACGGGTTCTGGGCCGTCCTCGTCGCGCGATGGATCCCCTGGGTGCGCACGCTGTGCCCACTCGTCGCGGGCGCGGCCAAGATGGATCACCGCCGCTACACCATCGCCAGCACACTCGGCGCGATCATCTGGGCACCGGTGCTGCTGCTGATCGGGTTCTACTTCGGCTCGTTCATCCAACGCATTCCGTGGCTGATGCCTGCAGTTCTCATCAGCATGATCGTGCTGCTGGTGGTCGGAACCGGCGTGGGAATCTGGCAATACCGCAAGGAAATGGCGCGACCGGAGGAGACCATCGAGGTCGAAGAGGTCGTCGAGTAGCGGCCGCAGAAGCCTGCGGAACGACTCAGAAACCAGCAGCCGAGACGCGATAGGCCGCTTCCATCAGCATCCAGCCGCCGAGTTGGACCGAAAGATCTCGCTCGGGTACGTCGGACGGTCGCACCGTGCCCTCGGTGAAGGTGGCGATGTGCAACCCCTGCCCGGGGAACCTCGCTTCGCGGGTCCAGTCGGCTCCGAACAGAGGATTGTCTTCCACTTCGAGTCGGTTCTCCCATGCGGCCTCGGCCGAGTTCAGCACGATCGCCGCGGCGAGCTCGCGGGCTCGGTCGTCGGCATCCGAATCTCCCGGTAGCTCCACCGCCACCACGGCCAGGTAGCGCGCCAGGATGGAGTTGAACAGGCCGCCGTCTCCCCCACCGCCGCCGGTGATGACGAGGTTGCGGGTCAGGTGGTTCTCCACCGCGTCGACCAGTGTGTGGACGCGTTTCGCATGTCTGGGTTCGCCGAGTCGAACCGCGAGTTCGGTCTCGAGGCCGAGCGCGACCCCCTGGCAGTAGCTGTAGATCGCCCGTTCCGCCTCGGGCTGTTTGCCCGCGTCGACGATCGCGCGAGTGGAGTGCACCCCGTCGATGATCAAGCCGGTTCGCGAGTCCGACAGAGTTCGATTCATCCAGTCGGACATCTCCTGCGCGCGCCACAGTCGACCGGTGCGCGCGAGCATGATCGCGGCCGGACCGTTGGCCGGGGCGTTGTAGAAGTCGTCCTTCTTGCGCCACGGGATGCCGCCGCCCTCGGCCGGAGCCCAGGCGTCGAACAGCTCCATCTCGATCTGTTGAATGCCACCCCGATTGCCGACGAAATGCTGCCGCTGGGCACGTTCGAGTGCCAGCCCGAGCCAGGCCATGTCGTCGTAGTAGCTGTTGGTCCATCCGCTGATGTTGCGGGTGCGATGCGCTCGAGTGATCTTGTTCAATCGGCGCCGGCGCTTGGGCGTGAGTTCGCGATCGGCGGCATCGACCGCGCAGTCGAGCAGATGGGCCTGCCACCAGTAGTGCCAACGCAGGAACAACCGCTCGCGGCGAACCGGAGGCCAGGCCACGACTCCGAGCGTCGTGCCCGGCAGCCCCCAGAGCCGACGCATGTGCCGTGCGACGACGGCCCCCTCCGCAGCGTCCGCACGCTGCGACCACAACTCCTGCATACCGAAGATCCTGCCACTTCCGTTGCTGATTCGTTACATCGCGCCCCGGATGAGCGCAGTGTCACCAGGCAGTGTCACCAGGCAGTATCGAGGTCGGCGTGCTGCCGAATCCACGCGTGCATCGCGATCCCAGCGGCGACACCTGCATTGATGCTGCGGGTGGAACCGAACTGGGCGATCGATACCGTCATCGACGACGATTCGCGGGCTCCGTCGGTGACGCCCGGACCCTCTTGACCGAACAGCAGCAGGCACTCTCGCGGCAGCTGGGCCGTCTCGATCGGGACCGATCCCGGGGTGTTGTCGACGGCGACGACGACAAGTCCCTGCTCGGCGGCGAACGCCATCAACGCCTCCACCGAATCGTGGTGATGGAGATGCTGATAACGGTCGGTGACCATGGCACCGCGGCGATTCCATCGACGGCGCCCGACGATGTGCACGGCCTGGGCGGCGAAGGCATTCGCGGTGCGCACCACCGTGCCGATGTTCGCGTCGTTGGTGAAGTTCTCGATAGCGACGTGCAGCGAGTGTCGTCGAGTGTCGATGTCGTCGACGATGGCCTCGCGCCGCCAGTAGCGGTAGGCGTCGACGACGTTGCGGCGGTCGCCACCGGCGAGGAGCTCGGGATCCAATCGAGGATCGTCCGGTGGCGGTTCGAAGTGGGAATCGGCCCAGGGTCCGACGCCGTTCGGGTTGTCGCCCCACTCGGTGGGTCCGATGTCCTCCGACGGCGAATTGCTGTCGCCGCTCAATAGACTTCGTTGCTGTCGGGCGCGATGCGAAATCCGTGGCCGGTTGCGTCGTCGACGCACGAGATGCCGTTCTCCGCGGACGTGCAGGTGAAGCCGGCCTCGGCGATGGTAGCGCCCACAGCCAACGGCGGATCGATGGTTTCCCCGCCCGAGGTGTAGACCACACCGCCCGAGCACATGAATGCTGCGGGCCCATCGTTGGTGACTCGAATTCCGTTGCCCCAGTTGATCATACAATCGTCAGGCCGTGGCGGAACCGGGCTTGTGGTGCCCTGACACCCGGCCTCGGTACGGCTCGACAACGGCACGATGCCGCACTGGAACAGACCGTCGGGAGAACTGAAGTAGTACGCGCCCCCGATGGCCGCATACGTAGTCTGCGGTTCGGCGGTGGGTGGCGGTTCGATCGGCGGCGGAGGTGGAGGCAGCGGTACCTCGGTTGTCGTCACCGGAGCCACGGTGGTGGTCGCGGTGGTCGTCGTCGGCGCGGGCGTGGTGGTCGACGTCGTCGGCGGCGGGGGCTGAGCGGCGGATTCACCGCTACAACCGGAGACCACGAGAGCCGTGACCGCCCCGATCCCGATCAGCCAACCCCGCATCGAACCCAGCCTGCTCGAACCACACATGCTCAGCATGAAGAAACCCCGACCCACCTTTCGACACCGATCCCTCGAAAGACCGACGATACCGGCGCACCGCCGGCATCGTTCGGCGAGAAGTCCTAGGTGTGGCTCAGGCGCCGGTTGACCTCACGAGTGAGCCATGCGGGCGAGAAGCGCGACCCGAGCGAGAGCGCCTTGGACGGCAAGCCGACCGGGAAATGCACCTTGTGCAACCGACGCTTGACCGGACGGGTCGCGTCGAAGATCGCGTCGGACACATCCTTCACGGTGAGCTTGATTCCGAGCGAGCTCGTGGTGCCCGTCGAGACACCCTGGGTCATCGCCGTCTGGACGAACAGCGGCCACATGGCCTTGACCGAGATGTCGTACTTGCTCCACTCGAGGTCCAGCGCTTCGGTGATGCCGCGTACCGCGAACTTGGTCGCGCCGTAGGTCACCAGCTCGGGCTGACCGTAGATGGCCGACGCGGAGCACAGGTTGACGACCTGCGCGCCTGCGGTGTCCTTCAGGTACGGAAACGCCGCGAGGGTTCCGTAGATGACGCCGTTGACGTTGATGTCGATCTGCCGGCGGTGTACCGACAGCGGCATGTCCTCGAAGGCACCCGCGGCAAGAATGCCGGCGTTGTTGATCAGAATGTCGAGGCGACCGTCGCCCTCCCCGACGAACTCCTTCAACCGGGTTTCCCACTGGTCGGAGTTGGTTACATCCAAGGTGCCGGTCACGACGCGGCCGCTGAGCGAGGCAGCTTCCTTGCCGAGTGACGCCAAGCCGGTCTCGTCGATGTCGTACGCACCGACGAGGTAGCCACTGGCCGCGAACTTGAGAGCAGTTGCGCGGCCGATACCTGCTGCTGCGCCGGAGATGAAGACAGTTGGTCGAGTCACATCGAACACCGTACATGTAACCCTACTTACCGGTAACCCCCTATCGTCGAATATCGAACCACCGCTGCGGGCGGCCCAGGAGTGTCGAAGTGAACAACACGAGAATCGTGCGTGCTGTCGTCATCGTGACGATCGTGTACGCCGTCGTGCTGGCGATCTGGATCGGCTGGTTGAACCCTCGAACGCCGCCCGGAACGCTTCCGTACCAGCTCGCTGCATTGGTCGCCGGATTCGGCGCGGCTCTCGGGCTGGCGATGATGATCGCCGGACGCCCGACGCGCGAGCAGAAGGAACTGATCGAGCACGGCGTCGAGGGGTGGGCGACGGTGGACGCCATCCGCCGGATCGACGACGACACTGCCGAGCTGGACCTGGAATTCACCGTGCCGGGTTCGAACAGCTACTTCGGCAAGATCGTCTACGACATTCCCGAATCGGACAGCGCCCGGTTCGAGCCGGGGACGGTGATCGCGGTCCGCGTCGATCCGGCACACCGCGAACGGGTTCTGCTACTGCCTCGACCGCAACGCCTCGACGAGTAGGACCTGCGCCGCGACGTACGTCGACAGGATGATCGCCTCCGCGGTCCTGCGGTGACGGTCCTCGGTCAGGAACAGGCGACGGAACACGATCAGTGCATCGGATGCGGTGAACAACGCGCCGCCGATCATCAGCCGTCGATCGCCGCCGCGCGCCGGGGAGAGGGCAGACAGCGTCGATGTGGTCGCCAGTATCGCCCCGTAGGTCGACAAGGTCGACGCCACCGCCGGCTGCCGTCGGGCCAACAGCACCGCCGCGGCCGCCCACCCGGCGTACCTCGGAATCGCATCGATCGGTGTCGGCCGTGCACCGCGACGAAGCAGCAGACAGGTGTAACTCCCCTGCATCACGGCAAAGGCACGCGCGCCCCATTTCAGAGCGGAATCGTCGTCGGGATCGATCAACAGAACGTCGCCGGCCGTCGCCGCGGCGAGGCCGACCAACAGCACTCGATCACGAGCCGGATCGAGCCCGGTCGCCAAGGCCGGAACGATCAGCGGCTTGGCGATTTTTTGCAACCCAGCCGAGCCTGCCCAGGCCCCGAACACCGTCGCCGTACCCGCAACCAGAGCTGCGGCGCGGGCTCGCTGCACCCGGTCGAGAACCATCGCACGCCTTCCGCCGAACCCATCACAGCCAACGTCACATGTGACGCTGGCCCCTACTGCTTGATACTCGCAGGTCGTCTCGTCATCGTGGAAAGGTCGGTCGGAATCATTTCGAAGTAGTGGGGACCATCATGCGCCGCAAACTCACCGGGCAGGCCCGCTCGGCACACACCGACCTCTCGGGCTACCCCAACCCGCTGCTTCGCGACTGCGACATCCGCCAGTCCCGCGTCAAGCACTGGGTCACCGCGCTGCTGATCGTCATGATTCCGGTGTCGCTGTGGATCGGCCTCGCCGCTCACAGCGATCAGCAACAACGCCTCGAGGATCAGAGGGGCTCGATCCACCAGGTCACTGCCACCACAACGGCGACTACGACGACGCCATCCGTTGCATCGGCGGATTTCGGCTCGTCCGGTGCCGCCGCTGCCACTGCCGTCGACTCCCGCTGGGTCTACCGGGGCGTCGAGCACACCGGTCGCGTCAGCGTCGACACCGGTTCTCCGATCGGAACCACCGCTCAGATCTGGGTCGACAACAGCGGCAACCTGAGCCTGCGGCCACTGACGTCGTCGGACGTCGTCGCTGCGTCGATCTTCAACGCGATCGGAAGCTGGATTCTGGCCGCGGTGGTTCTCCTCGGCATCTATTTCGTGGTGCGCTTCCGGTACGACGGTCGACGTATCGCCGAGTGGGACCGCGACATCGCGGATCTCCTGAGCCGACACTGACTCCCCGACTTCCCCGATCTCCCTCGGGCTCACGTTGCGATAGATAGTTAGTGTATGTAACAATAAATCCGTGAGTCATTCCGATGAAGACATCCGGGACCTGCTCTCGCAGCTGGTCACCAGTTCGTCGCGCTTCGTGCGACTGGCCGCCCGGTTCGGCAGTGACGAATGGCCGCGAGCATGGATGCGAGCCCTGTCGCTGCTCGAGGAGTACCAGCCACTGCGCATCAGTACCTTCGCCGAGCTGGATCGATGCTCCCAACCATCGGCGACGGCATTGCTCGCCAAGCTGAGCAACGCCGACCTCGTCACCAGGAGATCCGACCCCGACGACTCGCGCGCCGTGCTCGTCGAGATGACCGAGGCCGGCCATCGCTGGCTCGCCGACGGTCGACGCCACCTCGTCGACGGACTGGTCCCGTACCTGTCCGACCTCGACCCAGAACAGATACAGAAACTGACCGACGGCTTGGGCGAGCTTCGCAGCATCCTCGAGCCCGTCGATCACGGAATGAGAGGAACTCTTTCGTGACCACCAGCACCTCCCCCGACAGCCTGCTGAAGCAGCCGCGCGCGGTATGGGCAGTCGCATTCGCCAGCGTCATCGCTTTCATGGGCATCGGCCTCGTGGACCCCATCCTCAAACCGATCGGTGAGCAACTCGATGCCTCGCCGTCCCAGGTATCGCTGCTGTTCACCAGCTACATGCTCGTCACCGGCGTCGCGATGCTGATCACCGGAGTGGTGTCCAGTCGCTTCGGCCCGAAGCGCACGTTGCTGGTGGGCCTGGCGATCATCGTCGTCTTCGCCGCGCTGGCCGGCACGTCCGGATCGGTCGGCGAGATCATCGGTTTCCGCGCAGGCTGGGGACTGGGCAACGCACTGTTCATTGCGACTGCGCTGTCGACCATCGTCGGAGCCGCGTCGGGCGGAGTCGCACGCGCGATCATCCTCTACGAGGCCGCGCTGGGTATCGGCATCGCGACCGGCCCCCTGGTCGGCGGTGTCCTGGGCGGATTCAGCTGGCGCGGACCGTTCTTCGGCGTTGCTGCCCTGATGGCCGTCGCGTTCATTCTGCTCGTCGTCATGCTGCCGGACACCCCCAAGCCGGCCCACACCACGTCGATTCTCGACCCGTTTCGTGCGCTTCGGCACCGCGGGCTGCTGACCGTCGGGATCACCGCGCTGCTCTACAACTACGGCTTCTTCACCCTCCTCGCCTACACGCCGTTCCCGCTGGACATGGGCACCTACTCGATCGGATTCATCTTCTTCGGCTGGGGTCTGTGCCTGGCCGTGGCGTCGGTGTTCATCGCGCCGAAGCTGCAGCGGGCCTTCGGAACGCTGAACATGATGATGCTCGCGCTATTGCTGTTCGCAGTCGACCTGGGCGTCATGGCGATGTTCACCGAGAACAAGACCGTGCTGATCGTGGGAACCGTCGTGGCCGGATTGTTCCTCGGCGTCAACAACACTCTGATCACCGAGACCGTCATGATCTCGGCACCGGTCGAGCGGTCGACGGCATCTGCGGCATACAGTTTCGTCCGCTTCGTCGGCGGTGCCGCCGCTCCCTACCTGGCCGGCAAGTTGGGCGAATCGAACATGCACGTCCCGTTCTGGGTCGGTGCAGCCTGCACGCTGCTCGCGATCGTCGTGTTGTCCACCGGGCGCACGGTCCTGGCCCACGTCGACGACCACGAACCTGCACCGCACAGCATCGACGAGGCTCGGGCCGTGACAGTCGGCGACTGAATTACGTTCATCCGAAAGCCTTTTCGCGACGGCCGAGATCATGCATCTCGGCCGTCGCGTCGTATCTGCGCTCCCTTTGGTCACATGAGCCTCATCAGTAACACTTTCATAACCAATACACAGGTAAAGCACTTTTCTGTTTGCAGGACCGGACGGTTGGTTTACGGTTCCCCCATCACGGTTGTTCGTGTGACTCACCAACAACACTCGTTCCGCGTGGGAGGACGGGTGCGCGCAGCACGATGCTGCCACTGACCGAAGGGCCACAATCTCCATGTCGCAGAAGTCGATCGCCAGGTCCAAGAAGGCGCGCCTCGCCGCTGCCGGGGCCGCCATGGCACTGTCCCTCTCCATCGTTGCACCGGGAATCGCCAGTGCTCAGGAGCCCGGTACACCCACTGACAGCTCGGAGGTCCAACCGGAGCCCGGCACCGAGGAAGGCACCGATACCGGTACCCCCACCGGCGAAGAAGGCGCACCTGCCGACGGATCCGGCACCGTCACCACCGACGGCAGCGCAGATCTGCAGCAGCCTGCCCCGTCGGTGACGCCGCAAGATGCCGAAGCTGCCGCCGCCGCGGCAGCCGCCGTACCGGCCCCCGAAGCCCCCTCCGACATCCGTCCGCTCCCCCAGATCGTCCCCGGCATCGTCATGAACGAGGACGGCACCGCAACCGTCAGCCTCGACATCATCCCGCAGCTGTCCGACGCCGAAAAGAAGGCAATCGCCGACGCCGAAGCAGCCAGCAAGGTTGCCGTCGAAGCATCTGCTGCCGCTCAGGTGCGGCTCGACACAGCCAAGGCCGCCGAAGCCGCCGCGAGCACCGACGCCACCAAGGCCGAGGTCGCCGCTGCCGAAGCCGATGTGAAGGCGAAGGCGGCCGTCACCGCGGCCGCAGCAGCCAAGGTCCAGAGCCAGGCCGCAAGTGCTGCGGTCACCGCTGCGAAGAACACCGCTGCCGAACTGAAGACCGCAGCAGACGACGCCACGGCCGCCGCCGACAGCGCAGCAACACTCGCTACGGAGGCAGAAGCGAAGGCCAAGGAGCTCGAAGCCGCAGCCGTCTCGGGCGACCCAGAAGCCACCGCCGCCGCCGCGGAAGCCCGCGCAGACGCCAACGCGAAGGCGGAACTTGCCGCCACCGCCAAGGCCGATGCCGAGGCGTCGAACAAAGCTCTCGCGGATTCCGTTACTGCCGTTCAGGATTCGTTCAAGAACTTCAACCTCGCCAAGGTGACCGCGGCAGTTCGAGCTGCCGCTGCCACCGCCGCGAAGTCGCTGGCGCTCAACGTCGAGGCTCAGACCGCAGCCGCAGTTGCAGCGATGGCCGAGCAGAATGCCAAGAACCTCGAGGCCGCCGCGGAGGCCGCAGCCGGTGAGGAAACCGCTTCCGAGAAGGCCGCAGCCGACGCGAGAACTGCAGCCGACGCTGCGAAGGCCGATGCCGACGCCAAGGCCACGGCAGCAACCGCTGCACAGGCAGCACTCGACGCAGCTCCGTCCGGTGCCGACATCGCAGCGTTACAGGCCGAGGCCGACAAGGCCGCCCAGGCAGTGCTGGACGCCGACGCCGCCGTGACCGCTACCGCAGCCGAGCTGCAGCTCAAGCTCGAAGCGGAAGCCAGCGCCAAGACCAAGGCGACTGAGGCCGCCGCCACCCTGAAGGCCGCGCAGGACGCCGCAACAGCCGCCAAGTCCACCTCCGACGCTGCAGCAAAGGCCGAGGCCGACCTCAAGGCCGAGGCTGCCGAATTGGCCGCCAGCGGACCGAAGTTCAAGTGGACCATCAACCTCGGTGGCACCGTGAAGGAAGATGTTCCGGTCACCCAGGTCGACGACACCACCGTCGTCGTCGACGAGACCGGCGTCTCCCTGGTCGGCGTCAAGAACGAGGACGGATCGTTCACCGTCGCGGATTACTTCACGACCGACGAGAACGGTGTCGTCAGTGTCGCCGGCGAACTGCCGCCGGTCGATCTCGCTCTCGGCGATTCCTCGAGCGAGGCGTCGGGCGGATCGGACAGCTCGTCCAACACCCCGGTGATCCTGGCCGGAGTGGGCGTGGTCGTAGTAGCGGCAGCGGGTGGAGCGTTCTACCTGCGCCGCCGCAGCTCCACCGATGCCACCTCGTAGTAACCGCTGGCTGTGGTCGGCGATCCTGACCTTCGTTCTACTCGTATCAGGTTGTGCGAGTGACGAAGTCGGGATCGCCGCACCCGATCGCTCGCCGGTGCAGTCACAGATTTCGGTGGCTGCGCCGGCGAGCGACGTTGCGCCCGCCCAGCCCGAGTACATCGAACTGCGTTCCGCGGACGGCACGACCTATCTGAGCAGCCCCATCCATCCCGATCCGCTCTACCGCGGCGGCGAGAGCGGCCAGGTGCTCAACCCGGTGGACGAACTACCGGCCTGGTGGGCCGAGAGTGGCATGCCGGGCACCTCGACCGAGCAGACGGTAGTTGTTGCCGGACACAACTATTCGAAGCGGGACGCCCCGTTCAAGGCCTTGCGGGTGGTGACCCCTGGCGACACGGTCGTGTTGCGCACCGCGAGCGGAACTCTGGAGTACGCCGTCGAATCGGTGGGCCCCCTACCGAAGGGATCTCTGCTCGCAGACAACGAACTGCGTAAGTCGGTACCGGGACGATTGATCCTGGCCAACTGCGACGTCCAAGGCGGCGAACCCACCGACGACAACTTCGTGGTCGTCGCGCAATTGGTTCGCTAGCAGGGCAATTGGGGCCGGGGTCTACAGGCCGAGGTCAGCCAAGCCGAGCAGGGATCGATATTCGAGCCCCTCGGCGGCGATGACCTCGTCCGCCCCGGTTGCCCGGTCCACCACCGTGGCCACTCCGACGACCGTCGCGCCCGCGTCCCGAAGAGCTGCGACGGCAGTGAGCGGTGAATTACCGGTTGTCGTCGTATCTTCTACCACCAGAACACGTTTGCCGACGATGTCCGGTCCCTCGATCTGACGCTGCATGCCGTGCGCCTTCGCCGCCTTGCGCACTACGAATGCGTCGATCGGACGTCCCTCGGCATGCATGATGGCCATCGCCACCGGGTCTGCCCCCATGGTCAGCCCGCCGACCGACACGAAATCCCAATCGGCAACCAAGTCACGCATCAGCGAACCGATCAACGCGCCCGCCCGATGATGCAGCGTCGCCCGACGCAGATCCACGTAGTAGTCGGCCTCCTTGCCGGAGGACAACGTGACCTTCCCGTGCACGACGGCAAGCTCTTTCACCAGATCGGCCAGTTCCTGCCGGTCCGAATTCGCGGCGCTCTCGGCCATGTCGGGGTTCCTCTCGTCGTACGACGGGTCTGCGAAGGTCGCTACGAACTTACCCACAACTCATTGCGCCGTTCCTGGCGGCTCGTCACTCCCGACGCGTCGCGCCTACGCAGCGACCTGGGCCGACAACTGCTCGTCGAGCACGTCCCTCGTTTCCACGAAGGGTTCGGGCGCGACTATCGAACGAGACTTGGCCACGATGGACGACGGGAAGGTGCCGGCCGCCTGCGACAGTCGGTAGGCGGTGTCGTTGTACACCCGCACTGCCCCCGCAATGCGGCGTTCGGTCACGGTCAGCTCCCCAGCCGGCCCTTGAAAAGCCCAGTTGCCCAACACGTTCCGACTGGCATCGGCCTCGGCGAGAACGGCGTGAAATGCCGCGGACAGCGCATTCTCGGCCGCTGCCTGTGCCGACAGTCCCAGGCCACGCTCGCGCACGGCCTTGGACCACGAGCGGGCACCGCCCAGTTGGCGCACGGCATCAGCGGAAAGCCCGGATGCCTCTGCAGCCTCGAGGAAAGGCACCAGCTGTTGGTGCCGTCGCTCCAGCTCCACATCGACCAGCCGCAGACTCTGCACGGTCTGCTCGCTGTACCTACCCAGCCGACGCACCGTGCTCGCGACATAACCGACCAGCAACAGAACTACGACAACCACGATGGCCACAACCACGAAAACCGTCACGAGGTACGAATTTAGCCGCGTCCGAGCTCCCGAGCCCGTAAACACGCCCGAAAGAAATCAGGGCTGATTGCGTCGCCGCTCCGAATCGAACGGAATCGGACGCGACGCGGGCGGACGCGGCACCGGGCGCGACGGATTCGCCGAACGTGCGGCTTGCGGGCCCGCTGCATCGGGACGGGGTGGACGCGGCGTGCGACCCGGTTCCTGAGGACGCGGCTCATGGTCGCGGGGCTCTTGAGGACGGGGCTCCTGGGAACGAGGCTCCTGCGGACGCGATGTCTGGGGACGCGCCACCTGAGGACGAGCCACCTGCGGAGGTCGAACCCGTGGCTCGGACCTGACGGGCTCGGCAGCTCGCGGCTCTCCCGACTGGGCCTGCTGGGGCTGAACGCCGCGGACCTGCTGCGGCTGCGCGCCCGCAGTCCTGTGGCTACGAGGCTCCTGGCCACGAGTTTCCTGAACCAGCGGCCGGCCCGGATCGCCTCGATCGCGGCCGGGCTCGCCTGCTCGTGCGCCGTAGACCGCGCTACCGCGCACAGGGGGAAGCACATGCAACATGCCGGACAGTCGTGCGACAGCATCGATGGCCGCGTCCCAATCACGGCCCGAGCTGCCCAGCGGCAACGATCCGAGCGTCCAGTCCTTCTCACTCCACAGCAGCTGAAGATTGTCGGGAACGGATTCGGTGAAAGCAGCCATTCGCTGGTCGCAGACCCGGCGAGCGATATCGACATCGGTGGCGAACACCACGCGCGGGCCGATGGAACCGAGCAGTTCCATGTCCTCGTCGCGCGGTGGTGGCGTCGAGCGTGGGCGCAGGTCTAGGTCGACATCGGAACCGACCGAGCGCTGCACGGCCACGATGGTGCCCGTTTCCTCGACGTCGAAGAGAACGAACTCCTCACCCCGTCGAACACCGGTCACCACGCCCAGAGCGACGTCGAATTCCGGCTTGGACAGGGCCGCGCGGGAGAAGCGGGTAACCAGTTCGTCGTCGTGCGATCGATACTCGTACCCCTGCGCCTTGGCCCACATCTGCCGCAGCCGCCCGGACTGATCTCGCTTGGACCTGTCGATGTAGAGCAGGGCCACTGCACCTATCAGTGCAATCGCCGCCAGGCCGAACCACATTGCCGTCATCGCGAACCACCTTAATCGACATCCACGCCGTCACCGCCCACCACCGCCGAGTCCTGTGAACGATCCCTACGACACTGCGGGTTGCTATCCGCCGAGATTCGGAGTCTCGATGATGACGTTCGCTCGAATCGTGCCGTCCTCGACGGCTTCGCCCTGGACCACGACAAAAGCACCGACGGTCAACGACGCCAGATCTGCACCGGACAACGAGATTATCTGGGTCTGCGGCGTCGTCTGAATCGTCACCGGAGCACCGTCGAGTCCATCGATCGTGAGCGTCGAACCGTCGTTGGCAGTGATCGTTCCCACCGACGAACCGAGTTGACCGAGTATCTCGGGAATGCCGCCCGGGATGAGTTCGGGCGTGGTCGTCGCACCCGATTCCGTGGGACGCGGCGTGGTCGTGGGCGCACTCGACGGCGAGGGCCGAACGGACGTCGACGGCGCAGCAGCAGTGGTGCTCGACTCGTCCGATCCACCGCTCAGGAAGGAAATTCCGAAACCCACGACGATGACGAGGACAACAAGACCGATCAGGGCCAGAACCCACGGGCGAGGTCCCTTGCCACCCGAATCGGCGGCGGGTTCCGCAGCGGGTGGCCCTCCGAACTGCTGGGGTTGGCCGAACTGCTGGGGTTGGCCGAACTGCTGGGTGTCGTAACCCGGAGCCTGGCCGTACGGCGGCTGGCCGTACTGCTGGGTCTGGCCGTACTGCGGTTGGCCGTACTGCTGAGTCTGGCCGTAGGCCTGATTTGCTGCGTCCTGTTGATCGGGGTCGTACGGCGGCAGCGCCTGCGTCGGCTGATACCCCGGCGGATACGCCTGTGGATCTGGGTTCTGTTGGGCCGGATTTTGCGGGTCCGGGTTCTGCTGGGTCGGGTCCTGATACCCCGAGTCCTGATACCCCGGATTCTGATAGCCCGGGCTTCCGTACGCCTGAGTCGGATACGCCTCGGTGGGATCAGCGTCGTCGGGTCGGTTGCGCTGTGCCGCATCCTGGTCGCGCTCCCGCGGTGACCGTGGGTCGTCCGGATTCGTCATGCCACGAGGGTACCTACCCGGCAATACGCAGGTGACGACACAGAACAGGCCCACACGAGCAGTACTCGTGTGGGCCTGTTGCGTGCAGAGTTGCTAGCCCAGGATGAGGCGTTCCCCGTCCGGGCTTGCATTGACCGACACCACGTCGCCGTCGTGAACATCCCCGGCGAGCAGCAGCTTCGCCAGTTGATCGCCGATGGCCTGCTGGATCAGTCGCCGCAGCGGCCGAGCACCGTAGAGCGGGTCGTAGCCTCGGGCCGCAAGCCACATCTTCGCCGGCGACGACACCTCCAGCGTCAGACGTCGTGCGGCAAGACGCTTGGTGAGGAAGCCGAGTTGGATGTCGACGATCGACTCGAGCTGGTCCTCGGACAAGGCGTCGAACACCACCACGTCGTCGAGTCGGTTGACGAACTCGGGCTTGAACGAGCGCCGCACCGCGTCCATGACCTGTTCCTTGGTGCCGCCGGCCCCGAGGTTGGAGGTGAGGATCAGGATCGTGTTGCGGAAGTCGACGGTCCGGCCCTGGCCGTCGGTGAGGCGGCCCTCGTCCAATACGGCGAGCAGGATGTCGAACACATCGGGGTGCGCTTTTTCGACCTCGTCGAACAGCACCACGGTGTACGGACGCCTGCGCACCGCCTCGGTGAGCTGCCCGCCGGCCTCGTAGCCGACGTAGCCCGGAGGTGCACCGACGAGCCGGGCGACGGCATGCTTCTCGCTGTATTCGCTCATGTCGATCCGCACCATCGCGCGTTCGTCGTCGAAGAGGAACTCCGCCAACGCTTTTGCGAGCTCGGTCTTACCCACACCGGTGGGACCGAGAAACAGGAACGATCCCGTCGGCCGGTTGGGGTCGGCCACACCTGCGCGTGCGCGTCGGACTGCGTCGGACACCGCCTGCACCGCGTCCTTCTGTCCGACGACTCGCTTGCCGAGTTCGTCTTCCATGCGGAGCAGTTTGGCGGTCTCGCCTTCGAGCATCCGGCCCGCCGGGATTCCGGTCCAGGCCGCCACCACATCGGCGACGTCGTCCGGCCCCACCTCCTCCTTGAGCATCACGTCACCCTGAGCGGGCGACGCCTCGGTCTTGACGGCGAGTTCCTTCTCGAGTGTCGGGATGCGTCCGTACCGGAGCTCGGCGGCCTTGCCCAGATCGCCGTCGCGTTCGGCGCGATCGGATTCGCCGCGCAGGTTCTCGAGCTCTTCCTTGAGCACTCGCACCGAGTCGATGGCGTTCTTCTCGTTCTGCCACCGCGTGCTGAGCCCGGCCAGCTTCTCCTGCAGATCGGCGAGTTCCTGACGCAGCTTGTCCAGCCGAGCCTTCGACGCGTCGTCGGTCTCCTTGGCCAGTGCCATCTCCTCGATCTCGAGGCGACGCACGGCGCGTTCGACCTCGTCGATCTCGACGGGGCGCGAGTCGATCTCCATGCGCAGACGGGACGCGGCCTCGTCGACGAGGTCGATCGCCTTGTCGGGCAGGAACCTGGCGGTGATGTACCGGTCACTCAGGGTTGCCGCGGCGACCAGGGCAGAGTCCGTGATCCGGACGCCGTGGTGCACCTCGTAGCGTTCCTTGAGTCCGCGCAGGATGCCGACGGTGTCCTCGACCGAGGGCTCACCGACGTAGACCTGCTGGAAGCGGCGTTCGAGGGCGGCGTCCTTCTCGATGTACTTGCGGTACTCCTCGAGGGTCGTTGCGCCCACGAGTCGCAGTTCGCCCCGGGCGAGCATCGGCTTGATCATGTTGCCCGCATCCATCGCCGATTCACCGGTCGCGCCGGCTCCGACAATGGTGTGCAGCTCGTCGATGAACGTAATGACCTGGCCTGCGGAGTTCTTGATGTCGTCGAGCACGGCCTTGAGCCGCTCCTCGAATTCGCCACGGAACTTCGCGCCCGCGACCATCGAACCGAGATCGAGCGAGACAACGGTCTTGCCGCGGAGGCTTTCCGGAACGTCACCGGCGATGACGCGCTGTGCGAGTCCTTCGACGATGGCCGTCTTGCCGACACCGGGTTCGCCGATGAGCACCGGGTTGTTCTTGGTGCGCCGCGAAAGAACTTGCACGACGCGCCTGATCTCGGTGTCGCGGCCGATGACGGGATCGAGCTTGCCTTCTCGGGCCAGCGCGGTCAGATCGGTGCTGTACTTCTCCAGCGCCTGGTAGGTGTTCTCTGGATCGGCGCTGGTCACCCGAGCGCTGCCCCGGACGGCTTGGAAGGCGTCGCGCAGCTCGTTCGGTCCGGCTCCGTGGCCGGTCAGGAGCTTGGCGACATCGGAATCTCCGCTGGCCAGACCCACCATGATGTGTTCGGTGGAGACGAACTCGTCGTCGAGTTCGGTGGCCAGATGCTGCGCTGCGGTGATCGCGGCGAGGGTTTCACGGCCGAGTTGCGGAGTGGTGGTCGAACCGGATGCCGAGGGCAGGCGGTCGACGAGGTTCTGCGCTTCTCGACGCACCGTTGCGGGGTCGACGCCGACGGCCTTCAGCAGTGGTGTGGCGATGCCGTCGGTCTGATCGAGCAACGCCACCAACAAATGTGCCGGACGAATATCCGGGTTACCGGCCGCGGATGCGGCCTGCAGGGCAGCGGAAAGAGCTGCCTGCGACTTCGTGGTGGGAGTGAAACTGTCCACCGGTCACCTTCTTTCTCGGATCGGTTCTTGCGTGTCGCTGGGTACAACCATAGACAAGTTGAGTCTGTTCCGCTCAACTTTGTTTTTCTCGTGCGCGTTTTGCGTACCTGGAGGGGCGCACAACGCGCACGAGGGCGAAGCCCTCTCGCGCGAAAGTCTCGATCGGTCTACTTTGGTGACGGTCGACAGTGGCGGTGTCATCGACGGCGAACTCGGTGGCGAAATCGGTGGGGTGGAGGTTGATCGATGCTCGACGCGCGAACGATCTCCCTGGTCCGTACCGGTTTCAAGTCCGTGGTCGCGTCGCCGGACGGCCCCGCCCGCCTCTCCAGGTCCTTCTACGCACATCTGTTCGCCGAGTACCCCGACTTCCGCGCTCTGTTTCCTGCCTCGATGGATTCGCTTCGCGAACACTTCGTACTGGCACTCGGCTACGTCTTCGAGCATCTCGACAACACCGACCGCGTCGAGCCGTTCCTCGAGCAGCTGGGCCGAGATCACCGAAAGCACGGCATCTCGGGAGCACATTTCCGCGCCGGCAGCTCGGCTCTGATCGCCGCATTCCGCTCGTTCGCGGGCAACGAGGTGTGGACCGACGAGGTCGAGACGGCCTGGCACGACGCCCTCACCGTGGTGAGCAACGCCATGGCCACCGCCGCCGACAACGACGAACTACCGCCGTACTGGACTGCCACCGTCGTCGAACACCAACGAATCCTCGACGATCTGGCGGTGGTGCGCCTGAAGACCGACGGCGAGATCCCGTACTTCCCGGGGCAGTACGTCAGCGTGCAGATCCCGCAGCGACCCAAACTGTGGCGATACCTGTCCCCGGCCATTCCGAGCAACCCGTACGGCGAGATCGAGTTCCATGTTCGACGCGTATCCGGTGGCTGGGTGTCTCCGGCCATGGTCGCCGAGACCCGGGTCGGTGATCGCTGGTCCATCAGTCCTCCACTGGGCGGGATGCACGTCGATCGCGCGATCCACGAGGACGTGTTGATGATCGCGGGAGGCACCGGTCTTGCTCCGTTGCGTGCTCAGGTCATGGAAATGGCTCAGCGCACCGACAATCCGCGAGTGCATCTGTTCGTCAGCGGTACCTATCCGTGCGATCTCTACGATCTGGACACCCTGTGGCAGTTGTCGCTGTCGAATCCGTGGCTGACGGTTGTTCCGGTGACCGAAGAGCTCGAGGATCCATGGTGGTACTCCGGCCCGGCGCGCGAAATCCCATGGGGAATGCACCATCGACTGCAGGGCGCGGTCGGCAAGGTCGTCACTCGATTCGGCTCGTGGGCCGATCGCCAGATTCAGATCTGCGGGTCGCCGTCGATGGTGCGCACCACGCTGTACGCGCTACGCAAGGTCGGCACCCCGATGGAGCATGTTCAGCACGATCCATTCTGATTGTGCCGCAACGATATTCAGCTGGACAACGACTTCGGCGGACTGTCCTCGACGATGACGCCGGCCGCCAGGCGTGGCGTCCATGCCTCGGTGACCAGTCGGCCGTCTCCGGTGATGATGGCATCGGGATCGGGATCGATGAGGATGGGGTATCCGGTGTCAGCGGTGGCACCGACGTTCTGCACCAGCAGGCCGTTCTCGATCGTGTAGTGAACGTGCACCGGCTGCAGATCGCCGTCGAACGCCCACGGGCGGCCGATGAAGATGACGGCATTGCCGGCCTCGTCCAGCACCGACACCGAGCCGTCGTGCTCGAGCCGCAGACTCCACAACGGCGGCATCGACGTCGTGAACTCGAATCTGTGCGGTGCCTGCGGAGCGAGAAGATGAATCATCAGCAGCGCGCCGTCGCGCGGATCCCGCTGCGGCACAATGACTTCGTACGCGCCACACTCGTAGAACCTGGATCCGAACGGCCCAGGAATGCCGGTGCCGAGATCTCCTGCAATGACAAGTTCGAGCCGAATGCAGCCGGAGCCGTCCTCGGCTCGAAGAGTGATTCCCTCGGACGGATGCGGCGTGGGCGACTCGTCCCGCGGAGCGTAGGACAGAACGGCGCGCAGCAGCGGCTCGACCACCTCTGCATCGCCGTCGCGTGAGTCGAACGTTCGTCGTCGCCGATCGGCCATCTCCACCCCCTCCGCCTGGCAAACCAGTGTGCCACCGAGGTGCCCATCGTGCGACGAATACTGCCCGAAAACCATCCGTTCGATTCGGGACGGACCACTACCGAAGCGCACTCGACCCCGACACGGCCAGGAGACCGACCAGTACTGTTTCCAGCTAAGTTTCTGCAGGTCAGCGATGGTACAGCGGAACCATGGTACCGGCTACTATCAACCGGTTCGGTCCACGGCGGATCGACCTGCCCAGTGGGCAGCGGCCATGCCAGGAAGGCACACACATCCCCGATGTCCGCTGATTTCGCCGCACGTCTGAACCACCTGTTCTCCACGATCCACCCGCCGGGACGCAAACCTCACACCAACGCGGAGGTAGCCGATGCTCTTGCCCTGCGCGGGCACCAGATCTCCAAGCCGTACATCTCGCAGCTGCGGTCGGGCCAACGCACCAACCCGTCCACCGATACCGTGGCGGCACTGGCTGCCTTCTTCAAGGTCAAGCCCGATTACTTCTTCGACGACATCTACGCAGCCAAGGTCGATCACGACCTCGAACTGCTGGGCCGACTCCAGGGATACGGCCTGCGTCGCCTCTCTGCCCGGGCGTTCGACCTGTCCGAGGAATCTCAGAACCTACTCAGCTCGATGGCCGAGAAACTACGCGTGAGCGAGGGACTGCCGGCGGTGCCGCCGGACAGCACCCGCTAGGACCCAGCCTTGGCGGCAATCCGTGCCTGCACTTCCGGACGCCGCAGCGGCGGCACCGTGGGAGGGGGCTGACGCCGCTCCGGCAGCGCGTCGAGGAGACGATGCGTCGTTGCCGTCACCTCGGCGACGGCCAACTCGAAGGCGTCGCGGGTGGCGTCGGATGTCTTCTGCACGCCACTGATCTTGCGGACGTACTGGCGCGCGGCTGCCTCGATCTCGTCGTCGGTCGCGTGCGGTTCCAACCCCCGCAAGGTGGTGATGTTTCGGCACATCCCTCGACGATAGCCCCGCAACTCACACCTCGAGAAGACCCGACAATGCGCGTAGGCACAGCTCGCGGACCTGCTCCCGGTCCAGAGTTCTGCGCTCCACCCAGTCCAGGCACACCGCTCGCACGAATGCGATCCAGCCACGAAGGGCTGTTCGGACCATCTCGTCGTCGGCGAATGCGGCGGGCAGCGCGGCGAGGATACGTTCCTGCTGAACGGCGAATTCTCGCGTGAGAATGTCGTTGATCCGATCGTCGCCGAGCAACGCGCCCCGGTTGACGGCGCGTAGGCCGTGCGCGTGTTCGTCGGAGTAGGCGATGTACGCGTCGAGACCGGCTGCGACCTGCTCGAGGACGGGCAGCGAGGTGTCCGGCGCGGTGACGTCGAGGTTGCGCTCGGATTCGGTGCGCACGATCTCGACGAAGAATTCCCGCTTGGACGGGAAGTAGTGGTACATCAACCCGCGGGAGACGCCCGCGAGATCGGCGACCTCCTCGATCCACACGTCCTCGTACGGCCGCTCGGCGAACAACGCGGAACCGATCTCCAGTAATTGCGCGCGACGCTGCGCCGGCGTCATGCGCTTCCGGGGTGTGGTCATGGGCTTCGGATCTTACTTGACACGGGTTCAACAGTGAGTACGGTCACTATTACACACCGGTTCAACAGCAATCGTTGGTCAACGAGGGAGCGGCAATGTCGACACAGTTCGCGATGCGCAACGGCTCGCTGCCGCACCCTCCCTACCGACTCCCCGTCCTCGGCGACGTCGTCGGTGTCGATCCCCGCACCCCGATTCAGGACTCGACCGTCTTGGCCGGTCGACTCGGACCGATGTTCGAGCGCGAAATTCTCGGGCGGCGCTTCGTCTTCGCGTCCGGCGCCGACGTGGTGGGCGAGCTGTGCGACGAAAAGCGCTTCGAGAAGTTCCTTCCTCCGGGAGTCGAGAATCTGCGCGATATCGGGGTGGACGGACTGTTCACCGCGTACAACCACGAGCCGAACTGGCAACGCGCCCATGATCTTCTGCGTCCGGCCTTCACCGCGGGTGCCATGCGCGGCTACCACGAGATCATGGTCGACGTCGCAGATGACCTGATCGAACACTGGGAGGGTCGCTCTCGTAGCGGTGCCGACACCGACGTCTCCTCGGACATGACAAAGCTGACGCTCGAGACCATCGGACGCACCGGCTTCAGCTACAGCTTCGGCTCGTTCGCGCGCGCCGAGCCACACCCCTTCGTGGCCGCCATGGTCGGCGCACTGACATACAACCAGCGGCGGTCGCTGTTGTCGATCCCGGCGTTCGCAAAACCCTTGTTCGCCCGGTCCGACCGCAGGTACGCACACAACAAGCAGTACTTGGCCGACGTTCTCGCCGATGTCGTCAGAACCCGCCGCCGATCGACCGAGGACTTCAGCGACCTGCTCCAGATCATGATGGATGCGGCGAAAGATGCCGACAATCCGAATGCACTGAGCGAGGCCAACATCGGATACCAGATCCTGACGTTCCTGATCGCCGGGCACGAGACAACCTCGGGCGCACTGTCTTTCGCGCTGTACTATCTGGCGAACAACCCCGAGGTGTTCGAGCGCGCCCGCGCCGAGGTCGACGAGGTCTGGGGTACGGACAAGCCCCAGTTCGGCCAGGTTCCCAAACTGCGGTACGTCCGCCGTGTCCTCGACGAGTCACTACGCCTGTGGCCGACGGTTCCCGCGTTCGGACGCGGCGCGCGCGCCGAGACCGTCATCGGCGACGACTACCGCATGGCCACCGGCGACTGGGCAGTCGTTCTGGTGACGGCCTTGCACCGCGATCAGGCTTGGGGTGACCGTCCGAACGACTTCGATCCCGACAATTTTCTACCCGATCGCATCAAGGCACGCCCCGCGCACGTGTACAAACCGTTCGGGACCGGTGAACGCGCCTGCATCGGAAGACAATTCGCCATCCACGAAGCGGTTCTGGTACTCGGGACAATTCTGCAGCGCTTCGATCTGCAGGCCGACCCGTCGTACCGACTGAAGGTCCAGGAGCGACTGACCATGATGCCCGAAGGCTTTCGGGTCCAGCCGAGAATTCGCGCCTAGTCAGTCCGGTAGTAGGGGGACCGAGATTCCCGGGTCCCGGCCCAGCAGCACCCCACGCGTCAACGACGTGGAGCCGAACTTCTTGTGCACCCCGTCGAGCGCACGGTCGAGTGCCGATGCCTCCGGGGGCTTGCGCACCTGCGGTGCGTCGAACTGCAGTTCCAGTTGCTCCGCGCCGCCCTTGTCGATGCTCGACACCGTGACGCCGACGAGGGTGATGCCCTTCTCCGCAATCATCGGTGCCGCGTCGTGCAGCAGTTCCAACGCGGCGTCGAGAATATCCCGGGTATCGGCGGTTGCTCGATCGAGTGTGTGCGATCTGGTGGCGCGGGTGAAGTCCGCAAAACGCAAGCGCAACATGACAGTTCGACCGGTTCGCTCCGCCCCGCGCATACGGTGGGTGACGCGGTCGACGAGCCCGATCAACGATGCCTCCACTTCGGCCGCGTCGTGCCTGCCACGCCCGAGAGCACGCTGTGCGCCGATCGAACTACGTGACTTGCCGGGCTGGACGCGTCGAGGATCCCGGCCCATTGCCAGTGCGTACAGATGCGCGCCCGCACCCTTGCCCAGCACCGAGGCCAACGACCGCTCGCCGTAGGCAGCGATGTCTCCGACGGTCCTGATGTCGAGAACGTGCAGCTTCTCCGCGGTCACTTTACCTACGCCCCACAGCCTTTCGATGTTCAATGGGTGCAGGAACTCCAGTTCGCCGCCGGGTGGTACGAGCAGCAGACCGTCCGGCTTGGCGAAAGCACTGGCGACCTTCGCCAGGAACTTGGTGGTGGCGATCCCGACGGTGATGGGCAGCCCCACCTGCTCGGCGACGTCTCGCCGCAACTGCCGGCCGATATCGGTCGCACTGCCCGCGATCTTCTGCAACCCGCCGACGTCGAGGAAAGCCTCGTCGATGGAGATGCCCTCCACCAGCGGAGTGGTGTCGTGGAAGACGTCGAAGACGTCCTTGCTCGCCTGCGAGTACGCCTCCATGCGCGGCGGCACCACGATGGCCTGCGGACACACGGCCCTGGCCTGGCCGCCGCTCATTGCGGTGCGCACCCCGAACGCTTTGGCCTCGTAGCTGGCGGCGAGCACCACTCCCCCGCCGACGATGACCGGCTTGCCGCGGAGCCGGGGGTCGTCGCGTTGCTCCACCGAGGCATAGAAGGAGTCGAGGTCGGCGTGCATGATGCTCGCCAGGTTCGGGTTGTTCGACTCCACGAATCCATGCTCGCACGGGCTACCGACATACTCTCGAGGCACAACCGGAACGATCGGGACAGCCGAAGTGACCCAGATCACCGAGTGTGCCATTGTTGGAGTCGTCGGATCGGCGTGAACGGCTGGAGAGAACAGTGACGGCCTGGTGGCGGTGGTACGCGACCCTCGGCGTACTCGGCTGCCTCGCCTACTTTGCTGTTCCAAGCAACGCCTGGGCGCAGTCGATCTTCATCGTCGTCGGCGCATCCGCTGTGGTGGCCACCGTGATCGGCACCAGGATGCACCGGCCGCGCAATCGCACCACGTGGCTGACCATCGCGCTGGGCACCGGGCTCTGGGTCGTCGGCGACATCGTGTTCGAATGGATCGACGTCACGAGGGGCAGCGTTCCCGACCCCTCGCTCGCCGACGTGTTCTACCTGGTGGGCTACCCGATCTACGGGTTCGGCCTGTTTTTGCTGGTCCGACACGAATGGCGCGCGAGCGAGCGCGGTCACGTGGCCAACAGCGCCATCGTCATGGTCGCGTTCGGGTTGCTCACCTGGGTGTTCGCCGTGCAACCGTCGCTGGGCGACGGTGGCATCTCGGGTACAGCCGGCCTGGTGGATGTTGCGTACCCCGCCATGGACATCTTTCTGCTGGGGTTGCTGGCCCACTTCGTCGGTTCGCGGCAGTGGCGCACGCTGTCCTACCGTTTGCTGACGGTTGCAGTCCTGCTGCTGGTCGTCACCGACATCGTGAACAACTTCTCCATCGTCTCGGAGTCGCCGTCGGATCGATCACTGGTCGACGCCGGTTGGACCATGTCCTACGTACTCATCGGCGTTGCCGCCCTGCATCCGTCCATGCGTCGAATAGCCAGCTCGAACATCGAACCCGAAGCCCACCTGATGGCGTCGTTCACCACCCCGACGGTCGTCGTCCTGACCGCGGCCACCCTGACGGCTCCGACGGTCATGTTCATCGAGGTGATTCGCGACGAGCCGATTGCGCAGTGGGGCTGGGCGGTATTGCTGTGTGCATCGGCGTTGGTGATCCTGGTGATATTGCGCATCACCGATCTGCTTCGGTTGCTCCACACCCAGACCGTGCGGCTCCGCGCCGCCGCCGACACCGATCGACTCACCGGTCTCGCCAATCTCCGCGCACTCGAACACAGAATCTGGCAGAACGCGGGTGACACCACCCTGCTGACGGTCGATATCGACCGATTCAAAGAAATCAACGACACTTTCGGGCGCGGTCTGGGAGATCAGGTCCTGGTGGCGGTCGCCGACAGACTGCGAAGTATCGTCGACGATTCGATCATGTTGGCGCGCTTGGCAGGTGATGAGTTCGTGCTGTGCGGGACGACGAACTCGATGGACCCGACCGCTCTGGCACACGAGGTTCAGCGTCAATTCGCTGCGCCGTTCGAAGTGGGCACCATGACGCTGCTGATCGAGGCGAGTGTGGGTGTCGCGTCGAGCCTTCCCACTGCCGAGGGCGAGGACGAGGCCACCCCGGATCGCCTGGTGCAGCGTGCCGATCTCGCTGTGCAGGCCGCAAAGGCGACGCAATCGCGCGTCGCGTTCTACGACCGCTCCATGGACAGAGACACGAGCGCGCAACTGATCATGCTCGGGGAGTTGACCACCGCACTCGAATCCGACCAGCTCGAGCTGCTGTACCAACCCCAGGTCGATCTCGACTCGATGACGGTCGTCGGCGTGGAGGCGTTGCTGCGGTGGCATCATCCGAGCGGGACGGTGCTCTCGCCCACTGCTTTTCTGCCCACGGCCGAACGTACCGGGCTCATCCGGCCGCTGACGAGCCACGTGCTCACCCGCGCACTTGCCCAACGCAGCCTCTGGGCAATGGGCGGACTGGATCTCCAGATCGCCGTGAACATCTCGACCCGCAACCTGTTCGACGACACGCTGATCGAGCAAGTGCGCACCGCTCTGCAGGAATTCCACTGTCCTGCCGAACGATTGACGCTCGAAGTGACCGAGACCTCGGCCATGACCGATCCGGTGGGGGCAACCGAGATGCTGACGATTCTGCATGCGATGGGTGTGCAGGTCGCCATCGACGACTACGGCACGGGCTACAGCTCGCTCGCCTACATCGAACGGTTGCCGGTGCAGGAGCTCAAGATCGATCGAGCCTTCGTCGGCGGGATGGCCCAGGATCCGGCACACGCCGCGATCGTACGGTCGACTGTCGAACTCGCCCGTACTCTGGGGTTGTCGGTGACTGCGGAGGGTGTGGAGGACGAGAGGACGATGACCGCGCTACGCGAATTGCGGTGCGGGCGTGCCCAGGGATACCACCTCGGCAGACCCACCTCGTCGGATCTGTTACCGACCCTCGTCGCCGAACTGAACGCGCGTCTGAAAATTGCTACGGGAGAACGGATATCATGACCGAAGCAGCCTTGTCGGTGTACGCCGCGATTCGATCTCGACGCGATGTCCGGGCCGAGTTCGACGGAACCGTCGTCGACGACGACACGCTGCGCCGCATACTCGGTGCCGCGCATCAGGCCCCGAGCGTCGGCAACACCCAGCCCTGGGACTTCGTCGTGGTCCGCAAGCCCGACACCCTGAACGCATTTGCCACCCACGTCGCACGCTGCCGACAGGACTTCGCCGACAAGCTCGACGCCGAACGCCGAAAGACGTTCGACCCCATTCGGGTCGAAGGAATCGAAACGAGCGGGACCGGCGTGGTGGTCACCTACGATCCGGACCGTGGAGGACGGCACGTCCTGGGCCGCGACACCGTCGACGACACCGGACTGTTCTCTGCTGTACTCGCGATCGAGAACCTCTGGCTGGCAGCAATTGCCGAGAACGTCGGTGTCGGCTGGGTCTCGTTCTACGACGAGTCTTTTCTCACCGAGTTGCTCGACATCCCCGCACCGGTCCGCCCCATAGCTTGGTTGTGTGTAGGTCCGGTCGAATCATTTCAGGAGGTACCCGATTTGGAACGCTTCGGTTGGCGCACCCGGCGTCCGCTCGACGACGCCCTGCACTTCGAGCAGTACCGCCGATGAGGGCGCGTCTGATTGCAGTGGCGACAGCCTGTGTGCTGATCGCCGGCTGCTCCGCCGCCGAATCCCCCACCGAACCGTCTACTCCCGCAACGACTCCGGCCGCCGAGCCCGCACAAGCTCCGGATTCGGCCGACCCGATCGGCACCGTCGTACCCTTCCCCGGTGCTCCCGAGGGCGTTGTGGTCGGGACGTCCGGAATCGCCGCCGCAGCGGTCCGAGAACCCGACGGTGTGGTGCTGTTCGACGCGGCAACCGGCACCGTGCGGCAGATGGTTCAGACGACCGGTGCGCCGCGCCACCTCTCGCTCGCCGGCCCCGACGGCCCGGTGCTCGCCCCGCTCGAAGGCAGCGACGAGCTGGTCGAGGTCTCACTCGACGACGGCGCGATCCTGTCGACCGCCACCGGCGTCGGCCGTCAACCACACGATGCCGTCTCGACCTCGGACGGCACGATCGTGGCCACCAACGAAATGGGTGGCGGAGTGATCTTCCTGCGCGACGGTTCGGTGTTGTCGGAACTACCGCCGGGGCCGGTGCAGCCCGGTGGAGTGGCCGCGCTCGGTCCGTACGCGGCAGTCGCGGACGTACAGGGCAACGGCGTGTGGGTGTACGACGGCGCGACGCGTCAGGGGGTAGGGCAGGCCCCGATCGGTGTCAAGCTCACGCATGCAGTGACGGTGAACGAGACTACGGCCGGATTCGCCGACACCGACGGCGGGGCAGTTCTTCTCGCGTCGGTCGACAGCGCTGGGGGCATTCGTCAGATCGCGTCGATCGACGCACCGGGCAACCCGTACGGGCTCGCGGTGGACCCCGACCGGCGGCTGCTGTTCGTGACGCTCACCGCGTCCAACCTCCTGCGGGTGGTCGATGTATCGGACCCCGCCGCTCCGCGCGTCCTGGGCGACGTCCCGACGGTCACCCAGGCCAATTCGGTTGCGGTCGACCCGCGCACCGGGGACGTGCTGGTGACCGGCAGCGACCCCGGCGCGACGAGTTCGATTCAGATCGTTCCCCGCGCTCTGCTGCCCGCGGGATGAGTGATCACCAGCCGTAGGAGCCAGGAATGCCCTTGAACGGGCCGACGACGTCGTCGGTGATCCAGCCCTCGTAGAAACCGCCCTCCTGGGGTCGGACCGCTTCTCCATCGATTTCGCATTGCAGACGGCTGGGCGAGAACGCGAGGTAGCCCGCGATCGCGGCGAACCTCGGAGTGGGGGTCTCGTAGCTCCATCCGGCTGCCTCTGCGACGGCATCTCCGCCGTGCACGTCCCAGTACGTTGCTGCGCCTTTCCATTCGCAGTGCGTCGAGCGGGCCGCGGACGGGGTCAACGCGCCCGGAACGACATCCGCTGGCGAGATGTACCAGGTGGGCGGATGGCTCGTCTCGAGTACGCGGTAGGCGGCGGTGGTGCGGGCGATCACCTCGCCGCCGAGCCGGACAACGAGGGAACGGTTCGAGGACTCGAGCGCGGGTGGACGGGGGTAATCCCAGACGGACTCCTGGCCCGGCTTCGGCTTCTCCGGAACGACTGATCTCGGCAAGTGTGTGCTCATCACTCGATGGTGCCACCGGGCGTCACGGGGCGTCGACGGGATAGAGATCGTCCACACGTTCTTCGTCGAGAATCCAGCGATCCACCTCGTCGAGAGGTTCGACGACGCGTACCGAAGACACCGCTGGTTCGGGCACAGGGTGCTCGATACGGACTCGCTCGACGGGTTCGGGATTCGGGCGCGGGACCGGCGTGGGGGTGCGCACTTCCGGCTGTGGCTCTTCGATTGGTTGTGGCTGTTCTGCCACCGGAACGAACGCGACGGGCTCGACTGTCTCGACTGTCTCCGTGACGGCCTCGGGCAGCTCCGCGGGGATACGCACCAGGATGCCCAGCCCGTGTGTCGCGGCCAGCAGGCTCACCGGGGCGACGGTCGCGATGGCCGCCGACAGAGCAGGGTGCAGCGTGCCGGCGTCGGAGATGAAGGCGTGCATGGCATTTGCGCCGATGCTCACCAGAGCTGCGGTGATCAGCACGCCCCAGAAGAAGCGTCGGCCACTGCGTTGATCCTCGAACTGGGCGAGCGCGATGACGGAGATGGTGGCCTGGAGAATGGTGCCGTCGACGATCACCGGCCACAGCCACGACAGCGATCGCGGGACGCCTGCCATCGTGGCGAGATCCCAGAGTGCGGCGAAGCTCAGCACGAACGACGCGATTCCGATGACGGTGGTGATGACGACCGCACTGACGAGCGTCGCACGCAGGACCTTGTTCATGGGTCGTCATGAAACACGAACCCACCGACAGGTTCATCGAACGAGAGATCAGGCGGTGCGGACGGCCCCGCGGTAGACATCGGCGCGGTCGTGAGCGGACATTCCGCCCCACACTCCGTAGGGCTCGTTCGCCTCGAGCGCATGCCGACGGCATTGTTCGAGAACCGGGCAGCGACCGCAGACCTGCTTGGCGGCCTTTTCTCGCGAGGAGCGGGCGCGGCCTCGTTCACCCTCGGGGTGGAAGAACACGGACGAGTCCAGACCACGACACAGGCCGTCGAGTTGCCAATCCCACACATCGGCGTTGGGGACGGGAAGTTGGACGGGCCTGGCGGGTGCGCCTCGCACCATGAGCTGTCTCCTCACTGAAAAGTGAACAAGCTCACCTTCTCTCATTCGTCGTACTTTTACAAGTTCTTTCGTTCATTCGTAGTACTTAAAAGCAATCGCGCTTGCTTGAAATGGGCGCGCGCCGACGGCGTCCGGACTTCATCCGCTCGGTTTCGACCGTGTTGAGCTGGATCAATGTCCCATTCACGCAGTCTGACTGACTGGAAGCCGCATTCATCCCAACGGGGCCGGCCGGTCGATGCCGACCCAAGGCAATCAGTGACTCTCCGACATCCCCGCGCGCTTCTCGAGCTCGACGAGGACGCGTTCGGCGATCTTCGTGGGCGGCGGGCCGATGTCGACGACGATGGCGTTCTCGTCCTCACCGAGCGGCTCGAGTGTGGCGATCTGGGTGTCGAGCAACGAGGACGGCATGAAGTGGTCCATGCGCGCGTTGAGACGCCCACTGATCCGGTCCTTGGTTCCGGCCAGGTGCACGAAGATCACCTCGGCACCTTCCCTGGATGCAGCACTGAGCACGTCCCGATACGACCGCTTGAGCGCCGAGCAGGTCACGATCCCGGATCGGCCCGTCGTGGTGTGGTCGGTGATCCACGCCGCGATCACGTCGAGCCACGGCCACCTGTCCTCGTCCGTCAAGGGCTGACCCGACGCCATCTTCGCCACGTTGGCGTCCGGATGCAGGTCGTCGCCCTCCTGGAGGTCCCATTTCAATGCTCCGGCGAGAATGCCCGCCACCGTCGACTTACCCGATCCCGATACGCCCATCACCACGAGAACCGGATGATGCGCTCTGCCTGTCGTCTCCGCTGCCATCCCTCGATACTGCTCCATCGAGGTCGTGCAGATCGGACAGACGCGAGAAACCGGGCGAGCCGTGGGACGATCGAGCGAACATGACCGAGACCAACGACTTCCGCCAATTGCACGATTCGGTGCTCGACGAGCTCGGTCGCGACATCGTCAGCGGCGCAATCCCGAGCGGAACCCGAATCTCGGCCGACGACGTCGCCGTGCGATTCACCGTCTCGCGAACGGTCGTACGGGAAGTGGTTCGGGTTCTCGAGTCGCTGGGGTTGCTGACCGTGCGGCGGCGCGTCGGGATCACCGTGCAGAGCTCCGACAACTGGAATTCGCTGGATCCGGTGGTCATCCGTTGGCAGCTGGCCGGGCCCGCTCGTGCCGAGCAACTGCTACTGCTCAGCGAATTGCGTTCGGGCATCGAGCCTTTGGCGGCCAAGCTGGCTGCCCACCGGGCCACGCCCGAGCAGTGCGGCGCACTGACGGCCGCCGTCATCGGAATGTCGTCGACGTCCCGCGCGGCCGACTCCGAGGCGTATCTCGAACACGATTGCAACTTTCATCGGACGTTGCTCGCCGCGTCGGGCAATCCGATGTTGCGGTCGATGTCCGACATCGTCGTGGAGGTGCTCGCCGGCCGCACCCGGCACGCCCTGATGTCACGGCAGGCAGATCCGGAGGCGATCCGTCTGCACGGGGTGGTCGCCTCGTCGATCCAGTCCGGTGACGCCGACGCCGCGCAGCGAGCCATGTTGGCCATCGTCACCAAGTCCGCCGCGTCGATGTCGGCGGCCTCGGGTGTGACGCCGTCGCCCGGTCTGGTGCCCGACCAGCAGTGATACGCCGAGCGCGCGAAGCCAGGTACGCCGAGACGAGGTTCATCGCCTAGATTCGACGCGTGACTGCTCTCGAATTGCCGCTCGAACTTCGCCGCGCGCTCGTCGGAGTAGCGCGCACCCCGCGCCTGCTCGTCGCGTCCGATTACGACGGCACCATGGCTCCGATCGTGTCCGACCCGCAGAAGGCCTTCCCGCACCCCGAGTCCGTGAGCGCGATGCGCGGGCTCGCCTCGCTGGCCGGCACCAACGCCGCCGTCATCTCCGGGCGCGCCCTGCGCGATCTCGCAATCCTCTCTCGGTTGCCGTCCGAGGTGCAGCTCGTGGGCAGCCACGGCAGCGAGTTCGACGCCGGGTTCGTCAACGCCATCGACGACGACGCCAAGAAGCTCCTCACCCTCATCACCGGAGAACTGCAAACCATCGCCGACGCCCATCCCGGCGTCAGCATCGAGACCAAGCCGGCCAGCGTCGCGCTGCACGTCCGCAACGCCGAGACCGCCGCCGGTGACGAAGCGCTCGCGGCCGTGCGCTCCGGAGCAGCAGCACGCGACGGCGTGCAGGTCACCGAAGGCAAGTCCGTCATCGAGCTGGCCGTCATCGTCACCGACAAGGGCGTCGCCCTCGACATTCTTCGCCACCAGGAAGCCGCCACTGCCGCAGTCTTCTTCGGCGACGACGTCACCGACGAGAAGGCTTTCGGCCATTTGCACGGCCCCGACATCGGGGTCAAGATCGGGCCGGGCGACACCCTCGCAGAGTTCCGTATCGACAGCACCGAGCAGGTCGCGCTGGCGTTGGCGTTCCTGTTGGAGGAGCGTCGGCAGTGGCTGTCCGGAGCCGATGCACCGCGTATCGAACGTCTGACGATGTTGGCCAGCCCCAATGCGGTTGCCCTGCTCACCCCCGATGCCGACGTCACCTGGCTGTGCCACCCCGAACCCGATTCCGCAGCCGTGTTCGCGCACCTGCTCGGCGGCGATCAGGCCGGCCACTTCAGCGTCGGACCCACCCGCGCATCGCTGCCTCTCAGTCAGCAGTACGTGGACGGAACGATGACTGTGCAGACCAAATGGGCCAGCCTGCAGGTCACCGACTACCTGCCGCACGACATCGGCCAGGGCCAGACCGCTCTGACCCGCGTCATCACAGGCAAAGCCACTGCCGTGGTGACGTTCGCGCCGCGTCCGGAATTCGGAAAGGCCTGGGCCTCACTGGAACCCGATGCCGAGGGCCTGCGTGTCCTCGGTACGGCCGATCCGATGGTGCTGCGCAGTCCCGGCGTCACCTGGAACATCGTCTCCGACGGGTCGCAGCAGACAGCACACGCCGAGGTCGACCCCTCCGACGGACCGATCGTTCTCGAATTGCGTCTCGGCACAGACGATCTGGGCGAACATCCCTGGGCCGAGGTCGAGCGTCGTCGCGCGGCCGAGGCCTACTGGAAGGACTGGGCCGACGGCCTGGACCTGCCGCCGCTCAAGCGCGATCTGATGAAGCGATCGGCACTGACGCTGCGCGGCCTGGTGCACGCCGAGTCCGGTTCGATCATGGCGGCCGCCACCACCTCACTGCCAGAAGACATCGGTGGAGTACGTAACTGGGACTACCGCTACTGCTGGCTGCGCGACGCTGCACTCACCGCGACCGCACTGGTTGACGTCGGATCGGTCGCCGAGGCCGAGAACTACCTGTCCTGGATCCACGGTGTACTGGAATCGGTATCGGGCCCGGAACGACTACACCCGCTGTACACCATCTGGGGTCTCGGACTTCCTCCCGAAGCAGTCATCGACGAGCTGCCGGGGTACGCCGGATCGCGTCCGGTGCGCGTGGGAAACGCTGCGAATCAACAGGTTCAGCTGGACGTCTTCGGGCCCATCGTCGAATTGGTGTCCGCCCTCGCCCACGCACGTAAAGCCAAGGGCTCCGAAAACAGCCTGTCCGACGACGACTGGGAACTCGTCCGCGCCATGGTCGAAGCCGTCGAACGACGCTGGTTCGAGCCCGATCACGGCATCTGGGAAATCCGCGACAATCCCCGCCACCACGTCTACTCGAAGGTGATGGGCTGGATCACCGTCGACCGTGCTATCGGACTGGCCGAAACCTTCGGCCGCACAGCCGAATCGAGCTGGGCACCCCTGCGCGAGAAAATCCGCGAGGAAGTGCTCGCCAATGGCTGGAACGACGAGGTACAGTCCTTCACCGCCGCCTACGACGGCACCGACCTCGACGCCGCGACGCTGTACATCGGCCTGTCGGGTCTGATCGATCCGGCAGATCCGCGCTTCGCCGCCACCGTCACCGCCACCGAGGCCGAACTGCGGAGCGGATCGACCGTCTACCGCTACCACCACGACGACGGTCTCCCCGGCGGCGAAGGCGGATTTCACCTGTGCGCCGCCTGGCTCGTCGAGGCATATCTGTTGGTGGGACAGCGCGCCGAGGCCGAGGCTCTGTTCGCCCAACTCGTCAGCGCTGCCGGACCGACAGGCCTGCTCAGTGAGGAATACGACCCGATTGCCGAACGATCGCTCGGCAACCATCCGCAGGCCTACAGTCACCTGGGTCTGCTGCGTTGTGCGAGATTGCTCAGCGCTCAGCCTTACTGACCTCCACCCAACCCACCCCCGGTTCACCCCCATTCCGGATCAATGCGCCTTTGTTGCACTCAGACTGACTGAAACCCACATTCATCCCGAACGGGGTTCCGGCCGACACCGAATGAATGTGGCTTTGTTGCAGTCAGACTGACTGAAACCCGCATTGATCCCGAACGGGGGTTGGGCAGAGCTGGGGCGGGCGGTTGGGCGGGCGGTTGGGCGAAAGAAGGTCAGGCGATAGCGGGCGGTTGCTCCGGCGGCGGTCCCGCGGTTCGTCCGCGGAAGAGTTCGGTCGGCAGGGTTTCCGCGGCGACGATGCCCGAGTGCGAGGACGAGAGCACCAGCTTCCCGGCTCGTCGACCTTTTTCTTCGGCGTCCTGGCGCACGGTGGTGAGGTTCTCGCGGATGGCGTCGGAGATGCCGTCGAATCCGGTCACCGAGAGTTGGCTCGGCACATCGATTCCGGAGACCTTCGCGAAGTTGAGAGCACCCAGCGCGATGACGTCGGTGGTACAGAGCAGGGCCGTGGTTTCGCGGTTGGCTTGCAGCGCTTGGGCCGCAGCGGAGTGGCCGGAGCGAACGGTGTGGTCGAAGCGTTCGACGACGGTGAGGGTGTCGGGATCGAGTCCGGCGTCGATCATCGCGGCCTGCACGCCGGCGATACGTTCGCGCTGAACGTGGAAGTGACTGTCCGCCAGCCGTCCCGGGGGCACGACGCCATCGCGGCGGTCGCGTCCGAGCCGCATGCACAACACGGCAAGATGCTCGTGTCCGAGTGAGATGAGATGCGCAGCAAGCATTTTCATGGCGACGCGATCGTCGATAGCAACGAGGGCGGCCTCGGGGATGTTGCGGGGCTGGTCACAGACGACGATCGGGAGGTGACGTTCGCGCACTGCAGCGAGGTAGGGGTCGTCGTCGGCAACGGAGTACACGACGAATCCGTCGACTCCCGCCTGTTGCACCACGGCGGCAGCCTGTACGTCGTCTCGCTCGGCACCAGCGGGGATCAACAGCAGACCCTGCCCTGCGGCCTCGCAGGATTCGGCGAGGCCTGCAAGGAAGCTCATGGCGGCCGGGTCACGGAAGGAGTAGCTGAGGGCTTCGGTGAGAAGCAGCCCGATGGCTCCGGCCTTGCGGGTACGCAGCGATCGGGCAACCGGGTCGGGGCCCGCGTAGCCGCGCCGTTTGGCCGCCTGAAGTACGCGTTCGCGCAGTTCGGGAGAGAGCTGATCCGGTCGGTTGTAGGCGTTCGAGACAGTGGTGCGCGATACCTTCAGCTCGGCAGCAATCGATGCCAACGTCGCTTGACGTCGCGGTTCGCTCGACCTGACCATTACCGGGACGTTAGTCCCACTACGCACTCCGGAGAAATTGGAGGTCGCCTTCGTCCGATTCGATCGAGAGCCCCGACGAGCGCTAGAGTACAACGGTAACGGTTTCCATTAGCGTCAAGCCTTGCCCATCAGGAGTACAACGATGTCGTCCATCCATCGCGCGTCCCGGACCAAGCTCACGGCTGTACTGGGCCTGACCTGCGCCGCAGCCCTCACATTGAGTGCGTGCAGCTCCAGCGATCCTGCGAGCACCGAGTCCGCCCCCGCCACCCCTGTCGACGGGCCGATCACGATCGTCGCGTCCACCAACGTCTGGGGAAGCGTCGCCGAGGCGGTTGCCGGTGACCTCGCGACAGTGACGTCGATCATCTCCGATCCCTCTGCAGATCCGCATTCCTACGAGGCGAGCCCGGCCGACGCGGCGTCCGTCTCCGAAGCATCGCTCGTGGTCTACAACGGCGGTGGCTACGACCAATTCATCGAGGACATCCTCGATTCCGAGGCACAGAACGTGCCCTCGGTCGACGCCTTCACTCTGCTCGACGAGAGCCACGATCACGCCTCCGACGAGCCCACCTCGGAAGCCGCAGCCGAACCCACGGCGGACGACGGTCATTCACACGGCGAGGTCAACGAACACGTCTGGTACAACGCCGAGGTGGCAGCGCACGCCGCCGAGGAGATCGCCGACAAGCTCGGCCAGCTCGATCCCGACAACGCCGCGCAGTACACCGCCAACGCCGAGACCTTCCACGAGCAGGTCCACGCCATCACCGACGTGACGGCGAAGATCGCCGCCGATTTCCCGAACGCGCCGGTGGCCCAGACCGAACCGATCGCGCACTACCTGATCGAGGAGTCCGATCTCGACGATCGCACCCCCGAGGACTTCAAGGATTCCATCGAGGAAGGCAACGACCCGTCGCCAGCCTCCATCGCCGCAACGCGAGATCTGTTCACGTCCAAGTCCGTTCGCGCGCTGGTCTACAACATCCAGACCGAGGACGCCGTCACCCAGGACATTCGCTCCACGAGCGAGGCCGCGGGCATCCCCGTCGTCGAGGTCACCGAAACGCTGCCCGCAGGCATGACGTACATCGAATGGCAGACCAAGGCCGCGACGGATCTGCAGGCCGCTCTCACCACCGCCTCCTGAACCCGACGAGCGTGATGGAAAGCTGTAGTACATGCCTGCTGTAGAACTGCGCGATGCCGGACTGGCGTTCGGCGACCGCACGCTGTGGCAGAACCTGGACCTGACGGTCGAGAAGGGCGAATTCGTCGCTGTTCTCGGCCCCAACGGATCCGGTAAGACGTCTCTGCTCAAGGTGTTGCTCGGCCAGAATCAGCTCACGTCCGGCACGGCCGCGATCGACGGTAATCCCGTCCGTCGCGGCCAGTCGGGCGTGGGATACGTCCCGCAGCAACGCAACATCGACGACGATCTGCCGCTGCGCGGACGCGATCTCGTCGGCCTGGGCTGGGACGGCCACAAATGGGGCATGGGATTGCGCGGCATGCGGCAGCGCAAGGACACGGTGCAGCGAGCGATCGATCAGGTCGACGCCAACTCCTTCGCGGGTGCCCCGGTCGGCTCGATGTCCGGCGGGGAGCAGCAGCGTCTGCGCATCGCTCAGGCACTCGTCGGGGACCCCTCGGTCCTGCTGTGCGACGAGCCGCTGCTGAGCCTGGACCTCGCAAACCAATCTCTGGTCTCGGGCCTCATCGATCGCCGACGGCGGGAGCACGACACGGCGGTGCTGTTCGTGACCCACGAGATCAACCCGATCCTCCCGCTCGTCGACCGCATCGTCTACATCGTCGACGGCCGGTTCCGCATCGGCACTCCCGAGAAGGTCATGACCACCGAGGTGTTGTCGGAGCTCTACGGCACCGAGGTGGAGGTGCTGAAGGTCCGCGGCCGACTCGTGGTCGTCGGTACCGGCGACTCCATCGATGCGCTCGGCTCGGCAGGCGCACACCACCCACCCGTGTCGCACGACAGAGAAGACAAGGCATGAACGAGAAGGTTCTCGACGCATTCTCGAAGATGCTCGACTTCGACACCACCGCCAATCTGCTGACCTACGACTTCGTCCAGCAGGCGCTGATCGCGGCCGCAATTCTCGGGTTGCTCGCGGGCGCTCTCGGACCGTTGATAGTCAGCCGCCAATGGGCCTTCGCGGTACACGGATCCAGTGAACTCTCGCTCACCGGCGCATCCGCTGCTCTGCTCGTCGGCATCACCGTGGGCCTCGGAGCCATCGTGGGATCCGTTGTCGCAGCCGTGATGTTCGCGTTGCTCGGAAACAAGGCCCGCGATCGTGACTCGGTCATCGGCGTCATCATGTCCTTCGGCCTCGGCCTGTCGGTGTTGTTCATCTGGCTCTACCCGGGCCGAACCGGCACCAGCTTCTCGTTGCTCATCGGCCAGATAGTCGGCGTCGGGCAGAGCGGAATTCAGCTGCTGCTGGTCTGCGCCGTGCTGGTGCTGATCGTGCTCGCGGTGGTCTACCGGCCGCTGCTGTTCGCCAGTACAGACCCCGAGGTAGCGCTGGCGAGAGGCGTCCCCGTCCGTGCGCTGTCGGTCGTGTTCGCGGTACTCGTCGGCGTGGCGTGTGCGCTGGGCGTCCAGATAGTCGGTGCCCTGCTGGTGCTCTCGCTGTTGATCACTCCCGCCGCGGCCGCCGCGCGGGTCACGGCCAGCCCGCTCAAGGCGACGCTGCTGTCCATCCTGTTCGCCGAGATCGCCGCCGTCGGGGGCATCCTGCTCTCCCTCGCACCCGGACTGCCGGTCTCGACGTTCGTCACCACCATTTCGTTCGTGATCTACCTCCTCTGCCGCGCTGTGGGTGCCACACGCAAGGCCAATTCCGGACGGCTCGTCGCCGCTTAAGATGGCAGCGTGACGGCCATCGATCTCAACGCCGATCTCGGCGAAAGCTACGGTGCATGGACTCTGGGCGACGACGACGCCATGCTCGCCGTGGTCTCGAGCGCCAACGTTGCGTGCGGCTTTCATGCCGGTGATCCCACCACTTTGTTGCGCACGTGCCGCTCGGCCGCGAACGCAGCGGTGCGGATCGGAGCGCAGGTGGGGTATCACGACCTTGCCGGATTCGGCCGACGCTTTCTCGACGTCTCCCCCGCCGACCTCGCTGCCGACGTCATCTACCAGATGGGCGCTCTCGACGCGCTCGCTCAGGTGGCCGGCTCTGCGATTGCCTACGTCAAACCGCATGGGGCGCTGTACAACGCGATCGTGCACCACCGCGAGCAGGCACGGGCCGTGGTCGACGCCGTCAGCTCGTACGACCCAACGCTGCCGGTGCTCGGACTGCCCGGCTCGATTTTTCTCGAAGAGGCCGAGCGAGCCGGACTGCGCACTGTCGCAGAGGCTTTCGCAGACCGCGCCTACACAGCGCAGGGAACGCTGGTGTCGCGCTCGGAGCCCGGTGCCGTGCTGTCGGACCCCGTCGCGGTGGCACAGCGAGTGCTGACCATGGTCACCGATGGGACCACCATGGCCGTGGACGGCTCGACCATCGACGTTCGGGCCGAGTCGATCTGCTTGCACGGCGACTCCCCCGGCGCAGTCATGATGGCCACCGCCGTCTCGGAGCTGCTGCGTAACAACCACATCGACGTCACCGCCTTCGTCTGATGCGGATCCACCCGGCCGGCGATAATGGGGCACTCGTCGAATTCGACGGGCTGGACGAGTCGATGGCGTACTACCGCGCGCTGGCTCTGAACCCACCGGCTGCCGTCGTCGACCTCGTTCCCGCCGCGCGCACCGTCCTGGTGATGTTCGACGGGCCGCGGCAGCCGATACTGGACTGGATCTCGGCCACCGAGCCGGCCGAATCAGACGACTACAACCGCGCCGACACCGTGACGATCTCGGTCGTCTACGACGGCGAGGACCTCGACGAAGTGGCCCACCTGAAGGGACTGTCGACCACGGAAGTCGTTGCCGCGCATTGTGAACAGACGTGGACCGTCGCGTTCGGCGGCTTCGCCCCCGGCTTCGGCTACCTCGTCGGCACAGACACCCGACTGCACGTCCCGCGGCGTACATCGCCGCGCACCACTGTCCCGGCCGGTGCAGTGGGACTCGCGGGCGAGTTCTCGGGCATCTACCCACGCTCGTCGCCCGGCGGCTGGCAATTGATCGGACGTACCGACGCGCAACTGTGGAACCTCGACCGCGACCCACCCGCGCTGCTTCGCCCCGGCACCACCGTCCGATTCGAGCGGGCATGAAAACCCTCACCGTGCTGCGGACGGGACCGCTGTGCACCGTGCAGGATCGCGGCCGCCCAGGGCATGCGTCGATCGGAGTCGGGCGCTCCGGTGCCGCAGACCTGCTCTCACACGATGCCGCAAACCGATTGGTGGGCAACAATTCCGGAGCCGCGACACTGGAAGTGACCTTCGGAGGACTGACGCTGCGCGCCGAGTTCGACGCTGTTGTCGCAGTCACCGGTGCGCACGCGACCTGTCGAATCGACGGCACGCAGCAGGGACTGTATTCGACACTGGTATTGCGAGCCGGGCAGGAACTGGAGCTGTCCGCGCCGACATCAGGTCTGCGCAGCTACCTCGCCGTACGCGGCGGAATCGACGTGCCCGCTGTCCTCGGCAGCCGATCGACGGACACGATGTCGGGCATCGGCCCCGCTGTCCTCTCCCCCGACACCGTGTTGAGTGTCGGCAACGACAGCGCGGCATGGCCCGCCGCGGAGTTCGTGCCGCCACCATCGATTCGAGCCACACTGCACGTCACGTTCGGGCCACGCGAGAACTGGTTCACCGAGCACGCCCGATCGCTGCTGCTGGAGCAGCCGTGGACCGTCACGCAGGATTCGGATCGCGTCGGGATCAGGCTCGACGGTGCCGAGCCGTTGAGCCGGGTCGACGACAATGAATTGCCCAGCGAGGGAATGGTTCTCGGCGCACTACAGGTGCCGCCGTCCGGGCAGCCGGTGCTGTTTCTCGCCGACCACCCCGTCACGGGCGGCTATCCGGTGATCGCCATCGTCACCGCGGACGACGTGTCCGCCGCCGCGCAGCTGACCCCCGGAACGCAGATACGGTTCCGTGCTGTCGGTTGACCCCGACCGCACACAACCTCACACCCTTGTTCTCGACCTCACACACCCATTCGAGCGATAGCAGGGGTGTGAGGTGTGCAAAAAGGGTGTGAGGTTCAGCCCCGACGCTGACGCGCGATGTCCGCCAACACGACGCCTGCTGCGACGGATGCGTTGAGCGATTCCACCGGCCCCGCCATCGGGATCGACAGGATGTGGTCGCAGGTCTCGCTGACCAGACGCGACAGGCCCTTGCCCTCGGATCCGACAACGATGACCACGGGACCCTTACCGTCGAAGGTGTCGAGTTCGGTGTCACCGCCGGCATCGAGGCCAACGACCGTGACGCCCTTCGACTGCCAATCCTTGAGGGTGCGAGTCAGATTGACCGCGCGTGCGATAGGCAGGCGAGCCGCAGCGCCGGCGCTGGTTCGCCATGCCACTGCGGACACACTCGCGCTACGACGCTGCGGGATCACGACGCCGTGGCCACCGAATGCAGCCACCGAGCGCACCACTGCGCCCAGGTTGCGCGGGTCGGTGATGTTGTCGAGCGCAACGAGCAGCGCAGGTTCCTGGTGCGTGCGCGCGTTCGAGATCAAGTCGTCGGGATGCGCGTAGCGGTACGGCGGCACCTGCAGCGCGAGGCCCTGGTGCAATCCGTTGGCGCTGAGCTTGTCCAGATCGGAGCGAGGCACCTCGAGGATGGAGATGCGCGCATCGCCCGCTCGCTGGACGGCTTCCTTGAGTCGATCGTCGCTGTCGGTCCCCACGGCGACCCACAGGGCCGTTGCCGGCACGCCTGCCCGCAGGCACTCGACGACCGGGTTGCGGCCGAGCACCACCTCGGGGCCGTCCTCGGCCTTGCGTCCGGCCGGCCTGCTGCCTGCGCGGCCACCGGTGGTGCCGCCGCGGTTCTGCGCTGACTTCTCGGCGAGCTTCGCCCGGCGCGCGGCGGGATGCTTGGTGCGCTCGGAGGCGGGAGGCGTCGCGCCTCGTCCTTCGAGGCCCTTACGCCGCTTGCCTCCGGAACCGGCGACCTGCCCCTTCTTGGTGCCGTCCTTGCGGATTGCGCCGCGCCTACTCGAATTGCCTGCCATCACAAACCTGCTTCGTCGGTCTTGCTCGTACCCAGCGACCATTCGGGCCCGTTGGGTGTATCTGTCACGTCGACTCCGGCCTTGGCCAGTCTCGTCCGTATCTCGTCTGCGGCGGCCCAGTCCTTGGTCGCCTTCGCCGTTGCTCGACGCTCCAGCTCTGCATCGACCAGTACGCCGAGCGCACCGAGAGCTGCTGCGTCGGAACCACTGTCGCTGGACCAGTGCGGGTCGAGCGGGTCGACGCCCAGAATGTCCAGCATCGCCCGCACACTTCCCGCGTACTCCACCGCGGCCGGTAGGTCACCGGACTCGAGTGCGGTATTGCCGAGGGTGACCGTGGCGTGAATCTCCGCCAACGCCTTGGGAACTCCGAGATCGTCGTCCAGGGCTGCAGCGAATCCGGCGGTCCACTTGCCCATCGGTACCTCACCGGCGCGCTCGACGGCTCGCCGGACGAACCCCTCGATACCCCGATATGTCACGGCCGCGGTTTCGAGCGCGGCGTCCGAGTACTCGAGCATCGACCGGTAGTGTGCGCCACCGAGATAGAACCGAAGCTCTTGCGGCCGAACCTTTTTCAGAACGTTGGGCACGGAGAGAACATTGCCGAGAGACTTCGACATCTTCTCGCCGCCCATCGTCACCCACCCGTTGTGCAGCCAGTACCGCGAGAAGCCGTCTCCGGCCGCCATCGACTGCGCCCGCTCGTTCTCGTGATGCGGAAACACCAGATCGAGCCCGCCGCAATGGATGTCGAAATCCGCGCCGAGGTAGTTCTCCGCCATGGCCGAGCATTCGAGGTGCCAGCCCGGGCGACCCGGCCCCCACGGCGTAGGCCACGACGGTTCGCCGGGCTTGGCACCCTTCCACAGCGTGAAGTCGCGGGGATCGCGCTTGCCCTCGGCGACGGTCTCACCCTGGTGTACGTCGTCGAGCTTGTGGCCGGACAGCGCGCCGTAGCTCGGAAAGCTCTGCACGTCGAAGTAGACGTCGCCGCATTCGTCGGCGTAGGCATGACCGCTTTCGATCAATCGCTCGATCATCTGGACCATCTGCGTGATGTGCCCCGTCGCGCGCGGCTCGGCCGACGGCGGAAGAACTCCGAGTCGGTCGTACGCCCAGGTGAAGGACCGCTCGTAGGTCGCGGCCCACTCCCACCAGGGACGGCCTGCGTCGCGTGCCTTGTTGAGAATCTTGTCGTCGATGTCGGTGACGTTGCGGACGAAGGCGACGTCGTAGTCGTGCGCCAGCAACCACCGCCGCAACACGTCGAACGCGACGCCGCTGCGCACATGACCGATGTGGGGTTCCCCCTGCACCGTCGCCCCACACAGGTACACCGATGCATGGCCAGGGACCAAGGGGGTGAATTCCCGCAGGGCCCTCGTCTCGGTGTCGTGTAGGTGAAGGGTCACGACCAGCAATGCTACCGGTGGTTTTACCCCGTCATGACAAGTGCGGTCGCGATGGCCGCGATTCCTTCACCGCGGCCGGTCAGACCGAGCCCGTCGGTAGTGGTCGCAGACACCGAGACCGGCGCCCCGAGCACGCGCGAGAGAACTTCCTGCGCCTCGACGCGACGCGGTCCGATCTTGGGCCTGTTGCCGATGATCTGTACCGCAGCGTTGCCGATCGTGAATCCGTCCGCGTCGAGCAGCCGCTTGACCTCGGTCAACATGGCGGCCCCACTGACCCCGTCCCATTCCGGACGGCCCGTCCCGAAAACCGACCCCAGATCGCCGAGACCTGCTGCGGACAGCAACGCGTCGCACAGCGCATGGGAGGCGACGTCGCCATCGGAATGCCCCTCGAGTCCGTCCGCGTCCTCGAACAGCAGTCCGGCCAGCCAACAGGGTCGGCCGGGAGCGATGGGATGGACGTCGGTGCCGATGCCGACTCTCATAGGAGCGCCTTTGCCAGGAGTAGGTCGTGTGGCGTGGTGATCTTGAACGCGAGGGCGTCGCCGACGATGGTGTGCACCGTCTCGCCGATGCGCTCGACCAAGCCCGCGTCGTCGGTGGAGACATCGGTGGTGGCGTCGTACGCACGACGCAGGACGTCGGCGTCGAAGCCCTGCGGTGTCTGTACCGCGCGCAGACCAGCGCGATCGGGTGTGCCGATGACTGCGCCCATGAGGTCCACGGACTTGATGGTGTCGACGACCGGCAGAACCGGAATGACGGCGGAGCGGCCGGCGCGGACCTCGGCCACGACGCGCGCGATCAACGTCGGTGGCGTGAGGGCGCGCGCGGCGTCGTGGACCAGCACGATCGATGCGTCGCCGACAGCAGCGAGACCGGCGCGCACGGAATCGGTGCGCTCGGCACCACCCGCCACGACGAGGACATCGGCACCCACGTGGCTGCGAGCGACGTCGAGAAGATCAGCGGGGACGATGACGACGATGCGATCGACGGCACCCGAGGACCGCAACCCGTCCACGGACCGCGTCAGCAGAGAATCGGTACCCAGACAGACGAATGCCTTCGGCTCGTCGTGTCCGAGCCGAAGGCCTTTGCCTGCAGCGGGTACCAGCGCGACTACGTCGCCGGCGGTACCGTCCACGCTACGAAGCTGTAGCGAGAACTTCGTCGAGCATGGTGTCGGCCTTGGCCTGGTCGGTTCCTTCGGCCAGTGCCAGCTCGCCGACCAGAATCTGACGTGCCTTGGCGAGCATGCGCTTCTCACCTGCCGACAGTCCGCGATCCTGTTCGCGGCGCCAGAGATCGCGAACGACCTCGGCAACCTTGTTCACGTCACCGGAGGCCAGCTTCTCCAGGTTCGCCTTGTAGCGGCGCGACCAGTTGGTGGGCTCTTCGGTGTGCGGTGCACGCAGCACCTGGAAGACTTTGTCGAGGCCTTCTTGGCCGACGACGTCGCGAACTCCTACGTATTCCGCGTTGTCCGCGGGAACTCGAACGGTGAGGTCGCCTTGCGCGACCTTGAGAACCAGATACTCTCTCGGTTCACCCTTGATGGTGCGTGTCTCTATCGCTTCGATCAGCGCCGCTCCGTGATGGGGGTAAACGACGGTGTCTCCGACCTTGAAAATCATGTGACAAGTGCCCCTTTCGATTTATCAAGAATACCACGGCTGATATCAACGGTGCAGGTCAGGGGCATAGCGGTGCCGAATCAGGGGTTGACACAGACGCATCGACGTGTATCCGGGGCCACATTTTCAGGTGCATCGTTCTGCCTGTTCTTCTCCTGACAGGCACCCCCACCTGGCGTCATCGGGCCGCTGGCAGACCCCACGGGCGGTCGGTGGACGAGAACTACTACTCTGCCTAGTGGACGAGATGGACCGAGCCGGCCCGGCACCACATGGAGGACGACCGAAGTGACTTCAATCGACGCTGCGACACCGCTTGGCCGCCCTCGTAGAGTGGCCGCCACACTCGCCCTCCTCGCCGGTGGCGCGCTTGCACTCAGCGCGTGCGGCGCAGGCCAAATTTCCCAGACCGCCACTCAGGTCGCTGCCGTCAACGGCAACTCCGCTGACGTCGGAGACATCCAGCTGCGCAACGTGCACGTGGTGTACCCCGATTCGCAGGAGTACAGCATCGAACCCGGCGGCACCGTCGAACTCGGCTTCACTGCCATCAACTCCAACTCCGCTGCTGCAGACGAACTGATTGGCATCTCGTCCCCCGAGGCGCAGGTCACCATCGTCGACGAGGCGGAATCGGGAAGTACCGAGATCGCACCGTCCACCGCTTTGGGTGCAGGTGCGCCCGCCGACGTCCAGCTCGACGATCCCCTGCTGCCGATTCAGTTGATCAAGGTCGAGATGGCCGACATCAGCGAGAACGTTCGGCCGGGCCTGACACTGCCGGTGACGTTCGAGTTCGCGAACGCAGGCGAGGTCGTCGTCAACGTCCCGGTCGATGCCGGTCACGAGCTCGAGCGCTCCGAAGAGGCCGTGTCCGAGCACAGCGAAGGCGAATAGCCACCACCCCGATCCTGTCGGTGCCGATCGTTAGGCTCCGTGCGTGGTCAAACTGAAATCGAGCTACCGCTGCTCTGCGTGTCATCACTCGGTCTCGAAATGGGTCGGACGCTGTCCCGAATGCGGTAACTGGGGATCGATGGACGAGGTCCAGGCCACAGCCGCTCCCCTGACTACCCGTGCAGGCGCGTCGGCGTTGCGTTCCGGCGGCGGCGCCATGATCCCCACCACGCCGGCAGCCGCTCTGACGACGATCAGCAGTGCCACGTCACAGGCCAACACCACCGGCATCGACGAGTTCGACCGCGTACTCGGCGGCGGTTTGGTGCCCGGTTCGGTCGTTCTGCTCGCAGGTGAGCCCGGCGTCGGCAAATCGACCCTGCTGCTCGAGGTCGTGCACAGGTGGGCCCGCTCGGCACCGGACCGCCGCGCGCTCTACGTCACGGGCGAGGAATCCGCCGGTCAGGTCCGATTGCGTGCAGATCGCACCGGCGCTGTTCACGAGCGCGTCTTCCTCGCTGCCGAGTCCGATCTGGCCACGGTGTTCGGCCATGTCGAACAGGTGAAACCGAGCCTGCTGATCGTCGATTCGGTACAGACGATGCTCGCCGCCGACGTCGACGGTGTCATCGGCGGAGTCACGCAGGTTCGCGCCATCACCAGCGCCCTGACCACTCTCGCCAAGACCACCGGGGTAGCGGTGTTGCTCGTCGGACATGTCACCAAGGACGGCGCGGTGGCCGGTCCGCGGTCGCTCGAGCATCTGGTCGACGTGGTCCTCAACTTCGAGGGTGACAAGCACTCCACACTGCGAATGATCCGGGGCGTCAAGAATCGGTTCGGCGCGTCCGACGAAGTGGGGTGCTTCGAGTTGCGCGAGACCGGCATCGTCGGCATCAGCGATCCTTCCGGCCTGTTCCTTCATCATCGGAGCGACGCCGTCCCCGGGACTGCCGTCACGGTCACCATGGACGGCAAACGGCCACTACTGGCGGAGTTGCAAGCACTGATCGTCGACACCGCGATGCCGTCGCCCCGGCGTGCGGTCAGCGGACTCGATCACGCGCGAGTGGCGATGATCCTGGCCGTTCTCGAACGCCGTTGCGGGGTCAAGGTCTCCAAGGCCGAGGTCTACGCGGCCACGGTCGGCGGCATGCGCACCAGCGAACCATCCGCGGACCTCGCTCTCGCGGCGGCCGTGGCCTCGGCCGTGCGCGATCAACCCCTCCCCGCGGGAATGGTGATTCTAGGCGAAGTGGGCCTGGCCGGCGAGGTGCGACGCGTGGCCGGGTTGGGCCGCCGACTCGCCGAGGCTGCGCGACTGGGCTTCAACTACGCAATCGTCCCCGAGGACGCCGGTCCGATCCCCGACGGCATCAAAGTCAAGACGGTCACCAACGTCGGCGAGGCGTTGACCTACACGCGTATGCGCCCTGTATGACACCGGGCGGTATTCTTCGTCGTGCTGCCTGCAGGTAGCAGCGCAGTAGTCTGTGTTCGCACGAGTAGATCCGCACACACGACGGCGACATGAACACGAGGGGGTTGGCCATGGAGGGCACCACGCCGTCCCCAGCGTTGCGCGAGACCATCGCTCGGCTCGCACCGGGAACCGCTCTGCGTGACGGCCTGGAGCGAATTCTGCGCGGGCGCACCGGCGGGTTGATCGTCCTCGGCTACGACGAGGAAGTCGAAGCGATCTGCGATGGAGGCTTCGAGCTCGATGTCGAGTTCGCCCCGACCAGGCTTCGCGAATTGTCGAAAATGGATGGCGCAGTGGTGCTTTCGACCGACGGCAAGCGGATCGTCCGGTCCAATGTCCAGCTGGTGCCCGACCACAAGATTCCCACGGTCGAATCCGGTACGCGCCACCGTGCCGCCGAGCGAACCGCCATGCAGACCGGCTATCCCGTTGTCTCCGTGAGCCAGTCGATGAGCATCGTCAGCGTGTACATCGGCGGCATCAGACACGTCGTCGAAGGCTCGGCCACCATCCTTTCGCGCGCCAATCAGGCCGTCGCAACCCTCGAGCGTTACAAGGCCAGGCTCGACGACAACACTCGTCAACTCTCGGTCGTCGAGATCGAGGACTTCGTGACTCTGCGCGACGCCCTGACCGTCGCACAGCGACTCGAGATGGTGCGGCGAGTGTCGGTGGAGATCGAGCAGAACGTCCTCGAACTCGGCACCGACGGCCGCCAGCTCGCCCTGCAGCTCGAAGAGTTGTTGGGCGACAACGACGTCGATCGCCAGCTGATCGTGCGCGACTATCTGGCCGGCAACGAGCCGTCGAGCACCACCGGGGTGGAGAAGGCACTGGCCGCACTCGACAAGCTGACCGACGTCGATCTGCTGGATCTGACGACATTGGCCCGCGCCTTCGGCTACCCCGCGACCATCGAGGCCCTCGACACCCCGATGAGTCCTCGCGGGTACCGGGTGCTGACGCGCGTTCCGCGGTTGCAGTTCAGCCAGATTCATCGACTCGTCGGCGCGTTCGGCACACTGCAGGGCTTGCTCGCCGCCACCGCTGCCGATCTGCAGTCGGTCGACGGCATCGGTGGACTGTGGGCTCGACACATCAGAGAAGGCCTCTCCAGACTCGCCGAGGCCTCGATCTCGGGTCCTTACGACTGAGATCCGGTACGACTAGGACTTCTTCTTCGTCCCCGGCAGGAAACCGGCGTCGATCACGGCCTTCACATACGGCCGTGCGCTCGTGATCAGCTCCTCGGCACCGGGGACGTCTCTCCACACTGCCGACGCCATGGCGTCGGTGCGATCTTCGATGTGCTGATCGAGAGCAGTGCCGTTGTCGGTCAACGTCTCACCATCGCTGGAGATGGTGAGCAGTCCGCGCGTCGCGAGTCGTTCTGCAGCCGAATCCCATTCGCTGTCGGACCACTGCCGCGTCAGCTGCGTGATGCGCTTGCCGAGTGCTCGGCGGCCGGCCTGCGGGGTCGGGCGGACGGCCTCGTGGAACACTGCTGCTTCCACCGGGTCGAGTTCTGCGTCGATCAACGCGGCGAGGTGGCCGTCGCCGCGCCATTCACGCAGCACGGTGATCGAGTGCCAGAGGGCGAGATGCGGCACGTCGGGTCGTTCTGTGGAATGCCACGCTGCCGCGAGAGGACGGCCTGCGAAGGAGGCGGTGTCACCGATATCGCCCAGCCGGCCCGCCAACGTTGCGAGCGCTGCATCGTCCGCCAAAGAGCCGAGAGCCGTTCCGAGAACGGAGTCGAGCAGTGCCCACCGACGGTCGGACACCGCATCCAGGCCGACGGCCACAGCGGCCGGCCACGCACGCTCGATCAGCGCCGGGTTGAAGTTGTAGAACGCAGCCGCCACGACGCTCGGCGCGCACAGACCCATCGGGGCGGCCCGTGCACCGACGTACCAGGCGTGACCGTCGAGTCCGGTGTCCTCGTAGGCAGTCCCCAACTCGGGATTGAAGTAGGCGGTGACGTGAAAAGGTTCGAGAGTCTTGTAGGCGGCACGGGCGAGGGCTATCGGAGTCGTCATGAGATTCGACCGTACTCAGCCGGTGATGTTGAACGGCTCCGGCGCACTCTTGAGCTCGCCGAGTTGCGCGATCGCCTGGTACGCGCCGACTCCCACCGGGATGCGCTCTTCACCGCAGCCGGGAACGGAGTTGGTACCCGACCACTTGACCGTGAAACCGGCCTGCTCGCCCGGCTTGAAGGTACGCAGATCGGACGCGGCGTTGGGGAAGCAATCGACGTTGGACCAGATGCGCTGGTTGTCGAGGGTGTAAACGAGAGCCTGCTGCAGACCGGCACCGACGTCGCGCTGGCATTCGGTGGAGCCGATGTTGGTGATGACCACGGTGAACACGGGCTCTTCACCCAGACGGTAGGTGGCCTTCTCCGGCGTCACCTTGATCGCGAGTGACTGGTCCGGGCACTGATTTGCGATCACCGGAGCCGGTGCACCGCTGGTGGTCACCGCTGCGCCGCCACCGGCTGCAGAGTCGGTACCTCCACCCGAGCCGCCCGATCCACCCGAGCCGCCGCCGGAGCCACCCGAACCACCGGAATCACCTGCGGTGGCGGACGAACTGGGTGACGGCAGAGCGGACGTCGACGCCGGTGCCGACACGACACCGGCCGGTGCGGCCTCCGTGTCGTCGGAACCGCCGCTGAGCGAGGCGATGAACCACACGATCAATCCGAGCACGACCACGGCCGCACCGATGGCGAGCGCACGGCGTCGCCAATAGATTTCGGGAGGCAAAGGCCCGTTCGGTTCCAACACGAAACCAACCGTATGCGGCCGAACGCTCCCTATCCCTGAGCCCACGCGGCGTGTCGCGCCAGTGAACTCGGCGATGCCGGGTCAGGCGGGCTGTTCGCCGATGTCGCCGATGACCTCACGGAGCTGCGCGTGACCCTTCGACAGCTGGTAGGTCAGGCCGACGATCGCCAACTCCCCCGCCTCGACCTTCTCGGCGACGATGCGGGAGCGCTGCATCAGCAGGTTGCCGGTCTCTTCGACATGCCTGGCCTCGAACTCGTCGACGGCGGCGTAACCATCGCGGCGAGCCGAGAGCACAGACGGGGTGACGCGTTCGACGACGTCGCGAATGTAACCACCGGGGACGTCACCACTTTCGAGCGCATCGACGGTGGCCTGCACTGCACCGCAGTGATCGTGACCGAGTACGACGATCAGCGGCGCGTTCAGCACTGCGACGCCGTACTCGATGGAACCGAGAACGGCGGAGTCCACGACGTGACCGGCGGTGCGGACGACGAACATGTCGCCGAGGCCCTGGTCGAAGATGATCTCGGCTGCAACGCGCGAATCGGCGCAGCCGAAGAGGATGGCACCGGGATGCTGAGCACTCTCGAGGCGAGCTCGGTCCTCGATGCCCTGCGATGGGTGCAGGACCTCTCCGGAGACAAACCTTTGGTTGCCTTCCTTGAGTGACTTCCAGGCAGCGATCGGGTTCGAAGCAGGCATGGGTTTCATTGTGCACGCGCAGCGGGCGCGAGGCGAGTCGGGTTCACTACTGTTGGTACCGGTCACAGACACGAGGAGAAGGGCGCACAGTTGCCGATCGATGCCGAGGCTCTGCTCGGGTGGTTCGACACCGACGGACGCGATCTCCCGTGGCGTCGTCCGGGCGTCAGCGCCTGGCAGATCCTGATGAGCGAGATCATGCTGCAGCAGACTCCGGTGGTGCGGGTTGCGCCCATCTGGGAGCAGTGGGTGCAGCGGTGGCCCGTGCCGTCGGCGATGGCCGCGTCCTCGCAGGCCGAGGTGCTCCGTGCGTGGGGCAAGTTGGGCTATCCGCGTCGGGCACTGCGGTTGCACGAGTGCTCGCGAGTGCTCGCCGAGGAGTACGGCGACGAGGTGCCGAGCGAGGTGGAGACACTTCTGGGCCTGCCGGGCATCGGTGCCTACACAGCAAGAGCGGTCGCGACTTTTGCCTACGGTCAGCGAGTTCCGGTGGTGGACACCAATGTTCGACGCGTTGTCGCGCGTGCGCAGCACGGCAGCGCCGAGCCCGGAAATCCCTCCACCACAAGAGATCTGGCCGATGTGGAGCAGCTGCTTCCGGTGAGCGTCCCGCGGGCGGCCCGATACTCGGCGGCACTGATGGAGCTCGGCGCGTTGATCTGCACCGCCAAGAATCCGGCGTGCCTGCTGTGCCCGCTGCCGGAGTGCGCCTGGCTCGAGGCAGGTCGACCGGCGCACACCGGGCCTGCCAAGAAGGTCCAGAAGTTCGCGGGCACCGACCGTCAGGTTCGCGGCAAACTCATGTCGGTTCTGCGCGAGAGCACCGGCCCGGTCGAGCGAGCCCAACTCGACATCGTCTGGCCCACCGACCCGACGCAACGCGACCGAGCTCTCGATTCATTGCTCACCGATGGCTTGATCGAGCAGACCGAATCGGGATTGTTCGCCCTCGCAGGCGAGGGTGGCGACAGCTAGGACGCCAGAAACTCCACGAGCGCGGCGTTGACCGCATCGGGTCGTTCGAGGTAGCCGAAGTGGCCGGTGTCGGCTATTTCGACATAGCGCGCACCGGGTATCGCGGCTGCGACGTCGCGGCACTGCTGTACCGGAATCATGCGGTCATCGGCGAATCCGATCACCAGAGACTTCGCCCTGATTGCCCGGTACGCAGCCAATCGGTCTGTTCCGGAGCGCATTTCGAGTCCGATCTGCGCCCGCATTCCCGCCGTCTTCCGGCCGCCCGAGTATTCGAGGACCGCCAGCCAATCACCGATCGCACTGTCGTCGGCCAGAGTCTTCGGTGAAAAGTTCTGCATCGCAGTCATTGCCGCGCGGTACGACGCGGGGAGTTCGACTCCGGCGTCGTGGAGGTCCTTCTCGCCCTTCGACATCTGCGCACGAAAGGTGGTGGTCTTGCCGAAGGTGGCCATCATCACCGCATGCGACACCAGATCCGGCCGGGCCAAAGCCAATTCCTGGGTGACGCGAGCTCCCATCGAGGTACCCACGACGCGCGCGGGGCCACCACCGAGGTGCTCGATGAGCGCAGCCGTGTCGGCCACCAGGTCGTCGAGCATCATCCCGCCTGCGCACTCGGAAGACGGTGCAATGCCGCGATTGTCGAAGGTGACGACCCGGTATCCCTGCTTAACCAGGGTCGGAACCTGATGGGTTCGCCACACTCGCCCCGGACTACCGGTACCCATCACCAGCACCACGAGCGGTCCGTCGCCGGCGATGTCGTAGTTCAGGTCGATTCCGTTGAGCTTCGCGAGCGGCATTCGGATCATCTTAGTGTGCGCAGGAACTCCTGGACCGCCGTGCGATATCGCTCGGGGGCCTCGTCGTGAATCAGGTGCGCGGCGTTCTCGATCCGCACATACGACGATTCGGGCTTGCGCGCGTGCATCTGCTTCATCTGCCCGGCCGGGGTGATGGTGTGCTCGCCCTCGATCAGCAACACCGGAGCGCTCACGGCATCCCACTCGTCCCAGAAATGACGCGTACCCCATTCCTGCGAGATGGCCTCGAAGGTGTCGACGTCGCCGTGCAGTCGCCAGCCGTCGTCGTCGCGCTCGAAGGAGTCCAGAAAGTATTGTCCCGCAACGTCTCCGAAGAATTCACGCACGGCACCCGCGTCGGGAAAGGGTTGCGGCCATGCCCGCATCATCGTGGCCCAATCGTCGGCGGTGCGGCCTCTGAAGTCGGGAGCGATGTCCTCGATCACGAGTGCGGTCACCAGGTCGGGACGCTGCGCTGCCGCACACCAGGCGTGCAGCGCGCCCATCGAATGGCCGATCAACACACTCGGGCCCAGCGACTCCAGATTCTCCAGAAGGTCCGCCACGAACGACTCGGTGGTGAGCTCGGGCGGTGCCGGACGGCGGTGCCCCGGTGCGTCGTAGGTGTGCACGTGCCCGAATTCGTGAAGCCATGGAACCTGTCGACGCCAGGTTGCTGCACTGCCCATCAACCCGTGCAACAGCAGGATCGAACGTCCGGATCCACCCTCGTCGTAGAGCATCACCGCCGAGCATAACGGCGGCGTAGTCTCTCGAGAATGGCCATTGTGAAGATCAACGCGATCGATGTACCGGAGGGCGCAGGCCCCGAGCTCGAGAAGCGCTTCGCTGCGCGCGCCGGAACGGTCGACGGCTCCCCCGGATTTCTCGGTTTCCAGTTACTCCGGCCGGTCAAGGGCGAGTCGCGCTACTTCGTCGTCACCCAGTGGGAAGACGAGGAGTCGTTCCAGGCTTGGTCGGGTGGGCCGTCGCGCCAGGCACACGCGGGTTCCGGTGAGAGCAAACCGGTGTCTTCGGGAGCATCACTGCTCGAGTTCGAGGTCGTCCTGGACGTGCCCGCCACCTCGTGAGCAACGCTGCTCAGATGCGCGCGCGTGCGAGTTCCCACTCGAGTTTCGTCGGCGTCTCCGAATCCAGTTTCGCTACGGCATCGGCCAGGAACTCCGCGGACATCGGTCTACCCAGGAAGTAGCCCTGGGCACCGTCGCACCCCAGCAATCGAAGCGCGTCGAGAGTGCCCGCGTCCTCGACCCCCTCGGCCATCACTCGCACCCCGAGGCTTCGCGCGAGATCGATGGTCGATCGCACGATCGACGCATCGGTGTCGTCGGTGTTCATGTTCGACACGAACGAGCGGTCGATCTTGAGCGTCTGCACCGGCAGACTCTGCAGATACGCCAACGAGCTGTAGCCGGTGCCGTAATCGTCGATAGCGAGGGTCACCCCCAGGCTGCGCAAGGATGCCAATGCGTTCACCGAACGCACCGGGTCGGTCATGGCGGTCGTCTCGGTGACCTCGAATTCCAGGGTGTGCGCAGGCACGGAGTACTTGGTCAGCGCAGCGGACACCTGTTCGGTGAGTGTTTCGTCGAGCAAATTTCGAACCGAAAGATTCACCGAGACAGACAGATTGATGCCACGTCGCCGTAATGCGCTGCACTGCGCCAATGCCTCGTCGAGCACCAGCGCGGTGATTGCGGGCAGCATGCCGGTGCGCTCGGCGTCGGGTAGGAAGATCGACGGTCCGATCAACCCCTCACGCGGGTGTTGCCACCGCAGCAGAGCCTCTACGCGGTCGACGCTGCCCGATTCCAGATCCAGGCAGGGCTGGAAGAACACCCGCAGCTGGTGATCCCGAATCGCGGTGTCGAGCTCGCCCAGCAACCGCATCTGATCGTGGCGGTCACGATCCATGTCGGGTTCGTATCGACCGACTCGGGTCTGCCCTGCCTTGGCCGCGGTCAGCGCCACATGGGCCTGCTGCATCATCGCCTCACCGTCGACAGGCATAGCCGACGGGCAGACCTCTCGGCGCGCACGTGCCGACGACTCGTCGATGGCCGCAATTCCGACTGTCGCGTCGAGGGCCACGTTGATGTCGTGGACGAACATCTTGCGACTGACGGCGAACTGCAGCTGTGCGGCGGTCTCGTTCGCGTCGATGAGGCCTGGGCGACGACACATCGCCACCACGAACTGATCGCCGCCGAGGCGTCCCACCAGATCGTCGGGTCGAACCGATGCGACGAGTCGATGGCCGATCTCACGCAGCACGCTGTCGCCCACGCTGTAACCGAACGTCTCGTTGATCTGCGCGAAGCGGTCGATGTCGACCACCAGCGTGAAGACATCCGAATCACCGCGAGTGGCGAGCATCGAGTCCAATCGCTCGCGAAGTAGACGCCGACTGGCGAGTCCGGTCACCGCGTCCGTGCGTGCCACATCCTCGAGAATGGCAGCCTGCCGTCGCAGTGTCCGCACGAAACGCGCCATCCGGAACCCGACAAGAACGATGACCAACGCCGAGGACCCCACGATGACCCAACCCCATTGCCCGACGGGAACGCCGCGAGCCAGCTGCACGGTCATCACCACCGGTGTCACGGCTACCGCAACCGAGAGAGTGGAAAACCGCCCCTTGCCGAACCGGAGCGGACCGGGCCGGGCGGCCCGCCTGACCGACTTCTGCTCGTCGTGCAAGGCGATGACGCCGAAGCAGACGTACGCGGCCAGCCACATCGCGTTGGGAAGCGTCGATCGATAGATCTCGATATCGATCGCGGCGGCGTAGGACGCGCAGTCGGCGGCAACGAGTAGTACCACTCCCGCTGCTGCGGCCAGGAAGGGAACTGTGACCGACCGCGTGACGAGGTACAAACTGACGACGAGGGTCAACAGGAACGCGTCGACGGTGAGGTACGCCGTTGCCGGCCACAGGGACACGGCCTCGGAGAACGACCGTGCCGAGCCGTCGGACACGACGAACACCCAGGTGACGAGACCGAACCCGACGGCGACGATCAAGCATTCGTACAGCTCTTCCAGCCCGAACACCAGGCCGTTCTCGTCGGCGGCCCGGGCGAACGCGACTGCGATGATCGCGTAGCCCAGCAGGTAGAACGCGTCCGCGGCCGACAACGTCGGCATACGAGCACCGTCGACTTTCGTCACGGCTATCAGTGCGTCCCCGACGCCCCAACTGCCGACGCCGACGGCCAGGTACTTCCACGTTCGCTTGTCCGCACCCGGTTCGCGGACGTAGCGGTACACGAACGCCGCCACTGTGGCCGAGACCACGATTGCGTAGATCGCATTCCGGGGTAATCCCTGCGGGGCAATTATGTAGGCCACCACTGCGATCGCACCGAGGCCCAGGAAGCGCGTCCACAACATAGTGGGCCGATCCTTCCTAGGCCGGTCGGTGCGTACCCCGGACGTACGCGAAAGCCGATCGAACCCGACGTGTGACTTGAATTCGTCGCCGAACCATCCGTAGATGGGCCAAGTCACGAACTATTTCAAACTTGACGATCGTTCGCCAGTCTCACATCGGGCACCGCGTCTGTTCAGCCCTCCAAAGACGCATCCAAGGTGATGTCAACGCCGGTCAGTGCCTTGCTGACGGGGCACGTTTCTTTGGCAGCCTGAGCGGCCTTCGCAAAGCCGTCTGCGTCGAGACCGTCGACCTCGCCCCGAACGGTCAGCTTGATACCCGTCAGTTTGAAACCGGGCTGGTCAGGACCGAGCGAGACTTCGGCGGTGACCTCGAGACTCTGCGGGGTGCCACCCGCCTCGGCGATCAAGGCCGACAGCTGCATCGCGTAGCAACTGGAATGAGCGGCTGCGATCAATTCCTCGGGGCTGGTGGTGCCGTCGGCGTTCTCGGCGGCGCGCTTGGGAAACGACACGTCGAAAGTCGCTGCGCCGGAACTGGACAGCTCGACCTGGCCGGAACCTTGCTCGAGGGTGCCGTTCCAAGCTGTGCGTGAGGTACGAGTTGGCATCGAACTTCGATCCTTTCGTTGTCGGCCCTGTGTAGGACCGATACTCAGGCTAACGTCGGCGGCACGGCCGGGCCATCGAGTGCGGGAATCTCGACACGAAGGATGTGACAGATGAAGAAGCGGGTGTGCGCGCTGACGATCGCGTCGACTGCGATGGTGGCGATCGCAATGCCGTCGACGCCGGTCGCGGGCGCCGATTCATTGCGAGACTTCTACGACGCGCCGGTCCCGACCCTCGCCGCGGCGGCCCCCGGCGAGGTGATGAGGACAAAGCCGGTCACCTCACCCAAGGGATTCGGACTGGGCTTCGACATCGAACGTATTCTCTACCGATCCACCGACACTCGCGACGACCCCATGGTCGTGTCCGGGTACTCCATGACCCCCACCGCTCCGTGGCCCGGCCCCGGCCCACGGCCGGTCATCGCCTACGCGCCCGGCACCTCCGGTATGGCCGACCGCTGCGCCGGATCCGCAGTTCTCGGTACCGTCGGATCGTCCCCGGCCATCCTGCCGTTGCTGCTGGCCGGATACCGCGTCGTCGCGACCGATTACCAGGGACTGGGCACTCCGGGCGGACACACGTATCTGAACCGGCTCGCCTCTGGCCGAGCGCTGCTCGACGCGGCCAGAACCGCCGACGATGACGCCCCCGTGGTGTTGTTCGGTTACTCCGAAGGCGGATTCGCGGCGGGGGCCGCTGCCGAACTTGCTGCCACCTACGCCCCGGACCTCGATGTCGTCGGGGCGTATGTGGGCGCACCACCGGCAGATCCGACGCTCAACATCGAGAATCTGGACAACACGACTCTCGGTAGTGCCGTGCTCTTCGCCGTCGACGGCATGATCAACTCCTACCCGGAACGAGCGGAGAGCATCCGCAGCTTCTTCGACTCCGACGGCGTTGCCGCGCTCGATGCCGCGGAGGACTGGTGCACCACCGACCCCGCGGCCACCGAGACGGTGCACACCAGCGAACTCACCCGGGACGGCCGACCACTGATCGAGCAGCTGAGCAACCCGGTTTTCGCCGAGGTGGCCGAAGAGAACACCGTCGGCCGCATCGCCCCCGCAATGCCGGTGTACCTGTCGCATGCAGTCGAGGACGACACCGTGCCCGTCGAGCAGAGTCGCACTCTGCTCGAGCGCTGGCAGGAACTGGGCGCCCAGGTCACCTACCGCGAGTACGAGTTTCCGGTCATCCCCTACAAGGGCGCGAACCATCTCCCGGGGGCTCTGGCCGCATACTCCGACATCCTGCCCTGGATCGCCGGCCTGGTTCGCTCGAGCTGATCTCGGGTAGGAAATCAGGGTGTTCACCGAGGCGTCGACCTCGGTGAGGTTGGTTCACTCCATCCATGCGAATCGTGCACGCCCTCCTGACCATCGCAGCAGTTCTGACCGCCACCCCGACCATCCCCGACGACGGCAGCGCGTCGGACATCGCGGTGATCGCCGAGGATCTGGGCCTGCCTGGAGTGGCCTTCCGAGTCGTCTCCGAACGCGACGTGATCGAGAACGTCGAATACGGGGTGGACGGGTACGGTGCCCCGATCGACGACGGCACGCCGTTCGTCTGGGGTTCGGTCTCGAAGTCGGTGACGGCAGCGACGGTGTACTCGCTCGCCTCGCAGCAGCGCCTCGACCTGCAGTCGACTGTCAATTCTGTTCTGCCGAATAGTAATTCGATCCTCGCCGACCACGTCACCATCACCGACCTGATCCACCACACCAGCGGACTCCCCCACGACGTCGCCCCACTCGATGTGTGGGGACGCACCGACCGAGCACTCGACGTCGTACCCACCCTCGACGTCACCTCCGCCGAGCGCGGCAGTTTCCGCTACTCCAGCCTGAATTACCTACGGTTGCAGGCCGTCGTCGAGAAGATCACTGCCGAGCCGTTCGCGGACGTCGTCGCACGTGAAACCGGAGTGCACACCGTGGCTGCCGTCGCGCCCGGGCACGTTCCGTTCTTCGGGTCACCTCGACGCATCGACACCGGGATCGATGCCGCCGGACTCGGTTACGGCTACCTCGGTGGTTCGATCGACGAACTCTCGCGCTACGCGGCGCGGCAACTGACCGACCCGGCGTCGAACAGTCCCGACGCGGTGCCGACGGGATCCGGCACGGCCTACGGATACGGGTGGTACGTCGAAACGCTGACCGACGGCACCGAGATGCGATGGCATTCGGGAGCGGTTCCCGGCTACTTCACGCACGTTGCACTGATACCCGAACGCCATCTGGCCGTGGTGTTCGCCGCCAACGGATACGGCGAACTGGAAGCCGAAAAACTGGCTTCGGCAGCCCGCTCACTGGTCCTCGCCCGAATCGGAATCGACGAACCCCGCAGCACCGGCCTCGGTATATATGCGGCTGCGCTGATTGCGTCGAGCACACTCGCGGTGTTGCTGGCACTCTGCGCTTGCCGAATCCTGTTTCGCATCAAGACTCCCCCGAGCCGATGGGCACCCGCGCACATCCTGATGGCCGTCGTTGCCGGAGGACTGCTCTACTTCGCGTTGCCGATGGTCGCCGGGGTGCCGATGTCGACCCTGGCCCGCTGGGCTCCCGATATCTCGCTGCTGTTCTGGATCGTGCTCGCTGAACTTGTCCTCATCGCTGGGGCTCTCGCTGCCCGGGTCTGGATCAATGCGCCATTGTTGCAGTCTGACTGACTGAAAGCCACATTGATCCACAACGGGGGTGGTCCATTGACGCGAACGCGAGGGGGTGTGCCGAAAGGGGCGGGCGCGCGGGCGCGCGGGCGGGCGGGGGCGGACGGCGAACGGGGCGGTAGGCGGAGATACGACAACGGGCGACCCTCCGAAGAGGATCGCCCGTTACTTGGAACTGGTGAAACTTACTCGCTGTCGCTGTCTCCGCTGGCCTTGGCCAGGTCGACCGGGACCTCGTCGGGGACGATGATGGCCTTCTTCTCGCCGCGGAACGTGAACTTCGCGTCCTCGCCAGCGCCTTCGCCGTCCCAGTTCTCGACGTCGACCAGGATGATCTGGCCGGCTTCGATCTCGCCGAAGAGGATCTTCTCCGACAACGCGTCCTCGATCTCGCGCTGGATGGTGCGACGCAGTGGCCGCGCACCCAGTACGGGGTCGAATCCGCGCTTGGCCAGCAACGACTTGGCCTTCTCGGTGACCTCGATCGCCATGTCCTTGTTCTTGAGCGCACCTTCGACTCGGTTGAGCATGAGATCGACCATCTGGATGATCTCGTCTCGCGTGAGCTGGTGGAACACGACGATGTCGTCGATACGGTTCAGGAACTCGGGGCGGAAATGCTTCTTCAGCTCGTCGTTGACCTTGAGCTTCATCCGCTCGTAGTTCGAGCCGGTGCCTTCACCCGAGGAGAAGCCGAGACCGACAGCCTTGGAGATGTCTGCGGTACCGAGGTTCGAGGTGAAGATCAGCACGGTGTTCTTGAAGTCGACCGTGCGTCCCTGTCCGTCGGTGAGACGACCGTCTTCCAGGACCTGGAGCAGCGTGTTGTAGATCTCCGAGTGGGCCTTCTCGATCTCGTCGAACAGCACCACGGAGAACGGCTTGCGGCGGACCTTCTCGGTGAGCTGGCCACCCTCTTCGTAGCCGACGTATCCGGGAGGAGCACCGAACAGACGCGAGGCGGTGAAGCGGTCGTGGAACTCGCCCATGTCGATCTGGATGAGTGCGTCGTCCTCGCCGAACAGGAAGTTGGCGAGAGCCTTCGACAGCTCGGTCTTACCGACACCGGACGGGCCGGCGAAGATGAACGAGCCCGACGGACGCTTCGGGTCCTTCAGACCTGCACGGGTACGACGGATCGCCTTCGAGACGGCCTTGACTGCCTCGACCTGGCCGATGATCCGCTTGTGCAGCTCGTCTTCCATGCGGAGCAGACGAGTGGTCTCCTCCTCGGTGAGCTTGAAGACGGGGATGCCGGTCCAGTTTCCGAGGACCTCGGCGATCTGCTCGTCGTCGACCTCGGCGATGACGTCGAGGTCACCGGAGCGCCACTGCTTCTCGCGCTCGGCGCGCTGACCGACGAGCGTCTTCTCCTTGTCGCGCAGGTTCGCAGCCTTCTCGAAGTCCTGTGCGTCGATGGCCGATTCCTTCTCCCGGCGCGCGTCGGCGATCTTGTCGTCGAACTCACGCAGGTCTGGCGGCGCGGTCATCCGGCGGATGCGCATCCGCGCGCCCGCCTCGTCGATGAGGTCGATTGCCTTGTCGGGCAAGAACCGATCGTTGATGTACCGGTCGGCCAATGTGGCGGCCGCGACGAGCGCACCGTCGGTGATCGAGACGCGGTGGTGAGCCTCGTAGCGATCGCGCAGACCCTTGAGGATCTCGATGGTGTGCTCGACCGTCGGCTCGCCGACCTGGACGGGCTGGAAACGACGCTCGAGTGCGGCGTCCTTCTCGATGTACTTGCGGTACTCGTCGAGGGTGGTGGCACCGATGGTCTGCAGTTCGCCACGAGCCAACTTCGGCTTGAGGATCGACGCTGCGTCGATGGCACCTTCGGCAGCACCTGCGCCGACGAGCGTGTGCAGCTCGTCGATGAACAGGATGATGTCGCCGCGGGTGTTGATCTCCTTGAGCACCTTCTTCAGGCGCTCCTCGAAGTCACCGCGGTAGCGGCTGCCGGCCACGAGCGAGCCGAGGTCGAGGGTGTAGAGCTGCTTGTCCTTGAGCGTCTCGGGAACCTCGCCGTTGACGATGGCCTGAGCCAGTCCCTCGACGACGGCCGTCTTACCGACACCGGGCTCACCGATGAGAACAGGGTTGTTCTTGGTACGACGCGAGAGCACCTGCATGACGCGCTCGATTTCCTTCGCACGACCGATGACCGGGTCGAGCTTGCCTTCGAGCGCGGCCTGGGTGAGGTTGCGACCGAACTGATCGAGGACCAGTGACGTCGACGGGGTACCCGCCTCGCCGCGACCGCTGCCGCTCTCGGACGGCTCCTTGCCCTGGTAACCGGACAGCAGCTGGATGACCTGCTGGCGTACCCGGTTGAGGTCGGCTCCGAGCTTGACCAGAACCTGAGCTGCGACGCCTTCGCCTTCGCGGATCAGGCCGAGCAGAATGTGCTCGGTGCCGATGTAGTTGTGGCCGAGCTGCAGTGCTTCACGCAGACTGAGCTCGAGTACTTTCTTGGCGCGCGGGGTGAACGGGATGTGACCGGACGGAGCCTGCTGGCCCTGGCCGATGATCTCCTCGACCTGGCTGCGTACTCCTTCGAGGGAGATGCCCAGCGACTCGAGAGACTTGGCGGCGACGCCTTCGCCCTCGTGAATGAGGCCGAGCAGAATGTGCTCCGTGCCGATGTAGTTGTGGTTGAGCATCCGGGCTTCTTCTTGAGCCAGGACGACAACACGCCTCGCGCGATCGGTGAACCTCTCGAACATCGCTCTCCCTCACTTCTTGGTGGGTGGTAGCTCGCCCACCAGTTCTTCTAGCGCCGCAGTGTCCATACGCTGAGGTCGCTTGTGCATTTGAAGGTAAGACTGATTCTCACTGTAGTTGGCCGACGTGACGAACGCCGACCCTCCACCCCTGAAATGCTGCGCAACCGCCCGCGGATCCGGACTGCTGTGCCTGCTTACTGTTCATAACGCAGGCACTATGCAAAACGTTTCCCATTCGATGTCCGCTGCTGGCGAACAGCGCTTTACCTACCGATCAGGCCTGCGAGGGCTTGACGATCGGAAACAGGATCGTTTCGCGGATGCCCAGGCCGGTCAGCGCCATCAACAGACGGTCGATGCCCATGCCGGTTCCGGTGGTCGGCGGCATGCCCTGCTCCATCGCGGCGAGAAAGTCCTCGTCCAGAACCATCGCCTCGTCGTCGCCCGCCGCAGCCTGACGAGCCTGGTCCTCGAAACGCTCGCGTTGAATGATCGGGTCGATCAGCTCGGAGTATCCGGTCGCCAACTCGAAGCCGCGTACGTACAGGTCCCACTTCTCGGTGACGCCGGGCTTGCTGCGGTGCTGCCGGGTCAGCGGGGACGTCTCGACGGGGAAATCGCGAACGAACGTCGGTTCGGTCAACGCGTCGCCCACCTGGTGTTCCCACAATTCCTCGACGAGCTTGCCGTGGCCGTAGATCGGGACCCCGTCCTTGCGCGGCACCTCGACACCGACCTTGTCGGCGATGGCGAGCAGTTCGTCGACGGTGGTCTCCGGGGTGACGTCGAATCCGAGCGACTCCGACAACGACGGGTACATCTCCAGCGTCGTCCATTCGCCGCCGAGGTCGTAGCTGGTCCCGTCGGGCAGCGTCACCACGGTGGATCCGAGCGCGGCCATGGCCACTTCCTGGACGAGTTCGCGCGTCATCTTCGCCGAGTCGTCGTACGTGCCGTAGGCCTCGTACGTCTCGAGCATCGCGAACTCCGGAGAATGCGAGGAGTCGGCACCTTCGTTGCGGAAGTTGCGGTTGATCTCGAAGACCTTCTCGATGCCGCCGACGACGCAGCGCTTGAGGAACAGCTCCGGTGCGATACGCAGGAACAGATCGGTATCCATGGCATTGGAGTGGGTGACGAACGGCCGCGCCGCAGCACCGCCGTGCAGCGTCTGCAGCATCGGCGTCTCGACTTCGAGGAATCCTCGACGCTCGAGTGCGTTGCGCAATTCTCGAACGACGGCGATCCGCTTGCGTGCGGTCTCGCGGGCTTCCGGACGCGTGATCAGATCCAGGTATCGCTGCCGAATACGCGTCTCTTCGTTCAGTTCCTTGTGCGCGACGGGCAAGGGCCGCAACGACTTCGACGCGATCTGCCATGCGTCGGCCATCACCGAGAGCTCACCGCGACGGGAGCTGATGACCTCGCCGTGCACGAACACGAAGTCACCGAGGTCGACGTCGGCCTTCCACTGCGCAAGCGCGTCCTCGCCGACGCCGGCAAGGCTGATCATCGCCTGCAGCTGGGTGCCGTCGCCCTCCTGCAGCGTGGCGAAGCACAGCTTGCCGGTGTTGCGGACGAAGATGACGCGGCCGACGACTCCGACGACGAGACCGGTGGTCGTGTCGGCTTCGAGCTCGGGAAACTCGGTTCGGATCTCGAGCAGCGAATGGGTGCGCGGAACCGATACCGGGTATGCCTCGACCCCGCGCTCGAGCAGCGCAGCGCGCTTGGCTCGACGAATCCGTAGCTGCTCCGGGGTGTCGTCGGCCGGCTGGGTAGAAGCTGAATCACTCACGCGCAAACACTTTACAGTCCGAGACCGTGCGAGCGTTCAGTGCGCTGCGACGGCCTCGGCCTCGCGAACGCAGTGCTCGGCCTGCGTCAACACACCGAGTAATCCCGCCGACTTCAGGGCCTGATAGCCGCCGACCAGATCGGTGGCCTTGTGCAGACCCAACTGCTTGAGCGAGGCCGCCGCGAGCGAGGAGGTGTAGCCCTCGGAGCAGATGACGATCCATTCCATGTCGTGATCGACGGCGATGGCCAGGCGCGCATCGCTCGTCGGATCGAGACGCCATTCGAGGACGTTGCGTTCGATGGCCAACGCGCCGGGCAACGTTCCTTCGACGGCACGCTGGGCCTGCGGGCGAATGTCGATCACGACGGCACCGCGCTCCACGGCGTCGCGCAACTCGAATACGGTGATGCGATCGATGGTCTTGCGAGCGGCTTCCAGCATGTCGACAATGGTCCAGGTGTGAACGGTCATCGTGTGGCCTTCTCGGGTTCGTCGGTGAGCTCGCTGCGGGTGCGGCGCAGAGTCGCACGCTCGGTCACCTCGTAGTAGGACATTGCCGTCAGTGGCGGCGAGTATGCGTGGACGCTGAGAGTGGGCCCGGTAGTAGTCGACGCCGGATCGTGCATCACGTCGTGCACCCACCCCAGCGGGAAGGCCGCCTGATCTCCCGCGTCGAGATGACGCTGCTTCAGTTCGGTTCCTGCCCAACGATATTCGAGCAAAGATCCACTCAGGACGGTCAGGGCTCCGAGCGATCCGGCATGGTCGTGCAGTTCGGTGGACCGATCCGGAACCCAGCTGATCAACCAGACATCGAGGTCGTCGTCGGAATGCAGGCGGGCGGCCCAGCGCTCGTCGGTCGGCCAGAGACCGCCGCCGGGTAGCAGGTGATCGAAACGACCTTCGAGGACGTCCGATGCGCCTTGATCGGTGATCCGGAGCAGGTCGGGAGGCCGCAGCCGCGTCGGCAGTGCGGAGACCGGCCGCGAGGACAATAGGGTGCGGGAGGGTGCAGAAAATACAGGTGTGGAAAGCATGAAGCTCTACTCCAGGGGTGTGTTATGAGCGAGGCAGCGGTCAGCCTCGACAACACTCCTGGGTGGCCATGCACGTCATCACGCCGACGATTCTGACACACGAACGCCGGATGCGCTAGCGCTGGATCGAAACGGTCATCGCGAAACCCTCAGCGCGGGCGCCGCTTTGCCATGTTGCGCTCGTAGACGAGTCGCAATCCTTCGAGTGTCAGGTCCGGTTCGTGGTGCTCGATGGTGGTCGACTCGGGCAGGATCAACGCCGCGATGTCTCCGGTGCCGATGACCGCCACGTCCGTTCCGGCCACCTCGGGCACCTCCCGCCGAATTCGTCCGACGAGGCCGTCCACCAGGCCCGCGAATCCGAAGATGGTGCCCGACTGGATGCATTCGACGGTGTTCTTGCCCAGCACCGACCGCGGCCGGACCATCTCCACCTCGCGCAGCGTGGCGGTGCGGGTCGACATCGCCCACGCCGACATTTCCAGGCCGGGCGCAATGGCACCGCCGAGAAATTCACCCTTGGCCGATACGACGTCGACGCAGGTGGTGGTGCCGAAGTCCACCACGATGCACGCCGAGTCGTAGAGATCATGTGCGGCAAGGGTATTGACGATCCGATCCGCTCCCACTTCTTTGGGATTGTCCACCAGCAGCGGCACACCGGTCCGGACGCCGGGTTCGACGACCACGTGCACCACATGGTCCCAGTACCGCGTGAGCATGGTGCGCATCTCTCGCAGCACCGACGGCACCGTCGACAGTGCGGTGATTCCGGTGATCTGTTCCGCATCGGCTCCCAGCAACCCACGCAACATCAGCGCCAATTCGTCGGCTGTCACATGAGGATCGGTTCGAATGCGCCAGTCCCGCAGCAGCTTCGAGTGATCACCGGTGCCGGTGAACAACCCGACCACGGTACTGGTGTTGCGCACATCGATCGCGAGGAGCATCGAATCAGACCAGCACGGAATCGGCCCGGAGATCGCGCGGACTGATCAGACCCGAGCCCGCAGGCGCATGTGCCGGATCGCTGCCCAGCTCGACCGGCCGGTTCTTCTCGTCGACGAAGACGACCCGAGGCGCGTAGTCGGCAACTTCCTGCTCGTCCATCACCCCGTAGGCGATCAGAATGACCAGATCACCTGGATTGACCAGATGAGCTGCGGCCCCGTTGATTCCGATGACTCCGCTGCCGCGTTCACCGGTGATCACGTAGGTTTCGAGTCGAGCGCCGTTGTCGATGTCGACGATGGTGACCTGCTCGCCTTCGAGCAGATCGGCGGCCTCCATCAGATCCTGGTCGACGGTCACCGAGCCCACGTAGTGCAGGTCTGCGTGCGTGACGGTGGCGCGATGGATCTTGGACTTCATCATGGTACGAAACATCGTGTCACTCTCCACTTTTCGGATCGTCAGGATATTCTAGAAACCCGGTGCCGACGGCGACACCGACGTTGTCGATCAGCCTCGTGGTGCCTACTTTGGCGGCCACGAGCAGCCTGCCGTCCCCACGTTCGGGAGCCGGGCCGAGATGCGGGTCTCGTACCTCGAGGTAATCGACCTGCACCAGCGGCGCCTCGTCGAGAACGGCGCGCGCAGTGGCGATGATGGCCTCCGCTCCCCCGGCCGCGGCATGCGCCCCGGCCACCAGCGCGGCCGACAGAGCCATCGCCGCATCACGCTGCTCCGGGTCCAGATACCGATTACGGGAGGACAGTGCCAGACCGTCCTGCTCGCGCACCGTCGGTACCCCGATGACGGCGACGTCGAAATTCAGATCTCGCACCATCTGCCGGATCAGGGTCAGCTGCTGGTAGTCCTTCTCCCCGAAGTACGCCCGATGCGGAGCGGCTATCTGCAGCAGCTTGGCCACGACGGTGAGCATACCCGCGAAATGAGTTGGCCTGCTTGCACCTTCGAGTTCACTGCCGAGCGGCCCGGGATGGACCGTAGTGCGCGGACCGGACGGGTACATGTCCGACGCGGACGGCGCGAAGACCAGCTCGACTCCCTCCTCACGGAGCAGCGCGACATCGGCGTCGAGGGTTCGCGGGTACGCATCCAGATCCTCACCCACACCGAACTGCAGCGGATTGACGAAGATCGACACGATCACCACCGCACCGGTGAGCTTTGCCTGACGCACCAAGTGCAGATGACCGGCGTGCAACGCGCCCATGGTCGGCACCAGCGCGACCTGTTTTCCGACACCCCGTAAGGCCTTGGACACCGACGTGATCACCGCGGGATCGTGGTGAACTGTCAACTGCCCCTTCGTGTAGCTGCCCGCGAGGGTCATTGCTTCCCTTCCAGAAGTTCGATCAGGTCTGCCCCGGCACCGATGCGCTGCGCAGAGCGAAGAGACAGCGCCCGATACCCGGCAGCGATTCGCGGATCCACGGTCTCGAGCACGTCGAGGTGCTTACCGACTGCGGCGGTATCGCCTCGGGCCACCGGGCCGGTGAGCGCCGATTGCCCGTTGCGCAGCGCATTGTCCAGCGCAGCTTCGAGAAGCGGAGCCAGAACACGCTCGGGCACACCACGTTCGGCATCGGAGCCAGGAAAACCCGGTCCGGCCAACGCGACTCGAAGCGCTTCGACCGCGTCGACCACAAGGGTGACAAGGTGATTACTACCGTGCGCGAGTGCGGCGTGGTACAGCGCCCGATTGTTCTCGGCGACATGCACCGGCTCGCCGCCGATCTCGAGCACCAGAGCCTGCGCAACGGCGTAACCGATCTCGTCACTAGCGGTGATACCGAAGCACGCCGCCGTCATCCTGTCGGTGTCCTCGGCTCGGCCGCTGAACGTCATGGCCGGATGGATCGCGAGCGGCACCGCACCCAGGGCCGTCAGCGGTTCGAGCACCGAGACACCGTTCGCACCGGAGGTGTGCACCACGAGTTTCCCTGGTGCCACCGCCCCGGTGGACGCCAGGCCGGCGACGATCGACGCCAACTCGCTGTCCGGTACGGCAAGAATCAACAGTTCAGCGCGACGAGCTACCTCGTCGACGGGCAGAACCTGCGACTCCGGTAACCGGTCGCGCACCCGAGCGAGCGACGCGTCCGACACAGCAGCAGCACCGACAACGACGTGTCCGACGCGTTCGAGCGCCTCCCCGAATGCCGTGCCCACCCGCCCGGCGGAGACGACACCCACCGTCAATCGAGCTGGCGACAGACCACCAGTGAACCCTGATGAGGTCACCGAAAACTTCCTCTCGTTCGTTCCAGTCCCGCTCGGCGGGTACCAGACGTCCTGCAGGGAACAATAGCGACAGCGGCACCGATGGTGCCATGAATACCGGTGTGATCTGGTTCTCAGTCGGCGCGACGCCGACGACGACGCGTGCCTGCGTCGGTGGTCGTCGTATCGGCCGAGTCGCCGCCGGCCAGACCGGCCATGATCTCGGCGACGGAACGGCCGTTCGAGTGCGCGCCGGTGGCATCGTCGTCGGTCGACTCTGCTCGCCTACGACCGCGCCGAGGCGAGCTGGAAGCATCCACGGCTGGAGTCTCGAGGTCTCGATCCACCGAGAAGAACGCGTCCGCCGAGTCGCGTAACGCACTACGAGAGGCCGGGTAGGGGTCGACGTCCTGGTCTGGATCCGATCCCTGAGCAGTGTCGGAAACGTAGTCGGCGGCAGGCTCGGCTTCGGAATACGGGGCTTCGGAGTACCCGGTCTGACGAGACTCGACGGGCGTCGAGTACTCCTCCGCTTGGTACTGCTCGGCCTGATATTGCTCGGCCACGACGGTGTCGGCCTCGTACGTTTCCGCGGTGGGCTCGGGCTCGTAGTCCTGCGCTTCCGGCTCCGCTGCCGGCGGACGCGTCTGCTCGAAGTTGTAGGCGGTGAACGGCGAGCTGGGCGGAGTGACCCGCGCGGCCGGTCTCGCACCGTACGGGCGGGGCCGCGTTCCGGGGCGCTCGAAAGCATCGACTTCGTCCACGGCTGTTGCCGACGCGTCGTAGCTCGAGTCCTCGGTCTCGAACGCGTTCTCCGCGTACCCACCCTGCGACTCGGGAGCAGTCGATGCCGCGGTGGCCTGCGGCATCTCGTCCGGTCCTTCGGGGTACACCACCGACGTCTCGGCCGTGACCGGCTCGTCGTACGGGGTTCCGACACCGTTGAGACCGGCGCCCGCGGGCATCGGCCCGTTGCCGTTCCCGCCACCCGGTACATACAGCCCGGACGGGGCAGGCTGATAGCTGTCGTATCGTCGGCCGCCGAGTTCTTGCATTCTCATTGCCTCGGCCCGTAACGCGACGCGTTCGGTGGGCAGATTGCCGTCGAACAGCACTTGCAGGTTCTGGCGGAGCGCGGCGAGTTCGTTGCGCAGTGCTGCGACTTCGTCGATCTCCATTCGCGATTCGCTACGAACCCGGGCCTCGACGCTCATCTCGTATTCGCGTCGCGCCGAAATCTCCCGGGCCAACTGCAACTCGTAGACCGTCTGCAGATCTTTGGCCTTGGTTTGGTCCGCAGCCGATTCCCGGCGGTACTTCGTCATGGCGAAAGCGCCGATCACGGCAGCCCACAACGCCGAGAGAACGCCGACCCTCATCCACTGCACACTCTCGGTGAACAGCATGAACACGCTGGCGACGATGCCGAGCACGACGAGCGCGGCAAGAAACAGCTGGCTCGCACTACGCCTGTTTCGGCGTCCCTTCTTTGCGCGAGTCTGATCTGTCATGTTCACCAGGGTAACTGGCAACTCGACCGCAAATAGTCATCCTCGGCCGATCACTTACACAACCGAGGTAACAATCAAATGTTTCGTGCGTTACCGGGAACGCTCGTCGTCCCGATCTTTCGGGGTTCGGCAACACTGCTCGAGCCACACCGCGGCAGCGACGACGGCCACTCCCGCAACCAGCGCCACGATCGCCCCGACGCGATCGGAGGACGCGGCCCGTACCGTCGTGGCACGCGGCATCACATACACCAGAAATCCGACGGTCACCCCGGTGACGGCTGTCCCCACCAGCATCGATGCCTTCGCCAGCACCAGCGCCCGATACACCGTCAACGGATTCAGATCGTGCAGACCGGTACCCACCCGGTGCTCGGCAATGCGATTGCGGACGATCACTGCAGTCACGACCTCCACCACCGCCACGAGATACAACGAGGCCCCGGCGTACACGGGAATCGGCGGCAACGAACCGTAGAAAACCCGGACCAGCAGCCAGGTGCCGATCGCGGCGACCAGGAAAATACCCAAGACATCCCCGACCTTGGTGGGATTGGTCACCACGGGCCATCACCGGTGCCGTCGAGGCGTTCGACTCCCGCACGCTCTTCCGCACTCAAACGCGAGAGCAACTCGGTCACCGGCACATCCGTGTCACCGACGCACAGGGTGGCGTCAGGTTCGACGTCCAGCCACGGCAGCAGCACGAATGCCCGCTCGTGCGCGCGGGGATGCGGGAGTATCAGACGAGGGTCATCGCTGATCACGTCGTCACACACGATCACATCGACGTCGAGGCTGCGTGGCCCCCATCGTTGCACTCGAACGCGATCCGCCGCTTCCTCGAACTGCTGCCCCAGACGCAACCAGTCCCAGGGGTCGTACGCGTCGTCCTCGGCCACCAGCGTCGCATTGAGAAAATCCTGCTGCTCGACGCCGCCCCAGGGCGCAGATCGGTAGACGGCTGAACTGGCCACCAATCGTGATCCCAATCCTGTTGTCACAGAACGCAAGTGGCTGAGCGAGTCGCCGATGTTACTGCCGATCGACAGCACCGCACGCGTCACGTTCGCTCCCGGTACGCCACCACGGCGACATCCTCGAACGTCAGCGGGATGGGGGCGGACGGCTTGTGCAGCACTACTTCCACCGCGTCGACGCGCGAATCGTAGGCCAACACCACCTCGGTGATCTCGGCCGACACCGTCTCGATCAAGTCTTTCGAAGGACCCGAGATCACGGCCGCGGCACGTTCGGCCAGTTCGCCGTAGTGCAGCGTCCGGGTCAGATCGTCGGTCTCGGCTGCGGGCCGCAGATTCATCCATACGGTGATGTCGACGACGAAGTCCTGGCCGTCGCGCTTCTCGAAGTCGAACACACCGTGATTGCCGCGCACCCTGAGGCCACGTAGTTCGATGCGGTCGCCGCGACGCGTTCCGAGGCCACTGCTCTCGGGGCCACTGCTCTCTGGGCCACTGCTCTCGCTCATGCCCGTCCACCCTGCCATGCCTTGACGACGGCGACCGCGTCGAGTGAGGCCTGAACGTCGTGCACCCGCACACCCCATGCGCCGCCGGCAACGGCGAGTGCCGATACGACAGCCGTGGCGATCTCGCGTCCGTCCGGTGGTCGAGGCGAACCGTCATCGTCGGCCAGAAGCGAACCGAGGAAACGTTTGCGAGAGGCTCCGACGAGTACCGGAAAACCGGCCGTCACCAGCTCGGGTAGGCCGCGAAGCAGTTCCCAGTTGTGCTGGGCATTCTTGGCGAAGCCGAGACCGGGGTCGAGCACCAGCGCCGATTCGTCCACCCCCGCGGCCACCGCGCGATCGATCTGTTCCATCAGCTCGTTGCGCACGTCGGCAACCACGTCGTCGTATCGGTCGGCCGGGCCGGAGTGCCGATACTCGGACCCGGCTGACCGCCAGTGCATCAGGATCCACGGCACGCCACCGGCCGCGACCACCCCGGCCATGGCCGAATCGGCTCGGCCACCCGACACGTCGTTCACTATCGACACGCCTGCCTCGATGGCTGCCTCGGCGACCGAAGCGCGCATCGTATCGACGCTGGTCACCACGCCTTCTGCGGCCAGCGCCGCGATCACCGGCACTACCCGCTCGGCTTCGAGAACCGAATCGATACGGTCGGCCCCCGGGCGCGTCGATTCACCACCGACGTCCACGACGTCGACCCCGCGGCGATGCATCGCCAACCCGTGCTCGACGGCCGCGTCGACGTCGAGGTACCGACCGCCGTCCGAAAAGGAATCGGCAGTGACGTTGAGAACGCCCATGACGACGGGGGCCGGCGGGATGCTCCTCGCGAGACTCATCGGGTATCGGTCGGTCGCGTCATTTCCGCAGGATCAGGTCCAGTGCTTCCGAACGCGACGCCGCGCTGGACTGCAACAGACCGCGCACGGCCGAGGTGGTGGTGCTGGCCCCCGGCTTGCGAATTCCGCGCATTGCCATGCAGAGGTGCTCGGCCTCGATGACGACGATCGCGCCGCGCGGGTCGAGCTTGCGCATCAAGGCGTCGGCGATCTGACTGGTCAGACGTTCCTGCACCTGGGGGCGCTTGGCGTACATGTCCACCACGCGTGCCAGTTTCGACAGGCCGGTGACCTTGCCGCTCTTGCCCGGGATGTATCCGACGTGGGCAACGCCATGGAACGAGACCAGGTGGTGCTCGCACGTGGAGTACATCGGGATGTCACGGACGAGTACCAGTTCCTGATGTCCCTCGTCGAAGGTCGTGTTCAACGCTGTGTCCGGGTCGGTGTAGAGCCCGGCGAAAATCTCGCGGTACGAGCGTGCGACGCGGGCCGGGGTATCGAGCAGTCCGGGGCGATCGGGATCCTCGCCGACGGCGATCAACAACTCACGCACTGCAGCCTCGGCGCGAGGCTGGTCGAAGACCGCCCCGGTGGCGTAGGCGACCGTCTGCTCCACTGCTCGCTGTTCGGCTGCCGGGACTTCTGCCGAGTCGTTGGTCGACTCGTCGGTCCGATTGACTGACACGTGAATGTACCTCCGTTTGGGCTCCACGAATGAGACGGCTGGGCTCACCTGCAACGGTCCGAAAAAACAATTGCAGATGAGCCCAACACGGTTCGAACGACGTGCTGGGCCGACCTTCGCGGTCGACCCAGCAAGCCTAATGACAGGTCTAGCGGTACGAACCCCCAGGCCCTTCCCAGCGACGCGTCTGCGGGCCGTCGTCGCCGTCCTCGTCGGCTCGCTCGTCGCCTCGCGACTCCTCGTACGGAGTATCGCCGGAACGATCGTCACCGGGAAGCGGGTAGTTCTGCGACGGACCGGGCACCTCCCACGACGGGGCCGACGGCTCTTCGTGGGCGGAACTGTCCGGATTGTCGGCGTACGGGGGCGCGTGACGAGACGTCCGACCTTGGTCCCGTGTATCAGGTCGGAACGGGTCCGGCTGATACTGCGGCGGCTGGTACGCCTGTTGCTGACCGGTCGGCGGTTGGTACGACTGCGGCTGCTGATAGGTCGGGTGCTGCCGGTAGGTCGGCTGACCCTGAGGCGGCTCGTACCGATTCTGATCCGGTCGATTCGATTCCGGCTGATCCCGAGTCGGCTGGTTCTGGGCCGGTGGGTTCTGGGCCGGTGGGTTCTGCGCCGGAGGAGTCGTCGGGCCCTGGTAGCGCGGAACCGACGGTTGATCGCGCGGCGGCCAGCCCGGGGCAGACCATCCTGCGGGAGCGCCGTAATCGGGCCGTGCACCAGCATTAGGGGCCGGACGGGGATCCGATCTGCGGTAGCCCTCGGAGTAGCCGCCGTCGTTCGGAACACCGCCGTTGTGGGCGCCACCGTTGTGGGTGCCACCGTAATTGCCGTTGGTGCCACCGCCGTTGTAGCCCCCGTTGACCGGTCCGCCGTTGTTCGGGGCACCGTTGACCGGGCTGCCGTTCGTGGGAGCACCGTTCGTGGGAGCACCGTTCGTGGGAGCACCGTTGGCCGGGCTGCCGTTGTAGCTGTTGCTTCCGTTCGGGTAGCCGCCCTTGCTCAGCTGCGGCGAACCGGAGTAGCTGGGCTGCGGAACCTGTTGCGGCGGAAGCTGTTTCGGGGCCGGCGGCACCGGAGGCCACGGCTCGCCGCGCTCAGCGGCAAGTTCGCGCGGAGTCTTCACCGGCGGCTTGTCCGAGGGCTTACGGTCACCGAAGTCGTTGAACAAGGTGATGCGCGGGCGCTTGGTGACGCTGTGGAAGATCTTTTCGAGGTCCTTGCGGGTGAGCGTCTCACGTTCGAGCAGCTCGGAGGCGAGGGTGTCGAGCAGATCGCGGTACTCGTTGAGGATGGCCCACGCTTCGGTGTGCGCAGCTTCGATGAGCTTGCGCACCTCCTCGTCGATCTCGCGGGCGACCTCGTGCGAGAAATCGGACTGCTGGCCCATCGAACGACCCAGGAACGGATCGCCCTGTTCCTGCCCGTACCGAACGGCTCCGAGCTTGCTGCTCATGCCGTACTCGGTGACCATCGCGCGAGCGATCTTGGTGGCCTGGTCGATGTCGGATGACGCGCCGGTGGTCGGCTCGTGGAAGACGAGTTCCTCCGCGGCGCGGCCGCCCATGGCCATCACCAGACGAGCGATCATCTCCGACCGCGTCATCAGGCCCTTGTCGTCCTCGGGCACCGTCATCGCATGGCCGCCGGTACGCCCGCGAGCGAGGATGGTGACCTTGTACACGGGCTCGATATCGGGCATCGCCCACGCGGCGAGGGTGTGTCCACCCTCGTGGTACGCGGTGATCTTGCGCTCGTGCTCGCTGATGATGCGGCTCTTGCGTCGCGGACCACCGACCACGCGGTCCACCGACTCCTCGAGCGAGGCCTCGGTGATCACGGTGCCGTTCTCACGCGCGGTGAGCAGTGCCGCTTCGTTGATGACGTTGGCCAGGTCTGCACCCGACATTCCGACGGTTCGCTTGGCAAGACCCTCGAGGTCGGCGTCCTGAGCAACGGGCTTGCCTGCCGAGTGCACCTTGAGGATTGCGCGACGGCCGGCCAGGTCTGGCGCGCCGACCGGGATCTGCCGGTCGAAGCGGCCGGGACGCAGCAGCGCCGGGTCCAGGATGTCGGGACGGTTGGTCGCGGCGATGAGGATCACGCCGGTGCGCTCACCGAAGCCGTCCATCTCGACGAGCAACTGGTTGAGCGTCTGCTCGCGCTCGTCGTGTCCGCCGCCCATGCCTGCACCACGCTGGCGGCCGACGGCGTCGATCTCGTCGACGAAGATGATGCAGGGGCTGTTCTGCTTGGCCTGCTCGAAGAGATCGCGGACGCGAGATGCACCGACACCGACGAACATCTCGACGAAGTCCGAGCCCGAGATGGTGAAGAACGGGACTCCCGCTTCGCCTGCGACGGCGCGCGCGAGCAGCGTCTTGCCGGTTCCGGGAGGGCCGTAGAGCAGAACACCGCGCGGAATCTTGGCACCGAGCGCCTGGTAGCGCGCCGGGTTCTGCAGGAAATCCTTGATCTCGTACAGCTCTTCGACGGCCTCGTCCGCGCCTGCCACGTCGGCGAACGTGGTTTTGGGCATGTCTTTCGTGAGCTGCTTGGCCTTCGACTTGCCGAAGCCCATGACTCCGCCGCGACCGCCACCCTGCATGCGGCTCATCACGAAGATGATCACGCCGAGGATCAGCACCATCGGAAGGATCAGCAGCAGGAAGGAGCTGAACCAGCTCTCCTGGGTGACAGTGGTGTTGTAGCTGTTCAGACCCTGCGAGTCGACCTTGTCGAAGATCTGCTCGGATGCCGAGTCCGGGTACTTCGCAATGATCTGCTTCTGATTGTCGGTGGCGTCGGAGGCCTCTTTGAGGGTCAGCCGAATCTGCTGCTCACGGTCGTCGATCTGCGCGGACTCGACGTTGCGGTCGTCGAGCTGGGCGATCGCCACCGAGGTGTCGACCGACGTCCAGTTCCGCGTGTCGTTACCGAAGTAGCTGAAGGCATAGATCACCAACAGAATGCCGAAAACGATGGCGAGATTCCGTATTACTGTCTTCCGATTCATACAGCTTCAGCCGAGACGGCCGTGTCCTTTCAGTCCGCTCCCGCGCGCTGGCTGCTCCCTGCCCGCCGGATACTCCAGGCTAGCGCGAGACTCGGACATCTGACTCGCTCATACCTGGCGCTCTGCGTCCACGCACCTGTTTGCGTCGACGCTTCTTCCCCTCCAACGACCGCACTCCCCCGGCAGTTCCCCACCTCTTCGGCACCTTATCCGCATCGATGGACCATTGCATACGTCTCGGCGCGGCAATGGTCCATTCACGCGGGTCCGGGAGCCGCGAACCGGGCTGAACGAACGACGAGGCTCAGCTGTAGACCTTCGGGTCCAGCAGGCCGATGTACGGCAGATCACGGTAGCGCTCGTTGTAGTCCAGGCCGTATCCCACGACGAATTCGTTGGGGATGTCGAAGCCCACGTTCGCGACCTCGACGTCGACCTTGATGGCGTCGGGCTTGCGCAGCAATGTCACCACCGACAAGGAAGCAGGCGAACGGGTCGCGAGGTTGCGCTTGAGCCAGCTCAGCGTCAGACCGGAGTCGATGATGTCCTCGACGATCAGCACGTGGCGTCCGGTGATGTCGCGGTCGAGGTCCTTGAGAATTCGGACGACACCGGACGACGACGTCGACGAGCCGTAGGAGCTGACCGCCATGAACTCGAGCTGCGCCGGGATGGGCAGGGCCCGGGCGAAGTCGGTCATGAACATGATCGCGCCCTTGAGGACGCCGACCAGGAGCAGGTCACCTTCCGGGGCACCTTCGGGATACCGCTTCGCGATTTCCTCTGCGAGTTCCGCAGTGCGCGCTTTGATCTGTTCCTCGGAAATGAGAACCGATTCGATGTCGCCCTCGTACACGGGGTTTCCCTTCATTCGTTCTCCAGGCCGACGCTCAGCCTGCCATGTCGCCGCGAGCACACCAACCTCGCATCGGGCGTTCCGCCTGGCAGCGCAACCCCGCCCTGGCCGGTCCATCGTCCGACGAGGGCGTCGACGGCTCGGAGCTGTCGATCGGTCGACGACGTCACTCCCCGTTCGAGCAACCATCGGCGAAGCACGCGGCGGCGAACGGCCGGGGCGAGAGGTTCGATCACCGACACCTCGAGGTCCGGGCCATCGGTGTCGGCGACGGACCCGGCAAGCGCGTCGAGCACGTCGCCGTCCTCACGTAACTGCTCGGCCGTCCGCGCGAGTGCAGCGGCGACGCCACCACCCAGCACGTCCTCGAGCAACGGCAGCACCTCGTGGCGCAGCCGCACCCGAGTGAAATCGGTATCGGTGTTGTGCGGATCCTCGAAGGGCTCCAACCCGAGCTCGACGCAGGCAGCCCGGGTGACCGCACGCCTGACTCCGAGCAGCGGACGGCCCCACGGTGGGGTGAACGCCGTCATGCCGGCAATCGACCGCGGCCCCGATCCGCGGCCCAACCCGAGCAGCACCGTTTCGGCCTGATCGTCGAGGGTGTGCGCCACCAGCACCGACGCGTCGCCGCGCGCGAGATCCAACGCGTCGTATCTGGCTCTGCGGGCCGCTGCTTCCGTCCCGCCCGAACCGGTGACGCGCACCGGAAGAACGCGAGCTTCGACCGCACCCAACTCCAGCGCCCGCGCCGCTGCCGCCGCCGCGACCTCGGCCGAACCCGGCTGAAGACCGTGGTCGACGATCAACGCGCGCACGTTCGGGGCCTCGGCGACGCTCGCGGCCATCAGGGCCAGCGAATCGGCGCCGCCGGACAGCGCAACGGCAACCGGGCCGGGGTGTGCAGCGAGCCATGCCCGCACCGCATGCCGAATCTCCAGCAGGGCAGGGCCCTCAGGAAATCTCGGTCGTTCCGCGGGCTCCACTCCCTCAGGCAGACGCACTAGTCCAGAACTCGGGCGATCCACGCGTCCGGATCCTCGATCTCCGACAGCAGCGGCAGCGTGTCGGGGCCGGTCCACACGGTGTTGAAGCGCTCCATCCCCACCGCCGCGACGACGTGATCGACGAAGGCCTTGCCGCGCACGTACTGGGCCATCTTCGCGTCCATGCCGAGCAATGCCCGGACGACGCGTTGGAGCGGGCTGACCTTGCGTCGTCGCCGCTGATCGAATGCACCGCGAATCTGCGTCACGGTCGGTACGACGGCAGGCCCGACGGCGTCCATCACGTGGTCGGCGTGGCCCTCGAGCAGAGTGCCCAGCACCAGGAGGCGGTCGATGGCGTCGCGCTGCGGCTGAGGTTGGGTGGCGCGCAACAGACCGACGATGCCCGCGTCCTCCGACTTCGTCGTTCCGCTCGGATTCTTGCGGGCCTTCAACGCCCCGGTCAACCGATTGGCGACGTCCGAGAGTGGCTCGTCGGAACCGTCGGAGAGCACCCCCACGTTCTCGCGCATGTAGCCGCCGAGCCACGGTGCGGAGGAGAACTGCACACGGTGCGTCACCTCGTGCAGGCACACCCACAGGCGAAAGTCACTGGGAGACACGCGCAGCGCGCGTTCGACGGCAATCACGTTCGGCGCGACCAGCAGCAGCGTTCCGTTCTCCCCGGTGAACGGATCGTACTGTCCGAGAATGGCACTGGACAGAAACGCCAGCATCGCGCCCGCCTGCAGGCCTGCGGGCTTTCCGCCGAGGAGGCCCGACGGCGGCGTATCGTCGTCGTCTCCGGTGAGGTGCTTCATGGACGACGCGGCCGCCGCGATCCAGCCTGCTCGATCGACCACTTGGGCGTCGGGAACCGGAAGTCCGTCGGCCAGACCGGTGGTCTCACGGACCGGCCCCTCGGCTCGAATCGATGCGGCCGCAAGCTCTTCCACGGCCGCCTCGGCGGTGTAGCGCGAGGTGGCGGGACCCGGGCGGGCCAGCTTGGCCCCGGCTTTCGCGGCTACCGACCAATCGACCGCACCGGCGAACCCGGACGTGCTCTCGTTCTCGTCGGCGCTTGCTGCTGCTGACTTCACTGGCAACCACACAATCTCAAGGTCGATGCGACGGCATCGAGGGCGGGGCGACTGACCTCGGGTGGTCGGTCGTTCGACATCAGCGCGAACGTCAGAACCCGGCCGTCTACATCGACGACGTATCCGGCGAGAGCGCTTGCATTGGACAGGGTTCCGGTTTTGGCCCGCACCCACCCCGCTCCGGTTCGATCCCCCGAGGCATACCGATCCGACAGCGTTCCGGTGGCACCGGCGACGGGCAGGTAGTCGAGCATCGGACGCAACGTCGGCTGCTGCGCTCCCGCGGCCGAGGTCAGCACCTGATCGAGCAGTCGAGCCGGAATCTTGCCGTCCACCGACAGACCACTGGCATCCTCGAGAGCCAACCCGGCCATGTCGAAGCCGGCCGCGTAGAGCGTCTGCCCGATGGCTGCCACCGCGCCGGAAAAGCTTGCTGCCGTGTTCATGTCGATCGACAGTTCGCGTCCGACCGCCTCCGCGAGGACGTTGTCGGAGCGATAGATCATCTGCTGCAAGCGGTTTCGCAGTGGGGCGGACTGTACCGACGCGAGCTGGTCGGCACCCTCCGCGGCCGTACCCGTCGTCACCGCGGCCGGATCGACGCCCAGTCCTGCCGCCAGTGCGCGGCCCGCGTCCAGCGCCGGGGTGGTGCTTCGGGGCGACTCGTCGACCAGTGGATCGGACCGTCCGCCGTCGAGCATGATCGGTTCGATCGGCGTGATCGAACCAGCGGCGATGTCGGCGGGAAACCAGCCCTGCGCCATCGTGTCGCCGGAGTAGATCGAAGTGTCCACGCTGATGCTGCGCACCGTCGTTCCGCTGCGGCGGATCTGCTCCACCAGGTCGTCGATACGGGCCGCCCCCGGGTAGAACCCGACGGTGCCGACCGGCAGTGCGGTGAGCGTGGGGTCTCCGCCTGCGATCAGGACGATGTTGCCTTCGCCGTTGCCCTGGACGACGCGGGTGGCGACGCGGTGATCGGCAGGGAGCGCCAGCATCGCCGCGGCGGCGGTGAGCACCTTGGTCGTCGATGCCGGCGTCATCGGCGCATCGGGGTTCCGGGACCACAGCACCTGGCCCGTTTGTGCATCGGCGACGGTTCCGGTGAAGGTGCCGAGATCGGAATCGTCCACCACCCCGGCCAGCGCACCGGCCAGCCCGGCCGGGCTCGGCGAGGGTGCGGACTCCGGAAAGGGGGTGATCTGCGGGTTCGGGAGCACGGTGTCGGGCGGCGGCGCGATCGCGGTCTCGGCACCGTCGGACACCGAGGGGAGCACGAGCGCGGCAGTCGTCACGGCGAGGATGACCACGAACACTGCGCACAGCGTCAGGATCAACCGCTTCTTCCTGCGCCGCCGGCCCGCTGTGGGACCGAGGAACCGCCGTGTCAGCCCCGCCACCGTTCCTCCGTCATTGCCGTGGTCGTACCCATGATCGTCCAGTCAACAGTATCCTCGGGTCCGGTAGCCTTTGCGCCGCCACCATCGACACATTCGCAACCGCTCGGGCCGTTCCGGCTCGACGAAGACAGTGAGGACTGCACGTGCCGTTCGACGTCACCATCGAGATCCCCAAGGGGCAGCGCAACAAGTACGAGGTCGACCACGTCACCGGACGTGTGCGCCTCGACCGCTACCTCTACACCGCGATGGCGTACCCAGCCGATTACGGCTTCATCGAGAACACGCTCGGCGAGGACGGCGATCCGCTCGACGCACTGGTGCTGCTGCCGGAGTCGGTCTACCCGGGTGTCATCGTCGAGGCGCGCCCTGTCGCGATGTTCAAGATGGTCGACGAGGCCGGCGGTGACGACAAGGTGTTGTGCGTACCGGCAGGCGACACCCGCTGGGATCACATCCAGGATCTGAGTGACGTATCGACGTTCGAACTCGACGCGATCAAGCATTTCTTCGTCCATTACAAGGATCTCGAACCCAACAAGCACGTCACCGGGGCAGACTGGGTGGGGCGCGCAGAGGCCGAGGCCGAAATCGCTGCATCCTTCAAGCGCTTGACGGACAATCCGGGTCACTGATCGTTTCGGCACTACACACTTCGCTTCGGCCGCGCGCCGACGAAACACAGTTTGGGGAGACCTATGACCGACAGCAGTTCCAACGGTGCCCCCGGTGATCGGCGCAATCTCGACTCGCGGCCGATCTCGGATCCGACGCAGTTTCCCGATCTGCCGGTGACGGTCGTTCTCGACCGGATTCCGGTGCCGATCCTCGCTGTCGATCCCAGCGGTGCGATCGTGTTCGCGAACGAGGCCTTCGACGATCTGTTCGGCCTCGACCGCACCGAACGCGTGGACTTCCACCTGCACGACATCTTTCCGGACCGGGCACCGGAGGGGGTCAACGTCGCAGACATGTTCCTGACGACAGTGGCCACCCGCGCGGATTCGCTGTGGCGAATGACCGACAAGACCGGCGACGTCGTTCAGGTACGCGCCAGCAAGTCGATCCTGCGCCGCACCGAGGACACCATCGTTCTCGTCGCGCTCGAGGATTTCACGGACCAGTTGTGGAACGACCCCAAGAGCGCATTGCGCTGATCGTTCTCCCCGAACGAGTGACGGTGTGTGCCTGCGATCAATCGCCGGCATACACCGTCGTTCTGTTTCCACCCGCGTGCTTCGACTCGTACATCGCCGTATCGGCGTCGAGCAGCACGTTGTGCACCAGCTCGGCTGCACCGTAGGAGGACACTGCCGCCCGCCAGCGAGCGGCATCGAGCACGGCGACACCGACGCTGACCGTGACCGGCACGTCGTCGCCCGAATCGTGCACCGACTCACGGATACCGTCTGCGAGGTGGTCGGCCGAGTGCTCGCAGACCGGGACCGCGATCGTGAACTCCTCGCCCCCGGTGCGCGCGACGCAGGGCCGTCTACCGGTCGCGGTGGTGAGGCGCCGGGCCGTTCGGCGTAGGACCCGGTCCCCCATGGCGTGACCGTAGGTGTCGTTGACCCGCTTGAACTGATCGAGATCGACCACCATCAGCGCCACCGACTGCTCGTCGGTCAACCGGGCCATCATTCGGTCCAGCCGCAGTTCCAGGCCTCGCCTGTTGAGCAGACCCGTCAGGGAGTCGGTGTTGGCGAGGTCGAGTTGGCGCTGAATGACGGCTCGGAACGCCAGCACCGAGTTGACCACCAACACGGTCACCAGGGCCCGCGCGACGATCGACGCGGGATCGTCCGGCTGCTCGACGACGGCCAGCACAGCGAGCAGAAGAATCACGGTGTTGACGAATGCGGTGTGGAACTTGAGGACGTTGCGCCGCGAGAAGTAGGCGATATAGGTGCCGATGACCGAGAACAGGGCTGCGCCGTAGAGGGCCAGATCCCGGTCGTCGAAGGTCAGCAGCATCACGGACACGCCGACGTCGGCGTAGACCACGAACCACCCTGGCATGTGCGACGCGTCGACCGAGCGTAGCCACCACCAGGCTCCCACTGGGATCGTCGAGAGCAGCACCGCTGTACACGCTGCGACGGCGGCCGGGCCGACGGGTCCGTCGGAGGACAGCATCACGATCACACCGATCAAGCCGAACGACGGCACGAGAACTGCGATGCCTCGAGCAACGCGGCGTTCGAGTCGAACCGAACCCGATTCCGATCCCGTGCCGGAGGACTGGGGAGGTCTGTCGTGATCGGTTGGCACCACATTCCCTCCATCCGTTACGGCAGTGACATCCGACGCGTTCCCGGTCTTTCGCGGCTCAGACGTTACCCGCGCGCTGATCGGGCAGGTCCAGCCTGACGGTTTCGTAATCGGTCAAGAATCGATCCAACAGCCCGACCAGCGCCGATCTGTCGTCCCGGTCCCATTTCTCGATGACTCTGCCGAGTGACTCGGTTCGGCGTTCCTGAATCGCCGCGGCCACTTCCCGGCCCGACTGCGTCACCGCGAGGACGAAGGCCCGGCCGTCCCGCTCGTCGGGCAACCGCTCGACGTGGCCCAGTTCCACGAGCTGAGCCACCTGTCTGCTCACCGTCGACGGGTCCGAATTCACCATGGCGGCAAGCTCGCTGGACCTCATGGGTCCGTCACGCAAGAGCCGGAACAGGCAGACGTACGCGGCACCCTCGACGCCACCCGACGACGAGATCTGCGCGATGTTGCGCTCGCGTAGTCGCTGTAGTCGAACCAGCTGCGTACCCAACTCCTCGGCGAACTCGACCACGTCAGCTACCGGTGAACTGAGCCGGCCGCTTCTCGAACACCGAGGTGATCGCCTCGGTGAGGTCGTGCGAGGCGAGGAAAGCGGCATTCCAGGCGGCGACGTATCGCAGCGAGTCGTCGACACCGGAGGAGCGGGAGTGGTCCAGTACGGTCTTGATGCCCTGCACCACCAGCGGCGGATTGGCGGCAATGGCCGCGGCGCACTCACGGGCGGCGGCGAGGGTGGCATCGTGATCCTCGAACACCTCGTTGACCAGGCCGATCTTCTCGGCGCGGGCCGCGTCGATGTCCTTACCTGTCAACGCGAGCTCGCGGAGGTGGCCGTCGCCGATGATCGCGGGGAGCCGGGCCAGAGACCCCATGTCGGCGACGATCGCCACTCGTACTTCTCGCACGCTGAATTTCGCGTCGGCGCTGGCGTATCGCACGTCGGCAGCGGTGATGAGGTCGACGCCACCGCCGATGCACCAACCTTGGATCGCGGCGACGACCGGCTTGCGGCAATCCGCGACGGCGTTGATCGCCTTCTGCATCGTCTTGATGGTGTCGTGGAAGGACGTTCGCGGACCGGCCAACGCCTTGTCCGCCATGAGAGGACCGAACGTGCCTGCCATCGCGGCCAGATCCAGTCCGTAGGTGAAGTTCTTGCCGGAGCCTGCGAGCACCACTGCCCGAACCTCGGGGTCGGCGTCGAGCTGCGTGAACAGCTCGGTGCTCTCGGTCCAGAAGTCGGGGCCCATTGCGTTGCCCTTGCCGGGCCCGAGGAGTGTCACTTGCGCGATGTGGTCCGCGATCTCCACGGAGAAAGCTTTCCAGGTACGTTCCGTCATGGTTGCGAGCCTAGCGGGATCGCCGAAGATTGCCGCACCGCATGTTACGGCGCGTAACGTCTGCGCTAAGTCCCTGCTCAGCTCTGGTATGTGCAGCGCAGTCGGCCCACTATCTACACATGCTGATGCACCAGGGACTGGGACTCGAGACGTTCAACGACCTGCCGCGTCGCAAGGCAGTGCATGCGCTGTACGAGTGTTGCTGCTCGGTGGCGTGGGCGTCCAGGGTGGCCGACGGCCGCAGCTATCGCTCTCGCGCCGACCTGTTCTCCGCAGCCGACGCCGAACTGGCCGAGCTGTCGGACGGCGACATCGATGCACTGGCAGCGACGTTGCCGGAGCCCGGCAAGGTGTGTGCGGCCATGGATTCGGACACCCGCGGAGCGCTGGTCACGGCTGCTCGCGCCTACGACGAGCGATTCGGATTTCCGTACGTTGCCAGTGTGATGTTCGGACCCGAGGGGTTCGAGCCGCGCGAGATCTTGGTGGACCTGGGACACCGACTAGACAACGACGACCGGACCGAGCGCAAGATCATGCGTAACGAACTCGCGGAGATCAACCACATTCGACTGAACCGTCTTTTGGGCCCCGAGGGTGGTTGGCCTCGGTACTGAAAATTCGAAACTACCGAGCTTTCAGCCGAACAGGCCGACGACGCGACCGATCAATCCACCGGCGATCACAATGGCCAGCAATGCCACGATGCAGATGATCGCGATCGGCATGACCCGGCTGCGCTGCGGCGGTTCGTGATTCGGTCCACCGACTGCTGTCTCGGCTGGAGGAGTGTCGCCCGGCGTCACGCCACCGCCTGGTTCGAGGCCGGCAGTCTCATCGGGATCGGGATTCTGAGCAGTCATGTTCTCGTAGTACCCGGTCGCTCTTCCCTCAATCGAGATGTGCTCTAGCTATCGCTCCGGCGAACAGTTCGGATACCGCGTCGGCGATCACGCCCTCGTCGATGTCTTCCGGATCCACCGAGTGTTCGACGGCCAATCCGGAGATCAGGGCCGTCAGTGACGTCGCGACGCGTCGGGCATCGAACTTCTCGCCGACGCCCCACTGGTCCGCGCGTTCGGCAATCAGTCGTTCGAGCTCGCGCCGCAGCGCTCGACGGTCGGTGCGGTAGCGCTCGGCGACGGCCGGGTCGCGTCCGGCGAGGATGCCGAACTCGACGGTCAGCAGCGGCCAGCGGGGTTCGGCGACCACCCACGAGGCGATCTCGTTACCGCCCGCTCCTGCTGCCGCGCCGGAGTCCAGATCGGAAATGTGGGCCAGCACGCGGGCCGCGAGGTCGAGTGAGCGTTTGGCGAGCAACTCGGCGAACAGCGCTTGTTTGGACTCGAAGTTCGAGTACACGGCCCCCTTGGTGAAGCCGGCGCGATTCGCGATATCTGCCAGTTTGGCTGCAGCGTAACCTTTTTCGGTGAACTCATCGGCAGCGGCGGCGAGCAATCGGTCTTGTACGTCGGCTCGCTGCGGTCGTCGCTGCGACTGTGTCGGCCCCCACTTTTCTTGCTCCTCGGCAATCACGATACCTAGAGTATTGAATACCTCGGGTATCGACAAGGCTCGCGGGTCTCGACACGGTTCAGGAGTTCACTCATGCGCAAGATGTCACTGCTCGCCGCCGCAGTCCTGGTGCTGCAGCTCGGATTCATCCTCAGCTACGTCTCGGCGTTCCATCAGCCGACGCCACACGCAATCCCGATCGCGGTGGTGACCGAAAGCGGCCTCCCGGAAGGACTCGATCAGCAGACTGCCGATCGTCTCGACGCCATCGACGGCGCGCCGCTCGACGCACGCACCGCAGCCGATACCGCCGAGGTCCGCTCGCTGCTCCGCGACCGGGACATCATCGGGGCCTTCGTCGTCGGTGCGAACGGAACGGACACGCTCATCACCGCCGGCGCGGCAGGTAGTTCCGAGGCCACCGCCTTGCAATCGATCTTCAGCGAGGTGGAATCCGCACAGGGCCGTCAGTTCGTGGTTCGCGACGAGATCCCGGTCGGAGTGCACGACAACCGAGGGTTGACCGGTTTCTACCTCTCGGTCGGCTGGGTCGTCGGCGGCTATCTGCTGGCCGCTGCCTTCGGTTTACTGATCGGGGCACCGTCCTCGCGTCGCGAAACCTGCATTCAGGTCGGCATTCTCGCGGTGTACGCCCTCGCCTCCGGTGCGCTCGGAGCGTTCCTCACCACCCACGTTCTGGGAACCTTTGCCGGTCACTGGTTCCCACTCACCCTGCTGGGTACCGGCGTGGTCTTCGCCACCGGGCTGGTCACCATGGGTCTGCGCGCCCTGATCGGTGTGGCCGCGGTTCCCGCCGCGATCGTATTGTTCGTGATCCTCGGAAACCCCAGCGCAGGAGGAGCTTTCGGGGCCGAGGTGCTGCCATCGCTCTACGCGTCGATCGGGCGCTGGATCACCCCCGGCATCGGCACCGAGGGCGTGCGCAGCATCGTGTACTTCTCCGGCACGGGGCTGGGGCAGCCGGCACTCGGACTGGCGCTCTACATCCTGGTCGGGGTGGCACTCCTGAGCGCCGCGGCACTGCGGCGTCGGCGTGCACACAACCCGGTGAGCTCACGCGAGACCAGTAAAGTGTGATCCCATGACTGCCACCTTCCCCCTGCCACTGCCCGATCTCGCCGTCCGCACTCTCGGAGGCGCAGTCGTGTGGGCGAACGACGAGACGTTCGCGGAGAAGGAGAATCTCGTCAGCCCGGGCAAAGCCGACTATTCGACGGCGACGTTCGGGCACAAGGGACAGATCTACGACGGTTGGGAGACGCGGCGGCGACGCGAGGCCGGATACGACGAGGCCATCGTGCGTCTCGGGGCACCCGGCGTCGTCTCGGCGATCGTCGTCGACACCTCGTGGTTCACCGGCAACTATCCACCGGAGATTTCGATCGAGGCCGCCGAGGTCGAGGGGTTTCTGTCGCCGGACGAGCTACGCACGCAGACCGAGTGGACCACCATCGTCGCGCGTAGTCCGGTCAACGGTGACAGCGAGAACCGATTTCAGGTCACCTCCGACGCCCGCTGGACGCATGTGAAGCTGTCGATCTATCCCGATGGCGGAGTGGCTCGCCTGCGGGTCCTCGGACGCGGCAAGCCCGACCCCAAATTCCTCGCGGCCGGCCCGGTCGACCTGGCCGCCCTCGAGAACGGTGCCCACGTCTCGGCGTGTTCCAACATGTTCTACAGCTCCCCCAACAATCTGCTGTTCCCCGGTCCTCCGCGGTCGATGGGCGAGGGCTGGGAGACCTCGCGCCGACGCAACGACGCGAACGACTGGGTCCAGGTGCAGTTGGCGGGTGCCGGACTCATTCGGCTCGCAGAGCTCGACACCACGTGCTTCCTCGGCAACGCGCCGGGTGCCGCATCGTTGCGCGGCCGACTCGGGGACGGCGAGTGGATCGAGCTGTTGCCACGAACGACGTTGCAGCCCGACACCCGGCATCGCTTCGTACTCGACCACGACACTCCGGTTTCGGAGGTTCGACTCGACATCTTTCCCGACGGCGGCATGGCGCGATTGAGACTGTTCGGTGATCTCGCGGGAGTGGAGCCTGCGGAATGACCCAGTTAAGCAAGCTCTCTGCGTAAACGGCGTCGGGGCAATAGCATTGGCTCATGTCCCGGCTACTTCATCCGAATGCAGCCCATGTTGCCGACACTCTGATTTCCCGTGGTCATCACGGGGTGGTGGTGAACAGTCCGGAGGGCACCCACACCGCCGCCGATGCCGCTGCGGCACTCGGCGTCGAGGTGGGTGCGATCGTGAAGTCGATGGTGTTTCTACTCGACGACGAGCCGGTGTTGTTGCTCGTGTCCGGAGCCCACAACGTGCACCTCGAGCACACGGGTGAGCGCCTCGGTGGCAGGCTGGCGCGGGCCGATCTCGACACGGCAAAACACGCGACCGGGCAGCCGATTGGTGGTATCGCCCCGGTCGGTCACCCCACGAACCTGGATACGTTCGTGGATCAGGATCTGGCCGGGTTCGCCGAGGTGTGGGCCGCGGCCGGCCACATCAACACGATTTTTCGGTCCACGTACACCGAGTTGTTGCGGATCACCGCAGGCTTGGCGATCGACGTGACCTGACCCCGCCGACGTCGAACCTCAGGATGCGAGCGTGGGTGCGATGCTCGATGCGCCGAGGACCTCGTCGACCGTGTCGACGTCGAACCGAGTGCCGCGAGCGCCGAGCAGCGGCAGAACCCCGGAGCTCAGCAATGTCGACTGCCGATTCACGTCGTCGTGGACCTGCAGCGTCACCCCGTCGGCGACGTCGGCTGCGGTGACGTCGGAGATCAGACTGGCCAACCCCGACGGCGTGCCGACGTAGCGGATGGACGACGGGCTGATCGGCGCGTCCAGCCCGCCGAACTCACGGCGAGCCGTCCGCGCATCGGCCGCGATGTGTACCTCGAGGTCGAGGAACACCGCCGTGCTGTCGGCCGACTCGCCGCGCTCGACGGCTTCGGCGCGTAGCCGCGCGCGTTGCTGCTGCGCTTCCCGCAGGTCTGAGGCTTGGATCCGGACAATGTTCGCATCCGGACCCACGGTCAGTTCGGACCAGATCTCATCGAATTCGACGGCGATGCGAGTGTGGTTGTGCGACATGGGTGGTGGTCCTGATTCTAGAAGTCGGAGAACGCATTCGGTCGGAGCGGAGCCGAAATCGAACACGAGCCGGACGCAGTGCGGCACAGATCCACATATCTGTTGCACCAGTGGCGGTTGCCCAGCCACGCGACACTCACGGTCATGACGCCATGCTAACCGTCCGAGGGGGTGCACGGGGATCCAACCCCGGCGGCACCATCAGCAAGGTCGGGGAACGGTCTCGGGTCGGGTACGGGGTTCCACCAGCCGGCGTCCTCCGCGTAGTCCCAGTTCGGTCCCGACTCGACCAGGGCGGCGAGTGCATCGACGAGTCGGTCGACATCGGCCGAGGAACTGCCGAGACCGATGCTGGCTCGAACCGCGCCGTCCGCATGGCCCAGCCGGCGGAGCAGCGGGTGCGCGCAGAACTTTCCGTCCCGCACTCCGATGCCGTGCTCGGCGGAGAGGTACGCAGCCACCTCACCCGGGTCGCGTCCGGCCACCGTGAAGGTGACGATGCCGACGGTATCGGGCGCGTCGGCCCACACCTGCAGCAGTTCGACGCCGTCCAGATCAGCCAGGCCGCAACGCAGTCGGGACGACAATTCGTGCTCGTGTGCCTGCAGCTCGGCGTCGTCGAATCCTGCAATGGCCTCACAGGCTGCGGCCAGTGCGGCCACTCCGAGCACGTTGGGGGTGCCGGCCTCGTGGCGCTGAGGCGCTGGGGCCCACTCCGTGTGATCGATGCTCACGCTCCGAACCGCACCGCCACCGGCCAGGTGCGGCTCACCGGCGTCGAGCCAATCACGTGTGCCCACAAGCACTCCCGCCCCGAACGGGGCGTAGAGCTTGTGCCCGGAGAAGGCGAGGTAGTCCACGCCGAGTGCCGCGATGTCTATGCGGCGATGCGGAACGAGCTGAGCACCGTCCACTGCAATCCTGGCACCGTGGCGATGCGCCAGTGCGGCGAGTTCCGCAATGGGGAGGACCTCACCAGTGACGTTAGATGCCCCCGTGATCGCCAGCAGCGCAGCGGGTTTCGCGGCCAGTTCGGCGTCGAGACGCGCGATGGTCTCGGCCAGTGACGATGCGGCCACCACCACTCGGCGATCGCGCCACGGAAGCAGGTTCGCATGATGCTCGATATCGAGCACAACGGTGTCGCCCGGCACACACGCAGCCAGCAGGTTGAGCGAGTCGGTGGTGTTCCGCGTGAACACCGCCACCGAATCATTCTGCGCACCAACAAAATCGGCGACAGTTACCCGAGCCTTCTCGTAGGCGGCCGTCGAGACCCGCGAGGCGTAGCCGGCACCTCGATGCACGCTCGAGTAGAACGGCAGCAGTTCCGCGATCCGATCGGTCACTGCCGCCAGGGCCGGTGCGCTGGCCGCGTAGTCGAAGTTGGCGTAGGTGCACGTGCCACCCTGAACCAGGGGTACCTGCAGATCCGTGCCCGAAACAGGGGCAAAAGGAGCACAGGGGCGGGAAAGTACAGACGTCATGACAGATCAAGCCCTCACGTTCGAGGGACCCGCAACCGAAGAGTTCGTGAACGAGTCCGCGCTTGCCGCGCCGGTTTTCCGGCGTCAGCCTGGTCGTCACCCGGAGCACCCCACCGCGAAGGAGGGTTGCCGACCAGCAAGCCGGGGCTTGATGCTGGTACTCGTGACCGTGGGCAGAACCATTGCAAACCCGCTGCAGTTTTGTCAAGCCGGGACTCACACGTCTGCAGCAGTAGGATTTCCGCGGTAGGAGCGTGCGCTCGTTCACCTGCTGGCAAACAGAACGTGAGATAACCAACGGCGCTGCTGCTCGCCAGCACTACAGAGTCACTTGCCAACGAACGAGAAGGACGCCCGGTTGTCTGTGCATCAAGAGAACGATCTGCCGGGTTCGAGCGCGGACATCGCGCCTGCCCCGGCGGCGTTTCTTCGCTCGTCGCTCGCTCCTCCCGCCCGGACGCTCATCGACGTTCTCCGCGAGACCGCCCATCGCTTTCCCGACGCCCCGGCAATCGACGACGGCGCGGTGTCGGTCAGCTACTCGGAGCTGTTGGACGACATCGCCGAGGGCGCTCAATGGCTCGCCAATGCGGGCGTTCGGCGCGGCGATCGCGTCGGCATCCGTATGCCGTCGGGTTCTTTTTCGCTCTACGTGGCCATTCTGTCCATCCTTGCCGCCGGTGCCGCGTACGTTCCGGTCGACGCGGACGATCCCGAAGAGCGTGCCGAGCTGGTCTTCGGCGAGGCCAAGGTCACGGCCATCGTCACCGCGGGCGGTATCGCGGCCGGTACCGCCCCGAAACAGGACGTCCCCCAGGACACCGCCCGACCGCCTACCCCCGAGGACGATGCGTGGGTCATCTTCACCTCGGGTTCGACGGGTACGCCCAAGGGCGTTGCGGTCAGTCATCGCAACGCGGCGGCGTTCGTCGATGCCGAGGCGCGAATGTTTCTACAGAAGGATCCGTTGGGCCCAGGTGATCGCGTACTCGCCGGCCTGTCGGTGGCGTTCGACGCCTCGTGCGAAGAGATGTGGTTGGCGTGGCGGCACGGCGCGTGCCTGGTGCCCGCGCCGCGGTCGCTGGTGCGGTCCGGCTTCGATCTCGGCCCGTGGCTCGTCTCCCGCGACATCAGTGTCGTCTCGACGGTGCCGACCCTCGCGTCGCTGTGGCCCGCGGTCGCACTCGAGGCAGTGCGGCTGCTCATCTTCGGCGGCGAAGCATGCCCCCCGGAACTGGCCGAGCGACTCGCCGTCGAGGGCCGCGAGGTCTGGAACACCTACGGCCCCACCGAAGCAACGGTCGTCGCGTGCGCGGCCATCATGGACGGGAACGGTCCCGTCCGCATCGGATTGCCGTTGGACGGGTGGGACCTGGCGGTGGTCGACGCGTCGGGCGCTCCCGTGCAGGTGGGTGACATCGGTGAACTCGTCATCGGTGGCGTCGGTCTGGCGCGGTATCTCGATCCGGCCAAGGACGCCGAGAAGTACGCGCCGATGCCCTCGCTCGGTTGGGATCGGGCCTATCGAAGTGGCGACCTGGTCAAGCTCGAACTCGAGGGCCTGCTCTTCCAGGGCCGCGCCGACGATCAGGTCAAGCTCGGTGGTCGACGCATCGAACTGGGCGAGATAGACAATGCGCTGCAAGCACTTCCGGGCGTCAGCGGTGCCGCCGCAGCCGTGCGCAAGACCGGTGCGGGTAACTCGGTTCTCGTCGGCTACCTCGCCAGTACCGACCCCGATTTCGATCTCGAAGCCGCCCGAACGCTGTTGGCCGAGCAGCTGCCGTCGGCGCTGGTTCCACGGCTCGCGTTGGTCGAGGAGATGCCCACGCGCACCTCGGGCAAGGTCGACCGCAATGCGCTGCCGTGGCCATTGCCCGGCTCGGCGGGCGCGTCGGCACTCGGCGGCACGGCGGGGTGGGTGGCGCAGCTGTGGACCAACATCCTCGGCGCTCAAGTCAACGACGAGAACGCCGACTTCTTCGCCAACGGCGGCGGATCCTTGTCTGCCGCGCAGCTGGTGACAGCGTTGCGCGAGCGGTTCCCCGAGGTCACCGTCGCGCAGTTGTACGACCATCCCCGATTGGGTTCGCTCGCACAGTATCTCGACGACCTGAAGCCGGTGGTCGAGGCAATTCCGCGGGAGGTCGCCCCGACATCGCGCACCGCGCAGTGGGCGCAGATCCTGGCGACGGTTCCGTTGACCACCTTGACCGGGTTGCAGTGGGTCACGTGGCTCGGATTGCTGTTCAACGTGATGTCGTGGTTCGGCGACGTGTCGTGGGCTCCGACACTGTCGTGGTGGTGGATTCTGATTGCATTCCTCTTGTTCATCACGCCGGTCGGGCGAATGGCGATCTCGGTGATCGGATCTCGCATCCTGTTGGCCGGATTGAAACCCGGCGCGTACAAACGCGGTGGGAGCATGCACATAAGGCTTTGGGCGGCAACACGATTGACAGATGCCAGCGGTGCCTCCAATCTGTCGGGTGCGCCGTGGATGGTCTACTACGCACGCGCTCTCGGTTCGAAGATCGGCAAAGGCGTCGACCTGCACACGCTGCCGCCGGTCACCGGCATGCTCGAGCTGGGCGACGGCTGTTCCATCGAGCCCGAGGTGGATCTGTCCGGGCACTGGATCGACGGTGATCTCGTCTACATCGGCGGCATCGAGATCGGCGCCGGTGCCACCGTCGGTGCCCGCTCGACACTCCTGCCAGGAACGAAGGTCGGCAAGAACGCGGTCGTCACCGCCGGCTCCGCCGTCGTCGGACGGGTGAAGGCCGGGCAGATGTGGTCCGGTTCGCCGGCGCAGAAGGTCGGCAAGGCCGATCATCCGTGGCCCGCCGAAACACCGCCGCGCGCAACCCATTGGGTACTCGCGTACGGCGTCGCATCCCTCTTCCTGTCCGGCATGGCACTGTTCTCCATCGGCGTCAGCCTCGTGCTGATGGGGTGGTGGATCCACACCGCCGACTCCGTGCTCGACGCCTTCCAACGTGGCTTGGTGATGTTGCCCGTCGCGACGCTGGTGTCGCTGGCGGTGTTCGCACTGATCACCGTCGTCGCGGTGCGGTTGCTCAGCATCGGACTCGTCGGCGGATACCATCCCGTGCGCAGCCGCATCGGCTGGCAGGTCTGGGCCACCGAACGGTTGATGGACTCGGCGCGCACGTTCCTCTTTCCGCTCTACGCATCGCTGCTGACGCCGCACTGGCTCCGACTCCTCGGCGCGAAGATCGGCAAGGACGTCGAAGCGTCGACCGTACTGATGATCCCCAAGTTCACCACCGTCGCCGACGGTGCCTTCCTCGCCGACGACACGATGGTCGCCAGCTACGAACTCGGCGGCGGTTGGATGCACCTGGGCGACGCCAAAGTGGGCAAGCGAGCGTTCCTCGGAAACTCCGGCATGACCGGGCCCGGGCGAACCGTGCCGAAGAACGGCTTGGTCGCGGTGCTGTCCGCGACGCCGGACAAGGCGAAGTCGGGCTCGTCGTGGCTCGGTAGCCCACCGGTGCGACTGCGTCGGGCGGCCGGTAGCGCGGACTCGTCGCGCACGTTCGATCCTCCTCGGAAGTTGAAGATCGCTCGTGCCCTCGTCGAGACGTGCCGGTTGATTCCCGTCGTCGTGACGTTCGGGATCGGGCTCGGAGTGCTGTTCGGTCTCACCGCCATCGCCGAGTCCGTCGGGTACTGGTTGGCTGCGCTGCTCAGTGGCATCGTCCTACTCGTCGCCGGATTTGTGGCTGCCGCGGTGTCGGCGTTGGCGAAGTGGTTGTGGGTGGGCCGGATCGGTAAGACCGACCATCCACTGTGGAGCTCGTTCGTGTGGCGCAACGAGGTGGCCGACACGTTCGTCGAGACCGTCGCCGCGCCGTGGTTCGCGCGCGCGGCCGAGGGCACCGCGGTGCTCAACATGTGGCTGCGGTGGCTCGGTGCCGACATCGGCCGCGGTGTCTGGTGCGAGACGTACTGGTTGCCGGAGGCCGATCTGGTGACGTTGGCCGACGGTGCGACCGTCAACCGAGGGTGCGTTGTGCAGACGCACCTGTTCCATGATCGGATCATGTCCATGGACACGGTCGATCTCGGCGCAGGGGCAACCTTGGGACCGCACTGTGTCGCATTGCCCGCATCGGGTATAGGTGTTGGTGCGACGGTTGGCCCTGCCTCCCTGGTGATGCGCGGCGATACGGTTCCCGCGCATACTCGTTGGCAAGGCAATCCGATCGCGCCGTGGGCCAAGGGTGATCCCTTTCCGCGTATTCGCGACGACCGAAACGAGGGGTGATCGTGGCAGGCAGACTGGTGGCACCGGTGTTCGACGTCGATTCCAGTGACAACCCCATCGATACGTATCTTCCGCAGAACGGCAACCGCGGCTACCGCGTCTCACGCTACGAGCTCGACCTCGAGTACAAGGTGGAGAGCAACCGGCTGGCGGGCAAGGCCAAGATCACCGCCGTCACCACTGCGACGGTGTCGAAGTTCGCGTTCGATCTCGGCCCGGCGATGAACGTGTCGAAGGTATCGGTCAACGGGTCGCGTTCGGTGAAGTTCAGCCACCAGCGCGGCAAGCTGAAGATCACGCCGGCAAAGCCCATCGCGTCGGGCGCGGCGCTGGTCGTGACGGTGACGTACGGCGGAACTCCGAAGCCCATCAACGGTTCGTGGGGTGAGGTCGGTTGGGAGGAGCTCACCGAGGGCTCGCTCGTCGCCAGTCAGCCGAACGGTGCCGCGTCGTGGTTTCCGTGTGACGACCATCCGGTGTCCAAGGCCAGCTACGGCATCACCATCACCACCGATTCGCCGTACTACGCGGTGGCCAACGGAACGTTGGTACGCAAGCAGACTCGTGCCAGCCGCACCACCTGGGTGTACGAGCAGCCCGAGCCGATGGCCACCTATCTCGCGACCATCCAGATCGGTCCGTACGAGCATCGCATCGTGAGCCCGGGTCCGGTGCCGATGAAGGCGATCACTCCCCCGCGACTGCGCGCACAGTTCGACCACGATTTCGGCCGTCAACCGCAGATGATGGACACCTTCGTACGGCTCTACGGCCCTTACCCTTTCGCCTCGTACACCGTAGTGGTGACCGACGACGATCTGGAGATTCCGATCGAGGCGCAGGGGCTGTCGATCTTCGGGGCCAATCACTGTTCGGGTTCCCGGTACTACGAGCGTCTGGTGGCGCACGAGTTGGCGCACCAGTGGTTCGGCAATTCGCTGACCCTCGGCAAGTGGGCCGACATCTGGCTGCACGAGGGATTCGCCTGCTACTCGGAGTGGATCTGGGCCGAGAACTCCGGCGGCGCAACGGCTCACGACAAGGCGAAGCGGGCGCACACCATTCAGCGCGGGCTCGAGATGGATCTGCAGCTCACCGATCCGGGGCCGGAGCGCATCTTCGACGATCGCGTCTACAAGCGCGGCGCGCTGGCCCTGCACGCACTACGACGCACCATCGGCGACGAGCGCTTCTTCGGACTGATCCAGGAATGGACCTCCAAGTACCGCTACTCCACCGTGGCAACCGCTGACTTCACCGACCTCGCCTCCCGCTTCGGTTGCCCCCGAACCCTGTGGGACGCATGGCTGATCGACAAGCAGCTTCCATCGTTGCCGTAGTCCTCCGTCGCGAATCGGCTCCTCAGTTCCGAAAATCAGCCTGCAATCGGAGGCCTGAATCCAAGTCTGGGGAGCCGATTACCGTCGTCAGCGATAACCCAGCGAGACCGTCAACCCGGCGACGGCGCAGCCGTACAGTGCCACTGTCGCCAGTGCCTGCTTCCAGAAACCTTTCGGGAACGACGCCGCCCAGCGACCCTTGCCGTCCAGGTAGAGGTCACACGGAAAGTCACTGATGGCCATCGCAGACGACGGCTGCTTCGAGTGCGCGAGCACCACACCGGTGGTGAACGGCAGTCCCCGAACGAACAGGTGACCGTGCGCTTCCCCGGCCCGGTACCGCACCGCGGATTCGGTGACAATCCCTGTGTACCAACGTCGTTGGACGTTCCAGCCGGTGGCGTGCGCGAGGTGAAGATTGCCTGCGCCGCGCAGGGCGGTGTCCACGGTCTCGACGTCGGCGATCACTCCCCAGCGCAGCATGGACATCCAACGCACGCAGTTCCCCACGCGGATTCCCAGGGCAATGAGTAACACGACCGTGAACACGTAGGGGACAAGCGCGGGATACCTGGACCAGCAGGCGGCCGGAACGATCACACCGATCAAAAACCAGTACGCCTCCCGCCGGCTCCACACGGTTGCACCCGCGAGCGCCACCGTCGGCGGGACCCGATGCGGCGGGGCAGTGCGCGCGGACTGCAGCATGATGCCGCTGATCCTAGATCCGAACGGGTCGGCCCGCAGCGATCCGCCCGGTTCGGGCCGCCGACGTGCGTCACGGCGCTGGGGTGACCTCCGGAGGAAGGGGGCGCGCCGTGTCGGTCGACTCGCCTGGCTCGTATACGTCGAACGGGGCGTCGACGGTGACGGATCCTGCGCGCTCGAACTCGAAGGTGAATGGAATCGAGGTTCCCGGCGCGAGTTCTCCGTCGGCCAACTCGAGTGCCACGGTGAACGGACGGTCGGTTCCGTCGTCTCCAGCGTCCAGGTTCTCCACCGCCTGCCCGGCCGCGATGGACGTGCCCGGTTCGATGACGAGCTGGTCGGCGGTGGCGTCGATCGACACTGAAGTCGCTGCAGGAGAGGATATCTCGAGAAGTCTGTCGGTCTCTGTCTCGGCTTCGTTCACGGCCGTGAATTCGAGCGTTGCGTTGCCGTACGCCGAGGCGGAACCCTCGGGCGTGGCACCGGTGAGTTCGGCTCCGACAGAGACATTCTGCAAGTCGATGGTGCCGACCTCCTCCGCTGCGCCGGAGTCCTGTGTGGTGACCGGGTCGTTCGAGCATCCGGCCAGAGCCCCGACGGTGGCAAGCGCCGCAAGCGCGGTGATCATGGACTCGGAGCCGAAGCGACGCCGACGGGCGGGAGCACGTCCGTTCGTATTCATGCACCGAGGGCTACCCAACGCCTTGTCGGACCAAACGGCAGCCTCCCCTCGTGCGCGTTTTGCGCCCCTCCAGGTACGCAAAACGCGCACTCGCACCACCAGGCCGCAAATTGCGGCCATCACCGCGCCGAATCCGAAGATGATCGGGTAGGTGACCACTCCGGGCCAGGTCTCGGTGAGCGCCGACAGCACGGCGGGCACCGCAAAGCCCAGGTACGTCAACGAATAGAACACCGCGGTTAGGCCGGCGAGGTCGTCGGGGCCCGCAATGCGTTGCACCTCTTGCAAACCCGAGACCAACGCCATGCCGTACCCACAACCGAGCACGGCCGCCGCGATCAAGGCCGCGGCGATGGTCAACACTGACGCAGCCCACGCCGCGACAGCCATTCCGACCACCAACAGAGAGAGCGCAACCAGAGCGCCACGCGCATTGGCGGGTGTGTCGATCCGACGTCCGACGGCCTGGATCGCAAATCCGGATCCGAGGGCGATCACCGCCATCGCCGCAGAGAGTGCAACGGGGTAGCCGCCACCGGGCTCATCGGCCAACGCGTCGGCCATCAGTGACGGCAGCACCGCGTAGGCGACGCTCGCAGCACCGAACACCCACGGGGCCAACGGAAGCACGACGAACAGGAACCGTCGATGCGATGCGGACGGGATCCGAAGGTCGTCGAGCAGCTTCCGATTCTTCGATGCCACTGTTGCAGTGCGAGTTTCGGGAACGGAGAGCATGCCGATGCCGGCGACGATACAAATGAGCACGTGCACGCTGTAGGCGAGGTGCGTCGGCCACGGGGCCCACTGCGCGAGCACACCGGCGACTCCGGCACCGAGGGCGAAGCCCGCAGTCAGCGACATTGCGGCCCGGCGCGCTCCGGCACCCGGCTTGGCGGTCGCGTCGCGGCTCGAGAGCTCCTTGACCCAGCTGCCGCCGACGGCCATTCCGATACCGAGTGCGATGCCGCTGAGCACACGGCCGCCGAAGAGCATGTATGCGTTGTCGGGTCCGAGTGCGATCAGAATGGAGCCGGCCGCGGCAATTGCGGTCGCGGGCAACATGATCGGGCGTCGGCCGAGTCGATCCGAGAGCGGCCCGCAGATCAACATCGCCGGAATGATGCCCAGGACGTACGCGAACAGGAACGTATCGACCACCACTGCCGAGAAGCCGTGATCGAGCCGGTACATCACCAACAACGGCGTGAATTCGTTTCCGCCCCATGCGACGGCGAACATGCCCGACGCGACCAGCAGCCAGCGTCGTGCCGTCGTGTCGATGTCTCGGTCGTTCGTGAGCGTTTCACTCATCGTGCTCCCCCTCTGTCCGGTCGTAGGCCGTGCACCCCGAGCATGTGTTGTTCGACGGCCTGCTCGAATCCGTCTGCGTCACCGACCTCGATCAGGTCGGTGAGTCGGCGATGGTCGTCGACGATGCGTGAGATCTGGCCCGGATCGCGCGTCACCGAGGCCGCGGTCATCCGCCGCTGTCGCTCGCGAAGTCCGTCGTAGAACGCGTCCAGCAACGGGTTGCCACCGGCTCGAACGACGATGCGGTGGAAGTCGGCGTCGGCTGCGCTGAACTGCGCGGCGGTGCCGTCGAGCGCCAACTGTTCCTGCAATCGCAGGTTTTCGCGTAGTGCATCCACCACTCGTGAGCGGGCACCCGCATCGCCGATGAACGCGCGAACACTTCCCGCCTCGACGAGGCGACGCGCATCCACGACACTTTCCGCCTCACCCACCGCGATCGGCACCACCAGTGCCCCACGCTTGGGGTACAGACGCATCCATCCCTCTACCTGCAGACGCAGAAACGCCTCACGTACGGGCGTACGACTGATCTCGAGCCGGGCCGCGATTTCACCCTCGCTGACGAGCTCACCGCCGGGCAGATCACCCGACACTATGAGCTCTTTGACCGTCGCGTACGCCGTATCGGCAGCAGATTTCGTCTCGAGCACAACATAGATACTAGATGCACCTCAACGGTGCACCGATTCGGGACCCAACAAAGTCCACTCAACGTGACATTGACCGTCGAAAAGGCCACCGAACGTCACATTGACTCCCCAGGGGCAGGGCGGTCAGGGCACCCAGTGGCGGGCGGCGATGTCGTCGATCACCGGGTCCCCGTCCGAGGCGGCGTCAAGTGCTTCGAGGTCGTCGCGCAGGGCATTCAGGCGCGGGTCGTCGCCCTCTGCCTGCTCGGCGGGTGTGCCTCCGTCGTCGGCGATCTGGGCGAGCAGTTTCGCCCGCACCCGATCTCGCAGTGAGTCGCTCATTCGTCGTCACCCTTCTTGAACACGCGTCGGGCCGTGGGGATGAGCGCGATGAGTACGCCCAGCAGCACGATGATCGAGAAGATTTGCAGCAGCACAGCTACTCCCAGGATTGTCAGGTCGGGGCGAGTGCGCTGCCCCACGGAGTGTTGCGCACCACCGTGAAAGCAGCGAGAACAGCGATCAGGACGATGACCGTCGGACGATGGACTCGCGGGCGCGGCATCGGACGAGCGGTCCAGCGCGATCGAAGCCACAGGGCCCACACCCCGACCGCAACGATCGCAAGGACAACCGCAACGACGTTGCTCGACGCAGCAGCCGCGAAGTCTCCGCGCGTGAGGTCACCGAAAGCCCTGGTCGTTCCGCACCCGGGGCACCACAGTCCGGTCAGGGCGTGAAACGGGCAGGGCAGATAGGTCGAGGTTCGTGGATCGCGCACATGCAGGAGCACTGCCCCACCGACAACCGCAGCGGCCACACCGAGGGGTGCGGCGATGCTGCGCGATCGGGTCGGTGCCGTCATGCCCCTGAGCCTAGGAGTTTCAGGGCTCGACGACGATAGATGCCGTCATGTCGGGATGCGGCGTGCAGTGATAGGTGAACGTGCCCGCGGTGTCGAAGGTGTGGGTGAACCGGCCGGTCTCCATGAGCTGACTGCGAAACGAGTTGTCGTCGGCGACGACGTTGTGCGCCATCCCTCGGTCCGCGAAAACCCACGTGACCGTCTCTCCCACAGAGATCGTCAGAGACTGCGGCGAGAACATCCGGTCGGCGACGGTGACCTGATTCTCGGCAACGGGTTCGGTGGGCGCGGCCGGGGTGGTGGCGGTGGAGCAGGCAGTCAACGTGATCATCAGTGCCGCGAACAATCCGAATGCCTTCATGAACTCGACGGTACCGAAAGGGATCATTCGCTCCGGCCGAGGATGTACTCGGCCGTGAGTGCGATCGATCGGTCCGCGTCACGGGTCAAGCCCTGCAACGCCTGCACGGCTGCCGGTCCCGGAATGCTGGCCAGGGCTTGCGTCACTCGCAGTCTCACGGCGACATCGTCGATCCCGTCCATCAGAGCCGCAACTGTCGAGGAGTCGGATCCCAGCATTCCGAGTGCATCTGCGGCGTCCACATCGTTCGTTCCGTCGTGGACCATCTCGATCAGCGTCGGAACGGCGTCGGCAATTCCTCGGGCCGCCAGTTCCAGAGCGGCAACGCGTCCGATCTGCGCGTCGTCGTGGACCAACGCCTCACGCAACACCTCGGTGGCGTCGGGGTGGGCAATCTCCACGACGGTATCGACGGCGCGGCGACGCACCTCGGGGTCCGGTGAATCCAGGCCCTGCCGAAGCGGCGCGATCGCGTGGCCACCCGACTGTGCGAGAGCCCACCGAAGCGCGCCGGCCACGTTGGTTGCGGGTTCGCGCAGCACTGCCTCGGCCAGGGCCTCCGCCGGTACGGTCCGATCACCGACCGCCGCCAACGCTGCCGACTGCCGTTTTCCCGCACTCACCGAGTCCAGGTCACCGAGCAAACCGACGACGCCCAGCACGGCCTCCCAATCCTCCGGTCGGGCGCTCCCGATGCGACGCAACCGCGTCAGCAGCTCCGTATCGCGGGCGATGCGCTCTTCGGCGCAGGCAGCGAGCTCGTCGACGAGATCCGCCGCCGCGAAGCTCGGATCGTCCAGCGCACGGCCGACGTCGTGCAACGACAGACCCAGCGATCGGAGCGATTCGACATGGAACAGGCGTCGAACATCCTCCGGGGAGTATTCGCGGTAGCCGGTACTGCTCCGCGAGGTCGGCTGAATCAGGCCGAGCCGGTCGTAGTGCCGCAGCATGCGCGCACTGACCCCGGACCGCCGCGCCACCTCACCGATCAACACCGTCCTATCTCACCCCGTCGGGTCGGCTGCGCCAAGTGCATCCACACGCTTGGCTTCGAACACTGCGAATCCGGCATCCGGGTCCAGCAGCAGCGACTCGGTGGCCAGTGCGTGGGCGCGGACAGCAACATCCTTGCTCGACGCGGCCTCCCGCAACATCGGCTCGATCACCGACCCGAGTGCCACCAGCGCGCGACTCAGACTGCGCTGCAACTCGCGCCCGCCTCGTCCCAGCTGAGTGGACAGCGTTGTCGCCAACCACTGCTCGCAGCCTTCGGGCACCAGGACGACCGACGCCCGCCACGCGCTTCGGGCCACGTCATCGTCGGCGTCGGAGACCAACGGCTCGGTGATCACCGGCCAGGCCGCACGATCCTTGACCTTCGACAACGTGTGCAACGCCTGGCTGCGGGCCGGCGCTCCGCCGGTGCGCACTTCCTCCATCAGCCTGGGCACCGTCGATGCCGCGGGATAGCGAATCAGCGCCCACGTCAACATCTCCCGCACCTGAAAATCCGGTTCGACGGCACACCGCTCGATCAGCGCGTTCAGAAATTTCGGGTCAGGCGATATCCCGATGTCGAGCGCAGCCCGGAGCCGCACAGACGAGTTCTGATTACGAAGTAGTTCGATCATGGCCATGAGCCAAGACCTTGTCACCGTGTGAAGGTCAAGCCCGAGTCAGCACATCGGCGAGGGTCCGGTTCATCGTGTTGAGCGCCCGCACCGCGACTCGCACCGCCCCGGGTGAGTTCGCGCTGGTGAGCAACACATTCAATACCGTTGTGTCGGTAACCTTCTCGGGCTGATCCACATGCTTGCCCGCGATAGCGGCCTCGACCTGCCGGGCAGTGTCACGCACCACCGCCGCAGCGTCGCGCAGAGCGTGGGCAGTATCGGCCGAGGGTGCCGTCTCCGGTTCTGCGCGCGACGCCAGCACTCCGGCTCGCGCCAGTGCGTGTGCGGATCGGCCGCTGACGGTCAGCACTCGCAGTAGCCGCTTCGCCCCTCGCCTGCTGCGAGTCGTCGGCCCGAGTACAAGCGGTTTTCCCGCCGTCACGACCTCTTTCAACGCGTTGTCGAGCGTGCGTGTCGACGCCACCAGATCGGTCGCGTTTCCCGGCGTGATCACCGATTCGACACTGGTATCGATCAGGGCGTCCAATTGATCGAGATACGTATCGACCTTGTCCACCAGAGTTTTTCGCGTCCCCGTCGAGAAGATGAAGTACGCGGACGCAATGCCGACGGCACCGCCCACCGCAGTTTCGACGATGCGCAATTCGAGCACCTCGATACTGAAGGTGCCGAGCAACCCGTAGAGCATCGCCAGCAGAATGGTGACGAAGAACGACAGCAGTGCGTACGCGACGGTGACCAGGTAGAACGCGAAGAAGACACAGACGACTATCAACACCAACTGGACGGGCTGATCGTTTCCCACGAGTGCGGCGATCACCACTCCGGCCAGCACTCCCGCCATCGTGCCCAGAATGCGCTGGCCGGCTCGGGTCAGAATTTCGCCGCGCGTCGAGGCCCCGGTGAACACCAGGAACGCCGTCAGCACGGCCCAGTACCAGCGGTCCGGCGAGACCAGCTCGCCCAATACCGTTGCTGCACTGGTGGCGACGGCGACCTGAATGGCAGCCTTGGTACTGGGGTTCAGACCGGCAGGCTTGTCCTTGTCCACCGGTTGGGCATCGTCCGCCCGGGGACTCGACGCTTCGGCCACGGCGTTGGTGGTGATGTGATGAATGGCGATGTGTGCCTGCACGGCTCGCTGCGCGGACACTGTCGCAATACCGGCAGGAGTCGATGGGTCGGCGCGCTCGGCCGCAGTGGCGGCCAACCGTCGCGCGGCTTTGAGCTGCTCCGCGGACGGGGAGTTCTGCAGACACGATCCCAGTGCGGTGGTCGCCTGCCCCAGTGCGGTCGGCCAGGGCTTGGCGGGGTCGAGTGCCCACAGAGAGCTGACGAGCTGCTCGGTGGCGATCTGGGCGTCGAACACCCGCAGCGACAGATCGCTACTGGTCACGCTGAGCAGTTGTCCGGCGTCGTGCCGGTCGAGCCAGTCGTCGATCATCAGGGCGGTGTTGCCGAGCCGATCGAGCCTGCGGCGCAGCAGTTCCAGATCTCGACCTTCTCCTGCGGACGCTGCCTCGAGCACCGACACCGACACCGCACGCATGGCGTAGAGCAGCCGCCGCACCTCCACGATCGGACGGTCCGGAAAGATCACAGCGCGGACGAACAGGGCGATGACGACCCCGCCGACGATCGCCGCGATCAGAAGCGGAACCTGCCCCGGGGTCGCCCGGAGAAACAAGGCGAAGAAGTACGAGATGAACGCAACCATGCCCAGCGCCGTGCCGCGCGGACCGAATCTGCGCACCCATACAGCGGCGAACAGGACAGCGATGAAGCCCACGTCGGCCACCTTGCCGAGCTCGGAGAGCAACGACGCCAACGTCACTGCCGCCGAGGCCGGCAGCGCCATCAGTGCGGTGGTGATCAGCCGACTGTGTTGGTTTTTGTCCTTCACTGCCGCCGATGCCTGCATCGCGACCACGGTGCCGAGCATCGCGACGGTCACCGGCTGACCGATGGCGCGCGTGGTCAGCAGCAGAATCACCATCGCCAGCAGCACCGTCAGCGTCGTCGCCGACGCGCTGCGCAGCCGCACCTGCCCCGGATCCGAGGCGTCGAGGATTCGGGCGAGGCGGTTCATTCCCCCGATTCTGCGCTACCGCTCAGCCTCGTGCCGCGCAGATCGCCGGGGCCGACGAATGCGGCAGCAACCGATTCATGTCCGACGGCATGAGCAGTTCGACTGTCGCCGATTCGTCCAATCGGTACGGCTGCGTGGAGATGATGCCGGCGAGGTGCTTGCGCAGCCGCGACATCTCGGCGCGCACCGTGATCGCGCGGCCATCGTCGCCGAACAGATCGGCGGCCATCTGCAACGCGGTTCGCCCCTGCCGATGCGTGGCGAGCAGGTACAGAATCTCGGCATGCCGGGGCGTCGGCTCGTGAGTCCACTCCCCCACTTCGCTGCGCACCTCGATGCGAGGTTTCTGCGAATTGCGTAGGTCGATACTGATTCTCGTCGATCCGACATCGGCGACGCCGGAATCCACAGTGCTGGTGGGTCGGACGAGCCATCCACCGGGCAGGGGTTCGAAGTCACACACGCCGAGGGTCGGCAGCCAGAAGCGGCCCGTTGCCAGGTCCTCGGGAAGGAGGATGCGATTGCGCAGAGCCACCGACTCGACGGCCGCAACCCAGCCGTTCGCGTCGACGGCCAGCGCCGGGGATTGCAGTCGCGCGAGCATCGGTGCGGCCACCGAGCGCAGTCGATCGAGGGTGCTCCGATGAATTTCGCGCAGCTGGGATTCCGCCAACCTCGCCACGGCGTCGACCAGTGCAATCGTGGTGGGGTGCACCGTCTTCGCCGGGCCACTGACGTCGATGGCCCCGAGTACCTGACCGGTACGCGGATCGCGGATCGGCGCTCCGGCGCACGTCCACGAATGATGGCTGCGCACATAGTGTTCGGCTGAGAATATCTGGACCGCGCGGCGTGAGACCAGTGCAGTTCCGATGGCATTGGTGCCTACCGAGTCCTCGGCCCAGTTGGCCCCCTCGACGAATCCGAGATCGTCGGCGCGGTCGAGGACGGCCGTCGATCCGCTGCGCCACAACACGCGGCCGTGGCGATCGGCGACGACGAGAATGTTGTCGCCGTCCTGCACCACCGATTCCAGACCGCGGGCCAGGTCGTCGAGGATGTCGAACAGACCCGATTCTCGCCGGCTGAGCTCGAGATCGGAGACGTCCATCTGTGTCTCGGCGGGGTTGCCCACTTCGGGGTCGATGCCCAGGGTCTGCAACCGCCGCCACGAGTCACCGATGACCTCGCGGGGACGTGCTGGCGACTTGCCGCCGGTCATGGTCGCGTCGTACACGGCAGTGAGAATCTGCGCGTAGCGGCGCGGGTCTTCGCCGGCCGCCAGCGCAGGTTCAGGACCTGTCGACTGCGTCATGACGGTCAATTGTGCTCCAGCTCACAGATCGACATCAACGGGGGTTACCGATAGACAAGGCCACCGTCGATCAACGGTGCCTGACCCGTCATGTAGTCCGAGTCGGGTCCGGCGAGATACGAGACGAACGCCGCCACGTCCTCCGGCGTCTGTGCCCGCCCGAGAGCGATACCGCCGACGAACTTGTCGTAGGTTTCGCCCTCCGCCGCACCGGTCAGCTCGGCGAATCGTTTGTCGATGGTCACCCACATGTCGGTGCCGACAACGCCGGGGCAGTACGCGTTGACGGTGATACCGTCCGCGGCGTACTCCTTGGCCGCAGCCTGGGTGAGTGCTCGAACCGCGAATTTCGTTGCGCTGTAGACCCCGAGCATCGCGAATCCGTCGTGACCGGCGATGGACGACGCGTTGATGATCTTGCCCTTCCGGCCGAGGGACTTGAATGTGGCTGCGGCCGCTTGGATTCCCCACAGCACACCGTCGACGTTGACGGCCCAGATCTTCTTCGTGTCTTCGGGGCGAACATCGTCGAGCGGAGCCACCTGCGCGATACCCGCGTTGTTGACCATGACGTCGAACCCACCGAGCGCGCTGTGCGCGTGATCGACGGCTGCGAACACCTGGTCGCGATCACTGACGTCGGCCACGAATGTCGTTGCCTTCGAGCCTGTTCGACGCACCTCGTCGGCGACGCCGGCGATCTTGTCCTCGGACAGGTCCACCAACGCGATGTCGTGACCGTCGGACGCCAACCGTAGTGCGATGGCGCGGCCGATGCCCTGACCGGCACCGGTCACCAGTACCGCGCTCATGACGCCGCTCCGGTGGACGGGTCGACGAGGACCTTCATCTTGGTGCCTGCATGCAGCGCCTCGAAGCCGTCGTCGATGACGCCGTCGAGCGTGATCTTGTCGACCCAGCCGGTCGTGTCGTAGTGGCCCTGGCTCATCAGCTCGATGACGGCCTCGTAGTCGGCGGAGGTGTAGCACAGCGATCCCTGGATTCGGGATTCGTTCATCACCAGCTTCTGCAGCGGTGTGGTCAGGGGCTTTTCGTAGATCGCGACGCTGACCAGCGGCTTACGCGCGCCAATGCAGCCGAGTGCGGTCTCGACGGCCGGTTGCACACCGGCCGCGTCGTAGATGGCGTCGGCTCCGTTGCCGTCGGTGAGGTCGGCGATGAAGGCGGGGACGTCGACGGCGGTCGGATCGAGGGTCTTCGCGCCGAGTGCTTCGATCGATGCTCGACGCGTCGGCGACGGTTCGACAACGTAGACGTTCTCGACTCCCTTGCCGCGCAGTGCGAACCACAGCCCGATGCCGATCGGTCCGGCACCGAACACCATAGCGGTGTCATCGGGTTTCGGATCGCCCAGTGTCGCAGCGTGATACGCCACCGACATCGGTTCGACGAGAGCACCGAGTTCGAGAGAGACGTTGTCGGGCAGGGCATGAATCATGTCGGTGGGCACCACGGTGTACTCGGCCATCCCGCCGTCGGACATCAATCCGTGGAAGCCGATCTGCGCGCAGATGTTGTAGTTACCCGCGCGGCACGGTCCGCAGTGCCCGCAGCGATAGAGCGGCTCGATGGCGACGCGGTCGCCCACCGCGATACCGGTGACACCCTTCCCGAGTTCGGTAACGGTGCCCGAGAACTCGTGTCCGAGCACCAGCGGCATCTCCTGGCCGGTCAGAGGATGGGGCGAGGTGGGGATGAAGATGGGGCCGGCGTAGTACTCGTGCAGGTCGGTTCCGCAGATTCCGTTGAACCCGACCTTGACCTTGACCTGCCCTTCACCGGGGCTGGGCTCGGGAACGTCGGTGATCTCCACCTTGTTGGGGCCGTAGTAGACAGCTGCGCGCATCACTTCACTCCTGATCGTCGGATGCGTTCATGTCTATGTGACGCCGACCACTTCCGACAGGGTTGCAGCGCGTTGCAGCGGGCCGGAGACGAGAACCAGCCGCAGCCCGATCAGTCGCTCAGCGCAGGACACTGAAATGTCAGTGCGGCTCTGATGAATTCGACCCGATCCCGTTCGATCTGCAGCAGGTGTCCATCGGTTTCGCTCTCCAGTCGCGCAATGATGTCACGTAGTTCGATGACGTCATGTCGGGCGATTCGTCGGTTCTCCGGCAGTTCGTCGGGTTCCTCCGGGGAGGCAAGGAAGTCGAGGCGGTCTTTCAGCGAGTTCTGGTGCATCGCCCTCATGAAGTCGACCTTGCCGGCAGCGTTGTCCTCGAATTCGGCCAGTTTCTCATCGGCCCTGGCGAGATAGTCGGTGGTGTTGCCGGACATCTCCACATCTGTGCAGAGTCGACGACCCAGACCGCGCAAGAACCCCGGGGTCGAGACCACCGACTCGAACTCGCTGGACGACAGGCCCGCCTTCCAGTCGAATTCGAGACCGCATGTGGCCGCGGCGAACTCGGCATCGCCACCGGCGGGTGTGTCGGGGTACAGCAATGCAGTCTTGTTACCACCGGGAACGAACGCGCTCAGGCGGCGTGCGTCCATGGGGTCGTCGGGCTGCTTGTTACGCCAGTAGAACTCTTCCTCCAACGCCGTACGCACCTGTCCCCGCACACGCAGATACGGCGTAAGAAGCAATGCGTCACCCATGACGGTCAGGGGCGAGTTCTCGCCGACGGAGTCGATGCACGGAACCGTCGGAGACCGGGTACCGGTGTCGACGGTAGGCGACGCCGACGAGCAACCGGTCACGACGACCAGCACCAGAACAACGGTAATACGACGAATCATGTTTCCCCCCGGAAATTTCTCGAACCATACCGCCGATCGCCCAGTGCAACCCACTGCAACTCTCGACCCAGCCGTGATCGAAGAGTGTGCTGGGTCACACAACGCACCGAACTTTCGCCACGAGGAGTTTTCATGACCCAAACCATCGAGCCGATCGAGATCACCAGCACGCGCAGTCCTCAGGAGCGGGTCGACGCCTGGCTGTCGAAGTTCGAGGAGGCCCTGGTCGAACGTGATATTCCTCGCGTGGCCGGCATGTTCGCCGTCAGTAGCTTCTGGCGTGATCTCGTCACCTTCACCTGGAATCTCAAGACCGTCGAAGGCCGTGACGGCGTCAGCGACATGCTCTCCGAGCGGCTCGACGACACCGATCCGACGGGCTTTCACACCACCGAGGTCCCCGACGAAGCCGATGGCGTCGTCTCCGCCTGGATCGAGTTCGAGACCGCAACGAGCCGCGGCAAGGGGCATCTGCGCTTGACGACGGACGCCGACACCGGCGACGACGTGGCCTGGACTCTGCTGACGACCATGCAGGAGCTCAAGGGGCACGAGGAGCGCCAGGGTGCATCACGCATCAAGGGCGCGGTGCACGGCTCGAACGCCGATACCCAGAACTGGGCCGAGAAGAAGGAGATCGAGGAGAACGAGCTCGGCTACAGCGTGCAGCCGTACGCCCTCGTGATCGGCGGGGGTCAGGGCGGCATCGCGTTGGGAGCTCGGTTCCGGCAGCTGGGTGTGCCGGCGATCGTCGTCGACCGCGCCGAACGCCCCGGCGATCAGTGGCGGGGACGATACAAGTCGTTGTGCCTGCACGATCCGGTCTGGTACGACCACCTCCCGTACCTGCCGTTCCCGCCGAACTGGCCGGTGTTCGCGCCGAAGGACAAGATCGGCGATTGGCTCGAGATGTACACGAAGGTCATGGAAGTGCCGTACTGGAGCAAGACCACGGCCAAGTCCGCCACCTACGACGAGGCGGCGAAGGAGTGGACAGTCGTCGTCGACCGTGACGGCGAGGAAGTGATCCTGCGGCCCAAGCAGTTGGTGATGGCCACCGGAATGTCGGGCAAGAAGAACGTGCCCAACTTCCCCGGCATGGACGAATTCGAGGGCGAGCAGCATCATTCCAGCGAGCACCCCGGTCCCGACGCCTATGTCGGCAAGCGCGTGGTGGTCGTCGGTTCCAACAACTCCGCGCACGACATCTGCAAGGCCCTGTACGAGACGGGCGTCGACGTCACGATGTTGCAGCGTTCGTCGACGCACATCGTCAAGTCCGATTCGCTGTGTGAGATCGCACTCGGCGATCTGTACTCCGAAAGAGCCGTCGAATCCGGAATGACTACGGCCAAAGCCGATCTCACGTTTGCTTCGCTGCCGTACCGGATCATGCACGAGTTCCAGATCCCGGTGTATCAGCAGATCGCGGAGCAGGACAAGGACTTCTACGATCGGCTCGAGAAGGCCGGGTTCCAACACGACTTCGGCGACGACGGTTCGGGGCTGTTCATGAAATACCTACGTCGCGGCTCGGGCTACTACATCGACGTCGGCGCATCCGAGCTCGTCGCGGACGGCAAGATCAAACTCGTTGCCGGACAGGTGGAGCGGATCAGCAAGACCGGCGTCGTACTCGACGACGGCACCGAGCTGCCCGCCGACCTCATCGTCTACGCCACCGGCTACGGCTCGATGAACGGTTGGGTCGCGGATCTCATCGACCAGGAGACCGCGGACAAGGTCGGCAAGTGCTGGGGCCTTGGATCGGACACGACCAAGGATCCCGGGCCATGGGAAGGCGAGCAGCGCAACATGTGGAAGCCGACGCAGCAGGAGAACTTCTGGTTCCACGGCGGCAATCTGCATCAGTCACGGCACTATTCGCTGTACCTGGCCCTGCAGATCAAGGCGCGCTACGAGGGCATCGACACCCCGGTCTACGGGCTGCAGGAGGTGCATCACCTGCGGTGACCCATGTGCACGGAACTTCTTAGCCTGCTACGAAATTCGGAGTGGAGCCTGCGGAACGACCGCAGGCTCCGCGTGCACATGCGGCGCAGCGCTCTACTCGTAGAGATCGATTGCCTGAGCCTTCTTGATCAACGCGTCCTCGGATCGCACCTGGGCAAGATTGACGACCCGGGTCGGCAGCACCGAGGCGTACAGCCAATCCGTCGCCACCCGCACTCGTGCCGACACCGTGGGCAACGCGTACAGGTGGTAGCCGCGTGCGACGAACTTCGCTACCGGACCGGTCAACGGAATGCCGAGAGGCTTTGCGACACCGTCGAATCCACCGAGATCGGCAACGAGTCCCAGATCCGTGTGCTTGTACGGACGCGCCTGCCCGACGCCCAGTGACGCCGCGACATTGCGGGCGACGGCCACACCTTGACGCTGGGCGTGCTGCGCCGTCGGCGGTGTCGGCTTCGAGGGATCGGCGGCGAGGTCCGGGACTGCCGCTGCATCGCCGATCGCCCAGACATCCGTTACCCCAGGAACGGTCATGTCGGCACCCACGGCCAGGCGGCCGCGGTCGGTGGGCAGGCCCAACTTCGCGATGAGCGGGCTCGCCGCCACACCGGCTCCCCAGACGAGAGTGCGCGACGGGATGACCTCGTCGTCGGTGAGCGTCACCGACGTGGCCGTGGCCGATGCCACCGACACCCCCAGCCGAACATCGACACCGCGCTCCGCCAGCACTGCGAGCGCTTCCTTGCCCAGTCGAGCGCCCAGTTCCGGCAGTACCGCGTCGGCCACGTCGACGAGCACCCAACGCACCTCGTCGGGATCGACACTCGCCCAGCGCGACGCGATGCCGGTGACCCAATTCTGCATCTGCGCGACGAATTCGGTGCCCGTGTAACCCGCTCCCACGGCGACGACCGTCAAACGCTCGGCGCGTTCGCTCCGGCCCTCCGGGGTATCGGGCAGAGCGTCGGCCGCATCGAGCTGCGCAATTACGTGGTTGCGGATGTAGACGGCCTCGCTCAGTGTCTTGAGTCCGTACGCATGCTCGTCGACGCCCGGGATGTCGAACTGCTTGGTGACCGAACCGGGGGCAAGTATCAGCTTGTCCCATTCGAGGGTCGAGTCACCGTCCGGTCCGGTCACCGACAACTCACGGGTCTCGAAGTCGACGTTCGTAACATGCCCCAGCACCAACCTGACCCGCGGCAGGGCCTGGCGAGTCGAGACGGCGATGTCCCGCGGATCGAGGACACCGGTGGCGACCTCCGGGAGCAGCGGACTGTAGAGCAGGTAGTCGGTGGGGGCCACCAACGTCAGCACGGCGCGATCGGGACCCAGCAGCTTCGCCAGGCGTTGCAGGGCGTTGAATCCGCCGAAACCGCCACCGACCACCACGACGCGAGCAGGCCGCGCCGGAACCGGAGCATTCGTACCGAAACCAGGAAGGAGTCTGCGCATATCCGAGATTAACCCTCCGGCGACCGGCCTCGCAGACGACGTTCGGAGGTTGTGGCAGGAAGCTCAGCGCACCCCGTCCCACACCTCGCGGGTAGTCGTCCGCGGGTCCAGAACGACTCCAGGCTCGTCGCCGAACATCATCACGGCGCGGTCGCTGCCGTACGAGTCCCAGCCGGGAGAGCCGTCGCGCACGAATTCGACCCATGCACGGTGCATCTCGTCGGCCACCTTCTGCGGCGGGTTGGGACCCGTGATGCGTGCGGTCTCGGGCTTGTGCAGCATGTCGAACACGAACGGAATTTCCAGTGCATGGCAGGCACCGAGAGCGCCGTCGAACAGCGTTGAGCGCCAGATGAATTCGTAGACGAAGGCATTGCCGGAGCGGGCCTCGACCAGCCGCGTGGCCGGAATGCGGAAGAACCAGTCGGTCATGACTGCGATCATCAGCTCGCCGGCCGAGGCATCGGGCAGCTGCTCGCGGTACTTCTCCAGCGCCGTGGAGTCTGCTCGGTACCCAGCGAGGACCATCTTCACGTAGTCCTCGGTGAGGTGCGAGACAATTCCGGCGGGCACGATGAAGAACGCATGTTCCTCGCTGGTGGTTCCGATCAGCACGTCCACCTGTGCGCTCGCGCCGTCACTGATGATGCGCGAAAACGGCAGCGCTGGAACGACATCGCCGTCGATGTACGGCTCGAACGCCATGACGTTCAGGGCGAGCTCACCCCACGCACCGGTCGGGGCCTCGGCCGCGATGCGATCGGACAGATCGCGCTGCGCGTCGACCAAGGCGTTCACCGAGACCGAACCGAGGCCGTCGACCGTCGCCTCGACGCCGAGTGCGGTCGCCAATGCCGAGGACACCGTCGCGGCGGTCTCGGCGGTGATGACGTGGTGGCCGGCTCCGCTCTGGAGAATCGCCCGCTGGAAGAGCCCCTCGGCACGGGGCATCGACATCAGGGTGCCGACGCTCATCGCGCCCGCCGACTCTCCCGCGATGGTCACCCGGGCCGGGTCGCCGCCATAGGCCGAAATGTGGTCGCGCACCCATTCGAGGGCCGCCACCTGGTCGAGCATTCCGCGATTCGCCGGGGCACCGTCGATCAGCGCAAAACCGTCGACGCCGAGTCGGTAGTTGATCACCACGGCCACGATGCCGTCACGAGCGAAGGCTGAGCCGTCGTACGTGGGAATCGCGTTGCTGCCGTTGACGAATGCTCCACCGTGGATCCAGACGAACACCGGTGCCGAGCCGCCGACATCGGGGGTGAAGACGTTCACGTTCAGGCAGTCGTCGCCGGGTACCACCGGCTCACTGAGGATCTCGCTGGTCGGCGGACGGTATCCCACCTTGGGGACGGTGGCCCCCAGCTCGAGTGCGTCGCGCACTCCGTCCCAGGTGGGCGGCAGCGACGGAGCCTGAAATCGGCGGGGTCCGAACGGAGCCTCGGCGTACGGCACTCCGAGAAACGAGGTGACGCCTGCGCCGGTCCGACCGCGAACCTGGCCCTGAGGTGTATCGACGGTGATCGTGTCCATACGTCCTTATTACCCTGTTCGCTTCACCTTGTCGGTCGGACCGGCAACTTCGAGTGCTCAGACCAGGCGTGCCTCGGGCGAGCCCGTCTTGCCGGCGTCGCGCTCGACCGAATCACCGAGCGCCTCGTCGATCTTCGCGAGAACGTCGGCGTCGAGGGTAACCTCCGAGGCCTTGATGTTCTCGGCGATCTGCTCCGGCCGTGAGGCCCCGACCAGCGCGGCGGCGATGTTGTCGTTGGCCAGCACCCACGCAACAGCCAACTGCGCCATGGTGATTCCCAGATCGTCGGCGATCGGCTTCAGCTGCTGCACCCGGGTGAGCGTCTGATCGTCGAGGTAGCGGGCGATCATCTTGTCGCCGCCCTTGTCGTCCTTGGCGCGAGAGCCGTCGGGCAAAGGCTGACCGGGGAGGTACTTTCCGGTGAGCACGCCCTGGGCGATTGGCGACCACACGATCTGCGAGATGCCCAGTTCCTTCGACGTCGGGATCACCTGATCCTCGATGACGCGCCACAGCGCGGAGTACTGCGGCTGGTTCGAGATGATCGAGAAGCCGTTCTGACGGGCGAGTTCCTGCCCTGCACGCAGTTGATCGGCGGTCCATTCCGAGACGCCGATGTAGAGCGCCTTGCCCTGGCGGACGACGTCACCGAAGGCGGCGATGGTCTCTTCGAGCGGAGTCTCGACGTCGTACCGATGCGCCTGGTAGAGGTCTACGTAATCGGTGCCGAGGCGACGCAGTGAAGCGTCGATTCCTTCGAGGATGTGCTTGCGTGAGAGTCCGGTGTCGTTGGGGCCCTTGGGTCCGACCGGGAAGTAGACCTTGGTGAAGATCTCGAGCGATTCCCGACGCTCACCCTTCAGCGCGTCGCCCAGGACCGTCTCGGCCGCTCCGTTGGCGTAGACGTCGGCGGTGTCGAAGGTGGTGATGCCCGCATCGAGGGCCGCGCGTACGCACTGGGTGGCGATATCGTTCTCCACCTGCGATCCGTGCGTCAACCAGTTGCCGTAGGTGATCTCCGAGATCTTCAGTCCGCTGTTTCCGAGGTATCTGTAAGCCATGTAAGAAAACGGTACTCCGGTGGCTAATTCGGTAGTGGCCGACGACCGAGGAACCGAGTCCCGACGCCGGCGAGGACCACAATCGCAACGGCCGCGCCGGTCGAGAGCCACAGATCGGTGCCGGGCGAGAACGTACTGGTATCGATCGTGGTCAGCGGCGTGTAGGCCGTCCAACCGTACGTGACGACCATCGGCACCGTGATCGCCACCGGCACCGCGAGGCCCAGGGTAAGAGCCGTGGGTGTTGCGGGCGTGGCCGACGTGCACGCCACGTACAGGTAGGCCGCAGCGGCCGGGAAGATCAGCAGACTTGCCGCGTAGTTCACGTTGTCGAGCGGCTGGGACTCGAACAGTCCGGTCACACAGACCACGGCAAGGATCCCGAAGCCTACGACAGGGCGACCCCACCGCACTCCGAGCGCACCTCCCACTGCTACTGCGACCGCGGTGACGGCCACGAGCCCGAGTGTCCAGACTCCGTCCGACACCTCGATGCCCACCCCGGCGGTGGTGGTCGACGTGATCAGCACAGCCGTCCCGGCGAGAATCATGATGCCGCCTCGCCCTGGCAACAGAGCCGCGGCACCGAACAACACCGGTACGACGAGAATTGCGAAGTACCACCGACCGACGAAACCGTACTGGCTCTCGAAGATGCTGTGCCCGAACAGTACGGCGAGTAAGAGGCCGCCGATCGAGACCAGCAGTATCGCCCCGACTGTTCGCCCGCTCCGTTCGGGTGGCGCATTCTTTTCCCCGCGGTCTTTTCGCGCTGACCAGGCCACTGCCAGCACCACCACTAGACAGAGCACCGGAACGATCACCGGTGTACCGATGTCGGATTCGGTGAGGTAGTCGGCGTAGCGCCGCGGGATACCTGGGGATTGCAAAGCCTCGACCGCGCCTGCACTGAGCAGTCCGAGAAGGAACGACCCGATCAGCAGCGCCTCTCGAATTCGCGCACCGTTCGCTCGTACTGCACTGCAACCCAACAGAACTCCACCTGCCACCATCTCGGCGAGGTGAGACGGCATCAGGAGTGCTGTCACCCCGGCGACAACGGCGGCGGCGATGGACAGCCCCACCAGAATACTGCGTCGACGCACGACCATCGCCAGCACGGACGCCGCGATCACTGCCACCGCAACTCCCCCACCGCCGCTGAAGAACACCACCGAAACGAAGCTGGTGTCACCGAAGACGTCGCCCCCATTGGATTGCGACAACAGTCCGGCGAGCAGTCCTGAGAGCAGTATCGAAAGAGCAGCCATGCCCGAATTATGCACTGCCGCCGCGGTAGTCACGAGATGCCGCGAGTATTTTGCCCAGGGTTGCCGCGAAGGCCTGCAGTTCGCCCTCTCCCACAGCGACTCCCACGGCGTCGGACCACGCGTGTTGTGCATCCCGCAGCTCCGTGACGGTGTCGCGACCCTTTGGGGTGGGTTCCAACAATTTCGCGCGCTTGTGGTTCGGGTTGTCGACGTATACGGCCCAGCCTTTGTCCACCAACAGATTTGCGGTGCGCTGCACGCTCTGCCTCGCCAACCCCAGGCCGACGCGGCGCGCGATGTCGGCTACCGACAGCGGCTCGTCGAGGGTCGCTCCCAGCACCTGCCACCACGCCGGCGTCAGACCTGTCGGCTCGGTGATGTCCTGTGCTGCAGCGAGAAATTCGCCGTTGAGCTCGAATACGGGAAGCACCAGAGCCGTCAGCGCGTCACCCTCCGGCGTGCGTTTTTTCATGCTCCGGCGAGTTGCTCGTAGTACTTGCGTTCCCCCGTCGTGTACAGGCCGTACCAGGCGTCGACGACGGGTTGCGGAAACACGTTCAGTCGCTCGAACACCAGCTTCGCGAATTCGATCGGTGCCGTCGCGCCCGCGGTGATCACGGTGCCGTCGGACACCGCCTTCTCGTCTCGATATTGCTCCGAACCACGGTATTCGACTGCCTGCGTGAGGAACTCGGCGGCATTCGAGGTATGCGGACGGTCGTCGAGCAGTCCGGTTCGAGCCAAACCGTATGTCGCACCGCAGATCGCCGCGACAAGAGTTCCGGACGCGACGAGTCGGGCGGCGAGCTTCAAGACGGTCTCGTGCCCGGATTCCCAACTGCCCGCACCGGGCAGAATCAAGGCGTCGAGTGTCGGCAGGTCGGCCAAGCCTACGTCGGGAGTGATGCGCAATCCTCCCATCGTCGTGACGGCCTGCCCCGTCTCCGAGGCCACGATCAACCGATTGGCATTCGGGTCCTGTTCACGGGCCATGGCCAAGCCTGCAGTGAGGTACCCGTACTCCCAGTCGGCCATGGTGTCGGTGGCATACAGCGCAATGGTGGTCATCGGAACGTCCTCGCATCGATTGACAGGATGCTGTCAATCATCACCCCATTGACAGCAGGCTGTCAATACTCGGCAGCACTCGAGTTGCTCGGGCGCGCGGCTCCACCTCGTCCAGATAGATTCGGCATGCTGCGTGATAGCGCCGGTCGAAGGCCATACCCGCGGCTTCCTCACCGCCCAGCGCATTCGCATCCCTGACTGCTCCGCGCGCCCGTGCGACGTCCATCGGAGTGTCGATGAAGACGGTGTAGTCCCAGTAGTCAGGCAGCGGTGGCCGGTGCAGAAATGTTCCGTCCACTACGACGATCGCATCGGTAGGCACCGGCTCGAGCGGATCATCCACCGGCTCGTCCGTGGCCAGATCGATGATCCGACGCCGAATTTCGCTACTTCCGTTCGGCCCCAACGGAATCAGTACATGTGTACACAACGCGTCGAAGTCGTATGCGTCCCGGTAGTAGCCGGCAGCCGACGCCCGCCCTTGCCGATACCGATGTTCACGCCGGTGATGAAAACCGTCCATTGTCACATGAATCGCCGGACGACCCTGCGCTGCAATGGCATTCACCAGCCACCGCGCACAGGTCGACTTTCCCGATGCCGTCACCCCGTCGATCGCCACTCGTAGCGGGTGCCCCAGATCTCGGGAGATCACGTCCCGCACCATGTCGTCACCGATGCCCATCCGACGAGGGTAGGCCAAGGGGACTACTCAACCAAATGGTTGACTACGCACGTTACGCGGCTTACGCTCGGCTTCATCGAGGAAGCGAGGAGCCGATGGACGATCACACGGAGCAACTCGACAAGACGTTCGCGGCGTTGGCAGACCCCACTCGTCGCGACATGGTGGCGCGGCTCGCCGGCGCAGATGCAAGTGTCAGCGAATTGGCGGAGCCGTACGACATGAGCCTCCAGGCCGTATCCAAGCACGTGAAGGTGCTCGAGGAAGCAGGCCTGGTCACCCGCAGCAAGGATGCCCAGCGTCGGCCGGTGCATCTGGATGCGCAGGTGTTCGGCCTCATGGCGAAATGGATCGAGCGCTATCGACAGGAAGCAGAACAACGCTATCGACGCCTCGACGCCCTGCTGGACAGCATGGACATCGAGGACAACCCGACGAAGGCCCCGGACACGAAAGAAGCGTCGTAACCATGTACGAAACCGAGATCCTTGCGGACGAGAAAGTACCCACGATCGAGATCGTTCGAGAGTTCACTGCAACGCCGGAGCAGGTGTTCCGCGCCCACATAGATCCCGAGCTGTATCGGCAGTGGGTGGGCCCCAGATCGTTGACGACGCGAATTCTGAAGTGGGAGGGCCGCACCGGAGGTTCCTGGGCATTTGCCAACGATCGGGACGGTGAAGAGATCGCAGCCTTCTTCGGCAGCTTTCACGAGGTCAGGGACAACGAGCGGATCGTGTGGACGTTCACCTATGAGGGCCAACCCGATTCGGTTGCCCTCGAGACCCTCACGTTCGAGGGCCGCGACGGCGGCGGCACGCTCCTGAGAGTGCTCAGCGTGATGTCCGACTTCGCAACTCGGGACGGCATGCTGTCCAGTGGCATGGACGTCGGGGTGAGGGAGGGCTACGACAAACTCGACGAACTGCTCGGGCAACGAACAGAGCCGGCCCAGCAGCACCTACAGGACGCGGCAACCTTCACCGCGCTCGTCGAGTCCGCCTCGTCCGAGGACTGGTCACGCCCGAGCCCGGTATCGGACTGGGCCGCAATCGATGTCGTGAAGCACCTGATCGAGTGGTCTCGCGGCTTTCTATTCGGCGGAGCGGGAATCGAGTTCCAGCCCCTGGACATCGATGCCGACCCGAAAGCCGCGTGGAAGCGTCACGATGCCGACATCCAGGCCATTCTCGACGACCCTTCCGACCGCATGTTGAGCAACCCGCACACCGGCGACATGCCGGTGGACGAGGCGATCGACATGTTCTACACCGCCGACATCTGGATGCACTCCTGGGACCTGGCGAAAGCCCTTGGCCTCGAACCCGACTTGGGCGAGGAGCGCTGCGCTGCGGCCCTCGATGCCATGCGACCGATGGAACAGATGCTACGAGACAGCGGGCAGTACGGGCCCGCCGTCCCGGTTGGCGACGACGCGTCCGCTCAAGACAAGCTGATGGCCTTCATCGGCCGTGACCCGGCCTGGCAGGCGGGTCGCTAGCCGTACTCAGAGGTACTTCTTCAGCTCCATCTTCGCGATCGACATCTTGTGGACCTCGTCCGGACCGTCGGCGAGCCGCAGCGTCCGCACGTGCGCATACATCATCGCGAGCGGGAAGTCGTTGCTCACACCGCCGCCGCCGTGCACCTGGATGGCACGGTCGATGATCTTCAGCGCCATCTCCGGTGCGGCAACCTTGATGGCTGCGATCTCGGTGCGCGCTTCCTTGTTCCCGACGGTGTCCATCAGGTAGGCGGCTTTGAACGTCAGCAACCGCGTCTTCTCGATCTCGATTCGCGCCTCGGCGATCCAGTCCTGGATGTTCGAGCGCATCGCCACCGGCTTGCCGAACGTCACTCGCGATGCCGCACGGCGACAGAGCAATTCGAGCGCGCGCTCGGCCACACCGATGGTGCGCATCGCGTGGTGGATACGGCCCGGTCCCAAACGAGCCTGACTGATGGCGAAGCCCTCACCCGGCCCCTTCAACACGTCCTTGGCCGGCACTCGCACATCCTCGAAGAGCACCTCGGCATGGCCTTCGCGGTCGACGTAGCCGAAAACCGGCAGATTTCGCAGGACAGTGACACCTGGTGCGTCGATGGGTACCACCAGCATCGACTGTTGACGGTGGGTGGCCGCCTCTGGATCGGTCTTGCCCATGACGATGAGAACCTTGCAGTTCTTGTGCATCGCGTTGGACGTCCACCACTTTCGACCGTTCAGAATGAAGTCGTCGCCGTCGCGGTCCATCTTCATCGCGATGTTGGTGGCGTCGGAGCTGGCCACGTCGGGCTCGGTCATCGCGAAGGCAGAGCGAATCTTGCCGTCCAACAACGGCTTCAAGTACTTCTCTTTGTGCTCGTCGGTGCCGAAGAGCGTGAAGACCTCCATGTTGCCCGTGTCCGGTGCGTTGCAGTTGCAGGCCTCGGGGGCGAGCAGGCTGCGTCCCATGATCTCGGCGAGCGGCGCGTATTCGAGGTTGGTCAGGCCTGGCCCCCACTCAGGGTGCGGGTGGAACAGATTCCACAGTCCACGTGAGCGCGCTTCCTTCTTCAGGTCCTCGAGGATCGGCGGGTGGAAGTGCGGGTCCCCGGCTTCGAGCATCTGCTGCTCGTACACGGCCTCGGCCGGGTAGACGTGAGAGTCCATGAATTCCAACAGATCCGACTCGAATTTCTTCGCGCGATCGCTGGTCTCGAAAAATGCCACGGTGGGCCCCTATCGGTTGTTGTCGAGCAAGCTGTCCTGGTAGCGACGCATGCCGCGTAACCACCGGTCGTAATCGGCACCCTTGTTGCGGTACATGTCCAGTACGTTCTCGTGCGGCAGGATCAAGAACTGCTCGCGGTCCATCGCGCCCAGCACCACATCGGCAACGTCGAGGGGTTCGAGCACAGCGCCGGCGCTCAGAACCGCCGCAGTTGCCGCCGCTCCCAACGCATCTCCGGATTCGCGTCCCTCGTAGAGCAGTTTGGTGTTGACACCCATCGGGCACAGGCAACTGACGCGAATTCCTCGGTTGCCGTACGTGACGTTCAACCACTCCGCGAATCCGACTGCCGCGTGCTTGGTGGTTGCGTATGTGGCCGAACCGATCTGGGTAAGTAGGCCTGCCGCTGAGGCGGTGCTGACGAAATACCCCTCACCGCGCTCGAGCCAGCCCGGCACCAACAGCTGAGCGGCCCGGATGTGGGCGCGAACGTTCACATCGAACGAGAGATCCCAGTCCTGTTCGGTGGCGTCAAGCCCGGGTGCGCCGCTGATGCCTGCGTTGGCGAAGTAGAGATCGACCGGACCGAACGATTCCTCGGCCTGCGCGATCAGCCGCTCGATATCGGCGATGTTCGACGCGTCCGCAGCAACCGCAACGGCCGTCCCCGGCCGGTCTCGTTCGATGGCGTCGACCACCGCTTCCGCCGTCTTTCCGTCGAGGTCGGAGACGACGACGCGTGCGCCGTGCTCCGAGAGTCGAGCAGCGATGGCCCCGCCGATTCCGCCACCACCGCCGGTGACGATGGCGACCTTGCCTTCTACCTTCATGCCCCAGGTATAGTTGAAGTCAGATTCAAGTTCAACCCTTGTTGCATGAACACCCTGGTCAGAGGTTGTTTCACGCACGCGGTCGCGACGGGTCGGTGATCCATCCCGACCATGACCCCGGATACAGAGCAGCGTCGATGCCCGCCAACTCGAGGGCGAGAATCTGATGCGCCGCGGTCACCCCGGACCCGCAATAGACGGCGACCTCTTTCCCTGCCGGCACAAGTCCACCAAATGTGCCATTGAGTACCTCCGGAGCCAGAAAACGTCCGTCCGAATCGACGTTGTCGGTCGTCGGCCGGTTGATTGCGCCCGGGATGTGACCGGCCACGGGGTCCACCGGCTCCACCTCGCCGCGGAACCGTTCGGGTGCCCGCGCGTCGAGCAGCACGTTGTTCCGTGCGAAGTCCAGCACGTCGTCGACGTCGAGAACTCGTGCCAGTGATGGGCGCGCGGTGAACGATCCGGCGGCGGCGATCGACGGTTCGGTGCCGATCGGGAATCCGGCGGCCACCCACTGAGCAAGTCCGCCGTCGAGGACGCGCACGTCCGCGTGCCCGAAGTAGCGCAACAGCCACCATCCCCGCGCCGCCGCGGTCGCCGGTCCTCCGTCGTAGACCACGACCGAGGAGTCGTCACTGACCCCTGCTCCGCGCATCGCCGCGACGAACGTGTCCGCGTCGGGCAACGGATGCCGGCCACGGTCATTCGGCGGTGCCGCCAGTTCGGTGCCGAGGTCTACGAATTGCGCAGTCGGGATGTGCCCCGCCTCGTAACCTGCTCTGTCGCTCCCGTTCTGGAGGGTCCACCGGATGTCGAGGACGACAGGGGGCCGTCCCATCTCGAAGAGATCGTGCAGTTCGGTGGCAGAGATCAGCGGCGAAGGGCTCATAAGGATTCGACGCTAACAGCCTCGCCCGGGGAATAGCTCGGTGTTGCATGAGGTTGTGCGCAGGCGTGACCGAAACTGCATCCACAACTCAGCATCTGTCCACCGCCGGGCTCTTCGAGCCGTTCGAGGTCAAGTCGCTGAAGCTGCGTAACCGCTTCGCCATGGCTCCGATGACGCGCGCCTTTTCTCCAGACGGCATCCCCGGCCCGGATGTCGCCGAGTACTACCGCAAGCGCGCCGCCGGCGGCACCGGTCTCATCATCACCGAGGGCACCTACATCCCCGACCCCGCCGCGGGTCCCCACACCCGTGTTCCACGGATCTACGGCGACGCCAGCCTGGAAGGCTGGAAGGGCGTCGTCGACGCGGTACACGCCGAGGGCAGCGCAATCATCCCGCAGCTGTGGCACCTCGGCGTCGAGCGTGGCACCGAGCCACGCCTGTTCCCCGATGTCACCACGGTGAGCCCCTCCGGCATTGCACTCGACGGCTCTTCGGTCGGCAGAGCCTTCACCGACGCCGACCTCGACGAACTCACCTCGCAGTGGGTACAAGCGGCGGTCAACGCGAAGAACACCGGATTCGACGGCCTCGAACTGCACGGCGCTCACGGCTACCTTCTCGACGAGTTCCTCTGGGCCACAACCAATGTGCGCGACGACCAGTTCGGCGGCTCACTCGAAGCCCGCACCCGTTTCCCAGCGCAGGTCGTTGCTGCGATTCGTGCAGCCGTCGGCGAGGACTTCGCCATCGTGTACCGATTCTCGCAGTGGAAGAGCAACCACTTCGACGCTCGGATCGCGCAGAACCCCGAGGAGCTCGGACGCGTCCTGACGCCCCTCGTCGACGCCGGTGTGGACGTGCTCCACGCCTCGACCCGCCGACATTGGGATCCCGCGTTCCCCGAGCTGGACGGCCACGACGGCAAACTCGGCCTGGCAGGCTGGACACGCAAGCTCACCGGGGTTCCGACCATCACCGTCGGATCGGTCGGCCTCGATTCGGTGTTCACGTCGGCATGGTCGGAGGATGCCGCGTCGGGTGTGACCGGATTGGACGCTCTCGTCGGTCAATTCCAGGACGGCGAGTTCGATCTGGTGGCCGTCGGACGCGCGTTGCTGTCCGATCCCGAGTGGGTGAACAAGGTGGGCGACGGCCGCGTGGACGAGCGCATCGAATTCACGCGCGATCACATCCAGCACCTGGTCTGACACCCGGTCGGGCAATTCACATCGCAACCTGATTCGATTCGAGTGGGGCTCGACACTGTTGGTGTCGAGCCCCACGATCGTCGGCGTCGATAGTACTGCCACAACCGACCGATCGAGTTCCGTTGTGGCGATACGAGACTGGTACGGCGTTTCTCCCCCGAGCCCCGCTCCCGCGCGCCGAAGTCAGTCGCCTGCCGCCCGGGCACGGTGCCGTCGGGCCTTCATTTTGTTGCCGCACGTGGCCATCGAGCACCACCGCGCGGTGCCCGCACGCGAGCGATCCAGCAGAAACAAGCGGCACTCGTCGTTCGCACACGGGCGCAGTGCGCCAGGCAAACTCTCACGAATCCCCGCCCAGGCCAGCACAACCCGTGCGGCCAGTCGGCGATCCTCGGCCACCCGCAAAACCCAGTGAAGCGCGTCATCGGTCAGCACCGGCACCCGCGAGAGGTCGCGGAGATACCTGCTCAGCGACGACGGTGACGCCTCACTGCGCACCACCCGCTGGATGTCGTCACGCAGGTCGCGGCACACCCGAAGTTCTTCGGCGCTTCCGGTCCCACCGCGTGCACTGAGCCAGTCTCGGCCGTCCGCGTCGTCCGCCAGCAGATCGATTGCCCGCTCGTCGACCACCGGCGTGGTGTTGAGCAGGTCGATCAGCAGTGCTTCGTCGATCGCCCGCGCCTCCTCGGTGTTCATGTAACCACCATAGACCGCTTGACAGGTTACGTCTACTGTGGTTCGGTCATCGGAGTAACCACATCAACTACCCATAGGGGTTATCCATGGTCACCGTTCATCACCACACCACCACCGTCGACGGACTCGAAGTCTTCTACCGCGAGGCCGGCAATCCGTCCGATCCCACCATCGTGCTGCTTCACGGAACACCCGCCAGCTCGTTCATGTTCCGCCACCTCATCCCGTTGTTGAGCAACAGCTTTCACGTGATCGCTCCCGACCTCATCGGCTTCGGATACTCGGCGGCTCCGTCCGTAGACGACTTCGATTACACCTTCGACAGCCTCACCGCCGTCACCGACCACCTCCTCGACCAACTGGGTATCGACCGGTACGCGATCTACACCCAGGACTACGGCGCACCCGTCGGGTGGCGCCTCGCCCTCGGTCATCCCGATCGCATCACCGCCATCGTCACTCAGAACGGCAACGCGTACGAGGAAGGGTTCGTGGACTCGTTCTGGGCACCGCTGTGGACCTACGCGCAGAACCGCACGCCGGAAAACGCTGCGCCGCTGCGCGATGCACTCGAACTCGACGCGGTCCGGTGGCAGTACGTCCACGGTGTCTCCGATCCGACTCTCGTGAGCCCCGACGCCTGGATCCACGACCACACGCTGCTCACCCGTCCCGGCACCGACGAGATCCAGCTGAGGCTCTTCGCGGACTATCCGTCGAACGTCCGCCTGTACCCCGCTGTGCACCGCTACTTCCGCGATTCACGTCCCCCGCTCCTCGCCGTCTGGGGCAAGAACGACGAGATCTTCGGACCCGACGGTGCGCGTGCGTTCCTGCGCGATCTTCCCGACGCGGAAATTCATCTGCTGGACGGGGGCCACTTCCTCCTCGAAAGCCACCTCGACGAAGTAGCCTCCCTGATCACCGCCTTCCTGCACCGGTTCTCCGGGGCACGACAGGCAGCCTGATCGAAAACCTGCGCTCGATTCCGTGCCATTACCTCGAATAGCCAAGTAGAACAACAGTATCCGAGAAAGGTCAGACGTCATGCGAGCAGCTGACGACCATGTCACGAGCCAGTGGCATCCGGGGGAAGAGACGATGCACCGTCTTCTACAGGTGCCCTACGAGGACAACCCCACTGCTCCAGGTCTGCCCGCCGCTTACGGACCCTGGATGAGTCGGAGCCCACTCGTGGCACTCGGAACAACCGGCGTCGACGACCGCGTGTGGACAACACTGCTCGGGGGCGCTCCTGGAACAGCAACCCCGGCCACGGACGGGGTCCTGCGGTTGAGGTTCCAGGCCCAGCTCGAGCCTCACACCGCAGACCCGGTGCTCGAGGTTCTCTTACGCGACGACAAGCCGAACGGACGAGGAAGGCTGGTCTCGGGCCTCGTCATCGACCTCGAGCACCGAGGCCGGGTCAAGATCGCAGGACGGATGCTCGACGGTATCGTGGCGGAAAAGAGCACGAAGACAACAACTTCAGAGACGAACGGGCCCATCGACGTCCTGGCGAACATCGTGGTCGACGAAACCCTCGGAAACTGCCCCAAGTATCTGAACAAGCGGGCGATAACACCCTACGAAATGTCTCCGCAGTTGATCGGCGATTCACTCCCGCTACCAGCCGAGGCCCTCACCATCATCGAAAAATCCGATACCTTCCTCATCTCCAGCCGACACGGTACGGACAGCATGGACACCAACATTCGCGGCGGGGCACCAGGATTCGTCCAGGTCTTCAGCAACTCCGAGGCCGAGGGCGTGACCCTGGTGTATCCGGAGTACTCGGGGAACCGCCTCTACCAGACGCTGGGGAACATCACCTCCGACCGGGCAGTGGGAGTCACCTTTCCCGATTTCGACACCGGCGATCTTCTCTACCTTTCGGGAAGCGCGGAGGTACTGATCGGCGATGCTGCTGAAAGTGTTCTGCCCCATAGCAAAATGGCCGTGAGAATCGAAATCGAGGCGGTGCGTTTGGTGAGAAACGGCCTTGCGTTCAGAGGCGCGCTGCTCGAACCGTCACCGTACAACCCACCGGTTCGGAGGTTGGCCCGCGAGGTCGGCGTTTCGGGCCGGCAACCCAGACCAGCGGAGAGAACGCTTGCCTCGCTGATCCACAAGCTACCGATCACACCGACGATATCGCGGTACACATTCCGACTTACTCAGGGCGAATCGTCGACGCCGGTGCAGTGGCGAGCCGGGCAACACGTCACCCTCGACTTCTCAGCCCAACTCGATCGCGGCTGGTCGCACATGCGCGATCACGACCCGAGCTCCCTCAACGACGACTTCATCAGAACGTTCACTGTGTCGAGCGAACCGCATGCACTGGGCAACAACGAATTCGAGATCACCGTCCGAGAGCACGGACCGGTCACCGGGCTGCTGTCGCGATGGACCCCAGAGTCGGAACTTACTGTCACCGTCCTGGGCTTCGGCGGCGAGGATGACACCCGATACGCCGACACCAAGTACGCCGACACCAAGCCGACTACCGACGACGTAGTGGTCGTGGCATCGGGGGTCGGGATCACCCCATTCATGGCACAGGCGCACGCTGCCCACGAATCCGGACTCGCGCTGACCCTGCTCTGGAGCGTGCGCGCGGAGGACCTGGCTCTCGCCGTCGACGTCGTCGAGCGGGTCAGCCAGTTGGGGGTGGCAATCACGGTGTTCCTCACCGGACAGATGGACTCCGACAAGCTCGCCCAGCGTCGCACTCTCGAACAGCTCGGAGCCCGGATACGCACCCGAAGAATGACCGAAGCCGACGTCGAAGCCGTGGGACGCGTTGGGCGAAGACAGTTCTACGTCTGCGCTGCTCGGCCCCTGCACGAAGCAGTTCTGGAGTGGGTGGCCGGTGAAGACGTCAGGTTCGAGGCGTTCGACTACTGAAGGGTGTAAGTCGAAGTCTGCATCTAGAACGGCGGTGCTTCTGTGTCGTCTGTTTCGCGCTGTTCGTTGCCAGGCGGGTTCGGTGGGTGTGGGTAGGCGATGATGCCGGATCGTCTGGGTTTGGTGGGGATGTGTGGGCGCAGGTCGTTGTCGAGGATGGGTACGGCTGTGCCGTTGGCGGGCAGTGTGATTCGGGTGGTCTTCGAGGTGGATCGCCAGAGGATCGCGCCGCCCGGGAGCATGATCGCGCTCCAGTAGCCGGCGGATTTGACGGTGTGGTGGAACTCGCACAGGCATTGGAGGTTGTTGACCGTCGTCCAGCCGCCGCCGAGAGGGTTGGCATGGTCGAATGCGATCACGTGGTCGAGTTGGCAGCGGTCGGCTGGACGCTGGCATCCGGGGAATCGGCAGTGTCGGTCGCGGAGTCGGACGGCTGCGGTGGTCAGGGAATCGGGTCGGTAGATCAGGGCCCGGTCGGTCAGTGGATCGCGTGCGACGGACTTTCCGAGGGTGGGGTCGGCCGCGATCGCGGCTTCGAGAGCGGCGGCGAGGGAGGCATTGCCGAGATAGATACCTGAAGGTGTGTGGCCCGCGGGTGTCCGGCCTGCCGCGTGGATCGTCCTGTCGTCGCGCGGGCCTGCGGAGGGTAGGTCGAGGGCAGAGCTGTGCCGTGTGCCCTTGCCGACGGGGGTGTGGGTGCAGAACAGGGCGGCAGCGGAAGTCAGTGGTCCCAGTCGACGCTGGTGGGGGTTGTCGCTGGCGGCTGCGGGTGCCGGGCCTGTTTCTAGTGCCGGGCCTGTTGGCGGTGCCTGGCCTTCAGCTGATTTCTGGTGGGAGGCTGCGGGGTCGGATGGTGTTGCAGACGAACGTGATTGCGCACAGCTCGATGCGGTATCAGGTGCCGGCGATGCCTGTTCCGGAGACAATCCTGAAGCTGGCGTGGCTTCCGAGGGAGCAGCTGCCTCGTGGTCGGTGGCCGACGGTGCGTCCGCCTGCCGGTCGGTCGCCGGTGCACCTGCACGTGTTGCTGCGTTCTTGCGGACAGGATCGGCGGCACCGGGTTCGGGAATTGCCGACGGGTCGGTCGCAGGTACGGGTGTGGACTCGTCGTTCTCCTCGGACCCGGCAGTCTCGTCGGTTGCGCCATTCTTTTCGATCCCCTCGGACCCACCGGTCTCGGCCGTCTCGTCGACCGCATCTCCCGGCGTCTCCGGTGCATCTGCTGCGTCTGCTGCGTCTGCGTCGAAATCTGTATCTGTGTCGGCGTCCGTCACCGTTCCCGCATCGGATCCCGTTGCCGTCCCTGCTTTCTCGCCGCCGCTGCGTCGCTCCCATTCCCCGGTCTCCGGGTTCTGCACCGCCAGGCCGAGCTTCTCGGCGAGAGTGACCGCCTCGGTGAGCAGGACCTGCCATTGACTGTTGCGCGCCAACTCTCGTGCGAGATCCGGGTCGATCGAGCCATGCCCGGCGAGATACGCAGGGTTCGCAAGCAACCCGATGAGGGTGGCGATGTCGACGGTGATCATCGTCAACGGCACCCGACGATCCGGCAATGCTGCATCGGCTTTCGGGCAGTCCGCGCGTTCGCACAAGCACGCCAGGCGGGGTTCACCGTGCATCCTCGCCATGAACGCATCACACAACCGGTCCTGTTTACCGCGGGGGTCTTTCTGGCAGAGGGTGTCGGCCATCTCCTCGAGCAGCTGCCACGCCGCGGCGGCCTCGGGTGCAGTCAATTCTGCTCGGATTCGCGCCAGTTCCCCGGCCGGGTTGTAGGAC
>NZ_LMRR01000008.1 GCF_001426085.1 Rhodococcus sp. Leaf278
TCTCGCGCCAGCTCAACGCCTCTAGCCCCGGCCTCGAATGCTGTCCGTACTAGGGGTAGTCGCGTGTGCAGGGCAACACCGACCGAGATGTACGATTCGGCGACCGTCGCCGAGCAGCCCAACGCGGCCGCCATCTCGGTGCGCCCGTACCGGCTGTAATGCTTGAACTCGGTGTCGTGGGTGATCCAGGTCCGATGGACGTCGTAGCAGGCGGCGATCTTCCGGGCCGCCTGACGATTTTCTGCCTGCGCAGCGGCGGTCAACGCCTCCAGCGACACGATAGGTACAGCCATCCCCATTCACCCCCCGGTGACCCGAAACAAGAACGCATGTTCGAACTGGGCAAAGAGTATCGCGACCCTCCGACAAGAAACGAAAACCCGCGATCCAAGGCCACTGAGCTGCACGTTTTCGTACAGGGTCCAGCCAAGTAATCCGTGACGCGGGGTGAGGTTACGACCGGACGTCGTCTTCCCGAACCTCTGAACCGCGATCTCGTCCACAGCCGAGGCAACGGCGGAACTCGCCAGAACAGTTGTTCATTCGCCTTTCCGAGCCGGAACACGTTGTGTCACAGGTACTGCCGAGACCGCTGGTCCCGCATGGGCAACCCAAGGCCTCTCTGCCCTGCCGGCCGGGGTCGGCTCCGGCCGGCTGAAACAGCACGCACCACTCGTCTCGCAAGCCGAGTGAGTTGTGAGGCAACCCGCCCTGACTGCGTCGCCTAATCGTCCGTGACGAGCGACAGCAGGATCCTCTGAAAGTCGACTCTGTCTTGCTCGTCCAACTTGTCCATCATCGCGCCGAACTCTGCCGCGAGAGCAGCGAGTGCTCGCTCCAGGACCACTCGGCCCTCCGCCGTTGTCGATAGTCGATGACGACGCAGATCGGTTTCATCGATCTCCCGGGTAACCAAGCCCTTAGCGACAAGTGCACGAAGATAAACCGTGACACTGGCCTTGGGCAACATCAGGTGTGCAGCCAACTCGGCCGGATATTTGCTGTTGTCCACCTCGTCGAGAACGAAGAACTCCTTGGTCTCGATCCCGAGATCGTCCAACTGCGGCGATGCCGCGTTCATCACTCGAGTCAAGAGCCTGTGGTTCAACTTCCACAACTGTGCCGAATCGGTCGACTGCATACACCTCTCCTCAACTGGTACAGTTTCGTACTAGTTCCATATCGAACAATCATGTTTTGCATACATTGCGAAGCTGAACAAGAATACGGGAGAAGCTTCATGATCGAGCACCTATCCATCCCTCGGGGCACCCTCACCTTGGCAGCCGATCTACACCTACCCGACAATGTCGATCGGACGCAGCCGCATCCACTCATCGTGCTGTCCACTCCGGGTAGCAGCGTCAAGGAGCAGATCGGTGCCAACTATGCGGTAGCGCTCGCCCGCCGGGGAATCGCAGCCATCACGTTCGACCCCGCCTACCAAGGCCAGAGCAGCGGCGAACCACGCGATCTCGAAGATCCCTACCGTCGGGGCGAGGACATCTCTTACGTGATCGACGAAGTGACAACACTCGACATGATCGATGCCGAACGCATCGGAACCCTCGGGATCTGCGCCGGAGGCGGCTACGCAGTCCACACGGCCCGCACCGACCACCGCATCAAAGCCGTCGGCACCGTCGTCGCGAGCAACATCGGAGCGGCCTGGCGCGCGGGCTCAGCTCCCAACGGCCCAGCTGCAGCCCTCGACGAACTCGCCGCGGCCCGATCAGCGCACGTGGCCGCAGGTACGGTCGAGCGCGCGAACTGGCTGCCCGATACTCCCGAAGACGCAGTTGCACTTGGCATCACGGACATCGACAGCACCCAAGCGATCGCCTTCTACCGGACCCCGCGCGGCAGCCACGAACGTTCCACCAACCGCCGACTGTCACGAAGCGATTCACTTCTGATGGGCTACGACGCATTTCACCTCGTCGATCCGCTGCTCACCCAACCCCTCCAAGTGATCATCGCCGGTCGGAAGGGCAACACCGGCCAGTACGAAGCAGGAATGGCATTGTGGGAAATGGCCCCGAATCCCGTCGACCTGCTCATCGTCGACGGTGCCGGCCACTACGAAATGTACGACGAGGCGGAGTACGTGGATCAGGCAGTCGACAGGCTCTCGACGTTTTACAACCAGAACCTCTGATCGCTGAGTGGAGCCCGGGAATCGAGGAGCCGTGGCAGCGATACTGCATGTGGCTCCGAGCCCCGAGGCATCGAACTATGCGTACTTGGCGTCCGCCCCGTCGTGGTGAATCGGGCCCGCTGTTCGTGTCAGTGGCAGCGCACTACCCCCACGTCGCACGGCGACGAATTCCGCCGCGATAGCCAGCGCAGTTTCCTCGGGCGTTCGGGCTCCCAAGTCCAAGCCGATCGGCGACTTCAAGCGTGCGAGCTCCTGCTCGGTCAATCCGACGTCGCGCAACCGAGCCGCGCGATCGTCGTGAGTTCTGCGCGAACCCATCGCCCCTACGAATGCAACGGGCAATCTCAACGCCACCTCGAGCAGCGGCACATCGAATTTGGCGTCATGTGTCAGCACGCAGATCACCGTCCGGGCATCGACTTCCGTCCGCGCCAGGTAGCTGTGCGGCCATTCGGTGACCACCTCGTCGGCGTCGGGAAACCGCGCTGCAGTGGCGAATACAGGTCGAGCATCACAGACCGTCACGTGATAGCCGAGGAACTTGCCCACGTGGGCGAGAGCCCCGGCGTAGTCGATGGCCCCGAAGATCAGCAGCCGCGGGGCAGTGGCGTACGACTGCACGAACACATCTAGGTCCGGCCGGCAGCGCACCGACCGAATGCCGGTACCCCCGGAGTCCAACATGGCCAGTGCCTCACCCACGACCACTGCGTCGACGTCCGACAAACCGGTCGTCCCCATGGTCGCCGAGGACGAGACCGCGAGCGATTGCCCGGAGCCGTCGAGCATCGTCACCGTGGCCACCGCAGTGTCCGACGCGATAGCCGCGAGCACAGCCCGCGGAGGGCCGAGGCGTACGAACACCTCGATCACTCCCCCGCAGGTCAAGCCGACAGCAAAAGCGTCGACGTCGCTGTACCCGAACGACTCTCGCCTGGACTCGCCGGTTTCGAGAACCTGCAGGCACAGCTCGTACACCGCGCCTTCGACGCAGCCACCGGAGACGCTGCCGACGGCCTCTCCATCGGCGCAGACCGCCATCGCGGCACCCGGAAGCCGTGGAGCACTTCCGGATACCGCGATGACCGTCGCCACCGCGTAGGGAACACCGTCGTGGTCCCAGGCAGTCAGACGATCGACGATCTCTTTCACGTTACGAGATTCCCAACGCTTCTTCGATGGGGTGCAGGGCGAAGTAGATCACGAATATGCCCGACATCAGGTACAGCAGCCAATGCGTCTGGCGTGCTTTGCCTTTGGCGAGACGGACGAGGGTGTACGAGATGACACCCGCCGCGACTCCGACGGTGATCGAGTAGGTGAAGGGCATCAGCACGATCGTCAGGAAGGCCGGAATCGCGATCTCGGTGTTCTCCCAGTCGATCTTGCGTACGTGCGTCATCATCAGCGCTCCCACCAGAACCAGCGCTGGGGCTGCTGCTCCGACAGGGACAACGCCGGCCAACGGGGTGAAGAAGATCAGGCTGGTCAGTAGTCCGCCGGTGACGACGCTCGCGAGACCGGTTCGGGCACCTTCGGTGACGCCGGCCGCGGACTCGACGACCGCGGTGTTGGCGGATCCGTTGATCGCACCTCCAACGATGGCACCGATGCCGTCGACGGTGAGGATGCGACTCAATCCCGGCATCCTGCCCTGCTTGTCGACCAGGCCCGCTTCCTCGCCGACACCCAGGATGGTTCCCATCGCGTCGAAGAATCCCGAGAGCACGAGCGTGAACAGCACCACCGAGGCCGTCACGACCCCTGCCCGAGCGAATCCACCGAACAGGTCGACGTTGAACAGCAGGTCGAATTGCGGAGTGGCGACGATGGAATCAGGCACTTTCGGTACCACCGGACCCCAGGCCTTCGGATCGATGTCGAACACCGAGTTCAGAATGATCGCCAGGTTGGTCGCGACGAATATCCCGATCAGCATCGCGCCCGGCACTTTCCGAACGAACAGCATGATCATCAGGATCAGGCCGACGCAGAACACGAACACCGGCCAGCCGGCGAGCTTGCCGAACGTGCCGAGAGTGACTGCGGTGGAGGCGGCCTCGTGGTGACCGACGAACCCGGCGTCGACCAGGCCGATGAGCGCGATGAAGGCACCGATGCCGACCCCGATCGCCTGCTTGAGCACCAAGGGGATCGCATCCATGATGAGCTGCCGAATGCCGGTGAGGGCGAAGACGACGATGATCACGCCCTCGAGCACCACCAGGCCCATTGCCTGCGGCCAGGTCATGTACGGGGCAGCCTGAAACACCACGATGGGGGTCACGCCGAGGCCGGCCGCCATCGCGAGGGGCGCGTTGCCGACGACGCCCATCAATATGGTCGTCAGGCCGGCAGACAGAGCGACCATCGTCGACAGTTGTGCCGCATCGAGCGTCGCGCCCGTGACATCACGCGCATCGCCGATGATCAGCGGAATGAGGACGATCAGGTACGCCATCGCCACGAAAGTGGTTACACCGCCGCGGATCTCACGCGATACCGAAGAGCCTCGGCCGGTGATATCGAAGAACTTGTCGATCTGAGATCGACCCCGTCCACTCTTGCGAGTACTGGGTGTGTGTACATCGGTCATGATCGGCCCTCCCAGGGCGTGATCAACCTTTCTCCGAGCGTGTGACGGTGACCGTGCCGGGGGAGTTGGCCTCGGGTCGCGCTGTGCTGGAGAAGGTCTCATCGAATGAATCAGGGGTTGACGATGTGTTCGGGTCGAACGGGAACTCGGGTCAAGGCGAGCCCGGTGGCGTTGCGGATGGCAGCGACGACGGCGGGCGTCGACGACAGCGTGGGCGGCTCGCCTGCGCCGCGAAGGCCGTAGGGTGCCAATGGATCCGGGTTCTCGAGAATGTCCAGCTTCATGGGCGGCATGTCGAGAATCGTCGGGATGAGGTAGTCGGTGAACGACGGGTTCTTCACCAAACCGTCGACGACGACGATCTCCTCCATGACCGCAAGGCCGAGGCCTTGGGCTGTGCCGCCGTGGATCTGGCCCTCGAGCGAGAGACGGTTGAGGATCTTGCCGACGTCCTGAACAGCGGCCATCTCGACCACTTTCACGAGCCCCAGATCGACGTCGACGTCCACCACGGCGCGGTGGACACACAGGGCGAGCTGGGTGTGGCTCGCGCCCTGCCCGGTGACCGGATCCATTCCGCTGGTGGGGCGATGGTGAAATTCGCGTGTCTGCTCGATGACTCGGTCGCCGAGGACGTCCTCGATCGTCGCCAGCACACCGTCGGTGGCGGAGACGATCTTGCCGCCGTCGAGGCTCAGGTCGGCCACCGCACGCCCGAGGTACAGGCCGGCCAGGACGAAGATTGCCTCGCGGACGGCCTCGCACGCGGTCTTGACGGCACCACCGGTCATGTACGACTGGCGTGACGCCGAGGACGATCCCGCGTTTCCGACCTTGGTGTCGGCCGGGTGGATGACGACCTTCGTGACGCCGAGTTCGGTGCGAGCGATCTGCGCTTCGAGCGTCACGAGCCCCTGACCGACCTCTGCCGCGGCGGTGTGCACCAATGCCGTTGCCTCGCCGCCGATCACCTCCAGTCGAACGCGCGCGGTGGAGTAGTCGTCGTAGTTCTCGGAGAAGCAGATGTTCTTGATCCCGACGCCGTAGCCGATCCCGCGTACGACGCCTTCGCCGTGCGTGGTCTGCGAGGCTCCGCCCGGCAGGTTCCTGATGTCCGACGCATCCAGCGCAGCAGGCAGTTCCATCGCTTCCGCTCGGGCGAGCATCTCGGCGAGCGGTGCGGGCGCTTCGATGACCTGACCGGTCGCGAGGATCGAGCCCTGGCTGACGGCGTTGATCTGACGAATGGCGACCGGTCCGATCCCGCAGGCTTCACCGAGCTTGTCCATCATCGACTCGTACGCGAAACATGCTTGCACTGCACCGAACCCGCGCATCGCACCACACGGCGGGTTGTTGGTGTAGACCCCGTACGCGTCGATCTCGATATTCGGGATGATGTACGGTCCGACGCCGAGCGAGGCCGCGTTGCCGACGACGTTCAGGGTGGCCGAGGTGTATGCACCACCGTCGAGGATGATCTCGACATCGGCGAACACGAGTTTGCCGTCGCTGGTCGCACCGTACTCGTAGTGCATCTGCGCCGGGTGGCGGTGCACGTGACCGAAGAACGACTCGTAACGGTTGTAGACGATCTTGACGGGCTTGCCGGTGTGCATGGCGAGCATCGCGGCGTGGATCTGCATCGACAGGTCCTCGCGGCCACCGAACGCTCCGCCGACGCCGGCGAGCGTCATCCGGATCTTCTCTTCGGGCAGACCGAGGCACGGGCCGATCTGCGCGAGGTCGTTGTGCATCCACTGCGTTGCGACATACAGATCGATGCCGCCGTCCTCGGCCGGTACGGCGAGTCCGGATTCCGGTCCGAGAAATGCCTGGTCCTGGATCCCGACGGCGAAGTCGCTGCTGACGATGACGTCCGCGGTCGCCCGAGCGGCGGCGACGTTGCCGACGCGGACCGGCTGATGCCGCGCCACTCCGCCGCGTTCCTGCACCTTCGGGTATTCCGGATCCAGGGCTGCGCGGCGGGCATCGGTCAGGGGCTCGAGCACGTCGTAGACGACCACGATCTTTTCCATTGCGCGCCGGGCGGTCTCGGGATGGTCGGCGGCGATGAGCGCGATCGGTTCACCCTCGTGTCGTACCTCGTCGAAGGCCAACACCGGCTGGTCCCACGTGTGGTCGAGTCCGAAGCATTTACGTCCAGGCACGTCCTCGTGTGTGAGCACAGCTTCGACACCGGGTGTTGCCAGTGCCTTCGAGATGTCGACGGAGACGATCCTCGCCCGGGGATGCGGGCTGCGAAGCGTTGCGCCCCAGAGCATGCCGTCGATGAACAGGTCCGAAGAATATGCGAACTCGCCCTTCACCTTCAGCGTGCCGTCGGGTCGCAGTGGGCTGTCGCCGACGCGGCCGCGGCCCGGGGCCGGGATGTCGGCGGGAGCTTGCCGGGGTGTGGTGGTCGGGGCGCTCACAGTACGTCCTCCGCGAGTGTCATCAGGCGACGGTGCGCATCGGCTCCGGCGCGGCCTATCTCGTCCTGTGGTGCGCTGGTCAGAACATCGTTCTCGACGATCGTTCGACCGCCCACCATCAAGCGAGCCAGCGGAGGTGTCTGCCCGTAGGCGAACGCAACGACGGGGTCGTCCACGGCCGAGTAGAACCCGTCGGTGCGCCAGATCGCGATGTCGGCCAGCTTGCCGACCTCGAGCGAACCGATCTCGCTCTGCCGTCCCAGTACTGTTGCGCCGCCCAGGGTTCCGATCTCGAGTGCCTGACGCGCGGTCAGGGCCGTCGGACCGAACTTGGCTCTCTGCATGTACATCGCCTGCCGCACCTCTCCGGCCAGCGGCACCATCTCGGCCGAGGCGGAGCCGTCGACACCGAGGCCGACGGGTGCGCCGGCCGCGAGGAGATCGGAGATTCGGGCGATGCCTGCGCCCAGACGTGCATTGGAACTCGGGCAGTGGGCAGTGCCGGTGCCGGTGGCCGCCATCTTCGCGATGTCGGAGTCGTGCAGGTGGACTGCGTGGGCGAACCACACGTCGTCACCGAGCCAGCCGACCTGCTCCATGTACTCGACCGGGGTGCAGTTCATCTGAGCGAGGCAGTGCTCCTCCTCGTCGAGGGTCTCGGCCAGGTGGGTATGCAGCCGAACACCTTTGGAGCGAGCGAGCCCGGCGGACTCCACGAGCAACTCTTTACTGATGGAGAAGGGCGAGCAAGGTGCGACCGCGATGCGGAGCATGGAACCGAAGGAGGCGTCGTGATAGGTGTCGATGGCCTCGGAGGTGGCGGTGAGGATGTCGTCGAGTGATTCGACAACCTCGTCCGGCGGCAATCCGCCGTCGGACACACCCCGGTCCATCGAGCCGCGGCACGGTTGGAAGCGGACACCGATGCGCTGTGCCGCATCGATCTCGGCGGCGAACAGATCGCCTCGGCCCTTGGGGAAGATGTAATGGTGGTCGGTGCTCGTGGTGCACCCGGATTTCGCCAGCCATCCCAGACCCGCTGCGGCGGCTCCGCCGACGACTTCGGCGTCCATCTTGGACCACGGCTTGTACAGTGCAACAAGCCATTCGAACAGGGTGTTGTCCTTGGCAAGACCTTGAGATGCCCACTGGTAGAGGTGATGGTGGGTGTTCACCAGGCCAGGGGTGACGAGGCAGCCGGACGCATCGATCGTCTCGGCCCCGGCGATGACCGGTGCCGGGCCCGAACCGATGGCGCTGATCGTGGTGCCCTCGACAACGAGGTAGCCGTTCGGGATTTCGTCGCCGACGATCGGAGCGATGTACGCACCGGAAATGACAGTGGTCATTTGGCCTCGGCCTTTCGGGTTGCTGCGAGCCGCACGGCGTCCAGGATCTTCTCGTATCCGGTACAGCGGCAGAGGTTTCCGGCGAGAGACTCGCGAATCTCGACATCGGACGGGTTGGGAACGCGCTCGATGAGATCGTGCGCCTGGACTACGAGTCCCGGGGTGCAGAAGCCGCACTGGACGGCTCCGCACTCGACGAACGCCTCCTGCATGGGGTCGAGCTTGTCACCGTCGGCGAGGCCTTCGACGGTACGAATCTCGCGGCCCTCGACCTGGCCGGCGGCCACCAGGCAGGCGCAGGCCGGGATACCGTCGAGATAGACGGTGCACGATCCGCATTCACCTTGCTCGCACGCGTTCTTGGATCCGGGAAGACCCATGCGCTCACGCAACAGGTACAGCAGGCTCTCGCCCTCCCAGACGTCGTCGGCTTCCATGTCTTTTCCGTTGATGGTGCAATTGACTCGCATGTTCAGGCCACCTTCCGTGCGGCTGTGAGGTCTCGCCATGCCCAACCCAGCGTGCGCCGGGCCATCACGGAGAGGGCGTGCTTGCGGTAATCGGCAGTGCCTCGTACGTCGTCGATGGGACTTGCTGCCGCACTGACCAATCGCCCGAATTCCTCGGAGACGCGCGGATCGAGGGCGCCGTCCCAGTCGAGTTCGGCCGCGAGGTAGTTCTCGGCATCGTAAGCCCGCCGGGGCGTCGGCGCAGCGGAGCCGAGTCCGGTGCCGACGCGGCCTTCCTGCGGAAACAGTGCGATCGAGAACGAGCACACGGCAATGACCATCGCGTTGCGAGTGCCGATCTTGGAGAAGTACTGAGGTCCCGCAGCCGGCATGACGTGGAACGCTCGGATCAGCTCGTCGGGCTCGCAGCAGTTGCGCTTGACACCGAGGTAGAACTCGGTCGCGGGGATCATCCGCACGCCGCGTGCGGCCGACTCGACTTCCACGGTGGCGCCTGCAGCAAGCAACGGCGCGTGCAGATCACCGGCGGGGGATGCGCCGCCGAGATTGCCGCCGACGGTGCCGCGATTACGGATCTGCGGGGAACCGACGGTGCGGGACGCTTGTGAGATGCCCGGAAGCCTGGCTCCTAGCTCGGCGATGATGCGCACGTACGGCACGCCTGCTCCGACCCGGAGCGTTCCGTCGGCCAGCTCCTCCCACTCGGTGAGTTCGGTGATCGGGTTCAGGTCGAGCAATCCGCCCGGCCGATGCAGGTCGAAGTTCATCTCGACCATGACGTCGGTGCCGCCCTGGATGGGCACCACGTCGACGTCGTCGGCCTTGGCGGCCAACGCATCGACCCAGGTCTGTGGTCGCAGGAAATCCATGTTCGGTGCTCCGCTCGCTGTCAATATTCTGTGTTCACCCAGTACAGCCGCCGAGCGAGACAGGAACGAGAGACAGGAACGACGAAGTATGACGCCGATCACAGTGTAGGTTTTGGAGGATCCTACGAAGAGGAGGTCGATGACACCGTGAGACTGCGTGATCTGGCCGATCTCCCCGATCTGAAGCTGCAGCCGGTCGTGACTCCCGAGCATTTCGACCCGACGATCAGGTGGGTCGTCACCACCGACATGCTCGATCCGAGCCGTTATCTCAGTGGCGGCGAACTGGTGTTGACCGGCTTGATGTGGCGGGCGGGCCCGGAGGATTCGAGAACCTTCGTGCGGGCGGTGTCCAAGGCCGGAATCGCGGCGCTGGCGGCCTCCGATGGCGGTGTCGTGCCGGACGACCTGGTCGATGCCTGCCGCGAACACGGTCTGCCTCTGTTTCGGGTGCCGGCCGACATCGCGTTCGCCACGGTCACCGAAAGTGTCGTGCGTCAGCTCTCGACGGCGCGAGCATCGGATCTGAGCCTCGTGCTGGATCGCCATCGACGCCTGGTGGCGAGCGCCGGACCCGGCGGCGGCCTGGGGCCGCTGTTGGAGATGGTGAGTTCCGATCTGGGTATGAGGTGCTGGGTCGTCACGTCGTCGGGACGCGTTCTCGCCGGATCCGAGAACCCGCCCGACACTGCGGCCGTGGCGCAAGAGTTCATTACGTCGGTACGTCTGCCGCGGTATTGCCCAACGCAGCGGGTGTCGATCTTTCCGGTCGACGGGGAGGCCACTCCTCGCGTCGTGGACTGGTTCGTTGCTTTCGAAAGCGATTGGCAGACATGGGATGTTCCGAGAACATCGCTGGCCGGCCAGTTGGCGTCGATCGTCGCCGTCGAACGCGGTCGCGCCGACGAACGAGTGTCGGGATCGGGCATCCTGGCCCAGGAATTCGTCCGCTCCATCGTGGGTGGCGCGTCAGCGGCCGACATCCTGGCGCAGATGCACGTCATCGGACTCGACACCGAAACACGCTATGCGGCAATCGTTGCCGCGACCTCCGGAGAGGCGTTACGGCTCGGTGAGTTGCGGCCATTGCTGCGAGAATTGCTGGCGCCGCTCGACATCACGTTGGGAGTGGTCGAGAACGAGGCCATCGCTCTGGTGGAGGCCCGCACCGACAAGACCGACTCCATTCGGCGTGCCGTCCTGTCCGTGGCCCCGGGATTGATCGGTAGCGGCACCACCATCGGGGTCAGTGCCCCCACCGCGGCCGCCGACATCAGAAGTGCAATCGAGGAAGCGCGCTACGCTCGCCGGCTCGCCGAGGGGCGGGGTGCGGATTGCAGCGTCGTCGGGCATGACGAATTGGCCACGCTGGCAATACTTCTGGCAAATGTTCCTGACGACGTCCGGCGGATGTTCACCTCGAGGCTGCTGGATCCTCTGACGGAGTACGACGATCAGCACAACAGCGATCTCATCGCCACGCTGTCGGTCTACCTCGACACCAACGGTGCCTGGACCCGATGCGCCGAGCAACTACACATGCACGTCAATTCGGTTCGGTACCGAATGCAGCGCATCGAGGAACTCACCGGTCGTGACCTGTCGCGACTGGAGGACAGAATCGAGTTCTACTTGGCTCTTCGGCTGAGATGATGCGTCCCGGTCTACCCTGGAGGCATGGCTCTCATCGCAACACTGGATCTGACGTTCAAGCCCGAAGCTCTCGCCGATGCGCGTGCGCTGCTGCGCACGGTGCTTGCCGATACCCGCGCGTTCGAGGGCTGCCTCGGCGTGGAGGTGTGGGTGGACGAGGAGAACGAGGCGCATGTCGTCGCCTACGAGACGTGGGAGTCGGCCGAGGCCGACGCGAAGTACCGCGAGTTTCGCGCCGGGCCGGGCAAGATCACCGAGATGCCGCCGCTGTTGGCCGCCGCGCCTGTGCTGACGAAATTCACCGTCGATTCGTCGATCTAGCCTCGGTACCGAGGTCACGTGGAGTGCACGTCGGCGCCGAATCTGCGCGCCTCACCGACGGCACGCCGTCAGCCGCGGGGCGCCGCGTCATATTCCGTACGGGCCTTTTCGATCAGGTCCATGTGCTCGTAGGACCAACTGCGAATCACGGCAACCGCCTCGGCAAGATCCGTGCCGAGCGGAGTCAGTTCGTATTCGACTCTTGCCGGGACACTTGCATACACAGTGCGTTTCACCAGCCCGTCGCGTTCGAGAATGCGAAGTGTTTGCGTCAGCATCTTCTGGCTGATCCCGTCGACAGTGCGTCGTAATTCTTGAAATCGCAGCGTGCCGCGTTCGAGTGCGTACAGGACCAGCAAGCTCCAGCGGTCACCTATCCGATTCACGACTTGCCGTGTCGGACAGCCGGCGGCGAGTACGTCGAAGCGTCCGTCCGGAGATGTGGTCGGGGACGTGGACATTGCGCTGACCTCCTTGGTTACCGCGGGGTGCCTGCAGCACTTGATACTGCCTACTTACGAAAGTAGCCCACATTCGCAAAGCTGGTCTCCAGAAGATCCCGATCCTCCGGCATCCGAGGGAGCCAGACATGAAAGCAATGATTCCAACAGCGCCTCAGCAGGTTACGTTCGGCGATGTGGCCGAGCCGGTGCCCGCCGACCACGAGGCGGTGGTCGAAGTAGCTGCGTACTCGGTCAACCGTGGTGAAACGTTCCTGCTGGATTCACCCTCCGCCGGGTGGCGGCCGGGGAAGGATCTCGCGGGCACTGTAGTCGTGGCGGCAGCCAACGGCACTGGACCCACGCTCGGTACACGGGTAGTGGGGCACGCACCGCACTCTGCGTGGGCAGAGCGTGTGGCGGTGAGCGCAGCGTCGTTGGCGGAGGTTCCCAGTACGGTCGAATTGACGACGGCCGCGGCTCTTCCACTTGCGGGGCTGACGGCGCTCAGGTTGATTCGCCGTGCCGGATCACTGATCGGTCGCCGCGTGCTGATAACCGGAGCGAGCGGAGGGGTCGGCCACTATGTGGTGGAACTCGCGACCGGTGCCGGTGCGGTTGTCACTGCGGTGTCGGCCACTGCCGAACGCGGCGCGAGACTCCGTGAGTTCGGTGCTGCCACCGTGACCCATGTGGGCGACGCCGAGGGCTGGTTCGACGTGACGATGGACTCCGTCGGTGGTGGTTCTTTCGCCGAGGCGCGTCGGCGAACCAACCCCGCCGGAACGGTGATCTGGTTCGGACAGGCAAGTCTCGAGCCGGTGACGCTGAACTTCTTCGAATGGGTCGACGGAACGGTGGGCGCACGAATCGAGTTGTTCCACTACGAGATCAGCGATCGCACGGACAGCGAAGACCTTGCCACGTTGCTGCGGCTGGTGACCGAGGGTCGACTGCACCCCGAGATCGGCGCGCTGCTGCCGTGGAAGGACACCGCGCTCGTCATCGACGATATCCGCGAGCGCCGGCTTCGCGGAAACGCTGTGCTGCAGGTGACGTCGTGATGCGTACCGCCGATGTGCTCGAATCCTATCTGGCAGCACTCACCACCGGTGACCTGGAACTGATCGCGAAATCGTTCGCGTACAACGCAACCTGGACGCTGCACGGCACACTGCCCATCTCGGGCACCAAGGTCGGTCGCGATGCCATCATGGAATTTCTGGTCGGCGGCGCTGAGCTCGATCGAACGGGCAGTCAGCGACTCATATTCGGCCAGAGAACAATCCAAGGAAACCGTGCGGTTCTCGAGTGGCAAGTTCGGGGCGTCGCGGAGGCTACCGGACTCGACTATCACAACAACTATTGCGGAGTCTTTGTTGTCGAGGGATCCGAAATAGTCGAGGTGCGTGAGTATCTCGACACGCAGCATGCCGCCGAAACACTGTTCTAGGTTGAGACGCCCCGTATCGCATCCGCCGATCGAGGCTTGCCGGTGAGGAAGCCCTGCACCATGTCGGCTCTGAGTTCGACGGCGACCTGCAGTTCCGCCTCCGTCTCGACCCCTTCCATGATGACGGTGGAGCCGATTTCGTGCGCAAATCCGATCACCGATGCAGCAGCGGCCCGTCGGACCGTATCGGTGTCGATTCCGTGCACCAATGCGTAGTCGACCTTGAGAGTATCGGGCCTCAGCTCGACCACTTGGCGTAGGCCGGCGAAGCCGGCACCGACGTCGTCGACGGAGATCGAAATTCCCTCGACGCGCAGGGATTCGATGGTGCGAGCGACGGCGAGGTAGTCGTCGACCCGTTCGTGTTCGGTGATCTCGATGTGAAACGCTCGGTCTTTCTGGAACGGTCGTAGCCTCGCAGCCAGGTCCGTGGAACGAATGGTCTCGGCAGATGCGTTGAGGGAGATGAAAATTCCGCGAGGCAGAGACTGGGCGGCAACGAGGGCACGGTCGATGGCGGCAACCTCGAGAAGCGGCCCGATTCCGGCGTTGGTGGCGTCGCGAAACCACATCGTCGGCGAGCCGAACCCGAACGGAAAACGCGACAGCGCCTCGTAGCCGACGACGGTAGTGGTGACGGTGTCGCAGATGGGTTGGAACACCACGTCCGGCCCACCTCGGGAGATCAGACCTTCGATGCGTGCGCGAATGTCGGCGCGCGTTCCGGTGCTGCTCCCGCGCGCGCTGCCGTCGTCCTCGGCCAGCCGAGACTTGTTGCGATACATCTCGATATCGGCCAGCGCGATCAGTTTGCGCACCACCGTCGGGGTGACGGGTTCGTGCCCGAGAGATTCCACGGCAGATCCGAGGCTGGTGGTGAACGGCGGCCCGGAGAACGTCTCGTCGAGACCGCTCCGGATCTTGTCGACAGTCGATTCGATGTCGCCGGGAGAACCGACGTGGACCACCACGAACTCGTCTCCACTCAGCCTCGAGACCACCGACGACCGCGGGACCGCAGCGGTGAGTCGCGCTGCGATCTCGATCAACACGGCGTCGCCGGTCGGGTGACCGAACCGGTCGTTGATTTCCTTGAATCGGTCGATGTCGAGAACGGTGACGCCGATGGTTCGATCGGATGCATCGTCGGCATACGCGATTCCGACGCCGTCGATTGCTTCGAGCAATCCACGCCGGTTGTACAGTCCCGTCAACGAATCGGTGACTGCACCCGACGCCCGAGAACGCAGATATCGAATGTAGGCCCGCATCATCAGTGGGGTGAGGTACAGCGTGACGACGGTGACCGCGGTCGCGGCCACCAGCCACAGGTTCGTTCCCTGATTCACCGCGAGGACGGACAGAGCGAGCACCGTCGTCAACGAGACGGCGAGGTGAGCCCACATCACTCGAAACGAACTGGCAATGACGGTGAAGACCGCCACGATGGTGAACATCATGCACCCGGTCAGCGGAACGAGGTAGTTCGTGCTGCTGAACAGGGTGGCTACGACGCCGATGTCGGCGTAAAGAACAAAGGCGTTGGCCACTCGTGGTGACGGCCACGGCCGCAGGAACCAGGCGAGCGCCACCGGAATCGTCGTCAACGAGCCGATGAAGATGTAGACGTCGAGGCCCTCGTAGTGGATGCCGGTGGCAGACATCAGGACGCCGGACACCCCGAACAGGAGCGTCACGACTCCGATGAAATAACGCACCCACCGCTCACGCGCGGTGTTCGCGAAGTAGGTGTAGTCGTCCTCGACACTGTCGAGAGGGGTGCCGATCCCAGGTCTGTACTGCGTGCGGCCTTCGGCCTCCACCGTAATCCCTGGTCTGGAAATGGGCGTACCTCTCATGGGCAGATCCCCGGCCATCACGAACGCTACCAGCGTGACCTCTGGCGAGGCCGAAATCGGGCGTACCCGTCGTCCTACGGGGTCAGACCATGTCTTTCTCGGTCATCCAACGCAGCGTGGGCCACCCGAGGAACACCGGCAACCAGCAGGTCAGCACGCGGTAGAGCAACACCGACGGTACTGCGATCGAGGCAGGTAGACCGAACGCCGCAAGACCGCCGATCAGGGCGGCCTCCACGGCACCGACGCCGCCGGGTGTCGGGGCAGCGGAGGCCAATGTGCCGCCGATCATCGTCACGACGGTCACGGTCACGAAGGTCGTGCCACCGCCGAAGGCTTCGATGCTCGCCCACAATGCCAGCGCTGCACCTAATGTCGTTGCGGCGCAACCAAGAATGATGATCGAGAAGCGCTTGGGATCTCGCGCAAGCTCGCCCAGTTCGGTGAGGACTTCGGTGACCTGCGGCCGGACGGCCACTTTGAGCCACAGCCTGAGCTTGGGTACGAACATGAACGTCCCGACGACGCCGAATGCGGCACCGGCGATCAGATACAGCACGGTGTTGCCGGGCACCATGTTCGACAGTCCCGAGGAGGTACCGGCGACGACGCTGAAGAAGATCAACAGGCTCACGTGCGTGATCACCTGGACCGATTGTTGCAGTGCCACAGCCGCAGTCGCGCGAACAGCGCCCAGTCCGCCCTTCTGCAGGAATCGCACACTCAGAGCCAGGCCTCCGACGCCCGCGGGGGTCGTCGTCGCGGCGAAGGTGTTGGCAACCTGCATGACCGTCAGATTCCAGAAGCTGACCTTGCCGAACGCGCACGCCCACAACGCAGCTCCGGCACCGACGTACGTCAGAGCCGAGACCGCCAACCCGAGCAGAACCCACCACCAGTTCACCGAACCCAGTTCGGTGACGAACGCAGGCACCGCACTGATGAACGGGTACGCGACGTAGACCAATCCGATCAACAACACGAGCGAGATGATCTGGTTTCGGCTGAAGCGAGTGACCTGTTCGGCCTCGATCTTGGCGGCACCGGTCTGCTCGAGCACCTCGAGCCGGACGGCCTTCATCGTCTTGCCTGCGTCGTGAACCGATTGACGAATCCGAGACGGAATGGCCGACTTGGTGAGCCGGCCCGATGCCGCGATCACGGTATCGAAGCCGAGGACTCCGACGGCGGTCGCAACGGCACGGCGAGGGCCGAAAAGGTCTGCGGTGGTGAGGAGTAGCTGCGCCACATCCGATTGCATCTGGGCATCGGACGCACCCAGTTCGGCGTGGCCGTAACCGCAGAACAAGGCTCGACCCTCGTCGATTCGGAGTTCGCCTCGATGCAGGTCCCCGTGCGAGATCTGGTTCTCGTGCAGGGTGTTCAGTGCCTTCCACAACGCGGTGAGGGTGGCGTCGTCGTGCTCGGCCTCGATCGACTGACCGTGGGGTAGGTCGTGCGCGTACAACGTCCACCCCCGATCGAGCGCCGCTACCGCCAGCGGATGGCTGCCCGCCGCACCCAGCCTCTCGATGGCCAAACCCATCAGGGCTCGATGCTCGACTGCCCGGCGCATCGATGCATGGAGTGGCGCAGTCTCACTGCCCCGTCGCGTGATCCAGCGCCAGAACTGTCGGAGGGCGCCGCCGCTGCGCTGATTCTGCCCGTACAACTCGACCACTACGTCGGCGTCGGGCGTGTGTGCGTTCAACACCAATGGACCCGGTCCGGCGGGACGCACCACGGTGAACTTGTCGATGGTGACGCCGCGATCGCGGAACAGACGAACTGCTGCGTCGAGCGGAACCTCGAGAGCGGGTGTGCCGACCAACAGGACGATGACGGCTCCGACGAGCCACCCGACGGCGAGGCCGAGCATCGAGCGAGCCGGGACGACGGTGGAGACGACCAGATGAATCGGCACGAACGCGAGCAACAGCGTCCACCATGCCCGACGCCACCGCGCGGGTAAGCCGGGGCCGGACACCGTCAGGGCCGCAGCCAACATGGCGATCCAACGTGAGTCGTCGAGGAACTGCGAGAGGAAGGTATCCAGTCGCTCGGGAACGTCCAGGTCCCAGGTGGGAGTGGAGATTCCGGTGCCGGTGATCGACAGCGCCAACGCGGCCAGCAGTGCCGCTGCTGCGTAGCCGGCGAGCAGTTTCCATTTACGGCCGGCAATCAGGCCGATCAGCACTCCGAACGGAAGCGCGAGAATGGCGACGCCGTAGACGATATAGACGGCATTGGACTGATCGGGGCTGAGTACACCGACGATGTTCGACACCGATTGCTCGAGCGCATCCCACTGATTTCTGGTGATCAGCGAACCGGCGATGACCACACCGAGCAGCACCACAGCCGACACGACCCGAATGATGTCGCTGGTTCTTCGCACCAGCGGTTGAAGCAGGTTCCCCGCTACGGGAATGTCCCGCCCATCCACACGCATGGGGCCAACCTACCGTGCGGTACGCCTGCGGAGTTCGTTGCGGACGGCGGGCCATTCGGATTCGATGATCGAGAACACCACGGTGTCGCGCAGTGAACCGTCGGGCATGCGTTGATGATTGCGCAGAATGCCGTCCTGCTTGGCACCGAGCTTTGCGATCGCAGTGCGCGATTGCAGGTTCATCCAGTGCGTGCGAAATTCGACGGCGATGCAGCCCAGTTCCTCGAAGGCATGCGTCAGCAACAGTAACTTGCTCGCGGCGTTGGTGCCGGTTCCGTGCGCGGAGCGGGCATTCCAGGTGTATCCGATCTCGACCCGGCGGTTGGTCGAGTCGACGTTGCAGAACGTCGTCGCACCGATGATCTGGCCGGTGTCGTTGCGGCGCAGCGTGAACGGAAGCATGTTTCCTGTTTCGAGCAGTCCGAGACGGCGATCGATCTCTGCCGCCATGTCCTCGGGTTTCGGAACGCTGGTGTACCAGAGGTTCCACAACTCGCCGTCGCGGGCGGCGTCGGAGAGTCCTTCGAGATGGTCGTGGCTCAGCGGCTCCAGGGTCACGAGATCGTCAGCGAGGGTCACCGGTTGCAGGAAAGGCATTCGCCGACGATACGTCGGATCGTGCCGTCCGGGAAAGAGCAATGATTGCCGCTGCGGTGACGGCGACAGCGGCGACGACGACGGCGATCACCTCGGTGAACGCGTACGAGTAGGCATCGGCGAATCCGGGTTGCCCGGATGCAGTGGCGTCGGCGTCGACCTCGTTCGACACCCGCCCGCGGATGAGGAAGGCCAGCAGCCAGGCATAGCCGGCGACCGCGATGGCCTCGCTGCCGATGCGGAACAGGTTGAGCACCCCGGCTGCGGTGCCACTGCTGTGCGGCGGAACCGCGGCGAGTGCTTCGCCGTCGACCAGGCCGATGGGCAGACCGAAGCCGAGCCCCACTGCGATCATGGGGACCACCACGGCGGCTAGCGGTACGCCGGGCTGCAGCGCCAGCATGCCGAGGTTGCCGAGTACGAGGAAGCCGAGGCTCGCGAGGATGACGCGAGTGGGCGTGATGGCGTCGAACATTGTGCTCAGTCGTGCGACGGTCAGTGGGGCGAGAAGAACCGGGATGGTCATCGCCAGCATGAACAGTCCCGCCCGGCCGGGGGTCAGGGACGAGACGGCGCTCAGGGCAGCGGGCAGATAGGTGAGCAGGGTGACGAAGCCGATGGCTCCGGCGACCGGGACCAGGCACAGGGCGAGGAATCGACGGTTGCGCAGAAGTGTGAAGTCCAGGAGACGGTTCGCGGTGCTTTCGCTTCGCAGCGCAGGCAAGGCCAGGGTGCCCACAGCCGCAACCAGAAGGACAATCGCTTGAGCAGCGAATACCCCGCGCCAGTCGACCGCGGCGATCAGCAGGCCGGAGATAGTGGGCCCCAGAGCCAAGCCGAGCCCGTTCACGGTGCCGAACAGTGCGAATGCCGTGGCCCGCGCGGTCCCGTGAAAATGCAGCGACAGAATCGACGTCGAGCCCACCAGAACCGCGGCGGCACCGATGCCCGCGACAACCCGCGCCGCGTCCAGTACGAGTAATGAGGGCGCGAGTGCGCTGACCAGGCTGGCGGTGGCAGTGAGCAGCACACCGATGCGGAACGACGTGCGGTGGCCGATGCGATCCGACACCGCACCCCAGACGACGGTGAACAGGGCGAACGCGACGTTGAAGCCGTTGACGACCCACTGCAGCGGCGTGGGATCGGAGCCGAGATCGGCTGCGATGACCGGCAGCGCGATGGCGGTACCCGAGATCGACATCGGCACGACGAACTGCGCTGCAAGTACGACCGGTAGAACTGCCCTCATGAATCCCCCTGGGTCTAGGTACGATACTTTTCGTACTAGAACAGGTTTCAAGGTACGGCGCAAGTCGTACCTTGACGCGGGAGGAGCGCATGGCAGACGAGAACGGGCATCCGGAGCCCGAGGAAATGCAGCTCGGTGCAGTGATGTCGGCACTGGCGGATCCGCTGCGTCGTAAGGTGGTCACCGAACTCGTCGGCGACGACGACGGTGCCGAGCGAACGTGCATGTCCTTCGAGCTCGGTGTCACCAAATCGACTCTCACACATCACTTTCGAGTGCTGCGAGAAGCGGGGCTGGTCTTTCAGGTGGACCGCGGTAACAGTCGGAAGGTCACGCTGCGTCGCCGAGAGCTCGAGGATCGGTTCCCCGGTCTGCTCGATCTGATCGCCAACGAAAACCGCTAGCCCGAAGCGGACGCCCGTCGTACGGTGATGCCCATGCACATCGCAATGATCGGCACGACGGCTCCCAGTCATATCTATCCATCACTGGCCGTCATTGCCGAATTGGTGCGACGAGGTCATCGCGTCACGTATGCCGTCGGAGATTCTCTGCGGCACATGGTGGAACCCGTAGGCGTGGAGGTGGTCTCGTTCGAGTCGATACTCCCTGACGGAGAGGCGTCGTGGCCCGATGATCCGGCCTCGGCCATGCAGGTGTTCCTCGACGAGGCGATACAGTCGTTTCCGGTGCTGACCGCGGTGTACGACGACGATCAGCCGGAGCTGTTCCTGTACGACATCGGCGGCATGACTGCACCGGTCCTGGGGGTGCGCTACGGGGTGCCTGCCGTGCAACTCTCGCCGACGTACGTGGCGTGGGACGGGTATGCCGAGGATCTCGGGGACGGGATGGCCGCTATCCGAGAGTCGCCGACCGGTGTCGTCTACCGCGATACCTATGCAACCTGGTTGCGAGAGAACGACATCGACGTTGATCCGTGGGAGTGGATCACGTATCCGGCGCACTGCCTGTCGCTGATTCCACGGGTGATGCAGCCGCATGCAGACCGAGTGGCCGATTCGGTGCAGTTCGTCGGCCCGTGCCTGGATCCGGTACGCCTGAGTGATCGCAGTTGGACGGCACCCGAAGCCCCTGTCCTGTACATCTCGCTCGGTACCGGATACAACGAGCGACCCGAGTTCTACCGCATGTGCATGGAGGCGTTCGGGAACACGGACTGGCATGTGGTGATCTCCATAGGCCGACGCGTCGACCCGGCCGTGTTGGGTGACCTCCCTGCGAATGTCGAAGTACACGAACATGTTCCGCAGCTCGCGGTACTGGACGCCGCCACCGTCTTCGTCACCCACGCCGGGATGGGCGGGTGCACCGAGGCGCTGTGGTTCGGCGTACCGACCGTGGCGGTACCGCAGGCTGTCGATCAGTTCGGCAACGCCGCGATGCTCGCCGAACTCGGGGTGGGCGTGCACCTGGACTTCGAGAAGGTCACGACTGTGATGCTCGCCGAGGCTGTGGCCGAGTCTCGCGAATTCGGTTCACGTGCAGCAGAACTCGGTGCCGAGGTGCGTGCGCACGGTGGCGTCGAACAAGCCGCGAATGCGGTGGAGGCATTCGGCCGCTGAGTTACGTCGCGAGTGCGCGTAGCTCCTCGAAGGTCGAGGCGTAGGTTTCGCGGACCTGATCCCAGGATGCCGTCATGTCCACGCTCTGCGGATCGGGAGTCGGTAGCGCGTAACCGTACTGGGAGCGAGGCACCGGATTGCCGGGTAGCACGAGCACCTGGGTGAACGCCGCGGAATCGGGATTGAAAGTCAGGGTATGGGATGCGACGTTGCGGCCCCAATCCTCCGACGGCCACGACAGAAAGATCACGTGTTGCGGGTTGGCCGCGACGTCGGTGTACGAGACGTAACTTCCGTAGTGATCCTCGCCCGGAGACATGATCTTGTACGCGCCGTTGTCGGTGTAGATCAACAGTGCCTCGGCAAACGGCTTCTGATCGAACAATGCCGTGTATCTCAGCGCCTGCACGAACACGGGCCGACCCAACGGAATCGAGATGGGCTCCTGCTGTGTGGTCATGAGGTTCGAAGGTACCGATTCAGTCCTCCAGAACGCTGACGCTCACGCCGTAGGGCAGGAAACGGACCCGTCGACGCGGGTCGGTGTTGTCCTTGTGCGCACGGAGGGCATCGAGTTCGGTGGCGTAGAGCTGGTCGATCTGCGGTGATCCGGCGTCGTCGACGCTGTAGATCGCCCAGACCCCGTCACCCTTCTGACCGGTGGTTTCGGGCTCCGGCGGAGCTTTCGGCGCTCCGACATTCGAGGCGAAGAGCGAGCCGACAACCTCGCGCAGTCCCTCGGTTGCCTCGCGCGCGAACTTGTCGAAGTCGTCGGATCCGAATCCGAAGGGACCTTGGTTGGCCATGGCAGTACCTCCTGGGGTGATACTCCAGTATGCGCGTTTTCTCCGAACTGCCGCCGAGCGTCCGCGCGCTCACGTTGCCGGGCCGCACCGACCCGGCTCTGGTCTTTCTGCACGGCCTCGGATCGGCGGGTGTCCCGGCATTCGGTGCTGTTGCCGCAGACGCGACGTTCGAGGGTCGAGAGCGGCTGCTGCCGGATCTGCTCGGCTTCGGTTTCAGCGATCGCCCGCTCGATTTCGGCTATTCGCTCGACGACCATGCCGCTGCCGTTGCGGACCTGCTCGATCAGCGTAATCTGACGTCGGTCGACCTCGTCGGCCACAGCCTGGGTGGATCGATCGCCACGGTGCTCGCCTACCGTCGACCCGATCTGGTGGGCCGACTGATCGTGCTCGAACCCAACCTGTTGCCGTGGGACGGCACCGCCAGTGTCGAGATTGCCCGGCAGTCGGAGGCCGAGTTCGTCGATACCGGTATCGACCGATTGATCGCCGAATCCGATCCGGAATGGGCTTCCACCCTGCGGATTGCCGATCCGGTTGCACTTCATCGCACCGCCGTCAGCCTGTGCGTGGGACCTGATCCGACGGTGCAGTCCATGCTGGAGTCGCTCACTGTACCGCGGTTGTACGTCTACGGAGACCGCACCGGTGCGCCGAGCCAGGAGTCTCGATTGGCTTCCGCAGGGGTGCATTTTGCATGCATCGACAATGCCGGGCACGTCATGATGTTCGACAATCTCGCCGGCACCGTCGAGGCGATGCGGGCCGGGCTACTGCTGTAGCCGGGCCCCGATGGTGTTGTGCAGAGCCCGCAGCGAGTTCTGACCGAGAGAGACCGTCTGCGATTCGATGTAGCGCAACAGGTGCGAATCGTTGAGCACCTTCTCGCTCGACTGGATCAGCACGGTGCCGGCGCCGGTGAAGTCGAACTGACGCTCCTCGCCGCTGTTGGCACCGAGAAATCCGCGTGCCGCGCCGAGGAAGTTCTGCATCCAGTCTGCATCGAAGTGATGCGACGGGGACGGGCAATCTGCCCATCCCACAAGCGCTTCCGGGTCGATGCGAAGCGGCGGCTCGGCGAACATGACGGTGCCGTTGGAGGAGGCCAGGAACTTTCCGGTACCGAGCAGTGTCAGAAATCCGGGGACGATGGACTGCTTGAGGTCCAGAGTCGGCTCGAACGCAAGCAGATTCGCAGCTCGGATCGTCAGGTTGCCGTCGTCGAGGTCGTAGCTGTTGATGTTGAATCCGCGATCGCCGAGGATCAGCTTGCCCTGCCCCTGCGCCAGTACCCAGTCGTTGGAGTACAGCGGAGACGAGAACCGCGCGGCGACGATGGCAGGCATCGACGTCTGCCCGAGCGGCTCGAAGCGAATGTTGCCGTAGTACGCGATCATCGCGCCCTTCGAGGTGAACCACGGCTGGCCTGCGAGTTCGACGCAGAACGCATAGTCGTTGCCGGGCACGTTGTCGTTGACCGGCAGGGTGTACGGGGTGTGAATGTCCAAACTCATTGCCGCTCCCTAGAACTTCTGCTCGGACGCCTGGACCCACACGGTGCCCATACCGGTCATCTTCAACTGGATCGCCTCGCCGCTGCCCTTGCCGACGGCGTCGCGCCAGCCGACATTGGCGGAGATGTCGACGTTGATGTTGCCGATGTGGCACACGTACGCCTGCGGATCGACCACCACCTGTGGGTGATCGGGCCCGACCTGCAACGGTGTAGCGCCGCCGTGCGAGAGGACCGCGACGCTGCCCTGACCGGTGAGTTGCGTCGTGAACAGACCTTGCCCGGTCATCGCGCCGCGCACTGCTCCGCGGACGCCACCCTGGGAGGTCAGGGCGACGATGGAACTCTGCAGGTACCCGTCGTGCACCAGGAGTCGATCGGCTTCGACGGTCAGCATCGACGAACCGTCGAGGTGGATGATCTCGACGTACAGTCCGGCGTGACCGTAGAAGACCTCGCCCTGCCCCTCTGCAGCCATCATCGCCACGTGTTCGCCCGCCATCATCCGGCCGGCCATCCCGGCGACGCCGCCCATGCCCGGCATGGCACCGGCCGAGCCGCCCATCGAGTGCGGAACGAACCGGACGTCGCCGGTGTAATAGAGCATCGACCCACGACGCGCGAGCACGTTCTGATTCGGTGCCAGAACGGATTTCACGACTTTGCTGTTGACGAGTTCGAGTGGCACGTCAGCGCTCCTCGGGTTGGATGTAGACGACGCCCTGGCCGTCGAAGCGGAGGGAGAACGCCTCGCCGCTGCCCCCGCCGATGGCGGAGCGCCACGTGACGTCGGTGACGAAGCTCTGGTTCAGTTGGCCGCGGTGGGCGACGAATGCGTCGGGATCGACGACGAGGGGGTACTGGGGATCGACGGCGAGGGCAATGATCGGCCCACCCTTCGACAACAGCGCCACGGTGCCGGATCCGCTGACGACAGTGGTGAACAAACCCTGTCCCGACGATGCGCCACGCAGGCCGGAGAACTTGACGTCGGTCTTCAATTGACCTGTGAGAGCGAGTAATTGGGAGGATTCGACGTGAAGATTGTCGCCCTGCACCTCGACCAGCGTGATGTCTTGGGCATCGGCAGCAAAGTAGACCGTGCCCTTACCCGATACGTCCATCAACGACAGTGACTCTCCGGTCACCTTCTGTTTGAGTGCGGCGCGGAATCCGCCGCCACCGCCCATCCCGGCGCTCTTGAAAGCAACATCGCCCTCATAGGCCACCATCGAGCCCGACATCGCGCGCAGGGAGTCACCGGTCAGGTCTGCGACCAAGACACGGTGCCCGTTCATCCTCAGCTGAGCCACGGGGGAACTATGCCACTGCTCACGCCGTCGTGGCTACTGCTGGAGGTATGCCGGCGTGCCACTATCGACGGCGATACAGCCGTTCGGGTCGCCCGGCCCTGCCGTACTGCAGCCGGATATCGAGAATCTCGTGTGTCAGGTAATGCTCGAGGTATCGGCGTGCACTCACGCGCGAAATCCCGACGAGATCGGCACATTCACTCGCCGACAATTCGGTTCCCGGCGTGATGACGTCGAGCACCGACTTCCCTGTCTCGGCGGACATTCCCTTCGGCAACTGCACGCGTTCGGCGGCGGCGGTTCCACGACCGAACAGAGCGTCGACGACACCCTGGTCGAGCCGATCCGTGGACAGAGCCTTCCGGCGCGCCAGAAACGCGTCGAGCTTGTCTCTCAGGTTCACGTACTCGAAGGGTTTGATGAGGTAGTCCGTGGCACCACCGGTCAGCGAAGCATTGACGGTATCCAATTCGCGAGCGGCGGTGATCATGATGACGCCTACGGCGTTGTTCTGCGCGCGCAACGTTCGGAGGACGTCGAGCCCCGATGCGTCCGGAAGATGGACGTCGAGCAAAACCAGATCCGGCTGTAGTTCGGCAATGGCAGTGAGTGCTTCCGCTGCAGTACGAGCTACACCCACTGCCCTGAAGCCGTCTGTCCGGTCCACGAAGCGACGATGAATGTCGGCCACCATGAAGTCGTCGTCGACCACGAGGACGGTCATCGATGCGCTCATCGTTCTCCTGTGCTCTCTCGCTCCGGCAACGGGATTCGCACCCGGAATCTAGCGCCCCCGGTGGCGGCGTCGTCCACCATCGCTGTTCCGCCGTGTTGCGTACTGACCAATCGGACCAGAGCGAGACCGATTCCGCGCCCGCCGGGTTGGTCGGGTTTCGAGGTCACTCCCCGTGAGAACACGGATTGTCGCATGTGTTCCGGCACCCCTCGGCCCGAGTCGGTGACGTCGATGACCAACTCGTCTGTGTCGTCGATGACGACCGTGATGGCACGCTCGCCGCATTCGCGCGATGCGTCGAGTGCGTTGTCCACGAGATTGCCCACCACCGTGATCACGTCCGTCGACATCGCGGGGTCGAGCGGTCTCAGGTTGGATGCGGGGTCGAGAGTCAGGCGCACGCCGATCTCTGCGGCCAACGACGTCTTCGCAATGAGTAGCGCTGCCACCGCCGGATCGTGGATGTGTGCGGTGATCGATTCGCTGATCTCCGCCCGCCTACGGGTGAGGGTGCCGACGAGGGCTGTCACCTCGTCGTAACTGCCCAATTGGGCCAAGCCGGAAATGGTATGGAGTTGATTGGCGAATTCGTGAGTCTGGGCGCGGAGCGTATCGGTGACACTGCGGTGTGACGTCAGCTGACTCTGCATCGACGCGAGCTCGGTGCTGTCACGCATCGTGGTGACGGTGCCGATGTGTTGTCCGCGGCTGGTGGCGGTGCGGCGGTTGAGTGCGAGCACCCTGTGCGCGGTCGTGACGATGAAGTCCGCCACCTCTCCGTCGGACTTCAGAACGTCCAGTACCCCGTCGTCGATGCCGACGTGGTCCACCTGCTTGCCGACCACGGTGGGATCGAGCCCGAGAAGTGTGCATGCGCTGTCGTTGATCACGGTGATGGTGCCGTCGTTTCCGATGGCAATCACCCCCTCACGGATACTGTGCAACAACGCTTCTCGATGGTCGGCGAGGCTTGCGATCTCTGCCGTCTCCAGGCCGAACGTGTGTCGCCGTATCCGGCGAGAGAGCAACCACGACCCCACGGCACCCAGACCGGCACCGATTGCCAGGTACAGAATCAATCTCGCTCCGGACTCGGACAACAGTGTCCACGTAGACGGGTACCGCTCCGCCACGGTCACGATGGCGAGCACCGAACCATCGGGTGCCAGGACGGGAACGTGGCCGGCAATGGACCGGATGCCCGCAGATTCGATGTCACCCGACCACCCGCGGCCGTCGAGGACGTCGCTGTCCCCCAGTGCGGCTGAGCTACCGATTCGGGTGGGATCGGTGGACACGATCACAGCACCGTCGGTGGACACTATTTCTGCCAGCGATGCGCCGGAGAGCGCGACCGCCCGATCTACGTCGGGTGCGAGCACTCGTTCCACCAATGGCGCGTCCAGCTGATCACGAACGACGGGAGTCGACGCCAGATTCTCGGCAACGGAAAGCATCCGAGCTCCGCGCAGGTCGCGAAATTCGTCGGTGGACTGCTCTATCGATATCGCGGCGACGGCACCGAGTACGAGGGCGAGGACGGCGAGCTGCAACACCAAGTACTGACCGGCGAGGGTGAGGGTGTGTCGTCGGTTGACTGCTCGTCGACTCTGTCGTGACCACAAAGAACTTAACTTCCATTGGTTTCTCAAAAGTGACTCGCATCACGTTGGAATCGATACTTGCTACCGATCACAGTCTCACAGAGACCGAACCGAAACGAGGACCGATGCCCAGAAGGCTGACAGTGGTGTTGGCACTGATCCCACTGCTCGTGCTGGCGCTCGCATCATGTGGCGTCACCCGAGGCGACGAAGGCGAGGGGCTGCACCGCATCCGGATGATGGTGCCCAACAGTCCCGGTGGTGGTTACGACCTCACTGCACGAAGCGCAGTGAAGATCATGGAAGAAACCGACATCACCGGCCGCGTCGAGGTCTTCAACGTCATCGGGGCAGGCGGAACCGTCGCCATGGCTCGATTGATGAACGAGGCAGGCAACGACGACCTGATGATGATGATGGGACTCGGTGTCGTCGGCGCGATGTACACCAACGGCTCGACCGATCGAGTCTCCGACGCCACCCCGCTCGCCAAGATCGTCGAAGAACAAGAGGGAATTCTCGTCCCCGCGGATTCGCCGTTCCAGACCGTCGGTGACTTCGTCGCGGCGTGGAAAGCAGACCCGTCGTCGGTGACGATCGGCGGCGGATCTTCCCCGGGTGGGCCCGACCACCTGTTTCCGATGGAAACCGCGCGCACGGTGGGCGTGGATCCGACAGCCGTGAACTACGTGTCCTACGACGGCGGCGGCGATCTGTTGACGGCTCTGCTGGGCAACAAGATCTCCGCGGGCACGTCGGGGCTGGGCGAGTACATCGATCAGATCGAGGCCGGACAGGTGCGAGTGCTGGCCGTGTCGGGAGCCGAGCGACTTCCCGGCATCGATGCACCGACCCTGACCGAAGCCGGTATCGATCTGCAGTTCACCAATTGGCGCGGTGTTCTCGCACCGCCCGGAACACCCGAAGACGTTCGTGCACAGATGGTTGCGGCGTTGACCGAGCTGCACGGCACCGACGAATGGAAGGAAGCGCTCGTGACCAACGGATGGATCGACGCATTCGAGACCGGACCTGCTTTCGAGCAGTTCCTGCGAGATCAGGATGCCCGGGTCGAGTCGACACTCACAGAACTGGGACTCGTATGACCGCCACGGTCGACCGCACCGACGATAGCGGTGAGACTGGGTCGGAGAAGGTCGGTCCGGACCGCGCGCAGCTCCTGGTCTGCGCGGTACTGCTGGTGGTCGGCGTATTCTTGATCGTCGACGCGCTCTCTCTCACAGCGGAATTCGCCAAGGTCGATCCCGTGGGTCCCAAGCTGATTCCCATCGTCGTGGGGATCGCGATGCTCGTCTGCTCCGTCTTGCTCGCCGTGGCAACCCTCAGGGGCAGCCGAGGTGAGCAGGACGGTGGTGAAGACATCGACACCTCTACTCCGGCCGACTGGACGACCGTCGGACTGCTCGTCGGGCTCTTCGTGGCAACGATCGTGCTGGTGGACACGCTGGGTTGGGTGATCGTCGGGGCGATGCTCTTCGGCGGGGCCGCAACGATTCTCGGCAATCGACACTGGATTCGTAACCTGGCCATCGGGCTCGTTCTCTCACTTCTGAGCTTCTATGCGTTCTACGTCGGGCTCGGGATACCGCTGCCTGCAGGCATTCTGGACGGAATACTCTGATGGACAATCTGAACTGGCTGATGCAAGGCTTCTCCGAAGCCGTCACCCCGATGAATCTGCTCTATGCGTGCATCGGAGTGCTGCTGGGCACCGCGGTGGGTGTACTGCCGGGGATCGGCCCGGCAATGACCGTCGCATTGCTCCTTCCGATCACCTACAACGTCAGTCCCAGTGCGGCATTCATCATGTTCGCCGGAATCTACTACGGCGGCATGTACGGTGGCTCGACCACGTCGATCCTGCTCAACACTCCGGGCGAATCGTCGTCGGTGATCACCGCTATCGAAGGCAACAAGATGGCCAAGGCCGGGCGGGCCGCGCAAGCACTCGCCACGGCCGCCATCGGATCGTTCATCGCCGGATCGATCGGAACCATGCTTCTGGTGCTGTTCGCCCCCATCGTCTCGCGGTTCGCGGTGTCGCTGGGAGCGCCCTCGTACCTGGCAATCATGGTGCTGGCCTTGGTCGCTGTGACTGCGGTACTCGGCAGCTCGAAATTGCGCGGATGCATCTCTCTGCTGCTGGGACTCGCCATCGGACTCGTGGGAATCGATTTCCTCACCGGCCAACCCCGGGCGACCTTCGGTGTAGCTCAACTTTCCGACGGAATCGACATCGTGGTCATCGCTGTCGCCGTGTTCGCACTGGGCGAGGCCCTGTGGGTCGCTGCGCATCTGCGCCGCAAGCCGGCCGAGGTGATTCCCGTCGGGCGCCCATGGATGGGCAAGAGCGATTGGAAGCGATCGTGGAAGCCGTGGTTGCGCGGTACCGCATACGGATTCCCGTTCGGCGCGTTGCCCGCCGGCGGCGCCGAGCTGCCGACGTTCCTGTCGTACATCACCGAGAAGAAGCTGTCCAAGCATCCGGAGGAATTCGGCAAGGGTGCCATCGAGGGTGTTGCAGGGCCAGAGGCAGCCAACAACGCCTCTGCGGCAGGCACTCTCGTGCCGATGCTGTCGTTGGGTCTGCCCACGAATGCCACTGCGGCAGTCATGCTCACCGCGTTCGTGTCATACGGAATTCAGCCCGGACCGACGTTGTTCGACAAGGAACCGCTGCTGATCTGGACGTTGATCGCGAGCTTGTTCATCGGTAACTTCCTGCTGCTCGTGCTCAACCTCCCGTTGGCACCACTGTGGGCAAAGCTGCTGCGCACACCGCGGCCGTACCTGTACGCGGGAATTCTGTTCTTTGCCGTGCTGGGTGCCTACGCCGTCAATCTCCAGTGGCTCGACCTGGTTCTGCTGCTGATCTTCGGATTGCTCGGACTGATGATGCGGCGCTTCGGACTACCCGTCCTGCCACTCATCATCGGCGTCATCCTCGGTCCACGAGTGGAGCGTCAACTGCGCCAGACGCTGCAGCTCGGCGGCGGCGAATGGAGCAGCGTCCTCTCCGAACCCATCGCCATCGTCGTCTACGTCGTCATCGTTCTGCTACTGGCTGCGCCGTTCGTGGCAAAGCTCGTTCGGCCCCGCACTGCACCCACCCTCCAGAAGACGAAGGAAAATGCATGATCGTCGTCGGCTACACCCCTGACAAATTCGGCGCCGCGGCACTCGAGCACGGAATCGCCGAGGCCAAGTTCCGCAACACCGGCCTCAAGGTCGTCAACACCTCCACCGGCGACTCCTTGGCCGATCCGCGATTCGCGGATTCCGAGGCCGTGACGGAGTTGCACGCCACCCTCGATCGTTCCGGTGTCGAGTATGTCCTGGACCAGGCTGTGGTCCCGGATACCGTCGACGCACTGCTCACCGTCATGGACGGCGACGATGCCGATGTGCTGGTCATCGGAATCAGACACCGGTCAGCAGTGGGCAAACTGCTGATGGGCAGCTCCGCCCAGCAGCTGCTGCTCTCGTGCCCCAAGCCGGTGCTGGCAGTCAAACCGCCTCGATAGCACCGGTTGGGTCCTGCTGTTGTCGCCTGCTCCGCCACACGTGCGGAGCAGGCGACAGCCGTGTCAGACGAGAGGCTTCAATGCCTTTCCTGCCAGCTCGACGGCTCCTGGCTGGTGCCCGTTGGTGATCAGGTTGATGATGACGCCGTCGATGCCCTGATCGAGGACGCGCTTCTGCACCTGCTCGGCGACATCGTCGGGGGTTCCGCAGAAGTGGCGATCGGTGGCCTTCGCGGCATCCTCCTCGGAGAGGTTCGTCAGATCGAGGCCCTGCTTCAGCACGAACTCGCGCTGCAATTCCTTGGCCTTGTCGCCGTCCTCGTCGATGATGACGAACGCGAGGAAGCTCGTTTCGAGGTCCTTCGGGTCGCGGTCGACTTCCTCGCACCGAGCCTGAACGGCCGCCATCTTGCGCGGCAATTCGTTTGCGTCGCAGATGATGTTGAGGTGATCTGCGAACTGGGCAGCCAGGCCGAAGGTCTTCTTCTCGCCACCACCGCCCAGCATGATCGGCAGATCGTCGCGAATGCGCGGCTCGTTCATGGCGTTCTCGACCTGGTACCAGAGGCCGTCGAACGTGGGACGCTGGCCGCGGAGCATGGGTTCGATGATCTGCAGGGCCTCGTCGAGACGCTCGAACCGATCGGTGAAGGTGCCGAATTCGAGTCCGAAGCTCTGGTGCTCGAGTTCGTACCAGCCGGCTCCGATGCCGAGGATCGCGCGACCGCCGCTGACGACGTCGAGCGTGGTGACGGTCTTGGCCAGGATCGCCGGATTGCGGTAGGTGTTTCCGGTGACCAGGGCGGAGAGCTGGATGGTGTCGGTGGCCGTCGCAAGGGCGGACAGCGCGGAGTAGGCCTCGACCATGGGCTCGTCGGGCTTGCCGATTCCAGGGAGTTGGTAGAAGTGATCCATCACGAACGCGGTGTCGAACCCGGCCGCTTCGGCCTCGCGCGCCTGCGCGATGACCTGGGGAAAGAGTTCTGCGACCGAACCGTCGTAGCTGAAGTTGGGCATCTGGTAACCGAGGCGAATAGTCACGGAAGCCACGCTACTCGGATATCGGCCCGTGGCACGTGAGAGAGCGCGATAATTCGTCCATGACCACCATTGATCTGGCCCGAGCACCGTTCTCCGGATTCGCCGTCGACGACCTGCCTGCGGCCCGCACGTTCTACGCCGACACCCTCGGTCTCGAGGTGACCGACAACGAGATGGGGATGCTCGAACTACACCTGGGAGCCGCGACGGTGCTGGTCTACCCTCGGCCCGGCCACGTGCCGGCGCAGTACACCATCCTCAACTTCCCGGTGGTCGACATCGAGGCTGCAGTCGATGTGCTGACCGCAAAAGGTGTTGCGTTCCAACAGTATCCAGATATGGGGACCGACGACAAGGGAATCTTTCGACACGGTGGGCCGCTGATCGCCTGGTTCACAGACCCGGCGGGCAATGTGTTGTCGGTGTTGCAGGCCTGATCGCCCTCAGGCGCTCGGGGTTCCCTGGGCGAGAGTGACTGTGCCGGTGGTGGTTACGCCTGCATCGTCCACCCACTCCACGACGGCGGTATCGCCCGGGATGCGACCGACGAGTGCCTCCGACAGATCCGCGGAGGACTGTACGTCCGTTCCATCCAGCGAGACGATGATGTCTCCCGCCGACAAGCCGAGAATCTCCGCGGGAGAATCGGAGTTCACCGAGACGACGGCCGCACCCATCGCCGGTTTGTTCTCGAAGACCGACACGTCACGCACCGAGACCCCGAAGTACGGCGTCGGGCCCACATGCACTGTGCCGCCGGACCGCCCGGCCAGCACCTGATCGAGTACGGCAACCGCCTCGCCGATCGGGACGGCGTAGGCCTCGGGTGCCTGTGGTGGTGTGAACTCGGTGCCGTTGCGCGCCTCGTCCGACAGTCCGGCGGTGTTCACACCCACCACCCTGCCCCAGGCGTCGAACAGTGGCCCACCCGAATCTCCCGCTCGCACATCGGCATCGACGCGAATCATCTTGTCCAGCGTGTTACGTGAGCCGTCCACCGAACTGCGAGTGCGCACCTGCTGATCGAGGGCGGTCACAGCCCCGGGCGCCGGTACCAATACCCCTGCGCCCGAGGCGTTCCCGATGGCAGTGACTGCATCACCCACGTCGGGAAGTGGGTCCGTGGCCAACTCGACCACTGGCAGGTTTGCCGCGGTGATCAATTGCACGACCGCCACGTCACGAGATTTGTCGTAACCCAGCACGGTGGCGTCGTAGATCAGTCCGTTGCCCATGTTCACTGCGCTGATCTCGGTGGCGGACTCGACGACGTGGAAGTTGGTGAGCACGATTCCGTCCGGGGTGACGACGAAGCCGGTGCCGGCGACCCCGGAAAACCCGGCTGTCGCCGTCAATGTGACGACGGCGGGATCGACCCGAGCCGAGAGCTCCTCGAGGGTCAGTGGTGGTGGTTCGACGACGGGAGCAACGGGTGGGACGGGTGCAGGCGCGGCAGCGAAGTCCGCGGTTCCGGGGTCGAGTGGGGGCGTCGCGAACAGCCACATACCGGCAGCGACCAGCGTCAGAACCACCGCTCGTCCACCCGACCGCATAGGGATCGATTATGGTCCGATGGCGTTGGAGGTGCCAGCTAGTTGACGATCACGGCCCGGGGGACGTCGGCGCGCAACGTGAAATCGGTGACGAACTCGCCGTCCTCGGGTCCGTATCGGTCCTTTATGTCGTAATTCTCGACGTCGAACGCGTCGAGTGACGGCGAATGGGTGGTGACGGCCATCGAGCCGCCGTCGACGTCGAACTGGAGCAAACGCTGAAAGCCGGTACTTCGCTCGCCGTCGACCTCGAAGTACTGGTAGTCGGCCAGCAACTGCACGACGGTGCGGTCGGTGTCGCCGACATTCTCGTCGACGACGGCAACCTGACCGTCCACGTGCCCGGACAAGACGAGGAAGACCGACTCGTGGGGTACGACGAGTCGATTCCAGATCTGTTGACCCGAGCTCGATCCGATGTCGCCGAACCCCATCAGCTTCTTCTCGCCGAGTTCGTCGAGGTAGTAGTGCGTGCCGATGACAACGTTGCGTTCGGGGTGATCGTCGAGTACCCGTTCTGCCCACTGCATGACCTTCTCGGGTGGGTTGTAGCCGATGAAGAGCATGAGGAATTTCGCGCCGGCGATGTCCACCAGATCGTAGTGTGCCGAATTGTCCTCAGCGGTAAAGGAACCGCCCCAGTACGGCTGATCGCGATAGCGCTGCGGGCCGAAGTACTCGTTGTAGAGTGCGTGATTCTTCTCGTGCTCACCGGGCACCAACTTGCCCGCTGCGTTCCAGATGTTGTCGTGGTTGCCGGGCAACACGCCGTGCGCGATGCCGGCGTCCTCGAGGATCTGCATCGATGCGCTGGCGGCCTGAAACTCTTTGCGGGCCTGGGCATCCGGCCGACCCGGGCTGATCCAGCTCTGAATGAGGTCACCGGTGTGCATGCTGTAGTCGATCTTCAACTCGTCGGCGTTGTCGGCAGTCCACTGTGTCATGTCCGAATACACACCGGGGTCGTCGCGCGAGATGTACTGGGTATCGGTGATGTGCTGCAGCGCGAAGTCGTAGGTGTCGGCGTCCGCGAAAGCCCTGTCGGGGGTGGCGTTGGTCTCGGCGAACGAACGATCCGCCCGAGGACTGTCGATGACGAGAACCTCGACAGTTCCGCTTGCACTGGCGACCTCGGCGCTCAGTTCGATAGGCCCGCCGGGTGTCGGAGGTTCGGCTGCCGCGAGCGGCGGACCCCAATCGGCCGTCGCTTCGTTCCACACGTGCAACGCGAGATCGTTGTTGTTGACCGAGCGCCCGGACCAGTTCAGCGTGGTTCTCTCGGTCCCCGGCACCACCGACACTGTATAGCGAAGATACGGGTACTCGTCCCACCCGGACGTCTGCATCTCGGTGGTCGACGATTCGACACCGACCTCGTGCCTTATCGGATCCGATTCGGCGGCGATCCCCGCCACCATCGACGTGGTGATCGCTGCGGGCACCGTCGTCAACCCGACACCCGGTACCGCAGCGGCCTGACGAGGCGTCGGCTGGTCGCGACGTTCGGCTGCCGCGTCGGCGCAGCCGACAGTGAGTAACACACAGACCAGCGCCAGGGAGCCGAATGCCGATGGGCGCTGCATGCCATCGAGGTTACCGATACCAGCGCCGGAGCCGCGGCGACGACGCTACTGCCCGTCTACAGTCGGCTCATGTCCGCGCAGCGTCGACCTCGGGTTTCGATCGGTATTTCCGGCTGGACGTACGCACCGTGGCGAGGAGATTTCTATCCTGCGGGCTTGGCGCACCGAAAAGAGCTCGGGTACGCGTCCGAGCATCTGACCTCGATCGAGATCAACGGCACCTTCTATGCGATGCAGAAGCCGGCGAGCTTCACCAAGTGGCACGACGAGACGCCCGACGACTTCGTGTTCGCCATCAAGGGTGGCCGATACGTCACGCACATCAAGCGGCTCGTCGGTGTCGAGTCGGCATTGGCGAACTTCTTCGCCACCGGGGTCCTCACCCTCGGGGACAAGCTGGGTCCGTTCCTGTGGCAGTTGCCGCCGAACCTCGAATTCGACGCGCAGAAGGTGGCGGACTTCTGCACACTGTTGCCTCGAACAGTTTCGGCTGCAGTGTCGTTGGCGGAATCGCGGGACGACAAGCTGGCAGAGGATCGAGTGTTGTTGCCTGCGCCGTCGTCTCGGCCGATTCGGCACTGTGTCGAAGCCCGGCATTCCAGTTTCGCCTCCGACGCGGCAGTGGAACTGTTGCGCGAGAACGGCATTGCGATCGTAGTTGCCGACACCGCCGGAAAGTACCCGTATATCGACACCCCCACAGCGGATTTCATGTACGCCCGGTTGCACGGGGACGAGGAACTGTACGCCAGCGGGTACACGGACCAGGCCCTCGATCGATGGGCGCAGAAAATTGCCGAGTGGACGTCGGCGGGACGCGACGTCTTCGTGTACTTCGACAACGACATCAAGGGTTACGCGCCCTTCGACGCCATGAAGCTCATCGAGCGCGTCGGTAGGTAAGTATTCTTCTCTCTACCGTCGAGGCTAGAGATGTGAATACTCACGTAGCTGTTAACTCGATGCAGGTAGAGCCTCTGCGACGCGTGACAGGCTGCGCGCCGCCGCGAGAATCGTCTCCACCTTGTCCGTCAGGGCTTCGCCTTCGAAGGTCTCCACGCGGCCACCGACGCTGATCGACGCCACCACCACCCCGTCGCGTCCGAGAATCGGTGCGCCGACTGCCGCGACACCCGCAAGGTAGTCGGAGTTGCTCAGCGCATATCCCTGAGAGCGGATTCGGTCGAGATGGCCGATCAACTTTTCGGGCGAGGTCAACGTCCGGTTCGTGTATGCGGGGAGTTCGCCGCCCAGCCAACGATCGCGAATGCGAGCGGAGAACGCCAGCATCGCCATCGGGCCGGCCGTGGCGTGATAGGGCAGGACGGATCCGATCGAAATGCCGGCCACCACAAGCGGATTGCTGCCTTCATGGCGATCGATGCACACCGCACCCTCGTCTGCGGGAACCATCAGGTAGGCAGTATCGCCGAACTTTCGCGCGATGTCGGACAGGTACGGCTGGGCGGCACCGCGGATGTCGAGCTGCGTCAGTGCGGACGAGCCGATCTCGAACACCGGCATGGCGATCCGATACGAACCCTCCGCCGTTCTGTCGACCCAGCCGGCATGAATCAACGTCGTCATCAGACGGTGCACGGTCGTCTTGTTCATTCGACTCGCTGTCGTCAGATCGTTGAGCGTCCACACCGGATGCGTCGTGTCGAAATGATCGAGCAGAGCGCATGCCTTCACGACGGCACCGACGATGTCGCGGCCGGCCTGAGCGTCGGACTCGGTGGGAACTGCCACGGGTTGTTCCTTCCGGTCGGGTGAAGCGTCGACGCCATCCTACGAACCGACGGCCGATGCGGTATCGATCGACGGGTGTTGACTTGTGATCCGAGCCACTCTAAATTCGGAAGGCGTTCCGCAATACGAAACGGAGAGTGCTCGTGACGATGACTTTGAGAGGCCTGACCGAACAGGGCCTGGTGTATGCCCCGGGCGTGTGGGACGGGTTGACGGCCAAGCTGGCCGAGCAGGCAGGCTTCTCGGCGCTGTGCGCGTCCGGCTTCGCCGTCTCGGCTGCGCTGGGATTGCCCGACGCCGAGCTGTACACCATGACCGAGAACCTTCAGGCGGTCCGAACCATTCGGGAGGCATCGTCTCTGCCCCTGGTTGCAGACATCGACACCGGCTACGGAAACGCCGTCAACGCTGCGCGCACCGCGACTCGGTTCGCCGAGGCCGGTGTCCAGGGCGTGTTCATGGAGGACCAGCTGTCGCCCAAGAAATGTCCGATCTGCGTCGGCGAGCCGGTGGACTTGATCTCTGTCGAGGAGGCGTCGGGCAAGGTTCGGGCGGTGCGTGATTCGATGCCGGACGACGTTCTCCTCATCGCACGCACCGATGCGCGTGGCGATGATGCGATACGGCGTGCGCAGGCGTACGTCGACGCCGGAGCCGACATGATCATGCCGGTGACGAAGACGTTCGAAACCATCGAGCAGTGGGAGAACTGTCACCGAGCGGTCGGGGTTCCGCTGATGGCCACGCTCACCGCATCGACGTGGACCGAGCGGGAGTTCACTCCAGAGGTGCTGGCGCAGATCGGCGTGCGGCTGGCCCTGCTGCCCACTCAGGTGCTGATGGCCGCAACCGGTGCCGCGCGCGAGGCTCTGCGCCGCCTGGCCGCCGGCGAAGCTCCCGCAGATGTCAGCGCCGACGCCTTGCAGCACAACGAGTTCGTGGACCTCATCGGCTTCCCCGAAGTCGAAGCGCAGCAGCGCAAGTACCTTCCCGCGGAGTCGAACCGATGACATCGGACTCTTTCACGATGGTGGAGAAGATCCTCGGCAGAACCTGCGGCGGTGATCCCGTGCGTGCCGGTGAGAATCATGCGGTGCGTCCGGCTCGAATGATCGCGTACGACTTCCCCGGATACACCGATGTGATGTTCCGCCAGATGCGTGACGACTTCGGCATCACCTCGCTCGAGGACCCGTCTCGGTACGTCGTCTTCATCGATCACATGTTGACCAAGCTCGACGATCGGGAACAAGAAGTGCACCAGGTGACCCGGGATTGGTGCGAGTACTACGGAATCGAGCTGCACGAGGGCCGCGGCATCGGGCACCAACTTACTGCCGAGCTCGGCCTGGCCATCCCGGGTGACTTCCTCGTGCACTTCGACGGCCACATCAGCGGAGTCGGGGCGTTCGGTGCGTTGGGCTGGGGTATTCGGCGCGATCTGATCGAGGCATGGGTGACCGGCCAGCTGTACGTGGACATTCCAGCCACCACGCGATTCGATCTGTACGGCGAGTTCGCGCCGGGAGTGGACAGCCGCGACCTGGTACACACCATCATCGACCTCGTCGGGGCCGACGGGTGCGCACATCAGGTGATGGAATTCGGTGGCCCCGGTGCCCGGTCGATGAAGATCGACCATCGTCAGGGACTGTGCGGCATGGCCATGTTCACCGGAGCCGTGTCCGCGATCTTCGAGCCGGACGAAACCTCGCTCGCCTACGCCAACGATGTTGCGAGACAGTCTTTCACGCCGGTCTATCCTGACTCCGGTGCGACCTACGCAGCTCGGCACACCATCGATCTCACCCAGATCGTGCCGCAGGTCGTTCAGCCTGGCTCGGCGCGTGCAGTCAACACCCAGACTGCCGCCGAACTCGCCGGCACGCCGATCACCAAGGCGTTCATCGGCTCCTGTGCCAGTGGGCGAATCGAGGATCTGCGGGCCGCAGCCCTTGTACTCGACGGGCGCACCGTCGCCCCCGGCGTGGAGCTCAATGTCGTGCCGACATCACAGAAGGTGCACGATCAGGCCGAGCAGGAGGGGCTGCTCGACGTGTTGCGTGCCGCCGGTGCGCACATAGCAGTGTCGAGCTGCGACTTCTGTTTCGGCTACCAGAAGCCGTTGGCGGCGGGCGAGAATTGCATATCGACCGGCGTGCTCAATATCTCCGGACGGATGGGCAGCTCGGACGCCAACATCTACATGGGTTCTCCGTACACCGTTGCCGCCAGCGCGCTGGCCGGCACGATCCAGCAGGTGGGCTCGTGAGCGCCTACCCGCCTCCGCCCGACGTCATCTCCGGCCGAGTTGCCTGGGTCTTCGGCGACGACTTCGACATCGATCTTGTTGTCGGCGTTGCGAACATCAAGTCGTACGATCCCGAGCATCTGCGGTCGGTCTGCATGGCCGCATACGATCCGGGTTTCGTCGATCGCGTTCGGCCCGGCGACATCATCGTCGGCGGCCGGAACTTCGGCTACGGCCACCCGCATTACCCACCGATGGTGGCTCTGCGTAACGCGGGTATCCACGCCATCGTGGCCGAGTCGTTCTCGCCGGGGTTCTGGCGTGGAGAGACCTTCAACGGAGTACCCCTCATCACCGTTCCGGGTGTCTCCAGCGCGGTGAAAACCGGTGATGCCGTCGAACTCGATTGGCGACGAGCATCATTGACCATCGCCGACGGCCGATCGATGGTGGGCACCGCGCCGAGCCCTCGTACAGTCGCAGTGATCGAGGCCGGCGGATCGTACGAACTACTTCTTGCCGAACACCGAAGCAAGCAACCACTCACAAGACAGGGAACAGCGCGATGACGAACGTCGACCAGCCTTCTGCGGTCACCAGCGCACCGAAAGCCGACACCAGCACCGCACGCCGTGCGGCGCTGGCCGGTGGCGTCGGCACGCTGATCGAGTACTACGACTTCGCCGTCTACGGCTTTCTCGCCGTAGTCATTGCGCCACTGTTCTTCCCGTCCACGAGTCCCGGCGTATCCATCCTCGCGACGCTGGCTGTATTCGGAGTCGCATACGTCGCACGCCCTCTCGGAGGCATCTTCTTCGGCCGCCTCGGCGACAGAAAGGGCCGTCGACAAGCGTTGGTCGTGACGGTGGTCTGTATGGGTATCGCGTGTGGAGTCCTGGGAATGCTGCCCACTCACTCGAGTGTGGGAGTGCTGGCACCGATTCTGCTCGTCATCATCCGCCTGGCCCAGGGCTTTTCGGCCGGAGGTGAAATCGGCGGTGCGGCAACCTATATCGCCGAATCAGCACCGCCGAACCGGCGCGGATTCTTCGGGTCGTTCACCCCGGTCGGTTCCACCCTCGGGTTTGCGGTCGCCGCAGCCGTCGTCGGAGTGGTCGCCCTCATCACGACCGACGACCAGATGTCGTCGTGGGGCTGGCGCATTCCGTTCCTGCTCGCCCTTCCGCTTGCCCTCGTCTGCCTGCGAGTGCGGCTGAAGCTCGAGGACAGCCCGGAGTTCGAGGAAATGGCAGCCAAGAACGAGGTCGCCAAGAGTCCGTTGAGCGATGTCGTGAAGAAGCAGCCCTGGTCGGTGCTGCGAGTCGTTGGCATTGCTATTGCCATGAACGGTTCGGGCTACATCGGGCTGACATACTTCAGCGTTTACCTCATCAACGATCTCGGATTCTCCAAGGATTCCGTCTACTGGACATCGGCAATAGCAATTGCATTGGCCTGTGCGACTTTCCCGTTGAGCGGCATGCTCACGGACAAGTTCGGTCGCAAGCCGGTACTGCTCGGCGGCTATGTGGCGTACGTGGTGATTGCGCTGCCGGTGTTCATGATCCTCGGTGCGACGTCGTCGATCATCGTGGTGGGTTGCGTGTACTTCGTCTACATGGTTCTCAACGGAGTCGTGCAGGTACCCGCGTTCCCGCTGTTCACCGAACTCTTCCCTCGGGCAGTTCGATACACCGGAGTGTCCTTGGGCTTCAACATCGGAACCATCGCCGCGGGCGGAACAGCTCCGTACGTCGCCGCCCAACTGGTCGAGTCGACCGGCAACGCAATGTCACCCGCGTACTGGGTCATGGGTGTCTGCGTGATCGGTGTACTCACAGTGCTGACCATCAAGGAAACCGGACGCGACACACTGCCGGTGTAGTTGGGCAGATGCCATCCACGGTTCGAGACTCGCCCCACCACGTGCCACTCGACGTGGTGGGGCGTCTTGCGTGTGGGCGGCCGAGGACGCAGTCGACCGAGCTCGGCAAACGCGAGCGCAATCGCCAGGCGCGTTCGGATTTGCGACCGGGGCGGTGTCTACTTCGCTCGCGTCTGGCAAACGCGCGCGCGTTTGCGGAAATCGGAGCTGCTACACCAGTATTCGAGACTCTCGCGCTGAAGCTAGAAATAGGTAGACAGCGCTACGGAGTGCAGAGTCGTCGCACAGCCGCCTCGATTTTCGAAGCCCGACGCTGAATTTCGGCGTCGTCGGCCGACTCGGCGGGTGTACTCGGCGCGGTCATCCAGGCCGAGGTGATGCCGAACATCATGGTGATCAGATCGTCGACGGTGAAGACGTCGGAGATCAGGCCGTTCCGTTGGGCTTCGGCCATGGCATTGCGTCGCTCTCCGATGACCGAGTGGATGTCGTCGGTGCCCGATGCTGCCATGCCGCCCTGGAGTTGGGTCCATAGAAGTAGGCGGTGTTCCTCGGGATGCGCAGCGAGATGAAGGTATTCGCGCGCTGCATAGCCGCCGAGGTCGTCGACTGCGAAGGGGACTTCTTCGATGAATCGCGCGAATCCGTCCTCGACCACAGCGCGGAACAGGGCCTCTTTGTCGCCGAAGTACGCGTACAAGCGCTCCTTGCTGGCCTTGGCCGCTACCGCAATGCGATCGACCCTGGCCCCGGCCAGTCCGTGCACCGAGAACTCGTCACGGGCGGCGACGACGATGCGGGCGCGGGTCGCGCTGGCGTCAGGTTTCATGGCGGCCACCATACCGCCAACCAACTAGTTCGTTTGACACTCGGTGCCGAGTGGCCTACCTTTCTGCTCGGGACATTTTTCGTGCCCAGAATCAACGAGTACGAGTGGGGTAGAAACATGTCGCAGCACTCCGAGCGCGAAGCGCCGGATCTGAATCCGAACTACGAGCGCCGATGGCTGGTGCTGTGCATTGTCGCCATCACGCAGCTCACCATCGTGCTGGACGGCACCATCGTCAACATTGCGTTGCCGCAGGCGCAGCTGGACCTGGGCATCAGCGACAGCAGCCGTGCCTGGGTCATCACCGCCTACGCGTTGTCGTTCGGCGCACTGCTGCTGCTCGGCGGACGCATCGCCGACTACTGGGGACGCAAGCGCTCGTTCATCGTCGGCATGGCCGGCTTCGCCGTGGCCTCCGCTATCGGCGGGCTCGCTCAAGAAGGCTGGCAGCTGTTCATCGCTCGCGCCGGCCAGGGTGTCTTCGCTGCACTGCTCGCCCCCGCGGCACTGGCCATCCTGACGGTCACCTTCACCGACACCAAGGAGCGCGCCAAGGCGTTCGGTGTGTTCGGCGCAATCGCCGGCGGCGGCGCAGCCGTCGGTCTGCTTCTCGGTGGTGTGCTCACCGAGTACGCGAACTGGCGCTGGTGCCTGCTGGTCAACATCCCGGTCGCAGTGTTCGCCATCGCTGCAGCGGTGCCGCTGGTGAAGGAGAGCAAGGCTCACGGAGACACCCGCTACGACCTGCCCGGCGCAATCCTCGTCGCTCTCGGTCTGGCCTCGCTGGTCTACGGCTTCACCGAAGCCGAGGACGGCTGGGCGACGGTACCCACTATCTCGTTCATCGCGCTCGGCCTGGCCCTGCTGGCGGCATTCGTCTTGGTCGAATCCAAGTCCGACAACCCGTTGCTGCCGTTGAGCGTGCTGCTCGACCGTGACCGCGGAGCCGCGTACATCGGCTCGGCCGTCATCGGCGCTGCCCTACTCGGTGGCACGTTGTACCTCACGTTCTACTTCCAGATCGTGCTCGAGATGAGCCCGGTGATCGCCGGGGTCGCGTCGCTGCCGATGACCGGCGGAATCCTGATCACCGCTGCGCTCGCGTCGGCACTCGTGCCGAAGATCGGACCCAAGCCGCTGATGGCTGTCGGCCCGATCGTCTCTGCGATCGGCCTGCTCCTGCTGACGCAGATCGGCGTCGACACCTCGTACTTCACGCACGTGCTGCCGGGAGTCGTGTTGCTCGGCCTCGGTCTCGGTCTGCTGATGGTCCCGATGCAGAACGTCGCGCTCATCGGCGTTCCGGACCACGACGCAGGTGCCGCGTCTGCTCTGATCAACGCCACCCTGCAGGTCGGCGGCGCACTCGGTGCGGCGGTGTTCACCACCGTCTACACCTCGTCGAAGACCTCGTACCTGGCCGAGAATCCCGCGCCCACTCCGCCCGCCGGCGTTCCCGCGGAAGCTCTCGCCGGCCAGGAAGTGCCCAGCGACGAGATGCTCGCCGCGCTGCCGGAGCCGATCCGCAACTTCGTACTCGCGACCATCGACCACGCGTTCTCGGCCGAGGTCTCCGGCTACGCCTGGGCGTTCGGCACCGCGGCAATTCTCGTCGCGCTGGTCAGCCCGGTCGTGCTACTGCTGGTCCGCGCGAAGAAGGACGACCTGCCCGTCGGCGACACCCCGGTTCACATCGGATAACGCCGGTAGGACACAACCCCGCTGCTCGCCCGTCGAGCAGCGGGGTTTTCGGTATTCGAAAGTGTGTTTTCAGTCCGGATCGATCGCGTCGGCCTGCGCGGTGAGCAGCATGTGCAGCAACTCGGGAGGCAGAGCCATCGGGGGCATCGCACCGAGGGTGATGGAGTTGTCGGAATCTCCGTTCAATTCCTCGACCTCGTCGTGCAGACTCTCCATCTTCTCGTCCAGTGTGTTGGCCGTTTCGGCGGCCTCGGTCAGTTCCGCCAACAGGTTGGGCGGTATCTGCCCGCGATACTTGTAGAAGATCTTGTGCTCGAGGCTCGCCCAGAAGTCCATGGCAATCGTGCGGATCTGGAGTTCGACCAGTACCGGTTGGACGCGGTCGGACATGAAGACCGGGATCTCGACGATGAGGTGCAAACTCTTGTAGCCGTTGGCTTTCGGGTTCGCGATGTAGTCCTTGACCTCGACGACCCGAATGTCGCTCTGACTGCTGAGCATGTCCGCGATGCGGTACGTGTCGGAGATGAAGCTGCAGGTGATGCGGACACCGGCGATGTCGAAGATATTCGCGCGAATGGCGTCGAACGTCAGGGGGCAGTTCTTTCGCTGCGCCTTGTCGAGGATGCTCTCGGGTGTCTTGAGCCGCGACGAGACATGCTCGATGGGGCTGTAGCGGTGGATGTGGGTGAATTCTTGCTTCAGGATGTTGATCTTGGTGATCAGCTCGTCGATCCCGAACTTGTAGCTCATCATGAATCGCGTGAAATCTTGTCTCAGTTGACCCAGGTCGACCGCAGTCTCACCGTTCTTCATGACCTCGCTCATGACCACGATTGTCCACGACGGCGGGCCGAGTGCGCGCGGCGCGGGAATCGAAGCTGGCATCGCTGCACGTCGGACCGAGTTCCGGGGTGAAACGCACGAGACCACAGCTCTCGCATTGATGGGTTCGGTGATGGCCTCGGTCGCACGAGCAGGCACGTGAACCCACCAACACCGAGCCGGCGACGAGCGGATGGCCATTGGTGCAGTGGGTAGGCGCTCGTTCGGCCCATCGATCGCCGACGCGATAGAGCGAGCCGGCAACCGGGTCGGATTCACGCTCGCCGGATGCCATCGCGCGCAACCGCCTTCGAGAATATCTACCGCCCGATATGGACCGCCCGAAGTGGCTCGGCTGGCTGCGTCGCCAACTCCGGGGGCCTGCTCATGTTAGCAGCTATCGAACGTATGTTCTAACGCCTGGCTAAAACCACGTCTTGCGGCCACCGACTGCGCGCCCCATCGAACCGAGCAACGTCAGAACCGCGCCGACGACCACCAAAATGATGCCGATCGTCGTCAAAATTGAAATGCCGGCGAAATAGCCGATGAGGGCGAGGATAATTCCGAGAACGATCATGACTACTCCTGGTGCCACTGTGAGCCCACTACCGACGAATGTCGATGGGACCGAACCTACTCGGGCACGTGGAGGATTGCTCACAATTGTCGCTATTTTTCGGCATCCACTTTCGCCGCGAGGAATGCCTCCGGGTCGATCAGATCCGCTTGCCCGACGATCGATCCCAGATCCGCGATGCGCTCGACGCCGGTGAGCACCATCTCCTCTTCGACGGTGCCCTCTGCGTAACCGTAGTAGCAGGTCGACGTCGTGTGGTTGTGGTCCTTGTCGATGCGGTTGGCGCGGCCCTCGATCTGCCTGATGTCGATGGGTGTCCATCGAGGATCGTGAATCAGAGTCACGCGCGGGGCGAGAGTGGACACTGTCCCTTCGGGAAGCAGTAACTCGTTGGTGTGCAGGTTGATTGCGCTGGTGGTGGTCGAGACGATGACCGACGCGTCGCCAGTCTGGAAGCGCCTGATCGACGCCTCCTGCTCCGGGCTGCTCATACTGCCGTCGACCACGGCAACGTCGAGTCCTTCGTCCCGCAGAGTCTGCGCCAGTGCCGCGACGGACTCTCGGTAGAACATGGAGACGAAGACCTGGTTGCCGGCTTTGACCCACGTCCGCACCTGGTCCGCCGACGCGGGAATGCGCAGGTACGAGCACTTCTGGCGAAATCGCAGCGTCGCGGCACGGGTACTGGGGTTCTTCTGCAGCACTCGTCGTCCACCGACGGCTTTCCAGTTCGGCAGGCCTACCTCTTTGCGGTAGTCCACCCACGCGGAGTTGTACAGCCGCTTCTGCGCGGCGGTGAGTTCCTGACCGAGTGGTTCCCGCGGGGTCGGCGGCGACGGCCGCGAAATCGACCACGGCACGGCACCTCCCGACAGCCAGCCGTGCACTGCTGCGATGTCCAGCGCCCGCTTCGCTGCGTCCTCCGGCTCCCACCGCCACGTGGTCAACCCCGTCGTCGCCTTGCCTGCCTTGACGGCGAACCCGGACTCGATCAAAAACTCCGCCCACTTCATCGTCACTGCATAGCCGAGATATTCGTCGTCGCCCAGAATCTCGACACCACGGCTGCGCTCTACTGCGCGAGCCATGTACGCGAAGTGCAACGGCTGATAGCCGGGCGTCGCAGACATCCACACCACCGAGCGGGCCGCCTCCTGATATCGCCAGAGGATCTGCGACTGCTGGGACTCGATGTTCATCAGTGCGTGCGATTCGTCGGCAATCACCACATCCATATCGAATCGCAGCTCACCGAGCGAGATGGTTCGTTTGTTCTGTGTCCGTTTGCGTTTGCCCAGATCGGTCTCGGGCGGAACCGACAGAAGTTTCTTGGTGGACTGATACGTGATCAGCAGCCAGCGCTTGCGGTCGGACGGCGCGATGTCGGCCTCGCTGTCGGCGATGGTGCGACGCCATCCCGGTAGCGCGCCCTTGGGCGCGACCACCAGAACGGTCCCGATCTCGGCCGCCGACATCTGCCGCACGGCCTCGCACACAGCCAGCGTCTTGCCCAGGCCCGTCGAATCCATCTGCGCGAAGTACGGGAATCCCGCGTCGAGCGCAGCGAGGTGTCGTCGTACCGATTCGAGTTGAGTGTCTCTGGGCTGCATCGCCCGCTCCCGAACCGTCTCGTCACGCCAGACATCGTTGGCATCGTCCTCGAGCCACCGTTGCAGGCTGTACGGCGTCGACTCGTAGGGCTGCAGATACTCGGGCAACTCGACGCCGTAGTACGCGAACACCCGAGGACCGGGATACCAGCGCGCCCCGGCCGCGCCCGCCGCCGATCGATCCTCGAACGGCACGTCCAGTACCCAGACACGCTCGCCGGGATCGGGAACCCGGAGGTCCGGTGCGGCAGCCTTCCGTGGCGAGGTCTTGCGCGGCGCTGCCCGCTTGCGTGGTGCGTTCTTCTTCGGGGCAGCCTTCGTCGTTGCAGGCTCACCGTTCTTCGCGGCTGCGAACTTTCGCGCAGCACTGCTCTGCCCGGCCTTGACGGTGCGGGCAGTGGTGGATCGGGCTGTGCGTCTACGAGGTGGCATCGGATCCAGTCTGTCGTACGGTGTGCACGAACACCGTAAAGGAGCCCTGTGACATACCCGAACCACCCGCGCGCCGTCGTTCTCGTCCACGATCAGGATCCAATCCTTGCGCGACGCGACATCGGCACTCTCGATGCCGAATTGCGCACCAGGGGTTTCCAGTTGGACGTGCACTCCTTCGACCACAGCCCCGATGTCGCTCCGCCGACGCTGTCCGACGCGCAGGTGCTGGTGGTCATGGGCTCGCCCGATGCTGCCTACGACGACACGCTGACGTGGCTCGCGCCGGAAATTGCATACGTGCAGGACGCGATCGATGCGCGGGTCCCGATCCTCGGTGTGTGCTTCGGTGGGCAGCTGCTTGCGCGGGTACTCGGCGGCACCGTCCGCAAGTCCGAACACCCCGAGTACGGATTCGTCGAGGTGGACACCTCCGATCCCGAGCTCATCGCCGAGGGCCCGTGGATGGAATTCCACGGCGACACGTTCACTGCTCCCCCGCAGGCCACGGTCATCGCCCTGAACGCGGCCGCGCAACAGGCATTCGTCTGTGGTCCGCACCTCGGGTTGCAATTCCATCCCGAGATCGACCTCGATACTTACGACGCATGGGCGGCTGCGTGGGACCGCGATGGCGTCGAACACGGGGTGGACGTGGACGAGATCAGGAGGGATATCGCCGACGCGGAACTCGCAGCTCGGGCGCGGTGCTCGGCCCTGCTGGACGCCTTTCTCGCCCGATCCTCGGCGGTGCCCCGGTAGGGTCGAACGATGACCGAGGCCAGGCCCAGCAACTTCAGTGATCACCAACTCGGCATCTACGCCGCCGGGATGTTCGCCCAGCAGACGCCGCCGATCACGACCAATCTGGCGAGGCTCGAGGATCAGGCCGCCGAGAAGCTCTCGCCGGAGGCCTTGGGTTACATCGTTGCCAGCGCGGGCAGCGGATCGACGGCGCGGGCGAACCGAGCGGCATTCGACAAATGGGCCATCACGCCGCGAATGCTGCGCAGCTCGGCGGCTCGTGATCACGCCTGCACCGTGCTGGGTACCGAGATGCCGGCTCCCCTGCTGATCGCGCCCGTCGGCATCCAGACTCTCGCCCATCCCGACGGGGAGCTCGCGACCGTTCGCGCGGCTGCGGAACTCGGTGTGCCGTACATTCATTCGACGCAGGCCTCGCATTCGTTCGAGCAGATCGCCGAGGCAGGCGGAGATGCTCCGCGCTGGTATCAGTTGTACTGGCCGACCGACGAATCGGTGCTGCTGAGCTTTCTGCAACGCGCAAAGGACACCGGTTTCACCACGTTGGTGCTGACTCTCGACACCACGTTGCTGGGCTGGCGGCCCGCCGATCTCGACCGCGGGTACCTTCCGTTCCTGGCCAACCTCGGTATCGAGAACTATCTGAGCGATCCGGCGTTCCAAGCCGGACTCGCGCAGCCGGTCGAGGAGAATCCCGTTGCGGCCGCGATGCATTGGGCGCAGATGTTCCCCAACCCGGGGCTGTCGTGGAAGAACCTGGCGTTCCTGCGGGAGCACTGGGACGGCCCGATCGTGCTCAAAGGCATCTGCACCGTCGGCGATGCGCGAGAGGCCGTCGCTCACGGAGTCGACGGCATCGTCGTTTCCAACCACGGTGGACGTCAGATCGACGGGGCCAAGCCATCTCTCGACGCGCTGCCGTCCATCGTCGATGCGGTCGGAGACGATCTGACGATTCTGTTCGACTCCGGTGTGCGCACCGGTGCCGACATGGCCAAGGCGCTGGCGCTCGGTGCCGATGCGGTGTTGCTCGGCCGGCCGTTCCTGTACGGCCTCGCGCTTGGCGGGCAGGAGGGTGTGGCACACGTATTACGTTGCCTACTCGCGGAATTCGATCTGGTGACGAGTTTGTCGGGGCACACCGGTGCCGCCGAATTGGGCCGCTACTCGATCGAGGCGTCCTGATGGAGTGGACGAAGCACGCCATCTGGTGGCACCTGTACCCACTCGGCTTCACCGGCGCTCCGGTGCACGGATGGGACGGTGAATCCCAGTCGGACCTGCACCGGCTGAACAGAATCGAGAAGTGGCTCGACTACGCCCTCGAACTCGGCGCGTCGGGCATCGCCCTCGGGCCGATCTTCGAGTCCGAGAAGCACGGCTACGACACCATCGATTACTACCACGTCGACGGCAGACTCGGCACCGACGAGGACATCGAATCCTTGATCGCGGCCGCACACTCTCGCGGCCTGAAGGTCATGTTCGACGGCGTCTTCAACCATGTGGCACAGAGCTTCCCGAAGTTCCGTGAGGCCCTGGCCGAGGGCCCTGACTCCGAGGCTGCCGGGTGGTTCCACATCGATTGGTCCGGGGACGAACCCACGCACCGCAACTTCGAGGGCCACGACGAACTGGTGGCACTCAACCACGAGAGCCGGCACGTGCAGGAGTACGTCGTGGACGTGCTGTCGCATTGGCTGGACCGGGGCGTCGACGCCTGGCGACTCGACGCGGCCTACGCAGTGCCGCCGCGCTTCTGGGCCGCGGTGCTGCCGAAGGTTCGCGAAAAGCACTCGGAGGCATACTTTCTCGGCGAGGTCATTCACGGCGACTACGACCGGATCGTCTCGGCCTCCATGCTGGACTCGGTCACCCAGTACGAACTGTGGAAGGCGATCTGGAGTGGTCTGAGCGAAAAGAATTTCTTCGAGCTCTCGCATGCCTTGGAACGTCACAACGGCTGGCTCGACGCCTTCGTGCCCGCCACCTTTGTCGGAAATCATGACGTCAATCGCATCGCCAGCGTCATCGAGGACGAGCGACATCTGCTGCACGCATTGGTGGTTCTGTTCACGGTGGGCGGGATGCCGATGATCTACTACGGCGACGAGCAGGCCTTCCGCGGCATCAAGGAGGATCGCGTCGGCGGTGACGACGAGGTGCGTCCCGAATACCCGGAGACGTCCGAGGATCTGGCCCCGTACGGTTGGCCGGTCTATCGCGTGCATCAGGAGCTGATCGCAGTGCGGCGTCGCAATCCGTGGTTGTACTCTGCGCGCACCGAGACGCTCGAGCTCACCAACACCGCACTGGTCTACCGCGTGTACGCGGAGGACAATTCGATGACGGTGGCGCTCAACCTCGGCGACGAGGCCATCGACTACCCGGCTCAGGGCAGCGAAGTACTGGCCGGTGAGGCGCAGCTGAACGACGGACGGGTGAGCGTTCCGCCGCACGGCTGGGCCGTCATCAGCTGAGTGCTCTGGCCGCCTTGGCGCGGTCGAAGAATGCCAGCAGGTGTGTCAGTTGTTCGTCGGTGACGGTGAGTATCACTCGGTCGCCGTTGTAGTGGATGCTGCCGTCGGGAGTCCGCAGACCGACGGTCACTCTGGTTCCGCGGCGCGTCGGCTTCGCATCGACACCGAGGTGGTCCACATGCCATCGGCACCGACCGCCCGACGCGACGGTCACCGCGGCGTCGAACACTTCGACCGTGCGATGGTCGAGCACGAAAATGACGTTCTCGTCGAGGTGATACTCCAGGTAGACGCGTTCGGTCATGGCGGCACAGTAACTTGTCATCGATCTATTCGGATGTCTAGCGCACGATCTAGAAGGCCGTATCGACGGCAATGCAGCGCTACGACGTGGCCGGTGGGTACAGTCGAACGCGACACGGGGTGCCCGACAGGGCTGAGATCACACCCGTCGAACCTGATCTGGTTAGGACCAGCGAAGGGAATGTCGTGACGTTCGGTATTCCTGTCCCCTCGTGACGGTCCCGACCTCGAACGAGAGGCGAGGCGCATGAAAATCGACGAGCAGACAGTGTTGGTCACCGGGGGTGGGCGCGGACTCGGAGCAGCGATCGCCGCGGCGTTCGCCGGTCAGGGCGCACGTGTGGTGATCGACTATCGCAACAGCAAAGAGGCGGCCGAAGCGCTGGCGGACAAGCTCGGCGACCGTGCGTTCGCCGTTCAGGGCGATGTGACCGACGAGAGTGCGATGGCCTCGGTGTTCGACTCCGCCCGTGCGCACTTCGGCTCTCCGATCACCACCGTCGTCAACAATGCCTTGGCCGACTTCTCCTTCGACGGTGATGCCCGACCCAAGGCCGACACGATCACCTGGGAGCGTTTCGACGCTCAGCTGCGCGGCAGCGTTCGCGCGGCGTTGCTCACCACCCAGGCCGCACTGCCGGGGATGCGCGAGGCTGGCTTCGGCCGAATCATCAACGTGGGCACCAACTTGTTCCAGAATCCGGTGGTGCCGTATCACGACTACACCGCGTCGAAGGCCGCACTGCTCTCGCTGACCCGAACGCTGTCCGCGGACCTGGGCGCAGACAACATCACCGTCAACATGGTCTCGGGCGGACTGCTGCGCACCACCGACGCCAGTGCCGCCACCCCGGCCGAGGTGTTCGACTTCATCGCGGCCTCGACCCCGCTGCAACGCGTCACCACACCCGAGGAATTCGCCGATGCTCTGCTGTTCTTCGCCTCGCCGTGGGCGCGGTCGGTGACCGGTCAGAATCTGGTGGTCGACGGCGGACTGGTCAAGAACTGAGATGCACCTCAACGCGTTTCTGTACGGCTGCGGTCATCACAGTGCAGCGTGGCGGCATCCCGATTCGCGAGTGCAGGATCTCGGCGACATCGCCTACTACGAGGAGTTAGCGCAGCTGGCCGAACGGGGAAAGTTCGACGCCGTGTTCTTCGCCGACGGCCATTCGGTTCGCGACCCGGCGGGAGCTGGCACCTGGTTTCTCGAGCCGATTACGGCGCTGTCCGCCATGGCCAGAGCGACCACCCACATCGGTCTGGTCACCACTGTGTCGTCGACGTTCTACACACCGTTCCATGCCGCGCGCATGCTCGCGTCGTTGGACCACATCAGCGGCGGCCGAGCCGGGTGGAACGTCGTCACCTCCATGTTCGACGCCGAGGCACGCAATCACGGGATGGATGTCATCCCGGCTCGTGAGGAGCGGTATGCCCGCGCCGAAGAGTTCGTCGATACGGCACTGGCGCTGTGGGATTCGTGGGACGCCGATGCGTTGACGCTCGATCGCGCCGGGATGTATGCAGACCCGGCAAAGGTGCATGCCATCGATCACGACGGCAAACACTTTCGCGTCGACGGTCCGTTGACGGTGCCGCGATCACCTCAGGGCAGGCCGGTGCTGTTCCAGGCGGGGGCGTCGGGGCCGGGTCGTGATCTGGCGGCCCAGTACGCCGAGGCGATCTACGCCGTTGCCTACGATCTTGTTGCAGCGCAGAGCTATTACGACGACGTGAAGGCGCTCATCGCCCACGCGGGCCGAGACAGTGCGGCAGTGGGCATCATGCCGGGTTTGGTGACTTACATCGGATCGACGATGGACGAGGCCCGACGCAAGAAGGTCGAACTGGATCAGCTGCTGCCCAACGAACAGTCGCTGGCGATGCTGTCGACCTTCACCGGACAGGAGTGTGCTGCTTGGGAACTCGATGATCCGGTGCCGCCGCTCCCGCCCGCGTCCGAGTTCCCCGGACCTCAGGGCCGCTACGAGACGATTCTGCGCATCGTCGAGAAGGACGGCCCCACCGTGCGTGAGTTGCTCGGCACGCTGGCTGCCGGCGGCGGGCATGCCACGATGATCGGCACGCCGGAGTCCATCGCCGACGAGATGGAATCGTGGATCGGTCGCGGTGCCGACGGATTCAACCTGATGTGCCCGCGCTACCCGGATTCATTGGCCGACTTCGTCGAGCACGTGGTCCCGATTCTGCAGCAGCGTGGCCTGTTTCGGTCCGAATACACGTCGTCGACGCTGCGGGGTCATCTGTCTCGCTGAGCGGGGCGTCCGAAGACGCCACTATCGACGAACGCCACGAGGGCGTCGAGGCCGTCCTCGCTCGAGCCATGCCACTGGCGAGCAAAGTTTTCCGCCGCACCGCCGATCAACATGGCTGTGACTCCGGGAGGTGCGGGTAGTTCGACGCCGGACTTTTCGAATGCGTGGAGACGCTCGACCCAGGGCTCGAATTGGACCTGCGTGAATCTTTGCAATCGTTCGGCAAATTCGGGGCTCACCCGTGCGGCGTCGCGGAGGGCATCGACGACGACCCGGTGGCGAGTGAGCAACTGCCAGAACACCTCTAGGTGGGGTCGCATGGTGGGGTGATCGCGGGCAGACGGATCCTGTGTCGCGACGATGATGTCCGCGTCCTCGCCGATCTGCTCGGCCAGGGCGAGGAGCAATTCGTCTTTGCCGGAGTAGTGGTTGTAGAACGATCCGGCCGAACGGCCGGCCTCTCGAGTGATGTCGACGATCTTTGTGTTGAGGTACCCGGTACGGGCGAAAACCGCACGAGCTGCATTTTCCAGCTCGATGCGAGTCTGCTCGGCCTGTTGGGCCCGACTGGTGGCTGCCACCGTGGTCCTTCCTGTTGACATCTACGAGGTCACATTACACACTGAATCAAAATTCAGTGAATAGTGATTCGGCAAAGGATGCAGACATGAAGGCAGCAGTTCTGAAGGAGTTCGGGGTACCGACTTACACGGACCATGACGATCCGGCCCCGGCCGACGGCCTGGAGGTGATCGACGTCGCGGCGGCGACTCTCAACGCCGTCGATATCGTCATAGCGGCGGGTACGCACTACCTCAGCCCGCGGTCGCTGCCGACGGTGATCGGCATCGAAGGCGCGGGTACCACGCAGGACGGTCGCCGCGTCTACTTCTCACCGGTGCTCTCGCCCCATGGTTCGATGGCCGAACAGACGTTGGTGCCGACGGCATCGCTCATCGAACTACCCGACGGGCTGGACTTCTCGACCGCCGCGACACTGGGTAACGCGGGCCTGGCCGCGCTGATGCCACTGACCCACGGGGCTCGAATGACACCGGGGGAGAACGTCGTGATCCTCGGCGGCACCGGAGTGGTCGGGCGCCTCGCTGTACAGGCGGCGCGATTGCTCGGCGCAGGATCGATCACGGTCGTTGGACGTGACGAGAACGCCCTCGAATCCACCCGTGAACTCGGGGCCACGGCGACGGTTGCCATCGGCGACAAGAGTGTCGAGGAGCTGAGTTCTGCCATTCGACAGGCATCGTCAGGTGCTGATGTCGTTGTCGATTATGCCTGGGGCACAGTTGCTCTCGCGGCCCTGCATGCGGGTAACCGTCTCGTTCGGCTGGTGCAGATCGGTGACCGAGCCGGAGCCGAGACCACCGTCCCGGCGCAACTCATGCGTTCCCTCGGAGCAAGCATCCTCGGATTCATGCCGCTGCACTACGGGCAGGGTGCGACCTCGCAGGCGTATCGCACCCTGACCGGCTGGGCTGTCGCCGGGCGGATCGCAGTGGAATACGAGAACATGCCACTGGCCGAGGTGGCGAATGCATGGGAGCGAGCCCCACGAACCCGTCACAAGCTGGTACTGGTCCCCTGACCCATCAGCCCATCAGCCCATCGACCCATCAGTCCAGCGAGTCGATGAATTCCTTTGTCAGTCTTGCGATGTCGTCGGCGTGCGAGATCGGCGACCAATGCCCCGCCGGAATGTCGTTGCGGGTGAGGTTCTTCACCCACTTGCCGGTGTCGTCGTAGTGGTACGGACGCACTGCGACGTCCTCGGTGTTGACGATGAGCTGAACGGGAATGTCGATGTATCGATCCCGCGGGTTGGTCAGCAGCGGAATGATGTTGGCGCGGTACAGCTTGGTTCCGTTGGTGGCATCCGACCACAGGGTGGGGTTCTGCGTGACGAGCGCCGGGTCGACTCCCGAGAACTCCTCGAGGAATGCCGGCCAGCCCTTGGCGAACTGCCGTTTGATTCGCAGGTTGGCAAGGATCGGGACGTGGAAGGTTGCGGTGTACCAGGACGCGCGTACCTGGGCGAGCACCTGTTTGATGCCGGTGAGAGTGGGTTTGCGCAATCGCGACTGCGACCACTTTCCGAGATGGTCGAGGTTGGGTCCCGAAACGGAAGTGTAGGAACGGATTCGATCCTTCGCCTGCGGCTGGGCCGCGGCCTCCCATACCTCGACGGCCCCCCAGTCGTGTGCGAGCACGTGCACCGGGGCATCGGGGCTGACCGCATCTGCCACGGCGTAGAAGTCCGACGCGAGGCGGGCCAACTTGTACGCCGACTGCTCGGTGGGCACTGTGCTCTCGCCTGCTCCGCGCGAGTCGTAGCTGATCACCCGGAAGCGATCCTCGAGCTGGGGCACGATGTGGCTCCACAGTTCGTGAGTATCCGGCCAGCCGTGTACGAGGACGATGGGATCGCCGTCGGGGTTGCCGCTCTCGAACACCGCCAACCGAATTCCCTCGTTGACGACTGTCGTACGAACTGCGTTGCTGTTCAACAGTGTTCCGTTCTATAGATCGAGTACGAGGCGCGCGCTTCGGGCACGTGACACGCAGATGAGCATGTGATCGCGTTGCTCCTCCGGGGTCAATCGCGACTCCAGGTGTTCGGGCTCGCCGGAAAGCACCCGGACCTTGCAGGTACCGCAGAAGCCCTGCTGGCACGAGTACGCGATATTGGGCTTCTGTTCCTTGACTGCGGTCAATACGGAAGCGTCGGCGGCCACCTCGAGCACAGCTCCGCTGCTGATCAACTGAACCTGGAACGGCTGGCCGTCGAGAATCGGTGGCGGGCCGAAGCGCTCGAAATGCAGTGCGGTGGAGGGGCACTCACGGAAGTCGCGGCGGACGGCGTCGAGCATGGGGGTAGGTCCGCAGCAGTAGACTGCACCGCCGGCTGGGGCGCGCTCGAGCAGTTCACCCTCACTGGGGTATCCGTGCACGTCATCGGTCCGGACGAACACGCGGTCCGACTCCCAGCTTTCGATCTCCTCGAGAAACGGCATCGTGTCGCGGGAGCGACCGCAGTACACGAACTGCCAGTCCATCCCGAGAATCCGTGCCGCGCGGACCATGGCAATGATCGGTGTGATGCCGATGCCGCCGGCGATGAACAGAGCACTGCCCTCGGCGACGAAGGGGAAGCCGTTGCGGGGACCGTGAACAACAACCTCGGTGCCGGGCTCGAGTGCATGCATCTCGATGGAACCGCCTGCGCCGGTAGGAATTCGGCGCACTGCGATGCGGTAGCAACTGCGATCGGACGGATCGCCGCACAGCGAGTACTGCCGACGGCGACCCGACGGCAGGTGCAGATCGAGGTGGCAGCCAGGATGCCAGGTCGGCAATTGCTCCCCCGTCGGCGACGCGAGGGTCAAGGCAGCAACATCGTTGTCCTCGGCGACTATCTCGCGGTCCACGACCACCAGCCGCAGCGCGGAATCAGGATTGTGGCCGGCTACTGCGTCGTCGTACTCCTTGCCCGCCGTCGCATGCATGTAGCCGTTGAGGAACGTACCGAGCATCTGCATCGAGCGATCGGGTCGGGACCGTCCGCGCAGATCCGGCGGCGGATCCTTGGGTAGCAACCGCGGAACGCGGCGCGTCGATAGTTTCACCGCGCGGCAGCCTGCGCGGCCGGGGAGGATGCCAGGTAGCGCACGGCCTGAGCCGTGGAGCCTTCCTGACTCGGGTGGTACGACTTCTTGAGGTAGCGCGACATGCTGCGGCCGACGTGCGTCAGGGCCGGCAGGGTGCCGCGTTTGACCGACTTTCTCCACAGTGCGGAGCGCGGCTTGCGGACGGACTTCGGTGCCGACTGCAACTCCGGGTCGTTCTTCATCAAGAAGATGATCCCGCGCTGCCAGATGTACGCCATCAACGGCACGACCACGACGAATGTGCGCAGGCGACGCACCTCGCGTTTGTCGAAGTAGCGAAGGGTGTCGTACGCGACCGAGCGATGCTCCACCTCTTCGGCACCGTGCCAGCGCAGCAGGTCGAGCATCGTGGGGTGGATGCCCGCGCGGTCGAGGCCGTCGGCGTTGAGCACCCAGTCGCCGAGGAATGCCGTGACGTGTTCGATGGCGGCGATCAGAGCCAGTCGCTCGACGAGGTTGTTCTTGGAGCGCAGGCTGGTGACCGAGTCGGCTCCGAGCACCTTGCCGAAGGTCCAGTCCATCTGGTCGGTGAACGGCTTGGGGTCGAGTCCGTTGGCCTCGAGATGTACGAGGACGCCGGTGTGGGCCTCGGCGTGGACGGCTTCCTGGCCGATGAAGCCGATGACGTCGTCGCGCAGCTTCTCGTCGTCGATGTAGGGCAGAGCTTCTTTGAACGTATCGACGAACCAGTGCTCACCGGCGGGAAGTATCAGGTGCAGCACGTTGAGAACGTGTGTGGTGTACGGATCGCCCGGCACCCAGTGCATCGGCAGATCGCTCCAGTCGAACTTGACGTTCCTGGCCTGAAGCATCACTTCGCCCGGATCCGATGCGACGGCAGTGCGCTTGTTCATCGAGCCGACCTCCTCCACGTCCGCGATGTGGCCGATGCCACAGCGCGAGACTTAGTATAAACACCGGTTACAGGTAAAAGGAACCACGTCGGTACCGCCAGGAGTGGAGCCCGCGGAACGACAGTTGAGCAGTGAGAGACTCCTGTGATGACCGACCCCTCCCCAGCGGCTGTTCCCCCGAGCAGCGTCCCCATTGTCTGGCCCACCGAATGGCCCGCCGACGTGCGAAAAATCGCCGACGCCACCGTCGAGGCCCTCGCCGCGGTTGCGACGAAAGATCCGGTGGCATTCGAAGACGCCGTCGACATGCTGGACCGCTCGGACCCGGCCAGGGCCGGGCGCGTGCATGCAGAAATGGTACGGAGTTTGCTCGAAGAGGTATATAGCGACGGTTTGACCGGCGAGAACGTCCAAGAAGTACTTGCTCGAACAGTCAAGGGCGCGGGATGGTTGCCGAACCTGGACATCGCCGGGTTCGTCGAGGTGCTCACCGGCGCATTGGGTGTGACCGACGTCGACGAACAGTCGCGCGCGAGGCCGCGGCCTGCGCACGCGCTGTTGGTGGTGGCGGATCTGCTCGCTGTTCGCAAAGGCAAGGCCGAAACGTACGTGCGCTATGCATTGGCGGAAATTCACCGCGCTCAGACAATCGAGATGCCCTAGCGAGATCTTCGACTGTATTGCTCGAGTGCTAGACAGGCGAAGAAAGCGCTACCGACGCGAGGCGGCGCGTCGAGATCGCAGTTGTGCAGGCGAGGAGGGCGTTTTGGCCAACACAACTGCGAACTCGGCACTGGGTCGGGCTACCGATGCAGCAGGTTGGCCCCGGCGATGACGGCCCGCACGGCCGACAGGTGCGCGTCGGCATCCATGCCCATCGACCATTCGCGGCGACCGTCGTGCTCGGCCTGGATGAAGGTGGCGGTCTCGTCGCCGATGTTCTGCTGGTGAAACGAGAGAATCTCGATACGGACTCCGGCATCGTGCAACATCGACGTCAGCGCCTCGATCGGACCGTAAGTCGTTGCGGCACAAGTAATGATGGTGTCGCCGATGCCGAAGGTCGCATCGAAATCGGTTCGCCCACCAGGTGCCCTACCGGCAGTCCACGACCCCAGGCGGAGCGGTCCGGTGGTGGGTGAGAAGCGTTCGATGAAGGTCGCCCACGACATGTGTTGCCAGGTGATCTCGTCACACATGGTGCGCGGCAGCGGGCAATCGAATCGGTCGAAGAAGGGATCGGTGGCGAGAGAAGAAGCAAGTGCATTCATGGGAATGGTCTTCCGAATGTGAAGGGAGGACCGAGAGAGCACGACGACCCGCAGCGAGGGGTCGGTCCGAATCAGACCCCGCTACGGCGGCGTACTACGAGAATGCGCTTCACAACGCCGACAGTAGCCCCGACCTTTGCGGTGTCGCAAGTATCGAACGAATACTGATCTCTAGGACACGAGCTAGATGTCCGCATATATTGCACGATTCGTTGTAACTTTGGCCCCATGGACCCCGTGCGTAACCCCTACGCTCCCGGCGCCGGCCAGCGCCCACCCGAGCTCGCAGGCCGAAAGAAGCAGCTCGACGCCTTCGACGTCGTGCTCGAACGCATCACTCGCGGCCGACCGGAACGCAGTGTCGTGCTCACCGGGCTGCGGGGCGTCGGGAAGACGGTGCTGCTCAATCAGCTCCGTTCCGCAGCCATCGCGCGCGGATGGGGAACCGGGAAGATCGAGGCCAGACCCGACCAGGAATTGCGTCGACCGCTGTCCTCTGCCCTGCACATGGCGGTCCGCGGCATCGCCGCCTCGCATCGCGATCCCGAACGCGTCGACGAGTTCCTCGGAGTACTCAAGGCCTTCGCCCTGCGCTCCACGGCCGACAAGGGCATGCGCGAGCGATGGCAACCGGGCATCGACGTTCCGGCGAAGACGGGGCGCGCCGACTCCGGCGACATCGAGATCGACCTCGTGGAACTGCTGCTCGACGCCTCCGCGCTGGCCGGCGACGTGGGCGTGGGCATCGCCATCTTCATCGACGAGATGCAGGACCTCGGGCCCGCCGACATCTCCGCATTGTGCGCGGCCTGTCACGAGCTCAGTCAGGACACCGCGCCGCTGATCATCGTCGGAGCCGGGTTGCCGCACCTACCTGCGGTGCTGTCGGCATCCAAGAGCTACTCCGAGCGCCTGTTCAGCTACCACCGGATCGGTCGGCTGGAGCGAGCCGCGGCCGACCTCGCGCTGATCGCACCGGCCGATCGGGAAGACGTCGAATTCACCCCCGATGCACTCGACGCGCTGTACGCAGCAGCTGACGGCTACCCGTATTTCGTTCAGGCCTACGGCAAGGCGACATGGGATCTTGCGGCCGACACCCCGATCACCGTCGAGGATGTGCGCGTCGCTGCCCCCACCGCGGAAGAGGAACTGGCCGTCGGATTCTTCGGTTCCCGCTACGAGCGCGCGACGCCCGCCGAGCGTGAATACATGCGAGCGATGGCCGAACTGTCGGTGGACGACGGCTCGGTGCCGACCTCGGCCGTGGCGACCGAACTGAAGCGCAAGCCCGCGTCACTGTCCCCGGCCCGCGACGGTCTGATCAAGAAGGGCCTGATCTACTCGGCCGAGCGTGGCACCATCGCATTCACGGTGCCGCACTTCGGCCGTTACCTGCGCGCGCAGACCGACGAGCCCGCCGCGGTCTGAACTATCGGTTCGCTTGGGCTCGCTCGCCGCACAGTTGCTCGAGCTTCCGCACTGCCTTGGGATCGGAGCGGTCGACGTTGACCAGGTCTGCGTCCCCGTCGTAGAAGTCGATCAGTCGTTGGTCCATCACCCGGCGCCACAGCGGCGGAACCAGCGAGCAGAAGATCATCACGGCGTACCCGGCCGGCAGCTGCGGAGACTCGTCGACGGTGCGCAGGGCCTGGTAGCGGCGAACCGGATTCGCGTGATGATCGCTGTGGCGTTGCAGGTGGTACAGAAAAAGATTGCTCCACAGGTGATCGCTGTTCCAGCTGTCCCGGTGAGTCGGTTTGCCGTATCGCCCGCTCGGCCGCTTCCGACGCAGCAACCCGTAGTGCTCGAGGTAGTTTGCGGCCTCGTACAGAACGATGGCGATGGCGGCCTGCAGCACCAGATACGGCACGATCACGGTGCCGAAGACAGCGATCAGTACGCCGAACAGGGCGACGCTCATGGCCGCGGCGTTGAACAGATTGTTTCGGTACGACCACCGCGACAGGCCTTGCCGGGCGAGGCGTCGGGATTCGAGTTCCCAGGCCGAGCGCAGACCGTGCACGACGGTGCGCGGCAGGAACTTCCAGAACGACTCGCCGAACTTCGCCGATGCCGGATCCTCCGGGGTGGCGACGCGAAGGTGGTGGCCGTGATTGTGTTCGACGTAGAAGTGGCCGTACAGCGTCTGCGCCAACGTCACCTTGGAGAGCCATCGTTCGAGGCGTGCCCGCTTGTGGCCCAGTTCGTGCGCGGCGTTGATACCGACTCCGCCGACGATGCCGACGGTGATGGCCAGGCCGATCCGCTCGGGAACCCCCAGAGGGCCGTGCGCCCACAGGTAGCAGGCGGCAACGAGCCCCGCGTACTGCAGCGGCAGGAACAGGTAGACGCACCAGCGGTAGTAAGGATCGTTCTCCAGCGCGGCGATGGCCTCGTCCGGGGGATTGCTGCGGTCGACACCGGCGAATCTGTCGACCAGCGGCAGTGCGATACCCATGATCATCAGACCGAGGGTCCAGAAGGCACCGGGACCGAGGAGGGTCACCAGACCCCAGGCCAGGAACGGACTCAGCGGAATAGTCAATCCCAGCGGCCACAGGTAGCGCTTGGGGTCGCGCCACCGGGGCGACGTGCTGGTGGCGGACTCGTTACGCATTCTGGATTCTTGACTCCTTGTTTGTGGCCGAACCTCGGGGTCGAGGCAGGGGGTAGTGGCGACTCACAATGACATCGTCCGCTCCGTCAGGATAGTTACTCGAGCGAATCTTTGCTCGTTCGCCGATGGGCCATCGCACGACCCGTCACCCTTGTACGGTGACCGCATGAAGCATGTCGATTCGTCGTTCGCCGGAGTCCACGGAACCCGAATCGTCTACGACGTCTGGACCCCCGAGACGGCAGCCGAGAACACTCCGACCGGCGTTGTCGTGCTGGCCCACGGCTTGGCCGAGCACGCGGGCCGGTACCGACACGTCATCGAACGGCTCTGCTCCCTCGGCCTGGTGGTCTATGCGCCCGATCATCGCGGCCACGGGCGCTCCGGCGGCAAGCGGGTGGCGTTGGCGAAGTGGTCCGATTTCACCGACGACCTGCACACGCTGTTCGGCATCGCAGCCGACGAGTACCCGAACAAGCGCACCTTTCTGCTCGGTCACAGCATGGGCGGAGCTATCGCGCTGTCCTACGCCCTCGACCATCAGGCCGACCTCGATGGACTGATGCTGTCCGGCCCCGCAGTGGTCCCCAGCGTCGGGCAACCGAAAGCGCTGGTGGCGGTCGGCAAGATCCTCGGCCGCTTGGTGCCGGCCGCTCCCGTGTTGAAGCTCGACCCCAACCTGGTGTCGCGCGACAAGAAGGTCGTCGACGACTACGTGGCGGACCCGTTGGGCTACCACGGCAGCGTCTCGGCGGGCCTGGCCGCGGCGATGCTCGGCGTGGGCGACACGTTCCCGGCGCGCCTGCCGTCGCTGACGATTCCGGTGTTGCTTCAGCACGGAACGGCGGACGGATTGGCCGATGTCTCCGGCAGTGAACTCATCGCCGAGCTGGCCGGATCCCAGGACCTGACCCTGAAGAAGTACGACGGGCTCTTCCACGAAGTGTTCAACGAACCAGAGAAGGAGCGCGTCCTCGACGACCTCATCGCCTGGCTGCGTCCGCGTGTACAGACCAGCGCTGTAAGTTCCTGACGGATCTTTTCGATGAAGGGAGTAAGGCCATGACCAGGCGAGCACTCGTATTGGGCGGCGGCGGAGTCGCAGGTATTGCGTGGCAGACGGGTGTCCTACTGGGATTGGCAGAATCCGGAGCCGACGTCACCGACGCCGAGATGCTGCTGGGCACCTCGGCAGGCTCCTCGGTGGCAGCCCAGATCTCGGGCGGTGCCACGTTGGCCGAGTTGTTCGAGCGTCAGGCAGACGAGTCGAAACAGGACGACGAGCCGCACGCCGAGGCGACCATCGACGAACTGGTCTCCATGCTGGCTCGGGCGGCCCAGAATTCGGACGGCAGTGCCATCGACACTCGACGCCGCATCGGCAGCGAGGCGCTGGTGGCGTCGACGATCACCGAGCGGGAGCGAAGGGCCATCATCGAACGACGGCTACCGTCGCACTCATGGCCGAGCCGCGATCTGCGGATCGTCACCGTCGATGCAGTGTCCGGTCGGCATCGGGTTCTCGATCGGGGCTCGGGTGTTCAACTGGTCGACGCGGTGGCCGCGAGCTGCGCCATCCCGGGCATGTGGCCGCCGGTGACGATCGGTGATCACCGCTACGTCGACGGCGGCATTCGCGCTAGCGAAAATGCCGATCTCGCAGTCGGATTCGAGAAGGTGCTGGTGCTCAAGGTCGGTGCACTCGACCTCGAGGACGATCCCTTCGAGATCGAACGAGAGCGGTTGGTCAAGGGTGGATCGAAGGTGGAAGTGATTGCCCCCGACGCCGATTCGTCGGCGGCGATCGGCCCCGACGCCACCGATATCGCTGTTCGATCGGCTGCAGCCGTGGCCGGCCGAGCACAGGGCAATGCCATCGCAGCGCGTATCGCCGAGTTCTGGGTCTAGGGCAGCTCCTCTAGCCGAACAGTGCAGCGCCGTTGCCCCAGCACACGGCGCGAACCCAGTCGTCTCCGAGATCGAGACGGCGTACTGCATTCAGAGCGTCCAGATAGGGATACGGGATGTTGGGAAAGTCGCTGCCGAACAGAATGCGATTCTGCAGATCGAGCAGCCGAGGAAGCTCGTGTCTCGGAAATGGTGCCCCCGCCTCCGAGAAATCGGTGAATGCCATCGTGGTGTCCAGCCGAACGTTCTCGTAGCGGTCGGCCAGGTCGAGGAAGTCGACGTACTCGGGCATGCCCATGTGCGCGATGATCAACGGAAGCTCGGGGAACCGTTGCAGCAGTGAGGCGATCGGCTCCGGTCCGGTGTACGCGCCGGGTGCCGGGCCGGAACCGCAGTGGATCACCACCGGGACCTGCGCGTCCGAGAGTGCGCCCCAGACACCGTTCAGCAGGGGATCGTTCGGTGAGTAGTTGCCGACCTGTATGTGCGACTTGAAGATTCGGGCACCGTTCGTCACTGCCTGCTCGACGTACTCGACCGCACCGTCCTCGGGGTAGAACGTTGCGGTCTGCAGGCAATCGGGGGTACGCGCCGCGAAATCGGCACCCCAGGAGTTGAGCCACGCCGCCATCGCCGGCTTGTGCGGGTAGATCATCGAGGTGAACTTCTGCACCCCGAATCCGCGAATGAGCTGGAGCCGCCGGTCTTCGGCGAAGCGATACGAAATGGGCCAGACGCTGCCCGTCAACGGCCCGGCGCTGTCGAAGTAGCTCCACACCTTGTCCATGACGTTCTTCGGCATGAAGTGGGTGTGGACGTCGAACAGGCCGGGCAACGACAGCTCGGTCCAGAAGGCGACGATGCGTTCGGTCTCGTCGAGAAGTTCGGCGTCGGAACGCGGTTGTTCAGCGTGCGACATGCGCGTCGAACCACTCGAGCGTCTTGCCCCAGGCATCGGCCGCAGCGTCCGCGTCGAACACAGCGGGGCGGTCGTCGCAGTGGAACCCGTGCTTGCCCTGGGCGTAACGGGTGATCTCGGTGTCGACCGGGGCCGTTGCGGTGATCTCGCGCAACGTCTCGACGTCCTGGAATGGGATGCCCTCGTCCAGGTCTCCGAAGAATCCGTGCCACGGTGTCCGAAGTGCATCGCCTACCGAGGTCATCGCCGGATAACCGAAGCGGCCCTCCGTGATTCCGCCGCCGTAGAAGGTCGCTGCCGCTCCGAGTTGCCGTCGGACAGCGGTATGGAACGCGACAGAGCCGCCCATGCAGAAGCCGACGATGGCGATCGACGAGGGCTCGAATCCCAGTTCGGCGAGGGCACTCGCCGCCGCGTCGACGTCGGAGTCCACCTCGTCCGCCTTCAATTTGCCGATGGCGGCCATGGCCGAGTCCATGTCCGAGTAATCGAGAACGGTGACGCCGTCCTGTCGGTGGAACAGATGCGGAGCGACGGCGACCCACCCGGCGGCCGCGACACGATTGCAGACGTCGACGATGTGGTCGGTAACGCCGAAGGCTTCCTGGATGACGATGACGCCGCCACGGGCGGTGCCGTCGGGCTGAACGACGGTGAGGGGAGTGGTGTTCATCATTCGATTGGAGCACACAACCTGTGGCGGATACCGGTAGCGGTGGCGGTTGCTGCAGTTTTGTACGGTGGCGGGCAGGGAACGATCCCGACCGAGAGGACAACTCATGCGCGCGGTACAGATCTCCAGCCTCGACGGACCCGACTCGGTGAGCGTGGTGGACATCGACGAGCCTGCCCCGCGCGACGGGTCGGTGGTCATCGAGGTCCATGCCGCGGGCGTCGCATTTCCCGATGCGCTGCTCACCCGTGGGCTGTACCAGTACAAGCCGGAATTGCCGTTCGTTCCCGGGAGCGAGATCGCCGGAATCGTCCGGTCGGCTCCGGCGGACTCCGGTTTTTCGGCGGGCGATCGTGTCGCGGCGCTGACGGGCTTGAGCGACGGTATGGCCGAGGTCGCCGTGGTCTCACCCGATACGGTTTTCGCCCTGCCGGAGTCGGTATCGCTCACCGCCGGGGCCGGTCTGCTGTTCAACGACCTGACCGTGCACTTCGCACTACGTGAACGCGGACGGCTGGCGGAGGGCGAGACCGTGCTGGTGCACGGTGCAGCAGGCGGTATCGGGACCTCGGCGCTGCGGATGGCGCCGGTACTCGGTGCGTCCCGAGTGATTGCCGTCGTGAGCTCGGAGGCCAAAGCCGACATCGCCCGCTCCGCAGGAGCCACCGACGTCGTTCTCGTCGACGGGTGGAAGGACGCGGTCAAGGAACTGACCGGCGGCCGCGGCGTCGATGTGGTCGTGGACCCGGTGGGCGGCGACCGGTTCACCGACAGCATCCGATCGCTCGCACCGTCGGGCCGAATTCTGGTGCTGGGCTTCACCGGTGGTGAGATACCGACGGTCAAGGTAAATCGGCTACTGCTCAACAACGTCGACGTCGTGGGCGTCGGCTGGGGCGCGTGGTGGATGACGCGGCCGGGTTACCTCGCCACCCAATGGGCCGAGATCGAACCGCTGCTCGCCGACGGTTCGCTCGTCGCACCCGAGCCCTCTGTGTTCCCGGCCGGCGATGCCGCCGCGGCCATCGCGTCACTGGAGAACCGGACTGCCGCAGGCAAAGTGGTGCTCGACTTCAGTCGCTGACGCTGTGTCGAGCTGCCGGGTCACTCCGGCAGCTCGACGCCCCTCGCCTCGGCCAGGGCGGCTATCTCGGCGGGGAAGACATTCTTGAACACGAACGGATCCGTGCCCAGAGCCCAGTCGGGTGCGAGCTCGATGGCGTATCTCTCGAAGTAGCCGAGTTGCTTGGCCACCAGGATCAACTCCTCGGGGCTCGACGTCTTGTACTGCTTGCCCATGCCCACCAGGGCCCGGATGAAGTCCGCCAGACTGAAGTGCGCAAGGGTGGCCGAGAGCATCGGGGCGAACACCGATTGCAGTATCGCTCCGACCTCGGAATCCGAACCCATCTGCGGGGCAACGATTCCCAAGCGTTTGACCGTGCCGGCGAGCCGGGTGAAGTCGCCGTCGATCACGGTGGCGTGGAATAGGTCGAGCAGCAGTGCTCGCCACTGCTCGTCCACCTCGCCCATGACGCCGAAGTCGAGGAACGCCACTCTGCCGTCGTCGAGCACCCATACGTTGCCAGCGTGCACGTCGCCATGGAAAAGACCATGGAGCACAAGCGCTTCCATCCAGACCTTGGCTGCTCGACGGACGATGAGCTCGGACTGATCGCCGGGCTCGTAACGGTCGAGGGGGGAACCGTGCATGCGTTCCATGCAGATCACGCGACCGCCGCAGTAGTCGAGGAACACCTCGGGGGCGGTGACGTGCTCGTTGTCTCCGAACGCGCCGATGGCGGCGCGAAAGCTGTCCTGCCGCCTGGCTTCCACGGCGCTGTCGAGTTCGGCGAAGGTGGCGGCATGCAGGTCCACGATGATGGCCGACGCATTGGCGGTGGCAAAGAACGGGATGAACTTCTCCAGCCCGCGGGCGATGAGGTAGGCGATCCGTAGATCGATCTTCATACGGTGGTAGATGCCGCGCCGCTGTACCTTCATGACCACCTCGCGTCCGTTGTCGCGGCGCACGCACAGGTGGACCTGAGCAACCGAGGCGGACGAGAGCGGCACGTCGTCGAACGAGGCGAACAGATCGTCGATTCCGCGGCCCAGGTCAGCCTCGATCACCGCGCGTGCTTGCGAGCCGGGGAACGGTGGAACCTCGTCGAGACACCGCAGGCACGTATCGGCGAGGACCTTCGGGAACAGCCCCGGTGAGGAGCCCATCAGCTGTCCGACTTTGACGAAGGTGGGACCGAGAGCGAAGAACGCGTCGACGACGGCCTCCGAGGCGTGCACCGGCCACCCGCGTCGGGGCGCACGAACCCAGCGCCCGATCGCCACGAACTGGAAGTACGTCAACACCGAACCGATGACGATCAGCCGCAGCAGTTCTCGTATCCCGAAAGTCTTCAGTTCGGGTGGGGGCTTCGGTGTCGCGGGCTCGGGTGTCGTGGCGTCGGGGGTCATGCGTGCACTCCTGCGGGCAGGCGTGCGGCCGATGCTTCCAGCCGTGTGAGCAGTCGATCGAATCTCGTCTCGTCGTCCGATGCGCGCGAGAGCACCAACGCGCCTTGGATTCCGGCGACGATCTCCTCGGCGAGTTCGGCTGCCGACTCGCCGTGTCCGAGTCGGTTCAGTACCGGGGTGAGGGCTTCGATCCAGTGCGCGAAATGTGTTGCGACGCGTCCGGAGAAGGCCGCGCGCTCCAGCCCGAGCGTGAACGCCCCGAACAGGCACACCAGGCGGTTGGAGCGGAAGTAGCGGGCGGTCTGCTCGAACATCTCGTGCGTGGTCGACGCGGCATCGGTACCGTGCCGCAGCGGCTCGAACACGTTCTGGTGAAACCACTGCTCCACGTCGTCGAGGACGGCCTCGGCCATCTCCTGCTTGCCGCGCGGAAAGTAGTGGTAGAGACTGCCTTTCCCCAGGCCGGTCTGCCGGCTGATGACCGCTAGAGACGAACCGTCGAACCCGTGGTCGCGGAACACCCCTGCGAGTATCGGCACCACGTCGTGGCGATCGCTCATGAGCCGGTACTGTACCAATCGGTACACGCCGGGTGTAACTGGGTTCTCGAGATCGGACCATGCCGCTGTGAAGAGAACTACCGTCCTGGCCGCCGGAGCCTTCCTGGTCGGCGGGGTGACCTACCTAGCCGCCGAAGCAGTTGCGGCGCTGGGCTGGACCGATCGGCCGTACAGCTACGCACGCAACAACATCAGTGACCTCGGGATCCCGGACATCTCACCGTGGCACCCGGTGATGAACACCGGTTTTGTGGTCGACGGCACGCTGTTCGTTCTTGCCGGCCTCGGATTGTCGGTGTTGTTCGAGGGTCGAGCGCGGTGGATCGTGCTGGGCACGTCGGTCGTGCACGGCGTCGGCAGCATCGTGGTCGGGCTCGCGCATGCGTCGGTCGACGGCGCATCGGCTCCGCATGCAGCGGGCGCAGGTATGGCGATCATCGGCGGAAACCTGGTGCTCCTGGCTGCAGGCCGTTACGGCGGCCGCGTCGGAGCACCGCGTTGGTACACGGTGGGCAGCGCCCTGGCCGGTGTCGCGGGACTGGCAGGTTTCGCGTTGTTTCTCGCCGATACCGGCATCCTGGGCGGCGGAACGTTCGAGCGCATCTCGGTCTACACCATCATCGGATGGGAGATCGTCACCGGTGCAATGATTCTCGCTGGCCGACGCCTATCGAAATCTCGGTGACTCCTTGGCGAGGAAGGCTCGTACACCTTCCCTGCCGTCCATCGACTCGAACGCTTCCTCGAACACCGGTAGTGCCCGTCGTGCCGGTTCGTACGGTGATGGCCCGAACGTGAGCGCGAGTGCCCGCTTGTTCGCGTGCACCGCCGAGCGAGATTTTCCGGCAAGCGTCTGCGCCAGGTCCAAGGCCACCGACAGCGATGCACCGCGCGGTGCCACGCGATTGATCAGACCCCACTCGAGCGCCGTCTCGGCAGTGATCGGCTCGCCGAGTAGAACGAGTTCGGCCGCGCGGGCCTGACCCACTCTGCGCAGCGCGCGCATCGCCCCGCCGCTACTGGGGATCACGCCGAGGTCGATCTCCGGTAGCCCGAGTCGAGCTCCCGCATCGGCGACGACGAAATCGCAGCACAGTGCCATCTCGAGTCCACCGCCCAACGCGAATCCGTCGACCGCCGCGACCGTCGGCAGCGGCAGATCGGCCAGCAGATCGAGCGTGGCGTTCTCGAAGGTGCTCTTGCGTGCGAGTACGTCACCGGCGCTCTGCATCTCGGGCATTTCGGAGATGTCCGAACCGGCGCTGAACTCCCGCTCGCCGGTGAGAACCACCGCTCGAACGGTGGCGTCCTGGGCCAGTTCTCGTAGAACGGCGTGCAGCCGCCGCGTCGCCGGTCGGGTCAGCGCGTTGACCGGTGGGTTGGTCAGCGTGATCTGTGCAACGGCCCGGTGGGGAAAGGACAGGAGGGGAGAGGACTCGGTGGGCATACTCTGAACCGTAGAGCGTTGACCAGGCGATTGGGAGACTGCCGAGATGGCATGTACCGTTGGGGACACACAGCGCGGGGTGGAGCAGCTCGGTAGCTCGCTGGGCTCATAACCCAGAGGTCGCAGGTTCAAATCCTGTCCCCGCTACGAAAACAAAACCACGGTCCGCACGAGGGCCGTGGTTTTTTCATGTGGGCCTGCGCTGCCTGTGCGATGCAACTCTTGCTCCACTCGGCAGCGACAAGTCGAGAAGACTCCGGTCCGCGACCGACAGTGGAGCATCTGTTGCAGCAGAAACGCTCAACCGTCATCCTTTGTCACTTCACCACCGCGTAGGCCTTGGTCCGAGTGGTGTCGCTGGAAGGTCCCTCAGGGCTGCAGTCTGAATTGCACGACGGCCGTGACGTTGTCGATGGCGTCGTCGAGTGCCGTCTTGCGGGCTCGGGCGTCCGGTGCCGACAGAATGTCGAGTCGATCGGACTGACCCATCGGGATCAGTGCAGCCAGCGACCAGATTTTCTCGGCGGCCGAGATCGGTAGGCTCAGAAAGTCCGGAAAGCCAGGTGTCGCAATGTTTTCGGTGGATTCGAGCTGCCCGATGAGCTCGTACAGATCCTCGACCCGAGCCCAGGTGGTGTCGAATTCGGTATCGGCAATCACCGTGTCGACGTTCTCGTCCTGCCACGGTCGTACGTCGGCCAAGGGATAGGGATCGTCGGGCAGCCAGGCGTCGATCCGGATCCGTTCGCCACCCACACACTCGAGGAGATACCTGCCGTCACCGATGGCCTCGTGCCCGATGATGTGAGCGACCGTCGCCACGTCGTGCCGAACGTCGCCGCCCCCGGCCTCGTGTCCGCGCGCGATGAGCACGACGCCGAAGCTGGGGTCTTCCTGCTTCAGGCAGTCGTGGACCAGTGCCTGATAGCGCGGCTCGAAGATGTGCAGCGGTAAGCGTTCGCCGGGGAGCAACACGCTCCCGAGTGGGAACATCGGTATGACACTCACGGGCGGTGCAGCGGCATGACTGCCGGAGTGATCTCTTCGGACGTGTCCGTCCTCGCCGTGACACCCTTCCCCTGGCTGTTCGAGTCCAAGAACTCGTCAAGCAGGCGGAAGAAGAAGTCAGGCTCGTCGAGCTGCGGAAAGTGACCGGCATCGGGGAAAATTTCGACGCGGCTGTTGGGCACCTCGCGTCGGATGTTGTCCGCGTGTTTGGCGGGAATCATACGATCTTTTCCGCCCCACACGAGCAGAGACGGAATCGACTCGAATTTCTCGAAATGCTGCTTGGCGCTCACGGTCTGACCGCGCGGGCCCACCACAGCGCGCGTCGACGCCAGAAAGGCCTCGCGAGTGGAGCGGTCGGCGACCGACCGGAACGATCGCCACGTCTCGGCCATGCTCGGACCGGGCTTGACCGGAAGGCCCCACTTACCCAGCTGTGCCAGTGCGCCCTCGGCGTTCTTACGGAACCAATCGGACGCCAGCAGCGGGAGCACCAACTCGCTGCCGGGTAGCGTCGCGGCCTTGAGAAGGAGGCTGACCTCGGGGCCCAGGCCACCACTGCTGACCAGGGCGAGGCGATCGACCCGTTCCGGGAAGAGGTATGTCAGCTGCATGATGATGCCGCCGCCGAGAGAGTGACCGACCAGCGGAGCGGAGTCGATCTTCAGGTGATCCATCAGATCGCGGATGGTGGCCGAGTGCGAGCTCAGCGAGTAGTCACCGGACGGCTTGTCGGACTCGCCGTGCCCGAACAGGTCCGGTGCGATCACGCGGTACTTGTGCGAGAGGCGCTCGAGCTGGGGGGTCCACGATTGATGGGACCCGAGCAGACCGTGCACCAGAATCACGGGCGGACCGTCGCCGATGTCCACGTACCGCAGGACGTCCTTGTGTAGTTCTACGGACTTCAACTCGTACGGTGAACTCATTGTCGGCCTCCCTGTCGTGTAGTTCGGACCTGTCGCGCCTTCTGGCACAAACGTACAAGCTGTGCCGTCGTCGCGACAGACCGTCCTACAGGCCGCCGAGCTTCAGCGCCCGCTTCCGACGGTGTCGTCGATGATCTTGGCCAGCTCCTCGGCCATGGGCTCGCTCAGCATGTCACCGTGATCGCCGGTGATGTCGACGAAAGTCAGTTCACCCCGAGCAACTGTCTGCCACGACCGGGCATCTTTCACGTTTTCTGCTGTGCGAACCACGGTCATGGAACCTGACCACTGAGTCGGCACGTGCTTGTTCAACGCCACGTACCCGATGCTTGCAAAGACCAACCATTCCATGGTCGTCGGATACCGCAGCAATCCGGCGAACTGCATGCGTACCCATAGTGCGGCCGTGCCGAGACGGCCGAGGTGGAAGCCCGCGTCTTCGCGCGTCTGGGCCGGTGGCGCAGCCGGAACCTCGGTACCGCCGGGCAGCTTGTCCAACAGGTGCCGGAACAGCCGAGTGTCCAGGAGCAGCAGGTGCGGAGAGCCGAGACCGCAGTCCCGGATTCTCTCGGCCATCGCGATGGCGATCCACCCGCCGAGCGAATGGCCGACCAGGTGGAACGGGCCCTCTGGCTGGACTGTGCGCATCGCGTCTACATATCGCTTCGCGGTTCGCCGGATAGTGCGGTCCGGTAGTCCGCGCTTACCCCGGCCGTGCGCCTGCAATGCGTACACCGGATGGTCGTCGTCGATGTGCTTGACGACATTGAGGAATGCCATCGCGCCCACGCCGGCTCCGCCGATGAGGAAGATCGGAGCCTTGCTGCCCTCGGTGCGCAGCGGCACGAGTACGTCGTGTTCGCCGGAGGTGCGTCGGCGAACGGTGGCCGCGTCTCGCAGGCGGGCATCGACCGTCGCGGCAAGCGATCGAACGGTCGTCGCTGCGAACACGTCCTCCGCCGTGAGATCGACCTTCAATCCCTCCCGTAGTCGAGCGAGCATCGCCGTTGTCGTCAGTGAGTTACCGCCCAGAGCCAGGAAGTCCTCGTCTCGCCCGATGGTGTCCAGGCCGATGGCCGCCCGCGCAGCCTCCGCCACGATGTATTCGGTCGGCCCAGCGGCTGTTCGCTCGACCCGTCGATCCGCCGGCTCGGGCAAGGCCATGCGATCGAGCTTGCCGCGTTCGTTGCGCGGCATCGAGTCGAGAGCGACGATATGCGTGGGCACCATCCATTCCGGGAGGGTCCGGCGCAGTGACGCTCTGATCTCGCCGACGGAGGGGCGTCTGGCGGATCCCGCCGAGCACACGTAGGCCACCAGGTCGGTGTCGGTGCCGGACTGTCTGCCGATCACCGCAGCCTCGTCGATCTCCGGCATGGCCCGCAGAGCTGCCTCGATCTCGGCCGGCTCGACCAGGTATCCGCGAACCTTGACGGCGTCGTCTATGCGTCCGGCCAGGTGCAGCGTGCCGTGTTCGTCCAGGCGCCCCAGATCGCCGGTTCGATAGCGGAACAAGCCGTCGTCGAGGGCGGCGAATCGTTCGGAATCCAGACCTGCGTCGCCGAGATAACCGTCGGCCAGGCAGTTCGACGTCACTCGGACTTCGCCGATCGCGTCGGGCACACACACCGAGCCGTCGGTGGTGACGACCTCGACGAGCTTGCCAGGAATGGGCCTTCCGGCGGGGAGGAAGCCCGACGGCAGCGTTCGCTCCGGTGGGAACTCGCTGTAGGCGACGCCGCCGGCTTCGGTGGTCGCGTACCAGTTCACCACCGTGGCACGCCCGTCGAACATTCGCCTGAAATTGTCGACGTCGTCCGAATGCAGAGACTCCCCGTACGTGGTGGCCACCCGCAGACTGGGCACGGCGGTGTGGCCGTGGTCTGCTGCCGCGATCGTGCGCAGCAGTGACGAGGAGCAGTGCAGTGTGGTCAGTGATTGTGCGGCTATCCACTCGGCGATGTCCGACGGGACACCCGACCGAGGGTCTCGGCAGTGGACCGCGGCACCGCTGAGCAACCCCGCGAAGAGCGTGTTCAACCCGGCACCGAAACTGACCGGCAGCGAATTGCCGACGCGATCGTGCGGGCCGATCGACAACGCGGTGGCAACCTCGTATGCCTTGGTCAGACACATGCGATGGCTGAGGATCACGCCCTTGGCGGTGCCCGTCGATCCCGAGGTGTAGTTGATCACTGCGGTGTGATCACCGGACAGCGTCGGTAGTGGAACACAGGAATCCACGGTCTCGGCAACGGTGGCGGCGTCGATTGCCGTCGCATTCGCTCGTTCGATGATCGTGGCGCGCCGCTCGGCGGGAAGCATCGGATCGAGTGGCACGAGTGGGTGACCGGCGGCAACGACGGCAAGCATCAGCACGATCGATGTCGGAGTGTCGTCGGTATCGACGGCAAGCGGCCGAGAATCGCCGGGGAAGAGGGTGGCGATCTTGCGGGCCTGCGAATAGGCGCGGTGCAGGAGTTCGTCGAAGGTGAGCGAGCTTCCGCCGACGCAGAGGGCAACGGCGTCCGGCACGGCACGTGCCACCTCCCGGTAGCGCGCCATGAGTGTGTCGCGGCTCTCGGGCCGGCACAGCGGGGCCAGGGAGGGACGGGTGGGTGCATCGATGTCCTGAACCGACATGATTCTCCTCGTACGAGCCCGACCCGCGTTACCAGAGTTGGTTTGAGTCATCCAAACCTACTTGAAGACTGTTTTACCTCCCCAAAGGTAGACGTGCAGAACCTTTCGGCGCAAGCCAAAAACCGGACATTTCACAACGATCGTGTGTCGTTGCGAAATGCCCGGTCCGGTTCGGGAGTGTCAGAGGTCTGCGATTGCCTCCAAAGGTTTCGTCCGGGCCGCCCGAACCGCAGGCCACAGTGCCGCCAGTACCCCTACAACGGCCGATCCCACCAACATGGACGCAACCTGCCCCCAGGGGACGGTCATGGTTCCCAGGCCCTCGTCGCGCAGCGTCTGTACGAATCCCCAACCGAATGCGATGCCGAGGGCGACTCCCACGATCGCGCCGAACAGCGCGATGAGCAGCGACTCGAGGTAGATGATGCGGCGAACCTGTGGACGCTGCATTCCGATGGCCCGCAGCATGCCGATTTCTCGACGACGCTCCACGACGGACAGAGCCAGCGTGTTGACGATGCCGAGCACGGCGATGACGACGGCCAGCGCCAACAATCCGTACAGAACCGCAAGCAGGGTGTCGATCTGTTGTCCCTGACTGCCCTTGAACTCGTCGACGTCCTGAACCTGAACGACGACGAACGGCTTGGTGGCCGTTTCGAGGTCGGTGCGAAGTGTGTCGAGATCGGTTCCCGGCACGGCCTTGACGAGCACCAGAAGATCCGACCGTGTGATGGACGGCGTCACCTTCTCGTAGATGTCGCCCGAAACGATCCAACTGCCGATCAGCGGATTGTCGGTGAACACCCCGGTGACGGTGACCGGGACCGAAGCCCCGTCGACGGTGTCGAAGGTGACCTGCGTTCCGATGTCCCAGCCCTTGGTGGCCGCTTCGGACTCGGACACCGAAAAACCGTTGCTGTCGAGGTCGGCGGTGCCCCTGATCATCGACAGATCGAACAGGCCTTCGGGCGAACCGTCGATGGCGGCTCCGAACTCTTCCTGGCCGGCGATCGTGACGAACACCGGGTGCAGAACCGCGGTGCGGTCCACGCCGTTCACCTGTTGCGCCGCCGTGGTGGCACCGGTCGGAACACCGATCGACTGGGGGCCCGAGAGAATGTAGTCGGCCTCCACGCCGGTGTCGACGAGCGAATCGACGCTGGCCTTGGCAGTGGATCCCAGCACGCCGATCACGGTGACGAGCATGAGGCCGAGCATCAGCGCGAAGGCGGTGGCCGCGGTGCGACGCGGGTTGCGCACGGAGTTGGTCCTGGCCAGCCGTCCGATCGCACCGAACGGACGGGTGATGACGGCACCGAGTGCACCGACGATGGGCCGCGACAGGGACGGTGCGGCCAGTGCCGTGGCGACGATGAGTGCGACGGCACCGGCCCCGACCGTCGCGGCCGCGGCTCCGCCGGTCGACTGTGCGCCGATGACGAGTGCTGCCGCGCCGGCAATTCCCAGCCCGACGCCCACGAACGTCCGAGTACGCAAGGTGTCGCCGGCCGAGGCGAACTCCTCGCGCATCGCGGCGACCGGCGGAATCTTGGCTGCTCGACGCGCCGGTGCGTATGCGCTCAGGACGGTGACGATGATGCCGACGGCGAAGGCCACGGCGACGGTGCGGGGTTCGAGCGCCAATGGTCCCGACGGCAGCCCCAGATCGAACGCGTTGAGCAGCGCCCGTAGGCCGTAGGCCAACCCGACTCCGCCCGCGAAACCGAGGATGCTGCCGATGACGCCGACAACGAGTGCTTCGAGTACCACCGAACGGCTGACCTGGCCGCGGCTGGCTCCGATGGCTCGCAGCAGTGCCAGCTCACGGACTCGCTGGGCAACGATCATCGAGAACGTGTTGTAGATGATGAACGTGCCGACGAGCAGTGCGATTCCGCCGAAGGCGAGCAGGAAGTAGTTGATGAACGACAGAGCCGACTCCACCTCGGCCCGGGTCTCTTCTTGTACGTCTGCGGCGGTCTGCACCTTCAGGCCGGGGAGCGCCGCGGAAATCTCGTCCCGCAGATCGCTCTGGGTGAGCCCCTGCGCGGCGAGATCATTGCCTGCAACGTCGATGTACTGCACATGGGCACCGTCGGTGAACAACTCGTTCGCCTGGCTCTGAACGAACTGGAGTCCGATGAAACCACCGGATTCGGTTGCGGTGGAGTAGATCCCGGAAATCGTGATGTCGGTGATGCCCTTGGACGGCACGAGCACCTGGGTGGCGTCGCCCACCTTCAACCCGGCGCGATCGGCACCACCGGCATTGATCGCGACCTGCCCCGGAGCGGTGGGGGCCGAGCCGTCGACGAAGGTCGTCGGGTCGCCCAGTCGTTGGTCTTCCGGCAGGTAGGACTCCCCGATGGTCGGTGCCCCGCCCGATTGAACGGCGGCACCGTCAGTGCCGAGCAGCACGATTTGCCCACTGACGTACGGGGACACGGCGCGTACGTTCGGCAGGGCCGAGATCGCGGCGATGTCCTCGTTGGGCACCCCGCTCGAGCGGGCGTCCTCGGGGCTCACGCGAACGTCGGCGCCCTGCGCAGTATCGGCGAACAACGAGGAGAACGTGCGTTGAAGTGTGTCGGTGAAGACGAACGAACCCGCGACGAACGCGGTGCCGAGGACGACGGACAGAACCGTCAGCGCCAGCCGAACCTTGTGTGCGGCAAGGTTTCTCAGGGAGACCTTACGCATCGGATTGCCCGCCGGCTTGGATCGAGAACGCGTGTTGGAGACAGAATGCGCCATTATCGGACCGTCTCCAGCTTCTTCATCCGCTCGAGTACGGCGTCGGCCGTGGGCGAGTCCAGCTGATCGATGACGGCGCCGTCGGCGAGAAACACGACGCGGTCTGCATAGCTGGCTGCGCGTGGATCATGGGTGACGATGACGACGGTCTGGTCGAATTCGTCTGCGGCAGTGCGCAGAATCGACAGCACCTCGCCGGAGGAGCGGGAGTCCAGGTTGCCGGTCGGCTCGTCGCCGAACACGATGTCGGGTCGGCCGGCCAGCGCCCGGGCGCACGCCACTCGCTGCTGCTGTCCGCCCGAGAGTTCGCTGGGGCGGTGATCGAGACGGTCGCGGAGGCCGAGTCGGTCGACGACGGTGTCGAGCCACCCCTGATCGGGAGCGCGACCCGCGATGTCGAGTGGCAGGGTGATGTTCTCCAGCGCGGTCAGCGTCGGTACCAGATTGAACGCCTGGAAGACGAATCCGATTCGGTCCCTGCGTAATCCGGTCATCTCCTTGTCGGAGAGCGCCGTCAGCTCGGTGTCTCCGATGGTCACCGTGCCCGACGATGCGGTGTCCAATCCGGCCAGGCAATGCATCAGAGTGGACTTGCCCGAACCCGACGGGCCCATGATGGCGGTGAATTCTCCGCGAGCGAACTCGACGCTCACCCCGGACAGTGCGTGCACCTGGGTGTCCCCGGAACCGTAGACCTTCGATACGTCGACCGCGCGTGCGGCAATGTCGCTCATGCGAGCCAGTGTTCCAGCGTTCTGCGCCCATCGCTATCAGGGGAGACCCTGAACACCACCCTATGATGGACGTCATGCGCATCGGAGCACACGTCCGCGACAGCAGCGACCCTCTCGGTACCGCCGAGGCGCTCGGCGTCGATCTGGTCCAGATGTTTCTCACCGATCCGCAGAAGTGGAACAAGCTGGAACCACACCCGCAGGGCGAGGCTCTGCTGGCCGGCTCGGTCGATGTGGTGGTGCACTCGTCGTACGTGCTCAACGTCGCGAGCTTGAACAATCGGATCCGCATCCCGTCCAGGAAGGCCGTCGTCGAGCAAGCAGTCGCCGCAGCCGAGATCGGGGCCATCGGACTGGTCGTGCACGGCGGCCACGTCCGCGAGGGCGAGGACACCGCCAAGGGAATCGACAACTGGCGCAAGCTCTTCGAGCGTCAGGCCGAGAAGGGTGGCTTCGCGGTGCCGATCTTCGTCGAGAACACCGCGGGTGGGGACTCGGCAATGGCTCGCCACTTCGACGACATCGCCCGGCTCTGGGACGCGATCGGCGAGTTCGGCGCAGGCTTCTGCCTGGACACCTGCCATGCGTGGGCAGGCGGCGAGGATCTCGTCGACGTGGTCGATCGCATCAAGGCCATCACCGGGCGAATCGATCTGGTGCACCTTAACAACTCGCGCGACGAATTCGACTCGGCCAGAGACCGGCATGCGAACCTCGGCACCGGAACCATCGACGCCGAGATCCTGACCGCAGTCGCATTGGCCGCCGACGCGCCGGTGATTCTCGAGACGCCGCCCGAGGGGATCGAGGACGACGTCAGGCTGCTGAAGAGCCTGTAGCGACGGATGCGATCGTGGTCAGGTGGTGGGCGGCTACCGACCACAGTCGGATCAGCTCGTCCATTCCTCTGAGATCTGCAGCCCAGGTCACGTGTGCCTGCGCGGTACCGGGCCCCGCTGTGGTGATGGCGATGTCGATGGCGTGATCGCGGCTGGGCTGTGCCAGGACATCGTCACGGACGATGATCTGCGCTCCCGCGCGCGAAGCCAGAGCTGGGTAGTTACGCGTCAGTGCGTAGTCGCGGCCACCGTTCGGCACCGAGGCGAGTCGACTCGAGACGTCGGCGAGAAGGTGCTGCCCGTGGTCGGCGGCGGTGAGGGCGTCGGCGTGGACCGCGGGGAGCCGGACCGGGTGAACTGCTGCGGCACCCTCGAGATCGAGGTCGACCAGCACGCCGGCCGAGGATCCGCGGCAGTTGTTTCTCTGCCAGGTGCACACGGCCGATCCCAGAGCAGCAAGCAGCAGGACGCGGGGTTGGTGGACACCGTTCGGCGACGCGAATGTCACCGAGGTCTGCTCGAATGTCGTGGGCCGTTCGGCGAGCAGCGGGCGTTCCGCCGGTGTCAGGACGGCGACCCAGTACGGAACCTGCTCGGCCACCTCGGTGCAGAGAGTACGTCCGAGCTGGGCCGGGCTGATCGTCTCCTCGCATGTCAGTCTCTGTCGCGCGAGTCGTAGCGGTGCGAACACGGTCACGCCGGGGAACCCCACTTCCGGTGCAGATTGTCCTAGCCTTACCTAATTCTCTCAGGTTAGCTCGAGCCCGGATCGGGTGCCAGGACACCCCTGCGCGGATCGATCGCGCGCAGCACGGGAATACCGGGGGAGACCGGCAGGGTTCCGGTCTCCAGATCGTCGAGCAGCCCTTCGGACCAGGCCAACAATCCGCTGACGTCGACACTGTGCGGAGGGTCGGCTTCGAAGCCGACCAAGCGATCGTGTCCCTGCCGAAGGAGCGATGCGGCACCGATGCGATTACCGCGCAAGAGGTGCGTCAGGCCGACGGCGAGTTGGGCGAGTCCTTGCCACAGCGGACGCTCGTCGTTCGGGCAGCTCTTCCACGTGCCCTCGAGTACTTCGTGTGCGTGGAACGGCATGTTCGCATCGAGGAACTTCTGCGCCTCGACGAGTGCTGCGCCGGGCGGAAGCCGCACGTCGTCGGGCACGCGTGGGATTCCGCTTCCCCCGCGGGCGAGGGGTCGCCCGAGACCGTCGCGAGGCCTGGCATTGAGGGGTTTACCGCGCGCATCGCGCTCGCGTTCGGTCATGGCGGTCACCCTAGTGGGTGGGCACCGCTCCCTCGGTCGGTTGCCGCGCAGACGACCGCGCGGTGACGACGCCCAGGGCGATAAGTGCTGCAGCGGACGTCACGACCATCGTGATGGACACGGCCACCGCATCGTTTCCGAGTGCGCCTACGACAGGAGCGACGATGGCACCGAGACCGAACTGTGCCGCTCCGAGAAGTGCAGCAGCACCACCTGCGGCCTCACCGTGCCGGGACAGAGCGAGTGCAGGCGCGTTGGGCATCACGAATCCGACGGCCCCGAGCACGAACCACAGCGGGACGACGAAGCCCGCCATACCGCCGGTCCCGGTCACCGCCAACGCCACCATGATTCCGCCGGCAACGACGCCGAACGACAGTGCCGACAGCACGATCTGCACCGGGGCGAAGCGCCCGAGCAGCAGGACGTTGAGCTGGGATGCACCGATCAAGGAAATGGCACCGGCCGCGAAGACGATGGCGAATTGCTGCTCGTCGAGGCCGAACTCCTCCTGGAGGACGAACGACGAGCCGGCGACGTAAGCGAAGAGCGACGACATGGCCAGGGCTGCGACCATGACGAGGACGACGAACTGCGCATCGCCCAACAGTGATCGGTAGGTCCGGAGCACGGGCATGACGCCGCTGGCCCGACGACGCTCGGGCGGCAGGGACTCGCGCAGCGACACGATCGCCAGCGTCATCAACGCCACTCCCATGATCGCCAACGCGGCGAAGACGAGCCGCCACGAGCCGACGAGAAGTACCGCACCGCCGAGCGACGGTGCAAGAACCGGCGCGACACCCATGACGAGCATCAGCCGCGACAGCACGGTGGCGGCAGCGCGGCCACTGAACAGATCACGCACGATGGCCATTGCCACCACCGCGGCCGCGGCAGCGCCGAGACCCTGTACGACGCGCAACCCACCGAGAACGGCGATGTTCGGGGCCATGATGCAGGCCACGGAAGCGAGGATGTGTACCCCGGTACCGACGATCAGGGGAAGTCGTCGGCCGACGATGTCCGACAGCGGCCCGATGACGAGTTGGCCGAGGGCGAGCCCGACCAACGTGCCGGCGAGCGTGAGCTGCACGGCGGACGACGGAGTGTTGAGGTCGTCGGCGATGGCAGGCAGGGCCGGCAGGTACATGTCGATGGTCAGCGGACCGAGGGCGATGAGCGCGCCGAGTACGAGAATCACCCGCAGGCGCTCCCGCGACGTCGGTTCGGTCACGGTCGTCTGGGCAGTCGAAATCGGCGCTGTCGAGTTCCGGGCGGTCGTATTCGTCACTGTCGTGTTCGATGCTGGGGCCACCCGAAGGTCAGCAACCGGGGTACTCGTTCTGTTCCCGTTGCTGACTACAACTTTCGTGTTCTACGCCACGGCGTCGGACAGAACCGTCAGTTTCTCGACTTCCTGGCTGGTCAGAGTCAAGGCCGGTGCGTCGAGCAGGGCAGGCAGCTGAGACATCTTGCTTGCACTGGCAATGGGCGCGGTGATGCCCGGACGCGCCAGCAACCAGGCCAGGGCGACGCTCGAAATCTCTGCGGATCGCGATTCGGCTATCTCACGCAGGCCCTGCACCACGTCGAGCCCGGCATCGGAGAAGTATCCGGTGGTCAGCCGCTCGCGCTGTTGGCCGGCGAGGTCCTCGCGGGTGCGGTACTTACCCGTCAGGAATCCGGCGGCGAGGGAAAAGTACGGAAACACGCCGAGGTCGTGCTCGACAGCCAGCTTCTGCAGCTCGCCCTCGTAGACGCGGCGAGCGACCAGGTTGTAGTGCGGCTGCAGCGCGATCGGAGCGGCGAACCCGTTCTCCTCGGCAAGCTCGAGCCACTCGCGCACTCGCGCCGGGGTGTAGTTCGAGATGGCGACGTAGCGAACCTTGCCTGCCGTGATCAAGTCGTCGAACGCGGCGAGAGACTCGACCAGCGGGGTCTTGTCGTCGTCGTAGTGCGCGTAGTACACGTCTATGTGGTCGGTCTGTAACCGGTCCAACGACGCGTCGGCGGCAGCCCGGATGTTGTCCGCGGCCAGCCCGCGGAAATCGGGATGCTGGCTGACCTTGGTGGCGATGACCACGTCGTCGCGGTTGCCCCGGGCGGTGGTCCACTTGCCGATGATCGTCTCCGACTCGCCGCCGGAGTTGCCGTCGGCAAAGGCCGAGTACGAGTCGGCGGTGTCGACGAAGTTGCCTCCGCCTGCGGTGAAGGCGTCGAGAATCTCGTAGGACGCAGCCTCATCGCTGGTCCAGCCGAAGGTGTTCCCGCCGAGAGCGAGCGGAAAGATGTCGAGATCGGAACGGCCGATGGCAACCACGGATAAACCCCTTACGTTGGCGTACAACTCGACTGTACGAGCAGCCGAGGGCTCAGTGCCACGTGTGGTCCACCAGAGCGGTTCGGGGACCGAACTTCGGCTTGGTGGCCTTCCCGCTCAGGTACAGCAGTCGAATCGCGCGATGCCTGTGCGGAGCCAAGGGCCGCAGATACTCGACCATCTCCGCGTCGTCGATCGGTCTCCCCAGCAGTGACCAGCCCACCACCGACGCCAGGTGGTAGTCGCCCACCGACAACGCGTCGGGATCTCCCAGGGCGCGTTGTGCCGTCTCTGCCGCGGTCCAGATGCCGACGCCCGGGATTGCCCGTAGCCTGCGCTGCGCATCCTCGGGTGTCATCGTCGACGCCTCCTCCAGACGACCGGCCGCCTGCGCGGCGCGCACGATGGTCTTCGACCGGGCCGGGTCCACGTTGGCGCGGTGGTACTCCCACGAGGGAATACGACGCCACACGTCGGGTGCGGGAAAGACGAACATCGGCTTCGGCGTCGGCCCCGGTGCGTTCTCGCCGAACTTGCTCACCAGAGAGCGCCACGAACCGAACGCCGAAATGCCGTGTACGCGTTGCTCGATGATCGCCGGGATCAGAGCCTCGAGCACCAGACCCGTTCTGCCCAGCCGCAGGTGCGGCAGCTGCCGATGTGCCTCTTGCAGAATCGGGTGCTCCGGTGCGAACGTCGAGGCGTCGTCGTCCAGGCCGAGCAGCGCGGGCACCGCGTCCAGTAGTTCGGGTGCGCCGGGACCCCACGCGCGGGCCTGAACGCTGGTTTTCGAGGCCTGCATCAGGCGGTACGTCACCGGACCCGAGTTCATCCGCGACGTGCGCCAGATTCCGCCGTCCGGCGTCGACTCGTAGGTGGGATCGCCGCGGCCCCGACGCAACGGAGACAGCGACATCCGCACGTCGAGCCGCGTCTCGGACGTGACGAGGCGAGCGATTCCGCTGGACTCGGTGGCGTCGGACATGGCGGTTCGTCACCTCCTGGAGTGTGCAGGGCCGGCGTCGACGGTGTATCTCTGGCAGAGCCCAGTCAACACCTTCGGCGGAGTCGCCGGGAAATAACGTGCACCCGCACAAGGAGGACAATCGTGACTCGTTCGAGGGCAGCATCGTTCGTCGGGGTCGCATTCGCGTTCGTCGTCGCGATGATGGGCACGACGATGCCGACGCCGCTCTATTCGCTCTACGAGGTCGAGTTCGGGTTCTCCGTATTCGTCGTCACGTTGGTGTTTGCCGCATACGCGGTGGGCGTGCTCGGGGCACTGTTGGCCTTCGGTCGTTGGTCCGATTCGCTCGGTAGGCGGCCGATGTTGCTGGGGGCCATCGCTTTCGGTCTTGTCAGTGCCGTGGTGTTCGTGACTGCGGATTCACTGACGGCCCTGGTGATCGGGCGGGTGTTGTCCGGTCTCTCGGCCGGGATCTTCGTGGGTACCGCCACGGTGACCCTGCTCGAGTTGGTTCCCGACAGGTGGCGTGATCGGGCTCCGGCGATCGCCACTGCTGCCAACATCGGAGGTCTGGGTCTCGGACCGTTGGTGGCCGGTCTGCTGGCGGAATACCTGCCGCAGCCCTTGCGGCTGACGTTCTTCGTCGACATCGCCCTGTTGGTCGTCGCGGGTGTGGCGGTGTTCTTCGCGCCGGAGACCGTTCGGGTCGCCGCCGGAGCGCGTCCCCACATGCAGCGACTGTCCGTTCCGATCGAGGTCCGTGGCACTTTTCTGCGGGCTTCCATCGGTGGCTTCGCGGGGTTCGCGGTGCTCGGCCTCTTCACCGCGGTGTCACCGGGCTTCATCGGGGGTGTGCTGGAGATCGACAACCACGCGGTCACCGGGGCCGTGGTGTTCTCCGTCTTCGCTGCATCGGCCGTTGCCCAGATCGCCCTGCGCCGGGCCGATCCGGTGTCGGCGCAACGATGGGGCTGCCTCGTGTTGATGCTCGGGTTGGTGGTCCTGGCACTGTCTCTGCTCGTGGTCTCGCTGCCGGTTCTGGTGATCGCAGCCCTGCTGTGCGGAGTCGGGCAGGGCGTGACGTTCAGCAACGGGATGTCGACCATCGACGCCGGACTTCCGGCCGAACGTCGAGCAGAAGTGACCTCCACCTTCTTCGTGGTGCTGTACATCGCCATCTCGGTGCCGGTCATCGGGGCCGGGTCCGTGGCGAACGAATGGGGACTGGTGACCGCGGGAGTGGTGTTCTCCGTGATCATCGCGGCGCTCGCGGCGGTCGCGTTCGTACTGTTGACTCTCGACGGCAGGAAGGTCGGAGCGATCCGCCCGTCCTGAAGCGATTCGCCGTGCGCCGGAATCGATTCGCCGCGGTGCTCGGTCGACCACCAAGTAACTCGAGGGCGGTGAGCGAGTCACCCGAAGTTTGTCGGTGGCCCGACGTAGGGTCTGAGACCGTGATCATCGTGAGTACGGACGGCTCGTGTCTGCGTAACCCCGGCGGAGCAATCGGGTGGGCGTGGGTAAATCACACGGGGCCGAGCAACTCCGGTGGTGAGCCCTCGGGCACCAATCAGGTAGCCGAGCTCCGTGCCCTGCTCGAGGCAGTTCTGGCCCACCCCGGCCCCGAACCGTTGCTGATCGAGTCCGATTCCCAGTACGCAATCAAGTGTGCGTCCGAGTGGCTCGCCGGCTGGAAGCGCAAGGGATGGAAGACGGCGAGCGGCACCCCGGTACGCAACCTCGAGCTCGTGCAGAACATCGAGCGGGCCATCACCGACCGTGAAGGGCCGGTCCGGTTCCGGTGGGTCCGCGGACACGTCGGCAATCACTTCAACGAAGCAGCCGACGCCTTGGCCGGCGAAGCTGCCCGGGCCATCGCAGCCGCAGGAGCCAACGCCGGATCCAGGCCTGCCGAGACCGCACCCACCGAGAAAGAGCCGGCTCGGAGCGCTGCGCCACAGTCCTCGGAGCCGGAGATCGCGACGCTGTTCTGACGGTTCTGCTCGGCAGTCAGCCGCGAGGTTTCATGCGGGCGTTCGGAAGTTCGGGCGCATGGAGCCGCGGGCCGGGGTAGCCCTCGACGGTGCCGAATTGGCCGTTCTCGGCCTCGTAGGCCGCGCGATACTCGACGACGTCGTCGTGACTGCGGCCGACGAAGTTCCACCACATCACGATCTGCTCGCCGAACGGCGGACCGCCCAGTAGCAGGAACCGAACCGGATCCTGCGTCGAATTGTGCAGGTGCAGTTCGTGTTCACCGGGTTCGACATAACCCAGTTCGGCAGGACTCAGCTCGGTGTCGGCCAGGGTCATCGATCCTCGGTCGACGATGATCCCGTGCTCGAACGTCGGGTCGACCTCGAGAGTCACCCGCGCACCGGCGTCGAGCACCATCTCTGCCCCGAGCAACGGGGTGAACGTCGACACCGGGGAGGTCTCGCCCAGCACGGTGCCGAGGAACACCCGGGCGGTGAGGCCGGGTGCAGTGACCGGCTCGGGCACATAGTGCTCGAATGTCGGCGCAACGAAACGGGACACGGCCGGAAGAGCGACCCACAACTGCATGCCGTGCAGGATGTCGGTCTGCGGTGTGGATACCTCGGAGTGACTGATGCCGCGACCGGCCGTCATCAGGTTCAGTTCGCCTGGCCGGACCATAGCGTGCGAACCGACACTGTCGCGGTGCTCGATCTCGCCCGAGAACAGCCAGCTGACCGTCTGCAATCCGGTGTGCGGGTGCGGTGCGACGTCCATACGCGAGCGTTCCGGGCCGTAGTGATCGGCGAAACACCATGCACCGATAAGGGATCGGTCCTTGTGGGGCAGGGTGCGACGAACTTTCATGGCGCGGGGACCGCCGAGTGGAACTTCGCGAGGGGTGAGGACCTGGATCATGTGTGCTCCCGATGTCTACTGGACGAGCGATGCGGTTCCGCTGAGCAACCGCACGTCGTAGGACTCGGCCACACCGTGCTGCTCGGAGGACCCGCCGTGCACGGTGTACAGCACTGCGTAGGAGGTGAAGGTGACGGATTGGCTGTCATCGGCGTCGATGGTGACGCGAGGCAACACGACCAGCAGGTGTGTCCGGTTGCCGTCCGAGAGGGTCTGCACGAGAGTGCGCACCTCGAACCCCAGATCGGAACGGGTGACGTCGGTCGATTCGAGCGTCTCACCACTGAGTACGAGTTGCGCCGCCCAGACTCCGGCGGATCTGTGGGCGTCGACGGTCCCGGCCATGTCGTCGCCACTGAAGTCGTAGTGGTTCGCTGCTGTGAAAGGCATGGTCACAGGCTATGCCCAGGCGGGCCGAAAAACTTCGAAAGAATTTCCCATCCGGACCCATCCACCCTGTGGAGGGCAGCGAATGCAAGGTGAGACACCCGCTGCTGCTGTCGCCCCCGACCGCCGTCAGTAGTGGGTGTCTCCCTTATTTTGCGAGGTGAGTGCCCACGGACCTCGGCGCGGATCCTCGCCCGCATTCGGCCAATGGGGACATGTCGATCCGAGCAATGTTCGTACCGCCGCCCGTCGAGGCGCTTCGCCCGATCTGTCGGCGTAACTCACCACGTAACCGGCGATTTCTATGCCCAAACGACCAGTTTCGTCGCTGAACGAAACGCGGATCGGTAGGCTGCGTCAGCGGGGCCAATTCGTTTCACCAGGGGGAGCCCTCATGCGCAAAGACTTCCGACTGCCCGCCTCGCGGCACAATCCATCGCCGGTTGATCGAACCGATGGTTCTGTTCGGGTTCATGGCAAGACACGCAGTCGGCATCGCGCACGATCGATCTCGGCGTCGCGGCCGAGATCGATCTCTGGCCTAGTCACTCCTGCGCTCGGCCCCGAACCCAGCGCTGCACAAGTAGTTCGCCACTGGTTCGTCACTCCGCACGACTTCGACTGGGTTTTCGTGCACAAGTCGACCCGTCCCCTACACCGTTTGCTCCGAGTCGTGTTCGCCGGCTGTGTCGCGCTGTATGCCGCCGTGTCGATTCTCATGTTGGGCTCGCCGAACGGTCCGACCGGTACGGGTCCCGTCGCCTACGTGATTTTCGTCCTGGTTCTGCAGGTCGCCGTGATCGTGTGGTTGCTGGTCGGCCCATTGCCCGACCGCAAGTGGCAGGTGGTCGCGTTCCTGGTATTCGGCGATGTGGGCCTTGCGTCGGTGATCCTCCTCGATGTGCCCACGTCGGCGTTGATCGGCACGTTCCTCTTTGCGATGACCGGGTCGATGTGCACCTTCTTCCTCGGCCCGAAACTGCTTGTCGCGCATCTCGTATTCGCCAATTTGGTGATCCTCTACATCGGCGCGGCCGCGTACGTGCAGGGTCTATGGGGTCCGTGGGATGCGATCGCCGCCGTGCTGGTCGCGTCGGGTGCCACGTCCGGTGTCCCGATCTTCGCGCAGATCGCGTGGTCGTTGGTGTCCGAGGATGCACGACAATCCGAGGTCGATCCGCTGACCCGAGCGAAGAACAGACGCGGTCTGCAGAACGCGATCGAAGATCTGTGGGCCGTCGCTCATGGCAAGCAGTTGGCGTTCGCTCTCGTTCTCGTGGACATCGATCGGTTCAAGGCCGTCAACGACCGTTACGGACACGACCAGGGCGACGCCGTCATCGTGTTGGTCGCCGAGAGACTCTGCAGCCACGTCGGAACGTCGGGGGTGGTAGCTCGAACAGGCGGCGAGGAGTTCGTAGCCGTCCTCGTCGGGGAGACGGAACAGTTGTGCGCGCTGGCGCTCGAGGTCAGCGAGACCCTGACTCATCGCTCGGACCCGATACCGGTGACGGTGAGTGCGGGTGCAGTCGTCCTCCCTCCCGGTTCCGCCGCCTGGAAATCAGGGTTGAAAGTGGTCAATGCCGCTACGCGTGCGGCTGATTCGCACATGTACCGCGCGAAGTCGTCGGGCGGAAACCGAACGATGCTGGAGACGATGTAGCCGGAGTTGCCAATTCGCTGAGCCTGCTGACCAATCGGTCGGTGTCGAGACCGGTGCACCCGACGGCGAATTCACGCAGCGGGACGAGGGCGTGGAAGTCGGTACGTACATCCCGGTCGTACAGGACGTCCACGAGATTGGCGAAGCGCTGAGCGGCGAATTCGTCCACGCTTACAAGAGCCGGAACGTCTGTGATCGTCAAAGTCGTTGCTGCCTCGGTCATCTGGAGATAGTCACCCGTCGAACGAGCAGCGCAGCACAGCTCCGCAAACGTATGCCCGTGCCGCGCAGGGTGCAGACTCCACGTACCCGACGCGAATCGTGACCCGCTGGTGCCGGCGGAACGGTAGTCGACAGGTCCGTCGACGCAGACCACGTCGAGTTCGTCTTTCAGCTTGTTGATCGTCGGAAGGAACGTCGGGTGGAACAGCGGATTCGGCAGCAACTCGTCGGGCGCGTAGTTCGAAGTGAGAATTAGGAAGACACCGCGAGCGAAGAGGGCGTCGAGCATGCGTGTGATGAGGCGGGCATCGCCGATGTCGTGGACGTGGAATTCGTCGAAGCACAGCAGTGACGCACGAGAGGACTCTGTCGTCAGGATGTCGTCGATAGCGGCGTCGATCGAGAATCCGTGCCGGAAATACGCGGCGTGCAGGTCGCGGAAGAAACTGTGGAAGTGGACGCGCTTCTTCGTCGTGACGTCGACGTTGCGGAAGTAGGTGTCGAGCAGCCAGGTCTTACCGCGGCCGACAGGTCCCCACAGATATATGCCCTTCGTGCCAGGCGTGGACAGCGCATCGGCTGCCGCGGCTTGGGCGACGTCCAGGATGAATTCGGTGTCGAAGGTGCAGCGCGGTGGAGTCGGCCTCATGAACCGAACCGTACGCCGATGGGCTCTACATTTGTAGAGTGGGTGTGTAGGCTCACGATCATGGATCGCCGAACCGCCATCGCCGACGCCGCCCTCGGCGTCGTTGCGCGCGATGGTCTGCGTGCGCTGACCCACCGCGCGATCGACTCGACACTCGACTATCCGGCCGGGTCGACGTCGTACTACTTCCGAACCAAGTCCGATCTGCTCGCTGCGGTTGCTGCACGACTGGTCGAGCTGTCACACGCATCGTTCGTGGAGATTGCCGACAACGAGACCGATGTCGCGACGGTGGTGGGGCAGTACCTTCACGGTGCGCTCACTCATCGGATGACCGAGCTGCGGGCTCGCTACGCGCTGATGCTCGATCCTGCTGTCGCGCAGAATGTTCGGGACGTCCTGGCCCGCTCGGTTTTTTCGCTCGAACTGGCCCGGGAACTGTTCGACGAACCCGCTCACGGAGACGGGCTGGTCTCGCTGTGCGAGGGCTTGATCGCCGATGTGATGTTCGGCCGTCGGACATCGAAGGACGTTGCGGCGCTGCGGCATCCGATCGCCGTCTACCTCGCGGGTGCCGGGCGTTCACTGCGCGGGAACTCGCTGGACACCGATCTCCCGTAGCCTGGCCGACCATGCGATTCGTGAGATACATAGCTGTGGCATGCGTTTCCGCTCTGGCTCTGACCGGGTGCGGAACCGAATCGACCACAGACCCGGCATTGCCGGAAAGTGGCGCGGCACCACTCGGCTCGTTCGACCTGCAGGCGCATCGCGGCGGCCTGGGCCTGGTCACCGAGAGCACGATCGAATCGTTCTCCAATGCACTGCAACTCGGAGTCAGCACCCTCGAACTGGACACTCAGATCACCGAGGACGGCGTCGCGATCGTCACGCACGACCGCAAGGTTTCCGACAAGAAGTGCATCGACACCGGTGCATCCACGCCGGGAGACCCGGACTTTCCGTACGTCGGAAAGTTCGTCGACACACTGACTCTCGCGCAGATCCGCACACTCGATTGCGGTGCGTTGCCGCTCGCGGACTACCCGGAGCAACGACGCGTGCCCGGTGCTCGCATGCCGACGCTCACCGAGGTGCTGGATCTGGTGAAGTCGGTCGACGCGCCGGACGTGAAGCTGAACGTCGAAACCAAGGTCGAGGCAGGCAGCCCGACCGAAACCGCTCCACGCGAACAGTTCGTCGACACCGTGCTGGGGACGATCGAGGAAGCAGGCATGCTGGACCGGATCACTGTGCAGAGCTTCGACTGGGGCGCACTGAAACTGGTTCGAGACGACGAGCCCGAGGTGCCGGTGGTCGCGCTGACCAATGGCGACTTCTTGCAGGTCGGCCAGGACGGTGTTTCACCCTGGCTCGGCGGACTGGACATCGACGATTTCGGTGGAGACGCGATCGCCGCGATCGATTCGTTCGGAGCGTCCGCCTACTCGCCGGTGCAGGGAAAACCGCAAAGCGGCAAGGTCGGCGACCCCGACTTCGATCTCTTTGTCACGCAGGCAATGGTCGACGCCGCCCACGAGCGCGGAATCCGAGTAATCCCCTGGACCGTCGACGACCCCGACACGATGCGTGCCTTGATGGACCTGGGCGTCGACGGGCTGATCACCGACTACCCCGACCGCGTGCGCACCGTCATGAGCGAGCGCGGACTTCCGCTGCCAGAACCCGCGCGGTGAGTGCGCGGCGGGAGACTTACAGCGGGTAGCCGACCCCGGTCAACTTCTCGCTGACGTCCCACAGCTTTGCCGCGAGAGCGGGATCCTGTGCCATGCGAGTCATCGACGCCGGGCCTGGCTTGCCCCGTGATTCGAACAGCGATGTGGGGCCGCTGTAGGTGCCGCCGCCCGCGACGTCGACGGCATAGATCGTCGGAAGTGATCCGGCACGGGCAGATTGCGAGATGAACTTCAATCCGATGGGTGCCAGTGCCCCCAGGATCTTGTTGCTGCCCAAGCCGTCCGGGCTCGTGTACAGCTCGGTCGAGGAGATACCGGGGTGCGCAGCATTGCTGGTCACTTTCGATCCGGCTTTGTCGATCCGGCGCTGTAGTTCCAGCGCGAACAGGATGTTCGCGAGCTTGGAGTTCGCGTACCCACGCTGAGCGTTGTAGCCCCCCTCGAGCTGGAGATTGTCGAAGTCCAGTTTAGGGCGCTGACGGTGCGCGACGGAGGCGATGGTGGTGATCTTCGCGTCGTCGGCGAGCTTGGGAAACAGCAGGCCGGTCAGGGCGAAGTGACCGAGGTGATTGGTGCCGAGCTGCAGCTCGAATCCGTCCTCGGTCTCGGTCCGAGAGGCCGGCATCATGACTCCTGCGTTGTTGATCAGTACGTCGATCGACTCGGGAGCCGAATCGGCATAGGTCCGCACCGAGGCCAGGTCGGCGAGATTCAGAGTTGCCGTGTCGACGGTTCCGTTCGGTGCCTCCGCTCGGATCTTCGCCGCTGCGGACTCGGCTTTCTCCTGGTTACGGCACGCGAGCGTCACATGGTCGCCACGTTTCGCGAACTCCAAGGCGGTGAAGTAGCCGATACCGGTGTTCGCTCCGGTGATGACAACGCGTCTCTGCTTGGTTTCAGGCACGGCGTCAGGCTACCGGTCTGCTCTAGGATCCGCCTGTGAGCACAGCAGAATCCGACGAACATCCGGACTTTCCGAAGGGGACCGGAAATCCTGCGTCCCGGGCGTTCCGTGCGGCCGGTTATCGGTGTCTCGACGACCTCGCAGGTGTGTCGGCGGCAGAGTTGAGAACACTGCACGGGGTAGGCCCGAAGGCGCTCGCGGTCGTCCAGGCAGCACTCGAGCAGACCGGTAGATCACTCGGCTGAGGGTCCGTCCCAGTGACTCGGACGGGTCAGGGATCGGGGCAGTCGAGTTGCTCGATCACCCCGTGCCGCATCGATCTGGAACTGGGTGGCATAGATGCTGCCGCGCAGGTCTGCGCCACTGAGGTCGGCACCCCGAAGGTCCGCGCCGATCACATCGGCGAGCCGCAGGTCGGCTCTGCGTAGGTCGGCTCCGATGAGATACGTGCCGCGTAAGCTCGCGCCGCGCAGATCGGCATCGGCCAGCTTTGCGCCGATCAGGTCGCTTCCACGGTAGTTCGGCTTCTTGCCCGATACCTCGGCGCGCACCAGATCGCTTGCGTCCAGCAGTACTTCGTTGATTCGTGAGCGCATGGCGGAGACGTCGACCGACATCAGGATGTCGGGAGTCGCCGACGTGAGCGCATCCAGTTCGTCGTACTCGCTGGTGAGCCGGGTATGCAGGCTGCCGGTCGACTGTCGGCTACGCGCATCCGCCAGATACCAGAGCAGTTCGTGCAGATCACGCATCACCGGGAAAACCGCGAACATCTCCGACGCGTTCGACGGCTGCTGCCGCCAGTCCCGTCCCTCGAACGTCGACTGCGACACTTTCTGGCCCGCACCGAAGCAGTCGTAGACCGTGCACCCGGGAAAACCCTTCTCCCGGAGCGACGAGTGAATGCCGCAACGCGAATCCTCGAGGAGGTTGCGGCACGGCTCCCCGGCGGCCTTGTCCATTGCGAAATCCGACGACTTCGAGAAGGGTAATGCGACGCAACAGAGCCCGAAACAACTGCCGCAATCGGCCAGCAAGTTCTCGGGCGCATGCATACGTCCACTCTGTCCCTCGACGCAAGGCCGGGTCAAACGAGATTCACTCGGGTGGATCGAGAAGCGCGATCAGTTTCTTCGGTGCCCTGGTGCAGTAGCTCTCGGTGATCAGCTCGCCGAGTTCGACGCGGTCCACGGAGGCGTCGAGTTTCATGCCGATGATCTCCGGACCCCAACCTGGAGCGAAGAAGCCGTGTCGATTCGACAATGCGTCGAGTTCTGTTCCGCGGGAACGGAAAACGAGGACGGTGGCCGGGCCGTCGGTACCTGCGGCCTTCGCGAACGCCGGCGGACCACCGTCGCGAATCTCGAGCAGGTGGGCGAACGTCCGACCGCGTATCCGCCAGCGGGTACCGACCCAGGCTTGCTCTTCGTACGTCTCGGGCAGCGTCAGGCATATTCGACGGACTGTGGAATCCCAGTTCATCGACCTCTCCTCTCCTGCCACATACCGCGCTACAGTATTTCAACGGGGAGCTGGGCGCACAGCAATCCAGGAGGTCGTCCGCGGTGGAACCAGGGTTCGACGAGGTGGTGTCCGCGTTGCGCGCTGCCGGGTGTGTGTTCGCCGAGGAGGAAGCCGAGGTCCTCGTCGAGTCCGCCTCGAACCCGGGAGAGCTCGTAGAAATGCTGAGGCGTCGCATCGCCGGTGAACCGCTGGAGCACGTCGTCGGGTGGGTGTGGTTCTGTGGTCGACGCATCGCCGTCGAACCGGGCGTGTTCGTTCCCCGTCGCCGCACCGAGTTCCTCGTCGAATGTGCTGCAGCACTGCACCCTTCGGTGCTTCTCGACCTGTGTTGTGGGTCCGGCGCGATCGGGCTGTCGGTCCCTGGCGTCATCGAGTTGCATGCGGCCGATGTCGACGCTGCGGCGGTGGAGTGCGCCGAACGCAACCTCGATGCCGTCGGAGGCACCGTGTACCGCGGCGACCTGTTCGACGCGCTGCCGCAGGAACTGCACCACAGATTCGACGCGATAGTCGTCAACGCCCCGTATGTCCCGACGGGCGAAATCGCGCTGATGCCGAGGGAGGCGCGACTCCACGAGCCGCACATCGCGCTCGACGGCGGTGTGGACGGTGCTCATCTCCATCGCCGGGTTGCAGCGCAGGCCCATCTGTGGCTGGCTCCGCATGGCAGTTTGCTCATCGAAACCAGTGCGCTACTGGCAAATTCGACAATGCAGGCATTTTCGGAGGCAGGATTCGTGGCCAGTACCAGCCAATCCGAGACGTTCGATGCCGTCGTGGTGATCGGTTCGATCAGCGAATAGTGATCCAACTCGTGTTTCGATAGCGGGTCTTGGTGGCATTCCCGGCCCATGACTACATTGCTGTTCGCTGTAACCGCTGCCGACCACTGGACCCTGAACGACGGAAGCAAGCATCCCACCGGGTACTGGGCCGAAGAGCTCGTCGAATCTCACCGCACCTTCGTGGACGCAGGATGGGACATAACCGTGGCCACGCCGGGCGGCAAGGCACCGGTCGTCGACGAGGGCAGCCTGGCAGTCGACGCCAACGGCGGTGACGAGCAGAAGGTCGCGGATCAGAAGAGCTACCTCGCGTCGATCGAGTCGATCCTGTCCTCGCCCGCCGTGCTGGAGGATCAGAAGGCCTCGGACTTCGACGTCGTGTTCGTCCCCGGCGGCCACGGCCCGATGGAGGATCTCGCCGTATCGACAAGCTTCGGCGCGCTCGTGGTCGACTTCCTCGACGCGAACAAGGTGGTCTCCGCGGTGTGCCACGCGCCCGCCGCCCTGCTGCCCGCCGTGCGCTCCGATGGATCCTGGGCCTTCGACGGGTACGAGCTCACCGGTTTCACCGACGAGGAAGAGACCCAGGCCGGGCTTGCCGACAAGGCCCCGTGGCTCCTCGAGACCCGGCTGCGCGAGAACGGTGCCAAGTTCGAGAACGCCGATGCGTGGTCGCCGCACGTGGTCGTCGACCGGAACCTCTACACCGGACAGAACCCGGCCTCGACGCGGCCGCTCGCGGAAAAGCTGGTCAGCTCGCTCAAGTAGTCCTCCCGGCGGCCGGTGTTCTGCCCACGGAGAACACTGGCCAGCGGCGGGAACATCACTACTGCTTTCGAAGTTGAGTCCGGATAGCTCAATCTTTGGAGGAGAAGTGACCGAAACCGTTCGAGTCCCCGTACTGTTCCTGACCGATCCCATAGTCCTGCCCGGAATGGTGGTGCCCGTCGAACTCGACGAGGCCGCACGCGCCGCCGTCGACGCAGCGAAGGCAAGCAACGACGGCACGCTGCTGGTTGCTCCCCGTCTCGAAGACCGCTATGCCGCGTACGGCGTCCTCGCCACCATCGTGCAGATGGGCCGACTGGCCGACGGTCGTCCGGCCGCCGTCATCAAGGCCACGCGTCGCGCACACATTGGCCATGGGGTCAGCGGCCCCGGCGCTGCCCTGTGGGTGGAGGCCGAGACCGTCGCAGACATAGCCGTGAGTGATGAACTCAAAGCCCTTGCGGCGGAATACAAGCAGCTGGTCGTCGCGATGCTGCAACGCCGGGACGCCTGGCAGGTGATCGACTCGGTCAACAAGCTCACCGATCCGAGCGCGATCGCCGATACCGCGGGTTATGCGTCGTACCTCACCGACGTTCAGAAGCGCGACCTTCTCGAAACCCCCGACGTTGCAACTCGATTGACGTCGCTCATCGACTGGACCAAGGCCCATCTCGCCGAGGTCGAGGTGAACGACAAGATCTCCGGTGATGTCCGCGAAGGCATGGAGAAGACTCAGAAGGAGTTCTTGCTCCGCCAGCAATTGGCTGCCATTCGCAAGGAACTCGGCGAGGACGAGCCCGACGGTGCCGACGACTACCGAGGCCGCGTCGAGGCTGCCGACCTGCCCGAGAAGGTGCGCGAACAGGCCCTGCGCGAGGTCGGCAAGTTGGAGCGTGCCAGTGATCAAAGTCCGGAATCTGGCTGGATTCGAACCTGGCTCGACACCGTGCTCGACCTACCGTGGAGCAACACCACGACCGACAACACCGATATCGATTCTGCCCGTGCAGTTCTCGACGCGGATCACCACGGACTCGACGATGTGAAGGATCGGATCGTGGAGTACCTGGCCGTCCGTGCGCGCCGCTCCGAACGAGGTCTGCAGTCGGTCGGCGGACGCGGATCCGGTGCAGTGATGGTGCTCGCGGGCCCACCCGGGGTGGGTAAGACCTCGTTGGGCGAGTCCGTTGCACGCGCGCTCGGCCGCACCTTCGTGCGCGTCGCTCTCGGTGGCGTTCGAGACGAGGCCGAGATCCGTGGGCACCGCCGCACCTATGTGGGCGCACTGCCGGGCCGAATCGTGCGGGCCATCGGCGAGGCAGGGTCGATGAATCCCGTTGTGTTACTGGACGAGATCGACAAGGTCGGATCCGATTACCGCGGTGACCCCAGTGCCGCTCTGCTCGAGGTGCTGGACCCGGCGCAGAACCACACGTTCCGTGATCACTACCTCGACCTCGATCTCGACCTGTCCGACGTGGTGTTCCTCGCCACGGCCAACGTGATCGACCAGATTCCCGGCCCGTTGCTCGATCGTATGGAACTGGTGACCATCGACGGATACACCGAGGACGACAAGGTCGTCATCGCCCGGAACTATCTGCTTCCCCGTCAGATGGACAGGGCTGCGGTCACGTCCGAGGAGGTGACGGTGACCGACGCCGCACTGCGGAAGATCGCTGCCGACTACACCCGCGAGCCCGGCGTGCGACAACTGGAGCGTTTGTTGGCAAAGGCCCTACGCAAGGTGGCTACGAAACTCGTGGGTACCGCCGACGTGCTGCATATCGACGAGCCGGATCTGGTGACCTACCTTGGTCGTCCTCGCTTCACCCCCGAGGCACACGAGCGGACCGAAGTGCCCGGTGTGGCAACGGGTCTGGCGGTCACTGGACTCGGCGGTGATGTGCTGTTCATCGAGGCGGCCTCGACGGACGGCGATCCCGGGTTGAAGCTCACCGGTCAGCTGGGCGACGTGATGAAGGAATCTGCGCAGATCGCGTTGTCGTACGTGCGCTCGCACGCAGCACAATTCGGTGTCACACCCGAATCGCTCGATCGCAGCATCCACGTGCACGTTCCGGCGGGCGCGGTGCCGAAGGACGGTCCGTCGGCGGGCGTGACCATGGTGACGGCGCTGGTGTCGATGGCCACCGGACGGCCGGTGCGATCGGACGTCGGCATGACCGGTGAGGTCACGTTGAACGGCCGGGTGCTGCCGATCGGCGGGGTGAAGCAGAAGTTGCTCGCTGCGCAACGAGCGGGGCTGAAGACGGTGTTCATCCCGGCGCGCAACGAACCCGATCTGGACGATGTGCCCGCAGAAGTGCTGGAAGCGTTGGACGTCCGTCCGATGACCGATGTCGCCGACATCCTGGCGCTCGCGCTGGAGCCCGCGTCAGCAGCCGCGGCGGCGTGAGACTGCACTACCCGTGGCCGGCCCCGAGTGCGACTCGGGGCCGGCTGCACGCCCAGTCCTGGTAAGGGCACCCGGGCTTGACCTCGAGCTATGTCGAGGTTCTACGTTGACGATATGAGGGCGACGACATGAGGGCGAACATATGAGGGTGAAGACATGAGCATGGAGATGACCGCCTGGAACCAGATGTATCGGTCGATGAACAGGCCCGATACTCGGTCGTCGTTCTCGAAGGAGACGGCCCGCAGGATTCTGACGTTCGCGGCACCGCATCGCCGCGCTCTCGGCGGGTTCCTGGTGCTCAGCGTGGCCTCCGCCGTGCTCGCGGTGGCCACGCCGGTACTGGCCGGCCGGGTGGTGAACGCCATTGTCGACGGACGAGAGCTGCGCGTGGTGGTGCTGCTGGCAATCGCGATCGCGGCGATCGCTCTGGTGGACGCCGTGGTCGGTCTGATCAATCGGTGGCTCTCGGCGAACATCGGCGAAAGCTTGATCCTGGATCTGCGGACCGCGGTGTTCGACCATGTCCAGCGCATGCCGATCGCCTTCTTCACGCGAACGCGTACCGGTGCGCTGGTGAGTCGGCTGAACAACGACGTGATCGGAGCGCAGCGTGCCTTCAGCACCACGCTCTCGGGAGTCGTCAGCAACCTGGTGACGTTGGCGCTGACCCTGGTGGTGATGATCGGAATATCCTGGCAGATCACGCTTCTCGCGTTGATTCTGCTGCCGGTGTTCGTGCTTCCCGCTCGCCGGATGGGCCGACGCCTCGCACGGTTGCAACGTGAAGCGGCCGCACACAATTCGGCGATGAGCACACAGATGACCGAGCGCTTCTCGGCTCCCGGGGCGACGCTGGTCAAGCTGTTCGGTCATCCCGAGCAGGAATCGGTCGAGTTCGCGGTACGCGCCCGACGTGTACGCGATATCGGCGTCCGCAGTGCCATGGTGCAAACAGTCTTCGTGACGGCGCTGACTCTGGTCTCGGCGCTTGCTCTGGCCGTGGTGTACGGCTTGGGCGGCTTCTATGCCCTCCGGGGGTCTCTCGATCCGGGTTCGGTTGTGGCACTGTCGCTTCTGCTTGCGCGGCTCTATTCGCCACTGACCGCGTTGGCGAGCGCTCGCGTGGAGGTGATGAGCGCTCTGGTGAGTTTCGAGCGGGTTTTCGAAGTGCTCGATCTTGTTCCGCTCATCACCGACAAGCCCGATGCCAAGACTCTGCCTGCGGGTCCGGTGGCCGTCGAACTCGACGATGTTCGGTTCGCGTACCCCTCGGCGGACAAGGTCTCGCTTGCCTCGCTGGAAGAGGTGGCGACCTTGGATTCGCGCGGCGGAGAACAGGTTCTGCACGGTGTATCGTTCCGCGCCGAGCCGGGTCAGATGGTGGCGCTGGTCGGGTCCTCCGGTGCCGGCAAGTCCACGATTGCGCAGATGATCGCTCGTCTGTACGACGTCGACGGCGGTGCCGTCCGGCTCGGCGGTATAGACGTGCGCGATCTGACGGCCGAATCCGTCCGCGGCACAGTCGGAATGGTGACCCAGGACGGTCACCTGTTCCACGAGAGCATCCGGTCCAACCTGGTATTGCCGAGACCCGGTGCGACCGACGACGAAGTGTGGGATGCCCTATTCAGGGCCAGGCTCGCGGATCTCGTGCGATCCCTGCCCGACGGCCTGGACACGGTCGTCGGGGAACGTGGATATCGGCTCTCCGGTGGTGAGCGTCAGCGCCTGACAATTGCGCGGTTGCTGATCGCGCAGCCACGGGTCGTCATTCTCGACGAGGCCACGGCGTCACTCGATTCCACGTCCGAGGCCGCGGTGCAGGCGGCGTTGGCCGAGGCGTTGGAAGGGAAAACCTCGGTGGTGATCGCGCACCGATTGTCGACCATCAGGGCAGCAGACGTGATCCTGGTGATCGAGGACGGGCGAATCGCGGAGCGAGGCACGCACGACGAGCTCCTCGCGGCGGGAGGCCGCTACGAGGAGCTGCATCGGACGCAGTTCGCACAGTCGGGCAGGTCGGATCAGACCTCTCAGGGTGCCGGCACCACGGTGGACGGGTCGTCGTCGGTTGCCGCGGCGAGCATCGGGGTGAATCCGTCGATCGCGTAGTCCAGTGACAACGGGCTCGAATAGCCGAGAGCCGAGGGCAGATCGGTGCTGAACGAGCCGATGTAGACGGTTCGATCCTGCTTCACGACGTCGAGGGCCGCGATCAGTGGGTTCGTCTGGAGCTGCTCGCGGCTCTGGCCGGCGATGACGAGCACGTCGGTGTCGAGACGCCCGAGGTTCTCGGGACTGATGGTCTCGGAAGCGTCGGGAATCTCGAAGCCGAGGTCGGTGAAGAACAGGGCGCGGATGTCATCCTTGCCGAGCAGCAGGTAGCTGCCGTCGTCCATGACGAACGCGAGAGACAGTGACTTGCCGGTGAACTGGGGGTTGTCGGACTCGGTGGTGGCGAACTTCTGCTCGAGCGCGGCCGTCTGGTCCTGCGCTTCCTGACTCTTGCCGAGGGCTTCGCCGACGACCGCGAACTCCTCTTGCCAGGTTGCTGCGGGCACATTGTCGTAGCCGCCGATGTCGGCGATCGTGGGCGCCATTCCCGAAAGCTGGTCGTACTGGCCCTGATCGATGAACGAGTACGGCCCGAGGATCAGATCGGGTGCCTGCGCGGCGATCTGTTCGAGGTTGAGGTCGGTGCTGCCGACCTCGGGAATCTCGGTGCCGCCGAGCGCCTCCTGGGCCCACGGGCGCTGGCGGTAGTCGTAGCTCAGGTTGCCTCGCGTCGCGACGGGCTTGACTCCCAGCGCGAGCGCGAAGTCCTGCTCGTTGAACCCGATGGTCACCACGCGGGTGGGCTCGGCGTCGACGACCGTCTCACCGAACTTGTGCTCGATGGTGACGGGGAAGCCCGCGTCGCTTCCGGAACCATCGGATGTGGCGGTCGTATTGTCCGACGAACAGCCGACCGCCAGTGCCAGAACTGAGGCACCGGCGGCGACGAGCTGTACTGACTTCTTCATGTGATCTCCTCGCATGGAAACTTAGCGAGGTTAGCCTAACCGACCCTATGGGCCTTCGGTCACGTGCCCGGGTCGGACTGCGCGATCAGCAGTTGGTCGTGGCGGGTACTCCTGCGAATCGCTGATCGATCCACTCGAGCGCCTGCGGCAGGCCGAGTACCGCTGCGGTCAGGTGATCGTTGCTCGGCACCTTCAACTCGGTCACCAATACTCCGGCGCGGCAGTAGCGGGCAATCGTGTTGTCGATGGCGCTGACCGGAATCAGTGCATCGGAGGGGCTGTGCCACTCGAAGTACGGTGCCTTCGGCACGCCCGGGTACAGCTCGACACTGTTCTCGTTGACGGCGGCGATCATTTCCGGACTGTTGATCAGGTCCAGTGTGCCGGCGACCTCCATGGCACTCTTGCCCGCGCCCGCGGCGATGATGTCGTTGGTGCACCCGTTCTGGATCTTGCTCTCGATCTCCTTACCCACCGGGTTGAGCTGAGAGCTGATCGGGATGCGGGTGGGGTATTCGCGTTCGATTCCGAGAGCGGCCGCGAACGCCAAGCCGAACATGGGGTGCGGGGCGAAGCCGAGATCGCGGGCCATGCGCTCGAGGTTCATCGGAGCGCCGCCGTTGGCACTGCCGACGATGTTCAGCTCGGGTGCATAGTCGTTCTGGAGTGCCGCGGCCCATGCTGTCGCCATACCGCCACCGGAGTAGCCGGCCAACGCGACCGGGCTCTGCTGAACCTGGATGGGATCGAAGCGCTGCGTCGCGCGAATGCTGTCGAGCACGATCTGTCCGCCGAGCTTGGCGGCACCGTAGGCGCTTCTGGGTCCGAGGTGATCGGCGATGGCGACAGTCCAACCGCGCTGCAGTACAGCGTTGAGGGCGGGAGCCTCGCGGATCGCCAAATTGGGGTCGTTCGACCAGAGTGCTTGTGAAGGTGCACATTCGAGGCCGAGCGCATTGATGATGTGTTGGTAAGAAAGCAAGGGTCCGTTCGGCGCTTTGTTGCGCGGGACCATCACGGTGTTGATCGCCGCAATGGGATCACCCGCCGAATCGGTCGAGCGGAACTTGAGCTGCCATACGTCGATGTCGAAGAATCCGGGCGGTGGGGGCATCGGCCGGCTGGAGATCACGTCGCCCGGTTGCAGCGCCTCGAGATCGGCTGGCGCCGATGCGAATCCGTCCGCGATCGGGGTCGGCATCAGCGGGTCGGCCGCGGCCTGACCTGCACCGACGAGCGATGAACACAACACGGCCACAGCCGTTATAGTGGCAGCGCCGGCCAATTTGAAAACCCGCATGTAGTAATCCCCTCCGTGCCTGAATCAGAACGTCGTGCGCTCCGATGACCCGGCAAGCTCCCGAAGAGCCGGCCCGCAAATCGATATAGCTGACAAAGCGTGACGCGTTACGCTCCCCCCGGAAACGATAGAACGAACGGTACGCACTCAGCGATTCTATGGCAACAGAAGAACGGTCTCGGTGCCGGTTTTCTGGAAACGTGGGAGAAGCTGTGCCGCGCGGATGTAGCACTACTCGAGAATTACGTCATTCGGTGCCTTGTCCGGACGCAACCCGCGCCAACTCGGATGTCGTAGGTGCCCTGATTCGGTGGCTTCGTAGAACCGGACTTCGCCGACGAGAGTCGGTTCCACCCACACCGCACCCTTCCTGTCGGCGGTGGGCAGCACCGAGGAGAACGGACTCTCCGAACTTTCGAGAGGCGCGAGAAGGGCCGCAAGAGTGTCGAGTGCACGGTCGTCGAACCCAGTGCCGACGCGACCCACGTAGCGAAGGCGTTTCCCGTCGGGGATTCCCATCAACAACGAGCCGAATCCGCCCGCGCGACGACCTTGGCCCCGACGCCACCCACCGATCACGACTTCCTGCGTCCGCCAGTTCTTGTGTTTGATCCACGTGTGGGCGCGCTTGCCGGGTTGATAGACGGAGTCGGTTCGCTTGGCGACGACGCCTTCCCACCCGCGTTCTCGGCTTTCGGCAATGGCTTCTTCGGCGGAGCCGATCAGTCGCGGGGGCACCAGCACCGAGTCGAGTCCGGTGGTGAGGAGTTCGAGCAGCCGCCGTCGATCGGAGTACTTCTTGCGCAGCAGTGAGGTGCCGTCGAGGTAGAGCAGGTCGAAGGCGATGAATCGAATGTCGTCACGGTTCGCGTTCTGCAGCATCTCGAAGCTGCTGATGCCGTTGTCGTCGAACACCACCACCTCGCCGTCGAGGACGGCGTCGTGGTCGGCAAGGTCGTCCGCCAGAGACTGGAGCGCACCGAACTGCTCGGTGTAGTCGTTACCGCTGCGGGTGCGGAGCGTCATGGACCCGTGCATGAGTTCTGCGACGATGCGGAACCCGTCCCACTTGCCCTCGAACGACCACTCGTCGTCGTCCAGATTCAGGATGTCGCCGGCGGTGGCGAGCATCGGCGAGATGTTCTTGGGTGGGGGATTGTCGCTGGCCGCATCTTCGGTCGTCGCGCTGGTGTCGGGTGCGTCCTTCATCAGATGCATCAGCCATTGATCGCCCTTGGTGCGAATCAGAGCGAACCTGCCTCGAGCCTTCGATCCATTCAGGACGACTATGACTTCGTCGTCGCGCCACTTCTCGAGTTCGTACGTTCCGCTGTCCCAGATAGTGACGTCGCCGCCGCCGTACTCGCCCTTCGGTATCCGACCGGAGAACGTCGCGTACTCGAGTGGATGGTCCTCGGTGTGAACCGCTAGCCGGTTCTGTTTCGGGTCGTCCGGGATGTTCTTGGGGACGGCCCACGAGACCAGGACGCCGTCGTGTTCGAGTCGGAAGTCGTAGTGCAGGCGTCGGGCATGATGCTCTTGGATGACGAAGGTGTCGTTGTTTCCCTGCGGCTCGGCGGTCGCGGGCACCGGCTCGGGTGTCCGATCCGCGCTTCGCATGCTGCGGTATTTGGCCAGTTTGTCTGTGCTGGTGCCGCTTTCGGATCGTCTTTCGTTTGCATCCAGTGCGGGATCCAGGTCGGCGAGGTAGTCGCCGGTGTCGGTCAGTCGCTCGAGGACTTCCTCGAACCGAAGTTGTTGCAGTCCCGAGGATTCGAGCTCCTCCCAAGTGCGCGGTGCCGCAACTGTGGGAAGTGTTCGTCCCCGGAGCGAATACGGGGCGACCGTCGTCTTCTTGCCGTTGTTCTGGCTCCAGTCGACGAACACTCGGCCGGTGCGCTTCGCCTTGGCCATGGTGGCGGTCACCCGATCCGGTGAGCGCTCTTCGAGAAGTGTGGCAACACGTTTGGCGACGGTGGACGCGCCCGACGTCGACAACGGCTTCTCGAGCGGAACGTACAGGTGAATGCCCTTACTTCCACTGGTGACGGGATATGCCGTCATGCCGATCTCGCCGATCAGATCTCTTATCTCGCAGGCGACTTCGGCGCAACGGGCGAGGTCGACATCGTCACCGGGATCGAGATCGAAGACCATGCGGGTGGCGGGGCCGGGCTCGGTGCCGTCGAATCGCCACTGCGGCACATGTGCTTCGATGGCTGCCTGTTGGCCCAGCCACGCCAGATCTGCTGCGTTGGAGAAGAGCGGATAGGTGACAACGCGATCGGAATGCTGCATCGACCGGCGATCGAGCCAGTCGGGTGCAGACGCGGCGAGGTTCTTCTCGAAGAACGACGACTGGTCGACGCCGTTCGGCCAACGTTTGCGAGTGACGGCACGGCCGACGAGGTGCGGCAACATCGCATGCGCAACGGCGACGTAGTACTCGATGATGTCGCCCTTGGTGGTGCCGGTTTCGGGGAACAGCACCTTGTCGAGGTTGGTGACGGAGACCTTCCGGCCTTCGATCTCGAGCGTGGCCATCGTCTCAGGTTAGTGGTCGCCGTCTGAACCTGCGAGCAAGTTGTGACAGGCTCGATCCTATGGCGACGATCAGTGTCTCGGTACAGATGCCCGAGAGTCCGCAGGGCGCGTGGGACAAGGCTTCCGCGCTCGACCGGTTCGACGAGTGGATGACCATCCACGGCGGGTGGTGCAGCCCACCACCCAAGAAGGTCGGCAAGGGCACCGAAGTGGAGTCGCTGGTAAAGGTCAAAGGCTTCAAGAACACGATCAAATGGACCTTCACGCAATACGAAGAGCCCAAGCTGATCGAGATGTCCGGCCGCGGCAAGGGCGGAGTAAGAATCTCGCTCACCGTCCACGTGCGTGAGGCCGAGGGCGGTTCGGAGCTGACGCTCGACGCGAAATTCGGTGGGGGTGTGCTCTTCGGTCCGGTGGGATCGGTGGTGGCACGGGCTCTCGACACCGATGTCAAGAAATCCGTTGCGAACCTGGCGGCGTTGAAGTGAGTTATCTCTTGCTGAAGTAGTTGCACGACAATCTCTTCCAGCCCCGCACCGTGTTCTCGGTGCGGGGCTGGCTTGTTTTTATGTGTGCTCAGGCGATGTGGGGGCCGGCGCGGGCGTGGGATTGTCGGGGTTGTCGGTAGGGGTCGACGGTGGCCGGTGGGATGAACCAGGGGTGGTTGTCGGTACCGATGAACACTTCCCAGTCGCTGTGGTGGATGAGTCGGTGGTGGAATCCGCACAGTAGGACGAGGTTGTTCATGTCGGTGGGTCCGCCGTCGGTCCAATGCCAGATGTGGTGGCCTTCGGTCCAGGCGGCGGGTTTGCCGCAGCCGGGGAACGCGCAGCCGTGATCGCGGGCGGTGAGGGCGCGTTTCTGTTTCGCGTTCACGGTACGAGCGGTGCGAGCGAGGTTGATCGGGGAACCGTTCTCGTCCATGACGATCGCGGTCAGGATGCAGTCGCAGGCCAGTTGGCGGGACGTCTCACGGGAGAGCGGTCCCATCCACGGCAGCCACCCGACGGTAGTGCCGTCACCGAACAGATCCCGATACGCGCCACGGTCGGCTGACGGGCCGGTAGCACTGTCGCACCCGTCGCCGCTACCACTTCGGCTTTCTCGTGCATTGTCGGGTTCTGTTGCGGTGCTGCTGTTCTCGTAGTTCGAGTCCGTGTCGCTGTCGGTGTCGGTGTTCATGGTGCTGCGCAGGTTGGTGAGGTCGCGGAGGGTGATGTGGAGGTTGACGTGCGGCTTTTCTCCGCCTTCGGTGGGGCGGTTGCTGGAGGCGAGGTAGCGGTCGAGGATGTGTGCGAAGGCGTCGGCGCGGCGTTTGGCGGGGCTGCGTTCGTCGGGGGTGCCGTCGGCGGCGGGGTGGGGTTCGGTCAACGGTGAGAGGGCGGTGAGGAATTTTTCTCCGGTGATGGCGTCGAAGTCCATCTTCGCCACGAGGCGTCCGTTGAGGGTGGTGGAGGCGAAGAGTTCGTTGCGGTCGGTGTCGTCGGGTGGTTTCTTGTCGCCGTAGGTGTCGTGGAGTTTGGTGATCGCTGCGCGTAGTGGTCCGGTGCGGGCGTCGGGTCCGGTGGCGGCGGTCAGCAGTGCTGCTCGGGCGAGGTCCTGGCCTTCTTGGGGGAGGTTTTTCGGTGGTGTTTCGGCGAAGGTGAGGATCAGGGCGGCGTGGTCGACGGACGTCACGCCGGTGTTGACGGCGTCGGCGATGTCGGGGAAGTTCTTCAGTCCGCGGGCGAGGGCGACGATCTTGGTGGCTGTGCCGGGGGAGAGCAGGGTGGTGGAGGTCAGCCAGCCGGCGGGTCCGGGGAAGCCGAGTTTCTCGCGGCTGACGCGGGTGTCGATTTCGGCGACGAGGGCGATCCGTCGGGCTTCCATCAACTGGATGTGGTGGGAGACATCAGCAGCGTCGGCGAGGAGTTGCGCCTCGCTCAGTTGCCAGATCTCCGTTGTCATGGACCAAGTGTATCGAACGCGTGTTCGATACACAATGATAGTGGAATCGAAAACTATTGCCCTGCATAAGGATTCAGGAGGGCAGGCCTGTCGGTGGCCTGTGGTAGGGCTCTTGGCACAGCGTTTCAGGCCCCGTCGGGGTGTAACGGAAGTCGACCTCGGAGACGCATAGTGGCGTCGCAGTAGAGATCAATAGCAACGTCGAAGCCGAGGTGTCCCGCGGAAGCACCGAGCCGGGTTTCGAGGTCTGTGGACCGTTGGTGGTCTTCGAGTGCGTCAGCTCGCCGTCGCACTGCACGCTCCGCGAGCTTGGGTCGCGCGCTGCTATGGAAGAGAACAAGTGATCAATCGACGGTCACGCTTACTGCTGTCGAGTCCTTCGCAACCACCACAGTCCTGCGATGGGGAGCACCACCGGGATGAAGACGTAGCCGGATCCGAAGTGCGACCACACCGTCGGCTCCGGGAAGTCCTGGGGCTGGATGTAGCTGAGGATGCCGATGCCGATGACTCCGACGAGTTCGATGATGCAGGACACCGTCACCACGCGTCGGGATGCTTCGGTTGCCCTTGCCAGTCCCACCGTCGCGATGATGTAGACCACCGCAGCGAAGGCCGACAGGAGATACGCCACCGGGGCGTTGTCGAATCGGGTGGTGAGCTGCACGATCGAGCGTGATGTGGCGGCGACGGCGAACACCGCGTAGACGGCGATGAGGAAGCGCCCGAAGCCGGTGCGCGTCGCTTGCTGGAGGTTGTCAGGCATATCCGGCCCAAATCTGGCTCAGGCGCAGCACCATGGCTGCGAGGGTGAGGACGGCGACGAGCAGTACCGCTGTGCCGCCGCGGGAACGGTCGCCCAGGGACCACCACGTTCCCAAAGGAAGCAGGAACAGCAGTCCGACGAGATACGAGCCGAACGTCAACCGGTGTATTTCCCGATCCGAGGTGAACATCATGACGAAGCCGATGACGGCCTGCAGGGCCACGACGGCCTCGGTGGCGGCGATGGTCCAGAACAGGGCTCGATCCGACTTGTTCTTCAACAGAACGGGTCGGTTCGTGGCGAGCTTCACGAGCACCCAGATGCCCACTACCAGGGACAACGCGTACAACAAGCCGGTGACGGCGCCGATCATCGTGTTCCTCGTCCTGCTCGCAATGGATGGGTGGACCGGCCTTCACAGTAGCCGCGTAACACCACGTCAACACTGTGAGGCCCTCGAAACACGGCGTTGTTCCGAGCGTGACCAACCGGAAATGGATGGGGCTTGTACTTGTTCCATGGCCGAAGAGGATCTGCTCTCTCGCCGGACATGACCTCTCTTCCTCAGGTGGCCATAGACGCCCACCGCATCCAGCCCGCTCTGCGAACCTCAGGAGACACCAGTGTCAGAACTCGACCAGTCCATCGCCGAGAACATCAAGAAGTCCCTCGAAGAGATCCCGCACCCTTCACTTCCCAAGGGCAGCAACATCTACGGCTCCACCAAGATCTTCCCCGACTACAAGGCCGAGAACGGTGAAAGCTACTTCACGCTGGTGCATGGTATCGCCCACGAATCCTCGGTCTCGTTCGTCGCGGTACTCCAGGCGACACGTGCCCTGCGTAAGGGCTTCGAGTCGGCCATGTACTTCTACGGCCCCGGGGCCATCAATTGTCTTGCCACCCGCGGCTTCCCGACCACCGGTGACTCCGGATTCCCGGGCGAGCAGAACATCAACGACTCCCTTGCGACGTTCATCGCCGAAGGTGGCACCGTGTTCTGCTGCCGCTTCGGGCTGGCTCTGCACGGCGGTCGTGAAGAGGACCTCATCGAAGGTGTCATTCCGGCCCACCCCCTCGACGTGCAGGACGCGCTGATCCACTACGCGCGCAAGGGTGCCATCATCAACTCGACCTACATGGTCTAGGAGTTCGTCATGTCGGTCAGTACGCGTGTAGATCTGGCGTTGCTCGGAATCCGAGGATCCACGCCGGTCTCGAGAACGGCAGGCGCCGGGCCGAGCGACGACGGGCATGTCACCATCGATGGCCTCGGCGCAGCCATCCCCCGCAACCCGCTCAGCCCGTACGTGCTCGAAGAAGGGCGAGTGTTGTTCGACGGCAACGACATCGGTCTCGATGTTCAGGCCGTCGACCGTCCGAAGTTCTACGACCTCGCCACCGCCGACGGAATCGGCTACGAGAAGATAGCGAAGCTCCACGGTTCCAGCGTTCTCGCGACGACCGTGGTGCAGACCTGCATCCGTTACGACGCTGATCAACGCTGCCGCTTCTGCTCCATCGAGGCCTCGCTCGAGGCCGGCGACACCATCGCCGTGAAGACCCCGGCGCAACTGGCCGAGGTGGCGGAGGCGGCGGTACGGCTCGACGGCGTTACCCAAATGGTCATGACGACAGGCACTTCGGCCGCGAAGGATCGCGGTGCCCGTCATCTGGCCCGATGTGTGCGCGCCATCAAGGCCGTGGTTCCTGACCTGCCGATTCAGGTGCAGTGCGAACCTCCGGGTGATCTGCAGACGATTCAGGATCTGTACGACGCCGGAGCCGAATCCATCGGCATCCACGTCGAATCTCTCGACGACGAGGTTCGACGCCGGTGGATGCCGGGCAAGGCGTCGGTATCGATGGACGAGTACCGCGCGGCCTGGAGAGAGGCAGTCCGGATCTTCGGTCGCAACCAGGTCTCGACCTACATTCTGGTCGGCCTCGGTGAGGATCCGGACGAGTTGGTTTCCGGTGCTGCGGAACTCATCGAGATGGGCGTGTATCCCTTCGTCGTTCCGTTCCGTCCACTTGCCGGAACCTTGGCAGTGGATGTCGATCGTGCGACGGCCCCCAGCCCAAACGTACTGGAAAGCGTCACCCGACGCGTCGCCAAGGAACTCCAGGCAGCAGCGATGCTCGGCTCCGATCAGAAGGCAGGCTGCGCGGCATGCGGTGCGTGCAGCGTCCTGCAGAATGCGGGAGGCTGAGATGTACAGGGTGAACGCGCAGGATCTTGCCGGATTGTCTGGCGCTGCAACCACTGTCGTGGAGCCCGAGTTCATGGTCCAACCGTGCGACAGCCCGGCGCAACTGAGCTCGTACCGAGTGCTACGCAGGGAAACGTTCGTCGCCGAACAGGGCCTGTTCTCCGGCACCGATCGCGACGACATCGACGACGACCATCGCACTGTCGTTCTGATCGCCACCGATCGAGACGGCACCGTGCTCGGGGGAGTGCGTCTTGCTCCCTGTACTGCAACGGATCTGGGCTGGTGGGCCGGTGGTCGTCTGGTGGTGGCCGCTTCGGCGCGCACCTCCGGCGTCGGTCCTGCACTGGTTCGCGCAGCCTGTGCGCATGCCGAAAGCCGGGGCGTACTTCGTTTCGATGCAACCGTGCAGAAGCGCAACGAGAAGTTGTTCACCGGTCTCGGGTGGATCAGACGCGGCGACGTCGAGGTGGCCGGTACCCCACATGTGGCCATGTACTGGCCCATCGACCGCATCGAACGGCTGGTGTCGTCGACCAAAGCCATGCTCGCCGGCGTCCTCGCACCGCTGAAGGCGCAGCCACTCGGGCTCGGGGCCAAAGGCTTTCGAGGCGACGACGGGGTACCGGTACCGGGCAGCGACATGATCGCGGCCTGCGATGCAATCATTCCGTCGATGGTCGATCGCGACCCGGAATGGGCGGGGTGGTGCGCGGCCCTGGTGAATTTGAACGACCTGTCTGCCATGGGAGCGCGTGCCGTCGGGATGCTCGATTCCGTCGGTGCCCCCACACAGTCCCGGTTGACTCGTATCATTCGCGGACTCGCCAATGCTTCTGCGGCATGGCAAGTCCCGGTACTCGGTGGCCATACACAGGCCGGGGTGCCGTCCTCGCTGTCGGTCACTGCTCTGGGGCGCACTGCGAGCCCGGTGCGGGCCGGCGGTGGCAACGTCGGCGACCGGCTGACGCTCACCGCCGATATCGAAGGCGAATGGCGACGCGGATACTCCGGTCAGCAATGGGATTCGTCCTCGCGACGCAACACCGAAGAGCTGACGGCAATGGCGTCGTTCGTCGCCCGCACCGCACCCAAAGCAGCCAAGGACGTCTCGATGGCCGGCCTGGCCGGCACTACCGGGATGCTGGCCGAGGCAAGCGGAACCGGTGCAGTACTGGACATCTCCTCGATCCCGAAGCCCGGCACTGCGTCGATGGGCGAGTGGATCACGTGTTTTCCTGGGTTCGCGATGATCACCGCGGACCGTCCCGGTGCACTTGTTGCACCGTCCGGACCTGCACTGTCCGCAGTCTGCGGAGAGCTTACCGGTATTCCGGGCGTCGCGTTGCGATGGCCCGACGGAATCACCACTCGCGCGGTCACGTCCACCGTGACCGGATTGGGAGAAGCATGAACAACGTCACCATTTCCGTCGCCGCTGCCGAATTCGGCCGCGACATGGAACAGGGCTACGCCACCATCGCCGCATTGCTCGAGGAAGCGCGTAATCGTGGCAGTCAACTGCTCGTCCTTCCCGAAGCCTGCCTCGGCGGCTACCTGCCGAGCCTCGGTGGAGGCGACGAGACCGAGGAATCGCGACAGCGTCGACTGAAAGCACTGCCTCCGGCCCTCGAACTCGACGGACCCGAGATCAGGCGGGTCATCGACATGGCGGGCGACACCGTCGTCACCTTCGGCTTCTGCGAGAAGGACGGCGACACCCGCTACAACGCGGCAGTGACGGTCGACGGCAGCGGAATCCTCGGCTCGTACCGCAAGGTCCACCAGCCGCTCGGTGAAAACCTCTGCTACGACGCGGGAGACAGCTACTCGGCCTTCGATACTCCGGTCGGCCGAATGGGCATGCAGATCTGCTACGACAAGGGTTTCCCCGAGGCGGCCCGCGAACTCGCCCTCGACGGTGCCGAGATCGTCGCGTCCATATCCGCATGGCCGACGGCACGTACCGCGACCGTGGAGAACATGGAAGAGGATCGGTGGAAGCAGCGATTCGACATCTACGATCGCGCCCGTGCCCTCGAGAACCAGATCATCTGGGTCGCAGCAAATCAGGCCGGCACCTTCGGATCCTTACGATTCGTCTGCAGCGCCAAGATCGTCGGGCCCGGTGGGGAGATTCTCGCCGGAACCGGCGTCGAGCCGGGCCTGGCCACAGCTACCGTCGACGTCGATGCGCTCATCGGCGCGGCGCGTGGCGGCGGAATGTACAACCTGCGTGATCGCCGGCCGTCGGTCTACCGGACCATCACCAAGGAGCCGGTCCATGCCTGAGATGTCGTTTGTCGTTCGCTGGCCCGACGGACGCGAACAGTCCTGCTATTCACCCTCACTGGTGATGCACGACTATCTGACGCCCGGTGCGGAGTACCCGGTCGCGGAGTTCGTCGAGCGCACATCCGAGGCGCTGACGGTGGCGAGTGACCGAGTTCTCGCGAAGTTCGGTATGCGGTGCACGTCGGCCGCACAACAGATGGAAGAGATTCACGGTGTCAGTGCCTCGTATCAGGTCGGTGCCGTTCGCGTACTGAGTATGTCGGGGGCTGAATTGCTATGACCGATAATCACAGTGCAGTAGAACACCACTCCGTGATCGTCATCGGCGGCGGGCAAGCGGGCCTCTCGATCAGTTGGCATCTGACGCAACGCGGCATCGCACATGTTGTGTTGGAGCGCGATACGATCGCGCACGAGTGGAAGGACTCCCGCTGGGACAACTTCACTCTGGTGACGCCGAACTGGCAGTGCGCACTTCCCGGATACTCGTACGACGGTGACGATCCCGACGGATTCATGCAGCGCGACGAGGTGTACGCCTTTGTGCGCCGTTACGCCGAGAGCTTCGATGCACCGGTGCGAGAGCATGTTTCGGTGAATCAGGCCTTGCAATCAGCGGCGGGTGGCTTCGATCTGCAGACCTCTGCCGGAGCGATGCATGCCGACCAGATCGTCGTGGCGGTCGGTGGCTACCACATCCCCACTATCCCGCGATTCGCCGAGAAGTTGCCCCGTGACATCGTCCAGATCCACTCCTCCGAATACCGCGGGTCGCATCAGTTCCCCGACGGAGACGTACTGGTCGTCGGCACCGGCCAGTCCGGCGCGCAGATTGCGGAGGATCTGCACCTCGACGGACGCCGCGTTCACCTGGTCGCCGGCACCGCTCCCCGTGTCGCGCGTTTCTACCGCGGCCGCGACTGTGTCGCCTGGCTGCACGACATGGGCGTCTACGATGTCTCCATCGAAGATCAACCCGGTGGCGTCGGCAAACGCGAGAACACGAACCACTACGTCACCGGACGTGACGGTGGTCGAGACATCGACCTGCGTGCATTCGCCACCGAAGGGATGCGGCTCTACGGTCGCTTGCTCGGAGTCGAGGACGGCGTGTTGCAGTTCGCGCCCACGCTCGAGGCGTCCCTCGATGCTGCGGACCGTGTTGCCGAAAGCATCAAGGACAACATCGACGCTTACATCGAGCGCGAGGGCATCAGCGCGCCCACCGAGGAGCGCTACGTACCGGTGTGGCGTCCCGAGGCCGAGACCACCGAACTGAATCTCGCTACCACCGATATCACGGCGGTCGTCTGGTCGGTGGGCTTCCGTACCGATTACCGCTGGCTGAAGGTGGGGGCTTTCGACGGCGAGGGCCACCCGACGCACAACCGCGGCGTTACATCCGTTCCCGGCCTGTATTTCCTGGGCCTGCCCTGGCAGCACACGTGGGGTTCGGGACGTTTCGCCTCGGTGGCCCGGGATGCCGCATTCCTGGCCGATCAGATCGGCCTCGAGATCAGCGCCGCGAAGTCGCAGACATCGGTGCAACCCCAGAGCCAGATGGCCTGATCGGTCGTGGCCCCCATCAAGATCGGAGCGCTGGCAGCGCATTTCGGCAGAGATGTCGACCGGGCCGTACTGAAGATCACCACGATCATCTCCAGTGCGGCCCGAGAGGGTATCGATCTCCTGGTGCTGCCCGACGCCTCCCTCGGGGGCTACATCGACAGTCTGAGCAATCCGGATCCCGCAGAGTTGCCGCCGACGCTCGATCCGGATGGTCCCGAGCTGGCCGCGATCATGGCCGCGGCGGGGGACATGACCGTCTGCATCGGCTACACCGAGTTGTCGAAAGGCCTGCGGTACAACGCTGCTGCATGCCTGACGGGAGACGGGATTCTCGGTAGTCACCGCAAGGTGCATCAGCCACTCGGAGAGTCCTTGGCCTATGCGGCCGGTGACCGGTTCGAGGCCTTCGATACTCCGGTCGGGCGGATGGGCATGCTGATCGACTACGACAAGACGTTCCCGGAATCGGCGCGGGCATTGGCGCTCGATGGCGCGAGAATCATTGCGGCACTGTCGGCGTGGCCCGCCAGCGTGACCGATCGGGCGTCCTCACTGCCGAACGATCGGCAGTCGCGCCTGTTCGATCTGTACGACGCCGCCAGGGCCGCGGAGAATCAGGTGGTGCTGGTGTCGTCGAACCAGACCGGGGTGATGGGGTCGTTACGCTTCCTGGGTCAAGCGAAGATCGTCGGACCCGGTGGTGACGTCCTCGCAAAAACGTGGTCCAAAGGCGGCCTGGCCGTGCACGAGATCGATGTCGACGCCGAAGTGGATCGAGCCCGCAGAGGGCTGCACCACCTCGCCGAACGTCGCGTCGACGCTTACCCCAATTTGTTGCAGGAGAAGCCGGATCAGTGAAGATCGCCCTGTTGACCTACTCGTCCAAACCGCGTGGCGGTGTGGTGCACACCCTGGCCTTGGCCGAGGCGCTGGCGCGGTCCGGGCAGGACGTCTCGGTGTGGTCTCTCGGCCGCGGCGGCGACAGTGAGTTCTTTCGTACGGTCGACCCGGCCGTCACCGTGCGAATGGTGCCGTTCCCTCAGCGGGAGAACGAAAGTGTCGGTCAGCGGATACTGCGTTCGATAGACGTTCTGCGACAGGCGTTCACACCGGACGACTACGATATCGTCCACGCTCAGGACTGCATCTCCGCAAACGCTGTCGGTCGGTGTATCAGGACCATCCATCATCTCGACGAGTTCACCACCCCCGAGCTGGCAGCGTGTCACGAACGCGCGATCACCGCGCCCTACGCGCGAATCTGTGTATCGGCAGCGGTGGCGAGCGATGTTCATCGAGGATGGGGACTCGAACCCACAGTCATTCCCAACGGCGTCGCAGCCGAGAGATTCACTGCCGCAGCGCAGTCCGGTCGAACTCACTGGCGTAGCAAACTCGGCCGATACGTGCTGGCCGTCGGCGGTATCGAACCGCGCAAGGGCAGTCTCGATCTGCTCGACGCATTCGCAGGTCTGCTCGAGCACAACGTGAAACTGGTGTTCGCGGGCGGCGAGACGCTGTTCGACTATCGCGACTATCGGACCGAATTCGATTGCCGCGCAGTAGAACTTGGTATCGAGCCGGTGATACTCGGAACCGTCGACGATGACGAGCTGCCGCACCTCGTGGCGCAGGCCGCTGTGCTGCCGTTCTTCTCCACGAAGGAAGGCTTCGGCCTCGCTGCCATGGAGGCGCTGGCCGCGTCGATTCCGGTGGTGGCGCGTGATCTGCCGGTACTGCGAGAAGTATTCGGAGACAGCGTGATCTACGCGTCGTCCGTGGCGGCCATGTCGAGGGAGCTGGAACGTGCCCTGCGCGAACCGCTGGATCCACTACCGGGACTGGCGCTGGCGCACAGCCTCACCTGGGACGAGGCTGCGCGTCGACACGTCGAGTTCTACTCCTCGGTCTTGTGACGGCCGCGTTTGTTGCGTTCGAGTCGATGAGGCTTGAGCTTGTGAAAACCCTTGACCCTCAGTGAGCGAACCGATTTCAGGTAGAACTCGGAATCGGGACGCAGCTCCTCCGTCATGACCGTGTCGACCAGCGTCGTTCCGGGATAGGCAGAACTGGTCAGCCGGGCGGCCATGTTCACCACCGAGCCGTACAGGTCACCGTACCGGGCCAGAACCGGGCCCCAGGCCAGCCCGACCCGCAGGTCCGGCATGTCTTCCTGTTCGTTGAACGCGTCCTGGAGGTCGAGAGCGATGTGGGCGGCGTCCTCGGGGGTCTGCGCGCTGAACATCACCTCGTCACCGACGTTCTTGATCACCGAACCACGCCCGCGCGCAATGATATTGGTCGCCAGAGACTCGAACTCCTCGAGCAGCGTCGTCAACTCGCCGATGTCGAGCCGACGTGTCAGGCTGGTGTAGCCCACCATGTCGGCGAACCCGACCGCCATCGTGGGGCTTTCGGTGGCGTCGTCGGGCGCGGCGATGGATCGACCGGCGGCAGCGGCGAGGTGGCGTCGCCAGGTGTATCCCTGGAGGGCTTCGAGGGTGGGGACGGTTTCTGCGGCAATGGCTCGGGCATTGCGCCGGATCGCATCGATGTCGTTCCGGTCGTCGTCGCTGTCTATGATTCGCTCGAGTATGTGAGAGTTCACAACGCCCACTTGCCATTCCGCGAGCCTGGACATGGATTGGCCGAGCGTCCGTGCGATCGCGACCTCCATTTCGGGCTTGATCACCTTCTGCGCGGTGAGCGCAGTGATCAGCTTCAGAGCTTCCAGATCGGCGTCGGTGTAGACGAGTGCCTCGGTGTCGGTTTGGACAGGGAAACCCATGCCGATCCACAGGGCGATGACCCGCTCGAGTGGAATGCCGGACTTCTCGACGATGTCCGCACGGGTGTACTTGGGCTCGCCGCCCAGAAGATTCCGTTCGATCTCCGTCTGTACCACCGAGTTGATCTGGTTCTCAGGCATATCCCAACGTTCTGTCGAAATAGGAACGAACATCGTCCACGTACTCGTCGATCTTGTCGGGCTCCCAGTCCGTGGTGGGGATGGGCTCGCCGACGGTGACCTTGACCGTACCGGAGTGGACGGTGAAATCCTTTTTCCACATCACGTCACCCGCATTGTGGATGACGATGGGCACGATGGGCACACCCGCCTGCATAGCCAGGTGGAAGCCGCCCTTCTTGAATCGGCCGAGACGTGACGTCGGCATACGCGTCCCCTCGGGGGCGATGGCGACGGAGATACCGCTGTGCAGTTTGTCGATTGCGGGGCGCATCGCCTCGCGTGCTTGTGAGGGATCACCACGATCGACGTAGGCGACGTCGAAGATCCTGCCCAGCAGTGCAAATCGTGGGTCGCGCTCGAGCTCGCGCTTCGCCACGGCGGTGATGTCTCGCCGCAGGATCGACGTGACGATGATCGAGTCGGCGGTGCTCTGGTGGTTGAACATGAAGACGGCCGGGCGGGCCGACCAGGCATTTTCGGTACCGGTGACGTCGAGCTTCACGCCGGCGATGGTCAGTGCGATATCCGGAGCGATGGTGCTGGTGATGTTCGCGCCGTTGCGCCTGCTCCGGGTCAGAATGCCCAGCCCGAGTCCGATGGACGCGCTCGCCAGTACCGAACCCAGAGCGGCAGTGCTCCGGACGGCCGAGGTGAGGTCGGTGCCGCGCTTGGGCTGATCCAACGTCAGCGACGGCCATTTCTTCTTGGCGGCATAGCGCGCGAGATCGGGGTCGGGGTTGAGGGCGACGGGTCGTCCCACGGCCTCGAGCAGCGGGACGTCCTCACCGCCGTTGGAGTAGGCGAAGCAGCCCGCCAGGGCGATGCCCTCGCGTTCGGCGTAGTCGATCGCTGCCTGAGCCTTGCGCGGACCCCACAGTGAATCGCCGACGAGTTCGCCGGTGAGAATGCCGTCGGTGACCACCGGGGTGGTACACAGCAATTCCTCGAACATCATGTCCTGCTGCACCGGCAGAGCCTGGTAAGGCGTGGCAGAGGTAGCCATCACCAGGCGGTGCCCGGCATGCCGGTGTGCCTCGACGAGAGCGCGGGCCTGGGGGTAGATCATCGGCGCAATCTCGTTGCGGAACAGCGTGTCTGCTTGTTCCATCAGATCGTCCTCCCGACGGCCCTCCAGACCGCGGACGGCCTTGCCCATCAAATTGTCGACGGGGGAGTTACGCATCCGCATCTCGACGACGGCACTGGAGATCTCCCACAGCTCCTTCACCGTCACGTCGAGGGTCTTGAGACGTTCGAGAAAGACTGCGCGGGCAGAGAATCCGTTGATCAGGGTGCCATCGAGATCGAAGAATGCCACGGTGTCTCGGCCCGGTGGTGCGGCGGCGATCGCGATCAATCGATCGTCGAACTCGGTCATGAATTGTTCTCCTCGGGGGCCGAGATCGGTTCAACCGCTCGCAGCATCTGGTGGGCCATGTCTCGGATGGTGCGAACCTTGCGGGCCCACTCGTCGATCTCGAGTGCGAAGTCTCTGCGCCGGCGTGCGACACCGTCGGAGCTCGAGTCGACGAGATCCCGGTTCTCGGCCAATTGCAGGGCAGTGTCGAACAATTCGCCGGAAATGGCCTCGCTGTGATCGAGTTGCTGACGCAATCGCCTGGCCTGAGCGGCACCGAGGCATTCCGCGATGAACTTGGGCTTGTCGAACTCGCCGCTCTGCGGCAGCAGCATCAGCTGATCTGCCACCACCTGGTACGCCTCGAAGATCGGCTGCAATACGCGGTGCGCCAGATGCAGATCCTGTGACTGCAGTTGGTGCGCAGCATAATCGGGGTCACTGATCTTGGTTCGCCAGTCCGGGTCGATCAGGTCGACCTCGGACTCCAGTCGTTGCCCGAAGTCCTTCTTGTCGCCGAAGAAGAACTCGAACTTGAGCAGATCGCGCAATTGGAGCGCCGACTGCCACAGCGACTCCTCCGTCAGAGGTGCCGAGTCGCCGCTGGTCGGTAGTACCACCAGTTCTCCGATGGCACGCATGACGAAGAAGTGAATCGCGTTGTTGCGGAAGAACGCTGCGACCAGATGCTTGTCCTGTGCGAGATAGAACAGTGGCTCGGGACCGTCGTCGAAACGCTTAACCACGTTGGCGTTGACCTGAGCGACGACGGCCGAACGCACCACGTCGACGTCGGCGATGTCGACGCCGCCCGCGGTGGGCAGGTTGCGACGCTTGATGTAGCGAGCAAGCGGGGCGATGATGGCCCACATCTCGTTGACGTTGAGTGCGCGATCTTCGATGCCCAGCAGTGCCATCGTGACCAGGGCAGCCGGGGTCACCGGGGTGGCGTCGTTGATCGCATGAGAAACGCCGAGGGCGATCTTCTGGACCGCGACGCGCTTGTCGGGGTTCTCGGCGACGATCGACGCCACCGACATCGGTTCGCCGAAGTTCAGATACACGTTGCCGCGCAACGTGCCCTGCGCACGGATGTACCCGATGGCCATCCGAATGCCCTCGGCCTGCTTCTTCGCCCCGTGCGATTCCTCGGCCATCGCGCCGACCTCGTGCAGACGGTCGTAGGTGATCGACGTCGGAACCAGATAGACGTCCTCTGCGTCGCTCGACTCGAGGGCGTCGACCAGGTAGGTGAGCAGTCCGAACCTCGGGGGACGCAGCTTGCCGGTGCGGCTGCGTCCGCCTTCGATGTACCACTCGAGGTTGAACCGCTTGCTCAGCAGAAAACTCATGTACTGACGCAGCGTCCACTTGTAGATCGCGTCGGAGAACTTGCGCTGAATGAGTACGACGCCACTGCGTTTGGCGATCGGACCCAGCGGCCAGAAGCCGACGTTGATACCGCCCATGACGTGATTGAGCGGCAGGCCCTCGGCCAGGAGCGCCGGGCGTAGCACGAGTGGGTCGAGGTAGGAACGGTGATTGGGGAGGAACACCAACGGATAGTTCTTGTTGAGTTCGCGGACTTTCTGCAACTGATCGCGATCGACGTCCACCTTGTATGCCCGCGAGAAATAGGCCCCGAGGGTGCCCCACATCTCCACTGCCCGACGGGTCTCGGTTGCGACCATCTCGCCGAGAATGTCGTTGACGCGCTTGTCGACTGCATCGCGGTCCTGGCCGACCTCGTCCGCGAGCGCGGTGATGCCGTCGCGGAACTTCTTCTGCTCCGTCATGTCCTCGACGACGAACCGCGGAATCTTGTACTCGGAGCCGATGACGCCACGCTCGGCCTTGTCCAACGCCAGACTGGCCTGGCGCAGGATGAACGACGAGAGCGAGGTGCCGCCGCCCCGTTCGAAGCGATCCTGCAGATCGCGGAGAGTCGCGGGTTCGCCGACCAACACCGCCGAATGGTCGGGATCGTCGTTCGCCACCCACCTCTGCCATACCTGGGTGGGCTTAGACCGACCACGCGGAGCGAAGATGCGGTGCAGAATGCCGTTCTTACGATCGGACAACGTCACGCGCAACGGGATGAGGAGTGGATCGTCGGCGTATCCGCGAACGCTTTCCGCCAGTGAGGTTCTCGCTTCACCGGACAATACGACCGACGGCGGCCTGGGCTCGCCGTCGGGGGTGGTCGCATCGATCCACTGATTCAGAGCCTGAACCTCGAGGGTGGATTTGGCGTCGAGCAAATACACGTGCGGACCGTCGCTGACCGACTGTTCGTCCGCGTCGAGGTGGTACATCGAGGCTCCTGTTCCGTGCCCGCAGTAGAAGGCACGGTCGCCAGGCTACGCGGGAGATACCGGCCGCGAGGGTGGTTCGGTGAGGTCTTAGCGGGACCGAATTTCGAGGGTGGCGCGCACGGCTACCTGCCGGTAGTGAATGTGACGTCCAGTGCTCTGGAGTGGAGCCTGCGGAACGACCGCAAGCACTTGTCGGGGAGTGAATGTCACGTCGAGTGGACTCGGCGGGCGCTCGAAAGTGCCGTCGTATAAAGTTGTGTGCATCGGCCTTCTCGGCCACCCTAATCTAAGTGTTAATCCAAGTAACAGTTACTTGCGGTTACAGTTACTTGGATTAACAGACACTCTTCCGCTCCTCGCGCCTGGTCGATGACATCGGGCGAGTATCTGTGCGACAGTATTCGCAAACACTTTCGAGAGAGGCCGGTAGTCGATGCCACCCCGTGGGCGCGCCGTGAACGATTCGTTGACCCCAGAGAATCTGACGACGCTGGCTGCGGCGCTCGCCGAGGGGCGTCGGGCCACCGTCTATCTCCGCGAACCGAACCCCAGCCTCGGACTGCCCGACGGTACGTCGGCGAAGGTGGTGTCGATCGACGGCAACACAGTCACGATCAGCCCCAAGGGCGTCAACGACGAACTGCCCTACGAGGCAGAGGAATTACGCATCACCCGCACCGCTGCGTCCCCGCCGGCACCGGCCAAGCGCGTCCCTGCGAAGAAGGTGGCGCCGCCCTCGGCGGCCGGCCCGGCCCGCACGGAAGCGGCACCGGCAAAGCCGATAACAGCGCCGGTACCTGCGAAGTCCGTGGTGGATCAACCGAAGGCCGTGGTGGAACAAACCAGGGCGCAGCCGCAACAGCAGGCGGCTCGTCGCGCCAAGAAGGCTCCAGGTGGGGTCAGCGTCACTATTCACGCCGGTGCCGAGAACGATTGGTCGGTCACGGTCACCCAGGGCGCGAAGCGGCCCACCAAGGCGCAACCGGTGAGTCCGGAGTCGGTGAGCAGGGCCGTGCGAGAGTTGGGCGACCCCATTGCGCGCGATGCAGTCGAGGCCGTCATCTCCCACGCGCGCGAGGAGGCTGCTCGACGTGTCGCAGAACTGAGCCGTCAACTAGAGGAAGCGCGCACGACGCTTGCAGCCCTCGAGCAGGACGTATGAACCACTCACTCGTGTTCGTACACCTGTTGTTGCTAGGGTTCTGCCGACACCGCTGAGAGGGAGTACATGTTCAAGAAATTCATGCTCGTCGTCGTGGGGGCGGCTGCAATCGTAGCCAGCGTCGGCGTGGGGACCGCATCCGCGGCCACTCCAGCAGCTCTCGGCGGCGGCTCGGGAATCATCGTCGGAGGTCAGGCCGAGTGCACGCTGACCACGATCGGTAACGACCGCAACGGAAATCTCGTCGGCTTCACCGCCGGCCACTGTGGCCAAGCGGGTGCCTCGATCGTCCCCGAGTACGACACCTCTCTCGGCGAGGTCGGCCGCATCGCGTTCTCCAACCCGGAGTACGACTACGCCGTCATCGAATTCCAGCGTGACAAAGTTGCACCGATCAACCGCGTCGGCAACGTGACCATCTCTCAGGTCGGCCCGCCGACGGCGTTCCCGAACATCGTCTGCAAGGAAGGCCGTACCACCGGCAACACCTGCGGCCTCGCGTACGGCGACATTCTGCAGTCGCAGGAGACCTGGGCTCAGCTGTGCGTCGTCGAAGGTGACTCGGGCAGCCCGGTCGTCGTCGGCAACACCCTCGTCGGAATGGTCAACGCCTACCTGGGCGTGGCGTGCTTCGGCCCCGAGGTCGGCACCAACTTCGACGCGATCCTTCGCAACGTCGACCAGGGCAACGGACTCGGCGCAGGATTCGTCCCCGCTCCCTGACAGTCCCCAGTTCGCACCGAGTGTCCCGCCCGAGCAATACGTTGCTCGGGCGGGACATTGGTCGTTTCGAAGGTGTCGGAGTTGTCAGCGGGCGCGTGCTGACGAGTCGAACGCCCGAACGTCGGCGACGATTCGTTCCGCATCGTCCGGGGCGATCCCCAGCAGAACAAGGCTCGACGTCGTGGCGGCCCCAGCCGGGTCGCTGAGCAGTCCGGCGTTGGTGGCGTCGAGGATCGACAGCGCAATCGCCTCGATGTTGAGGATGAGTACCTCTGCGGCCTGATACGAGGAGAACACGCCCTCGCGCTGGCCGCGCCGGATGACGGCGGCGGCCGCTTCGCGCATCGGCCCGAGAAGGTTGTGAATACCGTTGTGGCCCAAATCTGTTCGTGCAACAGCGAGGAGCAGGCGGTATTGGTCACCCACGCGTGTGAGGGCCAACGTCTGCCGGACGAAGACCGTCACGGCCGATTCGTCGGCGGCGGGAACGCGGCCGAGAGCCGCCGAGATACTGTCGGCCGCCTCCAGGGCAATACCGTCGATCAGGGCTTCGCGAGACGCGAAGTGGGCGTATACGGTTCGCCGAACCACCCCTGCCGCGGCGGCGACGTCGTTGATGGTTGCGTCCGGATTGTCCGCCAACACCCGTTGTGCCACATCGAGAATTCTCGCTCGGTTCGACCGGGCGTCACGGCGCTGCACGGGCGGCGCTGCGGCACCCCGTGCAGTCGATCTCGACTCCGTCGTCTTACGCACAGGTCAACAACTAGCACGATCGTGTGCGGAGAGTGTGGCTGCCGCCACAAAAGATTGCCGATCTTAGACGATTCTTCTTAAGCTGCACAGCACTGTGCAAGGTGTGTCGGCACTTTGCCAACGGGGGGGGAACACAATGACGTTGCTTGCGATGACGCCTGTCCAAGATATGCACAAACCGTATCCACGACGCTGGTCGGCACTGGTGGTCTTGTGCCTGAGCCTGCTGATCGTGGTCATGGCCAACACATCTCTGTTGGTCGCGGCACCGTCGATGACTCTCGACCTGAGTCTGACGAGCAGCGACCTGCAATGGGTGATAGACGGATACACCGTTCCCTACGCGTCGCTGATGCTTCTGTGCGGTGTGATCGGCGATCGCTACAGCCGCCGTGGGGCACTGATTCTGGGGTTGATCATTTTCGTAGCGGGTTCGATCGCCGGGGCACTCACCGATGCCACCCTCGGCGTCATCCTGGCGCGCATCGTCATGGGAGTCGCCGCGGCGATCGTCATGCCCGCCACCCTGTCGTTGCTGGTCGCCACGTTCCCCAAGCGGGAGCGTGCCACCGCCGTCACCGTATGGGCGGCTACCTCGGGACTCGCCATCGCAGCCGGACCACTGCTGGCGGGTTGGCTCCTCGAGAGCTTCACCTGGCATTCGACTTTCCTGATCAATGTTCCTATTGCGTTGGCGGCCATCGTCGGAGCGGTCATCCTGGTTCCGCCGTCGCGGGCCGTCGAGCCCGGCGCGATCGACTGGGTCGGTGGACTGCTGTCGGTCCTGGCCGTGTCGACTGTCGTCTACGCCATCATCGAGGGTATGCACTTCGGCTGGACCGTCGGACCGCTGTACTTCGGTCTCGTCGGTCTGCTGTCGATCGTCGGCTTCGTGGGATGGGAACTGCGCCATCCCAATCCGTTGCTCGACGTCCGAATGTTCTCCTCACGCATCCTCGGCGGCGCGACCCTCGCAGTGCTGGTGTTCTTCCTGGTCACGTTCGGTGCGATCTACTTCGTCGCCCAGTACCTCCAGTTCGCCCTGGGGTACGGTCCGGTCTCCACCGGCGTGCACCTCTTGCCGTTGGCCGGCGCAGTCTTCGTCGGATCCGGAATCACGATGTGGCTCACGCCCAAGTTCGGACCCCGCATCACCGTGACCGCAGGCATGATCGTGGGGACGCTGTCGGTTATCTCGCTGATCGGAATCGATCCGACTGCAACGTATTCCGACTTCCTGCCCGTACTGACTCTGCTCGGCCTGGCGATCGGCTTGTCGGTATCGCCGTGCACCGACGCCATCATGGGAGAGTTTCCGGACAGCAAGCTCGGGGTGGGCGGCGGACTCAACGACACAGCGCTCGAACTCGGCGGTTCACTCGGAATCGCTGTACTCGGTTCGGTGCTCGCCGCGTCCTATCGCCAGGGAATCGAAGGCTTCCTGCAGACCTTCCCCGGTAAGCAACCGAACGGCCAGTACACCGGACAGGCAGCGGAAGGGCTTGCTGCGTCGCAGGATTCGCTGGCCGGAGCGGTGATCGTATCCGACATCATCCGGGCCCAGAACGCGTTTCTCAGCGGGTTTGCAGACAATCTGCAGGCCAACGCGGTCGCCGCGTTCAGCGAGGCAGTGGCGCACACCAGCCTCGTTGCCGCCGTGGTGTTCGGCGTCGGCACGGTCATCGTGGCGGTGCTCATCCCGTCGCGAAGCGCAGCGCTGGCGACATCGTCGGAGAGGATCGCGTTCGAGCCGATCGTGCCGTTCGTCGCACCGCCGGCCAGGGATGGAGCGGCCGACCGCGAGGTGGCCGAGCTCGAGCAGCTCTTGGAGCGGCCGTCGGCCGAGAAGATCGACAAGTCCAGTGCTCGGCACGCGCTACGTGCCGCCGAGGAAGACGCACCGAAGGTCGGCCCGAAGACTGTGCCGGGCCGCACCGTGGCCGAGCCTGCTCTGGTGGACGCAGAACTCGAACGTCCCAGCATCTACCAACTGGCCTCGAAGGTATACGAACTCGATGCTTCGGTTGCCAGACAAGCCAGGGCGGACGCCAAGTCCGGCGACCGGGTGACCATCCATCAGCTCGCCGTGTCGAATCTGGCGCGCACTCGACGCGTAGAGGCGGAGGAAGCCCTCGATGCCGCACTCGAATTGAGCGATCTCCCGGTTGCGCCCGCGCCGGAGCCGGTCCAGCCCGCTGCTCCGTTGCAGACCTTCTACCAGAGGGCGAGCAAGCAACACGCGAACTGCACCGAATTCAAGGAACGCTCGAGCTCGATGTGGGCAATGCCGCTGTAGCTCTCCCTGCTCGCCCCCAACCCCACTCGCCCCCGCCCCCCACTCCGGATCAATGTGCCTTTGTTGCACTCTGACCGACTGAAATCCACATTGATCCCAATCCCGGGACCGGATAGTCGGAAGGGAAGGGGCGGAGGGGAGGGCGGCGGGCGAAGGGCGGGTGACCGGGGGCGGGGAGCAGAAATGAGTGCTAGATCAGCACCGCACCGTTCGAGGCCGATCCCACGAGCTTCGAGTACTTCGCCAGCACACCACGGGTGTAGCGCGGGGGCAGCGGAGCCCAGCCCTCTGCGCGGGACTCGAGTTCGGCTGCGTCGACCAACAGATCGAGAGTGCCCTTGCCGACGTCGAGTCTGATCTGGTCGCCGTCGCGGACGAAAGCGATGGGACCGCCGTCGACGGCCTCGGGGGCAACATGTCCGACGCACAGGCCGGTGGTGCCGCCGGAGAACCGTCCGTCGGTGAGCAGCAGGACATCTTTGCCGAGGCCCGCGCCCTTGATCGCTCCGGTGATGGCGAGCATCTCCCGCATTCCCGGCCCGCCCTTGGGGCCTTCGTAGCGGATGACCACAACGTCGCCCGCCGCGATGGTGCCGTCTTCCAGAGCATCCATTGCTGCGCGTTCACGCTCGAAAACTCGTGCGGTACCGACGAATACGTCGGAATCGAAGCCTGCGGACTTGACGACGGCTCCGCCCGGAGCGAGTGAGCCCTCGAGGATGGTGATGCCGCCGGTCGGGTGGATCGGCTTGTCGAGTGCGCGCAGCACCTTGCCGTCGGGGTCGGGCGGTGCGATGTGAGCAAGGTTCTCCGCCACGGTCTTTCCGGTGACCGTCATGCAGTCGCCGTGCATCAGGCCGGCGTCGAGCAGAGCCTTCATCACGACGGGTACTCCGCCGATGGCGTCGACGTCGGTCATGACGTGCTTGCCGAACGGCTTGACGTCCGCCAGGTGGGGAACCTTTGCGCCGACGCGGGTGAAGTCGGCGAGGGTCAGCTCCACCTGTGCTTCGTGGGCGATGGCAAGCAGGTGCAGGACGGCGTTGGTGGAGCCACCGAAGGCCATGACGACGGCGATGGCGTTCTCGAAGGCTTCCTTGGTGAGGATGTCGCTGGTGCGGATGCCGCGTCGGAGAAGGTCGACGACGGCCTCGCCGCTGGCGTGTGCGAATCCGTCGCGTCGACGGTCCGGGGCGGGCGGAGAGGCGCTGCCGGGCAGCGACATTCCCATTGCTTCGGCTGCGCTGGCCATCGTGTTGGCGGTGTACATTCCGCCGCAGGCACCTTCGCCGGGGCAGATGGCGCGTTCGATGGTGTCGACGTCGGCGCGCGACATCAATCCCCGTGAACAGGCGCCGACTGCCTCGAAGGCGTCGATGATCGTCACCTGGTGCTCGCTGCCGTCGGACAGGGTAGCGAAGCCGGGCAGCGTGGAACCGGCGTAGAGGAACACGCTCGCCAGGTCCAGACGTGCTGCGGCCATGAGCATTCCGGGCAGTGACTTGTCGCAGCCGGCGAGCAGGACCGAGCCGTCGAGCCGCTCCGCGCTGATGACGGTTTCGACGCTGTCGGCGATGACCTCACGGGAGACCAGCGAGAAGTGCATGCCCTCGTGGCCCATCGAGATGCCGTCGGATACCGAGATGGTGCCGAATTCGAGCGGATAACCGCCGGCGGCGTGGACGCCCTTCTTGACGGCCTTCGCGAGGCGCTCGAGCGAGAGGTTGCAGGGGGTGATCTCGTTCCACGACGACGCCACGCCGATCTGGGATTTGCCCCAGTCGTCGTCGCCCATGCCGACGGCGCGGAGCATGCCGCGCGCTGCCGTCTTCTCCAGTCCGTCGGTGACGTCGCGGCTGCGCGGTTTGACGTCGATGTCTTCGGGGGGATTGTGCGGGGTCGTCATGACTCTCCTGAGCGGTCGGCGGACGTGGATCCTGGTTCGCGTTCTCAGGTTCCGCTCCTGAGTCGCATTCTTCGTCAACAGTAAACCTGTGGTTGCCGCCGTCGATCGGCCTGCACCCAACTCCTCTGTCTTTAGTGCCCTCCATCGAGTGACGAACGGCCCTGTCGAGCACCACGTGCTCGGGGCGACAGTGGTCTGGAGTCAACCGCATCGCGGTGGAGGTCGAGGAGAGACGATGAGTGATCAGCCGGATACGGCCGTGGTGGAGATGCTGGTCGAGCTTGCGTGTCGGGCACCGTCGGTGCACAACAGTCAGCCGTGGCGGTGGACCTACTCCGCACGTGGCCTCGATCTGTACACCGACAGTTTGCGGGTGCTCGGGGTGATAGACCCGACCGAGCGACAGATGGTGTTGAGCTGTGGGGCAGCGTTGGACCACCTCGACAAGGCCGCGGCGGCGTTCCGGTGGACGACCGAGATCGATCTGTTGCCCACACCGGGTGCGCCCGATCATCTCGCGCACGTTCGCTTCGTCCACGACGCGCATCCTCGCTCGCACGAGTTCGATCTGTTGGCTGCGATCAACCGCCGCCACTCGGATCGACGGGCCTTCGGACCGGTTCCCGGCAATCGTATTTTGACGCGGTACCTCGGTCGGGCGCAGTACGGCACGGAGATGACAGTTCTGTCGGCCGAGTCGAAACAGACGTTGGCGAAGGCCTCGACACTGAGCGCGGGCGTGAGAAAGTACGACGCGACCTATCAGGCGGAGATCAGATGGTGGGCCGGGCACTCCTTCCGCTCGGGAGGAATTCCGCCGGAGGCACTGACGAACCGGGCTGAGGCATCGAGGGTGCAGGTCGGGAGAGAATTTCCCGAACCGCATCGGGTTGCCAGAACGGTCACGACCGAGCCGGTCGAGGACGAGTCCACGGTGGTGTTGCTCGGCACGGCATCGGACGAACGCATGGATTGGCTGCAATGCGGCCGAGCTATGTCCGCATTCCTCTTGGCAGCGACCGCGGACGGTCTGGCGACATGCCCCTTGACGCACATGACGGAACAGTCGGGGAGCAGGCGCCTGGTCGAGTCCCTGGCTCCGCGAAACGGTCTGGCGCAGGTGCTGATTCGAGTCGGCACCCCCATGATCGGCTCGCCGCCACCCCGAACTCCGCGACACGCCGTGGCGTCGGTACTGACTGCGCCGGCCCGCACACCGAACAGGAGACGATCGTGATTCTTGCAGCTCATCAGAAAATTGTTGTGGGCGTGGATGGTTCGCCCAACAGTGTCAGCGCCGCTCTCTGGGCGGCGACCATCGCGGAGAGGCTGGATTCTCCGATGCACATCGCCGAGGCCGTGCAGCAGCCTGCGCTCTACTCGGGTGAGCCCGCATCGGTGATACCGAGGGAAGTGTGGGACGAGCAGCGTCGCAAGGCCGAACTCGTCGTCGCCGACGTTGCTACTGCTGTGCTGGCCCGGCATCCGAACAGTGCAGTGACCACCTCGGTGGAGGAGACGTCCGCCTGCGCAATGATGGTCGAACTCTCACGTACCGCGCGCATGCTCGTCGTCGGTAATCCCGCGTCGGGGCCGATCGTGTCCGCATTGTTCGGGAGTACGGCGCAGGAGGTCTCGAACGCAGCCCAGTGCCCGGTGATCGTGTGGCGGGAGGGATCCCACGCCGTCGACGCGCCGATTCTCGTCGGTATCGACGGCAGTGCGACCAGTGAGGTGGCCGTCGGGCAAGCCTTCGATCTGGCCTCGTCGTTCGGCGTACCGATGATCGCAGCGCTGGCCTGGAACTCGCTGTCGCAGGGAGCGGCGCTGTCTCTGCCCGGATCACCCGACGGAACGGAGATCGAGCGTGAACAGCGGTTGCTGATGTCCGAATGTCTGGCCGGGTGGGCCGAGAAATATCCGGATGTCAGTGTCGAACATGTTGTGCAACAGGGAAACCCGGCACACTTGCTGGTCGACCTGTCCAAACGAGCCGGTCTGGTGGTGGTCGGCAGTCACGGTCGAGGAGTGGTGGCCAGGGCACTGTTCGGGTCGACCAGTAGCAATCTCACACGGCACGCTCATTGCCCGGTGATGATCTGCAGAGACCGATGACGAACCGCACCGTACCGAACAGCGTGCGCGGCAGCGACGAGCGTCGACGAATTCTCGACTCGGCCTCTGCGCATCGCCTCGCACGACGAGCGACAGTTGCTCGCCTGATCGGCCACGACCACTTCGGGCCGACCATCGATGTCGTGTCCATCGTCTGGATCGGGACTCGGGTGTACTTCTACGCCGACGGGCGATCACGGTTGGGACGCAGTGTGCTCGATTCCTCGATCTTCTTGGAGGTCGATGCCGAGGATGACGCTGGCATGACCGACTCGACTGTGGTGATACACGGAATCGCCCGTGCAGTCGTGGATGCGCGACTCGATGTCCTCGAACAGCTTCTGCCGCGACCACATTCGGACGGTCCACCGATGTACAGAATCGTCGAAGTGAGGCCGACATCGATTTCGGGGGTCGAACTGGAGCGCTGCCCGATCGTGAACGACAAGGATCGCCACGTAGCCATCGAGACAGGAAGATCACATGAGTAATTCCACCGCCCGCACGCTGCCCATCGTCGTCGGTATCGACGGCTCGGCCGAAGCCGAGGCTGCAGCTCGGTGGGCTGCGAGGTACGCAGACAAGGTCCACGCGACCGTACGGCTCGTTCACGCTGTGCCGGTGGGGGACTGGTACGGGTCGGCGGCATTCGTCGACGGCGGCGCACTGGAGCGAGATCTTCGAGCCATGGGCCGTGCGCAGTTGGTCCGGGCGGAGGCGGCGATTCACGACGTAGCACCCGCGGTCACCGTGGAGACCGCCGCCGTGGACGGCACCATCGCGTCGTACGTGGCCGACGCCGGTGCAGACATGGTCGTGCTGGGATCGCGGAAGTCGAACGCGATCCGCGATCTGACTCTCGGCAGCAACTCACTGCGTGTCGTGACGCACGCGCACTGCCCGGTATTGCTGCTTCGCGGCGAGAACGAGAGGGTCGAAGCAGTCCGCCCGATCGTCGTCGGGATCGACGGCAGCGAGCAGTCCGATCGAGCACTCGGCATCGCGTTCGAGATGGCCGACAACCTGGGCGCGCCGGTGGTCGCGGTCAACTATTGGGGATTTCCCGCTCAGCCGGGGCTCGGAACGGGATTCGAAGGCATCGACTGGGTGGGCATTCGCGAACACGAAAAGCGTTGGCTCGATACGCATGTGGAGACGATGCACGAGAAGTATCCCGGGGTGACACTGACGACCGTGAGCGCCCAATCGAGCCCGACGCGCGGTTTACGTGCGATGTCGGCGACGGCGTCGATGCTCGTGGTGGGCTCTCGTGGCCGAGGTGCACTCCGCGGTGCGATTCTGGGGTCGGTCGGTCAGAATCTCGTGCACCACGCGGACTGCTCGGTGATGATCGTGCGCTGAGTCAGTCGCTTCGGCGCGGAGCCATCGGTGGTGAGGCCATGTCGCAGTGAGGCGGACAGTCTGCCGTAGGTGCGTTTCCGCCTCGGATCAGTACCGCAGCGATGACGGCACCGAGTAGCAACAGTCCGGCACACAGGAGCATCGCTGTGTGGAAGCCCGCCGAGAACACCTCCGGTGCAGAGTAATCGGAGCCGGCGATACCTGCCAGGGCAGGCAGTGCAGCCACCGCCAGAAGTTGGCTGGTGCGGGCCACGGCGTTGTTGACCCCCGACGCGATGCCGGCTCGGTCGGTGGACACCGCGCCCAGTACGGCTGCGGTCAGTGGGGCGACCAGCGCGGACAGGCCGAGACCGAATACGACAACCGCAGGCAGAATGTCTGTGAGATAAGTGGATCCAGGACCGATGCGCAGCATCAGCAGCAATCCGAGAGCCGACAGCAGCGGCCCGACCGTCATCGGAATTCGTGGTCCGATGCGCCCGGCCAGTCTGCCCGCGCGGGCCGACAATACGAGCATCAGCGCGGTGATCGGCAGCGTCGAGACTCCGGCCGCGATGGGCGAGTAGCCCACGGCGAATTGCAATTGCAACACCAGCAGGAAGAACACTCCGCCCAGGGCCGCATAGACCGTGAACGTGACGAGGTTGGCCGCCAGGAACACCCGGGAAGCGAACAGTGCCGGCGATACCAGGGGATCGTGCGAGCGGCGCTCGATCAGCACGAACACCCCGACAGCAACGACCCCGAGTATCAACGCCACGGTGTGCGACTCGATCAACCCGTACGTGAGCAGACCCAGCGCCGCCGCGACCGTCACCGCGCCTGGCACGTCGAGGCGACCGGACGCGTGCGGATCCCGGCTCTCCGGAACATGTTTCGCGGCGACCAGCACGACCACGATCGCGAGTGGGATGTTGATCAGGAACACTGCTCGCCAGCCGACGGCGTCGACCAACCAGCCGCCGAGCAGTGGACCGATCGCCGACGCGACGCCGCCCAGGCCCGACCACAGCCCGATCGCCGCGCCCCGATCCTCGGCCTTGATGGACGCCGAGATCAGCGCCAGCGAGCCGGGAGTCAGCAACGCCGCGCCGACGCCTTGCAGCAGCCGCGCCGCGATCAGCACCTCGATGTTGGGGGCGAGGCCGCACAGCACCGACGCGGCCGCGAACCAGACGGTGCCCCAGACGAACACCCGTCTGCGGCCGAGCCGGTCGCCGAGCGAACCGCCCAACAGAATCAGCGATGCCAGGGCGAGGGTGTAGCCGCTCAGAGTCCATTGCAGACCGGTGACTCCGGCACCGAGGTCGCGGCTGATCGCGGGCAACGCGATATTGACCACGGTGGCGTCGAGCATCGCCAGAGCAGAACCGAGCACGGTGGCCGCAACGATCCACCGCCCCCTGGCACTGGAGAGTGCGATGCCCTCAGCGGTCACAACCGTTCTACGCAGACGACGAAGTTACGGGTCTCTTTCTCGTACCCGTAGAGAGCCGGGTCGGGGCAGTCGTCGACCGAGGAGGTGCCCTGCAGGATCGTCACGACGCGGCGAGTATCGGCACCGGGCGTGGCGCAGTCGACGCGTTGGGCGAACTCACCGACGATGTCCATGCATCCGTCGACGATCCAGTCGATGTCGAGGCACAGGGCTCCCTGTTCGATGTCGAAGTAGGTCTCGTAGTAGTACTGATCGGCGTCCGCGGGGCACTCGGCCGATGTCGGTGTCTTGGCGAAGACGACGTAGTTGGACTCGGGCGATCCACAGGCGGCGTTTGCGATGGTGGCCTCGTCGACCGTTCCGCCGAGGTTCACGCATTCGCCGATCTCCACATCGATGTCGACGCTGCCGCCGTCGTCGATGTCGGGGGTCGGGGCGCTCGTGGTGGTGCGAGGGGCGCTGGTGGTGGTGGGCGCGATGGTGGCACCCGAGATGGCGACGGCGGTACCGGATACTTCCGAGGCGCACCCGGCGAGTACCAGGGCCGCGCACGCCGTCAGCGCGAGAACGAGAGCGCGGACCGAACGGTTGGATGACGCCATGGTGAGTCCTGCCCTCGTGAATTCGACCGTGCTGTGTGCATCGATCGTCTGTAGGTAGAAAATATCGGACTCGGTTGTCGGTCGCATGAGGCAGGATGATCTGCGTGGATCTTCCTCTTTCCGTGCCGGTCGCGCCGATGCTCGCCAAAGCCGCAAAAGTGGTGCCGGCCCAGCCCGAGGACGGGCCACCGTTGTGGTCCTACGAGCCGAAATGGGACGGTTTTCGCGCCATCGTCTTCCGCGATGGCGACGAGGTGGTGCTCGGTTCACGCGGGGGCAAGGACCTGGCCCGCTATTTCCCGGAGTTGGTCGAGGCGGTCAAGGCCGAGCTGCCGGAGAAAATCGTCGTCGACGGCGAAATCGTCGTTCCCCGGGAGAAGAACGGTTCCACTCGCCTGGATTGGGAGTCGCTGTCGGAGCGCATTCATCCCGCGGCGAGTCGGGTGACGATGCTCGCGGAGAAGACACCCGCACAGTTCATCGGATTCGACCTGTTGGCCGTCGGCGACGAGGACCTGACGAGCGAGCCGTTCTCGACGCGCCGAGCGAGATTGCTCGACGCGGTCGGCACGGGTGGGCCGAGCTGTTTCGTCACCTCGGCCACCGATGATGCTGCGGTGGCCGAGGATTGGTTCGAGCGGTTCGAAGGTGCCGGGCTCGACGGGGTGGTGGCCAAGAAGCTCGACGGGGTCTATCTGCCCAACAAGCGCGAGATGATCAAGATCAAACATGCCCGCACCGCAGACTGCGTGTTGATCGGGTATCGGATTCACAAGTCCGGCAACGGTATCGGATCGCTACTGCTCGGTCTCTACGACGGTGACGATCTCAGGATGATCGGCGGCGCATCGGCGTTCACCGACAAGAGGCGGCTGGAATTGCTCGAAGAACTCGAACCGCTCCGACTCGGCGAGGACGTCACCTACGACGGGGAGGCGACGCGCTGGAACTCGTCGAACGACCGCAACTGGATTCCGGTGCGCATCGAGCGGGTCATCGAAGTGGCCTATGACCAGATGGAAGGGGCACGGCTGCGGCATGTGGCCCGGTTCCTGCGCTGGCGACCGGATCGTGATCCACGCTCGTGTGCGTACGACCAGCTCGAGGTTCCGGTTCGCTACGACGTTGCCGATGTCATTGCCGGGGGACGATAGCCATGGCTGCGAAAACACCACCGGCATTCGTGCAGGTCGGCGAGCGCGAAGTACGAGTGTCGAGCCCCGATCGGGTGATCTACGAGGCGACCGAGCGCACTCCGGAGATCACCAAACTGCAGGTGTGCGAGTACTTCGCCGCCGTCGGCGAGCCGCTGATGCGGGCCATCGGCGACCGCCCGACCGCGATGGAGCGATGGCCCGACGGCTATCGCGAGGGCATGCGGTTGGCGCTCGGACCACAGGACAAGGAGGGTGACGGCTTCTATCAGAAGCGGTTGCCCAAGGGTGCGCCCGAGTGGATCGAGACGGTGAAGATCGCGTTCCCCAGCAAGCGCACTGCCGAGGAGTTGTGTCCCTCGGAGCCGGCTGCGCTGGTGTGGGCGGCTCAGATGGGCACGCTGACCTTCCATCCGTGGCCGGTGCGACGACCGGAGGTCGACCATCCCGACGAGCTACGTCTCGACCTCGATCCGCAGCCGGGCACTACGTTCGCGGACGCACTGCGAGTCGCCGACGTGACGCGGGAGCTGTTGGAGGAGTTGGGCTTACGCGGCTTCCCCAAGACGAGCGGTAATCGGGGCATTCACATCTACGTGCGCATCGAACCCGAGTACACCTTCGAGCAGGTGCGGCACGCGGCCATCGGTCTGGGGCGTGAACTCGAGCGTCGTGACGATGGGGTCACTGTCAACTGGTGGAAAGAGGAACGCGGAGAACGCATCTTCATCGACTACAACCAGAACAACCGTGACCGGACGATCGCCAGCGCATGGAGTCTGCGGGCTCGACCGGGAGCGCCCGTCAGTACTCCGATGACATGGACACAGCTGGCCGACGTCACCGATCCGCGTGAGTTCAACCTCGTCACAGTGCCGGAACTGGTGCAGAACGGCGACCCGTGGGCCGACATGGATTCCCAGGCCTACTCGCTCGAACCCCTTCTCCACCTGTGGGAAACGCTGCCGGGCGGGGAGTTGAACTTCCCACCCGACTATCCCAAGATGCCCGGCGAGCCGCCGCGTGTGCAACCGTCGAAGAAAGTCGCCGAGCACTGGGATGCGGAGGGAAACCGCACCGAGTCCTGACGAGGCCGGGCAAGGTTGCACACTACGAGGCCGTATCGACGGGATCCGGTCGATACGGACGCGTCGAGTGCAACCCTGCCCACGCTCACATGGATTCGAGTTCCCGGATCAGCGTCGCCGCGTCGTATGGTCCGACGTGGCGGGTCAGGTTCTTGTCACCGCGACCCAGGTAGAACGTCGGAGTGCCACCCACGTCGGAGGAGGTAGCGTCGAGTTCGTCGTCCTCGACGCGGACCACGTAGTCGCCGGTGCGGATGTCGTCCTCGAAACGGTCCATGTCGAGGCCGAGTTCTCGTGCATAACCGTCGATGTCGTCGGGCTCGAGGGCGTCGCTGTTGCGGAACAGCACGTCGGCCATCTCCCAGAACTTGCCCTGCGCCGACGCGGCCTCACTGGCGTAGGCCGCGTAGCGAGCGTGGGGGTGGTAGTCGTCGAGCGGCAGGTGTCGGTAGACATACCGGAGGTCGTCACCGAAGTGCTTGCGTACCTCGGCGACGCTGCCGGTTGCCTTGCTGCAGAACGGGCACTCGAAATCGGCGTACTCCACGATCGTCAACGGAGCGTCGACGGGCCCGCGGATGTGATCGCGCTTGGCGCTGACCGGACGCAGAATACGCAGCGATGCTTCGGCTTTCGGCGGGTGAATCTTTGCGTCGATACGGAACAGAATCCAGCCGAGCAGTGCGGCGATCACCGAGGCCGCCAACACGCCGACGCGCGCCTCGTCGGCCAGTAACGGATCGTCGAGCGCGAGGTCGATGATGAACAGCGAGATCGTGAATCCGATTCCGGACATCGCGGCACCACCGGCGATGTGCGACAGCGTCAGTCCGGGAGCCAGAGCCGACGGCCTCAATTTCGCGAAAACAGCCGAGGCAGTCGTGATTCCGACGAGCTTGCCCAGCACAAGTCCGGCGATGATGCCCCAGGTGAGCGTCGACGTCGATGCAGCCTTCAGGGTGTCGGAACTCAGCACCACCCCGGCATTGGCAAGCGCGAAGATCGGCACGATGATGAAGGCCGTGTACGGCTGATAGAGCCGCATCAACCTCTCGTTGACCGAGACTGCTTGATCCAGGCCGAGTCTCGCGGCTCGCGCGTATTCGGGATTCGGTGATTGACGGAAGGCGCGGGTGAGGTCCGATGCTCGCTCCACCTCGGAGCGGCGCGGCGGGTAGACCGGGAGAATCAGCGCGATCATCACGCCGGCGAGGGTGGGGTGCACTCCCGACTCGTACATCGCGATCCACGTGAACAGTGCGACGACGAAGTATCCGACACCGCGCCACACCTCGAGCCTGCGCAGCAGGAAGATCAGTCCGAGCCCGATGAACGCCAACACCAACGGCACCACGTCGAGGTCGTCGGTGTAGAAGAACGCGATGATCGCCAGCGCGCCCACGTCGTCGGCCACGGCGAGCGTGAGCAGAAAGATCCGCAACCGCGCGGCCTTCTTCGGGCCGAGCACCGCGAGTGCCCCGAGCAGGAACGCGGTGTCGGTGGAAATGACGACACCCCACGCCTGCGCTGCCGGGCCGGAGGGATTGAAGGCGAGGAACAGCAGCGCGGGTGCGGCCAGTCCGGCGAGTGCGGCCACGATCGGGATGGCGGCGCGTGATCGGTCGGTGAGCTCACCCATCGCGAACTCACGCTTGACCTCGAGACCCACGACGAAGAAGAACAGCGCCATGAGCCCGTCGTTGACCCAGTGGGCCAGATCGAGAGAGATGCCGTGCTCGCCGATGGTGACCGAGAGTTCGGTGTGCCAGAACGACTGATACGTGTCACCGAGTGGTGAGTTCGCCCAGATCAGGGCTATCAACGTGGCAGCCAGCAGGAAGCCCGCAGCCAAGGTTTCGCTGTTCTTCTCGCCGCGAGCCCGCGAAATCCGTTCGACGAATCGCGCCATCGGGCGGTCCGTCGGCGTGATCTGATCTGCCATCTGCAGTCCGAGTCCTTCTTCGAGGAGTGTTGTGAAGCAGTCTGTACCAACACCGTCGTCGGCGCTTTCCTTCCGCCTACTCGAGTAGGGTTGTCGGGCCGCGAGCCAGCGACGGGAGAGATGTGCACGACATATTCGGGAAAAGGCATTAGTCCGCGGATAAACGGGAATACGAGCCCGACTCACCCCTGCCACGAAGGAACATCCATGCGTGATTTCATCTGCCGCAAATGCGGACAGAAGCTGTCGTTCGAGAACTCACTGTGTCTGAGCTGCTCGAGCGCACTCGGCTTCCATCTGCCGAGCAGGGCGCTGCTGGTGCTCCCGGACAAGGCCGACGACGGCGTCGCCGAAGCAGAGGTGGACGGCACGACGTGGAAGATGTGCGCCAACCTCAACACCGCGCGATGCAACTGGTTGGTCGACACCGCCGACGCCGACGAGCTGTGTGTGTCTTGCCGACTCACCCGAACCCGGCCGGCCGACGACGATGTCGACGCGATGGCCGCCTATGCCGACGCCGAGACGAACAAGCGTCGCGTCGTTCTCGAGCTCACCGAACTGGGCCTGCCGATCGTGGGACGGGACGAGGACCCATCGACAGGTCTGGTGTTCGATCTACTCTCCAGCGCCGACCAGCAGGTGATGACCGGCCACGACAACGGTCTGATCACTCTCGACCTGGCCGAGGGCGACGACGTGCACCGTGAGCAGTTGCGGGTGGCGATGTCCGAGCCGTACCGCACCCTGGTCGGGCACTTCCGGCACGAGATCGGTCATTACTACCAGATGGTGTTGGTCGGCGACGGTGAGCATCGCGCAGCGTTCGAGGAACTGTTCGGCGATCCGGATTCGAGCTACCAGGACGCACTCGATCGCCATTACAGCGAGGGTGCGCCCGACGGCTGGGAGGACAATTACGTCTCGTCCTACGCCACCATGCACCCCGCAGAGGATTGGGCCGAGACCTTCGCGCACTACTTACACATCCGCGACACCCTGGACACGGCGGCGGCCTTCGGTATGGCACCGGCCGGTTCGACGCTGGAGAGTCCGCTGCCCGGTGACGTCGGCTTCGATCAGATCATCGACTGGTGGCTGCCCCTGTCCTGGGCCTTGAACCAGATCAACCGTTCGATGGGTCACCAGGATCTGTACCCGTTCGTGCTGCCGGCGACCGTGGTGAAGAAGATCGGGTTCGTGCACTCTCTGATCGCGCCCAGCACACTCTGACGCTCCGCTAACGGTTCGTGACCTTTGTTGCCCGGGGCGTACCCTATGTTGTCGGCATGCCGCCGATACGGGGTACGTCCCGTGTGCAGCAGTAGGACGAGGTGACCACCATCAGCGAGCAGACACTGAACTCGTCGGGGGCAATCCCGCGGGTTACCGACTTCGACCTCAGTCGACGGCTGGCCGAGGTGGCGGAGAAACTGCGGCGTCAGCATTCGGATCCCGATCGGGTTCTGGCCGTCATCACCGAGTCGGCGGTGGCCAACGTCCCCGCTGCGGAATTCGCCTCCATCACCACCGTGCTGCAGGGAAAGTTCGTGCACAGTGCGGCAGTCTCGGGCGAGCCTGCCGGGCATTGCGACAGGATTCAGGAGCAGCTGGGCGAGGGCCCCTGCCTCGAATCGGCCGTCGAACAGACGACCATCAGAATCGACGACATGGACAGCGACGCCCGCTGGCCACTGTTCGCAGACGCCGCGTCCGCGCTCGGGGTCAAGAGCATGATCTGCTTCCAGCTCTACGTCGAGGGCATCAACTTCGGCGCGTTGAACCTGCACTCCACCCGAACCGACGCATTCTCGGACGAGGCCGAATCCATCGGCTCATTGTTCGCTGCCCATGCCGCTATCGCGTTCTCCACCGCACGCGAGGAGCAGCAGATCCGGGCCGCGCTGACGAGCCGCGACCTGATCGGTCAGGCCAAGGGCATGTTGATGGAACGGTACAACCTGAACTCGCAGGCAGCATTCGCGTTGTTGGCCAAGCTTTCTCAGGACACCAATGTCAAACTTGCCGACCTCGCCGAACAACTGGTGATCGACGCGGCGAAATCCACCGACTGAGCAGTCAGCGAACGTCCAGGCCGTCCGTACTCGCGACCGACACCGCGGGACCGTCCGAGACGACGAAGACCTCGATGCGGACATCCTCGTCGAGGTAGCGGCTCAGCAGTGCCAATCCTGATGTTGCGGCGATGATCTCGTGCACTCGATCGCCTGAGATCGGATAGTCGTCCACGTCGTGACGCCAATGCGCAGCCATCAGCGTTCCGCCGGTCTCCAGATGATCGACGACGCGATTCATCGCCGACGCCAGATCGGCGGTATCGAGGTAGTACCCGACCTCGCTGATGACGATCAGGTCGAAGGGCACCTCGGCGTCGGGCAGGGTCGACCAGTCGTCCGTCAGAGACCACAGTGCGAATTCGACCGCAGCAGAGTTCGATACGCGTGCCCGAGCAGAATCGAGGGCACTGCGCACCACGTCGGTCGAGACCACGTGCTCGCACCGGGTGGCCAACTGTTCGGTGAGTACACCGATCGAACAACCGGGCTCCAATGCCCGCCGATACTGCGGCTTGGGGAGCGACGCCATGGTGAGCGCGTACTTGCGCCGCTCGTACCACTTGCTGTCGAGCATGAACGGATCATCCTTTACCGCATAGACATTGCGGAAGTAGTCGGCGCCCAGGCTCGTTCGAGAATTGGGGCTCGTTCCAGAACTCCGGGTCATGCGAACACCACCTCGAACGGTCGCCGATAGCGGGCCAGGATGTGCGGCGGCAACACGGCTCGATCCGCGGGGTGATCGGACAGCGGCCGGATCTGAGAGTCGAACTGCTCGATGGATGCTCGTTTGGCCTCGCGGGTGTGCGGAGGAAGGTCGATGCGACGGCACCGTGTCCACGGCACCGCCGGATGCTCTGGAGTTGCCCAGTGCCACATCCAGATCGGGTATTCCACCACCGGTATACCTACTGCGTTCGCCGCCGTGAGACAGGCTCTCGCGGTGGCTTCGTGATCGGGATGGCCGTCCCCGCGCCACGGCGTCAGGCACCAGGTACCCGGGGCGGCATCGAGCAAGGGCATCAACGCGTCGGCCACTGCACCTTCGTGGTGTTCGACGGCGCCGTCGGTGATGTGCAGACGCGTCGGAGAGTGGTCGATCCCCAGCTCGGCAAGTGCGCGTTCGGATTCGACGGGGCGTCGCACACGCAGGTCCTCGGCCGTCACCGTGGGGGAACCGGGATGCGAGCCGTCACCGTCGGTCACCGCGACAACCCGCACGTCGACGCCTGCCGCGGCCGCCAACGACAGCAAGCCGCCCACCCCGAGAATCTCGTCGTCCGGGTGCGGGGCGACGACGACCATGGTGACGACGTCGTTCCACTCGAGACCGGGGAGGGACCAATCGGCGGTCATCCAGTCCGATTCTGCGGTGCCGACATCGACTTCGGCGTCGAAGGCGTTGTCTACCATGGGTTGTCCTCCTCGGCGATGTCGCGTCCGAGGGCCTCGAGGTCGCGCTCGGCATGGCTTTGCCGCAGATAGACGGTCAGGTCGGCGACGCGTCCGGCATGCTCGCCGTCGCTGCACAGGGGGCCGGCACCGAGAGCCCGACCGACGCGGTCGATGCACTGCGTGGCGGCATCCTCGACGACAGCGCGCACGATCCGGGCTCGCGTTCGAGCGCGACCGGTGCGGTCGAACGGATCTGCGTCCACCTCGGCCGCCGCGGTGGTCAGCGCGCTCGATGCTGCGCCGAGTGCCGCCGCGATGGCACCGAGATGGGCCGCGCGATGTGGATCCGGCCGCTCTCGCACTGCAGCGTGCAGGGTGTCCGCGACAGCGCATGCGCTGCCGAACCACGCCGCCGACACCCCGATCGCCCCGTGCCAGAACCCCGGTCGAGTCAGGTAGTCGGTCGGACCTCCGACGGTGACGGCGGGGACAGCGTCGAATGCGACCGAACCCGAATCACTGTCGCTCATGCCCACGGCATGCCAGGTGTTCGGTACCGGGGCGACGCCTGGATGTGTCAGATCGACGGCGAACAACCGGGGACTTCCGTCCACGCGGGCGGTCACCAGCGCGTGCGTGCACAGCGATGCGCCGGAGCACCACGGCTTGGTTCCGGTCAGAACCCAGCCCGAATCCTGCTGTGCCGCTTCGAGGATCGGAGCCGGTGGTTCCGCGGCCCACACGCCCCAGATCTGCCCGCGCTCCGGCGTCGGGCCGTCGAGTTCGTGCAGGATCGCGATCGCGTCGGTGTGCGCTTCCGACCACCTGCCGAGAACGGTGTTGTGCCGGCTGAGGGCGGCGAGCGATTGCCATCGCAGGTCTGTGTAGCCCGACCCGGGCAGCGCCAGGTCGAGACGCCCATCGGCTTCGAAAGCCAGGAAGGCTGCGCGCAACCCGGTGTTCTGTGTCGGGGGGTCGAGCGAATCTCGGATATATGTATCGATCATGCGGAAGGCTCCAGAGAACGAAGGAATTCGGCCATACCGTCGGGCGCTCTGCCGCGGAGACGCCCCGACGTGGTGACCGAGATGTCGCACACCCGACGGCACGCGATGCCGCCGAGTTCGAGGCGTCGGACCAGATCGTGATCCTCGCCGGTGGCCAGCGGCGCGAATCCGCCGACGGAGAGGTAGTCCGTCGCTCGGATGCCCAGATTGGCGCCGTGTACGTGTGGATGGCCGAGTTCGTGTCGGTAATGCGCGTCGTATGTCGTTTGCAGCCGGACGTCTTCTTCGACGCGGCCCTCGAACTCGACGGACACCGTTCCCGCCACCGCCCGTGCGCCGTCGGTGGCGTGCCTGAGATGACCCAGCAACCAGTCCTCGCCCACCTGGGTGTCGGCGTCGGTGGTAGCGAACCAGGTGGTGGCTGCGAATTCTGCCGTGTGCTTCGAGAATCCTGCTGCCCGGGCAGCGCCGACGTTGCGGTGCGCGACCGTCACGGTCGACACCGAGGGGTGACGAGCAGCGATCGAGGCGGAGTCGTCGGTGCACGCATCGAGCACGACGATCGTCGATACGGTCACCGGAGCCGCTTCGACGACGCGACGCGTTGCCCGCGACAGGGCCGTCAGGCAGGCGTCGAGCAGATTCTGTTCGTTGTGGGCCGGAACGACGACGACGATGTGGCTGACGGGGTCACGGCTGGGGAGATGGGGAGAAACTTCGACGACCACGGTCCACCCTTTTCGGACACCGGACTCTTCAACAGTCCGCAAACGCGACGCCGCCGGTGTCTGGACGGATGAGGTTCTTTCTCTAGTACCCGTTCCCGGCCCATCGACACCTGCCCTCTGGCCTGCGCAGACAGTGTCCGGGTCGGGTTGGCGCAAGCTACTCGTACCCGGGGTTTCTTTCGGCCGTTTCGGAAATATCCGATTAGCAAATGTCCGAGTGGTATGTGTTAATGGGCGTTGCCCCGCGGCAGCACTGCTGATGGGCATCACGACGCAGTACGAAGGATGGTCGGGTCACATGGCAACACAGGTTCGCACTCGCAGATTCGCCCGTATCGGGGCAGTCGTCGCAGGTACAGCCCTTGCTGCATCTGCAGCATTCGGATCGGCGCAGGCCGCACCGCTGTGGCCGGGTGGCCCGGACGTCTCCATTCCCGGCTTGCCCGGATCCTCTGACCCCGCAGCCCCGGCACCGCAGCAACTGGTTCCGCAGGTCGCACCCGCCAACTTCGCCGATCCGAGCATCAGCCCGTCCGGCGGCGAGGTCGTCGGAGTTGCGCAGCCCATCGCCATCCGCTTCGACGAGGCCATCGGCGATCGTGACGCTGCACTGCGGGCCATACGCGTCACGACGAACCCGTCCGTCGACGGCCACTTCTACTGGATCAACGACACCCAGGTGCGGTGGCTGCCGAACGAGTTCTACCCGGCGCATACCCAGGTGACCGTCGAAGCGGGCGGCGCGAAGGCGGAGTTCTCCACCGGCGACTCGATCATCACCACGGCCGACGACAACACCAAGCAGATCACCGTCACCCGCAACGGCGAGGTCGTCAAGACCATGCCCACCTCGATGGGCAAGGTCGACCACGAAACTCCGAACGGCACCTACATCGTCGGCGAGCGTTTCCGCGACATGTACATGGACTCGTCCACCTACGGCGTCCCGGTGGACTCCGAGGAGGGCTACCGCACCTACGTCGAGTACGCCACGCGCATTTCCTACAGCGGCATCTTCGTGCACGCTGCCCCGTGGTCGGAAGCGCAGCAGGGGTACTCCAACGAATCGCACGGCTGCCTGAACGTCAGCACCGAAGACGGCAAGTGGTTCTTCGAGAACGCCCAGAAGGGCGACCCCGTCATCGTCGTCAACACCGACGGCGGCACCTTGAGCGGATCCGACGGCCTGGGAGACTGGAACCGCTAGAGCGGCTTCGCCGCACGTGCACGGCAATTCGTAGCCCACTACGAAGTTCCGCTCACATAGGTTGGTCTGCGCGACGGTACACGTTGGGGCTCAGTTCACCGTTCGTTAGCCGAGACTGAGCACAGTCCTCGCGGTGAGTGCAACAACCGAACGAGTGCTGCCCACGGCGCAGAAGAAGAGCTTCTTCTCGCGGCCGTGGACCGATTACGCACTGTTCCTGATTCTCGTGGGCCCCAACCTGGCCCTGCTGGCGGTGTTCACGTATCGGCCGCTGGTGGAGAACTTCCAGTTCTCGTTCTTCGACTGGAACCTGTCCTCACCCACGTCCACGTTCGTCGGCTTCGAGAACTACCGCGAGTGGGCCTCCCGCGACGACACCTGGCAGATCGTCGGCAACACCGTCGTGTTCACGGTCGCGGCCGTCGTCGGGTCCCTGGTGCTCGGCCTGGTTCTCGCCCTGCTGCTGGATCGAAAGCTCAGGGGCCGCAACTTCGTTCGCTCCGCCGTGTTCGCCCCGTACGTCATCTCCGGCGCCGCCATCGGCATCGCATTCCAGTTCGTCTTCGACCCCAACTTCGGCCTGGTACAGGACCTGATGCGACGCTTCGGCCTCGGCGCGGTCCCGGATTTCTACCAGGACCCCAAGTGGGCGATGGTCATGATCACCGTGACGTACCTGTGGAAGAACCTGGGCTACACCTTCGTCATCTACTTGGCGGCTCTGCAGGGTGTGCGCAAGGAACTGATGGAAGCGGCCGAGATCGATCAGGCGAGCCGCTGGACCACGTTCCGGAAAGTGCTTCTACCGCAACTGCGTCCGACGACGTTCTTCCTGTCGATCACCGTGCTGCTCAACTCACTTCAGGTCTTCGACATCATCAACGTCATGACACGCGGAGGTCCACTGGGCACCGGCACCACGACGATGGTCTATCAGGTCTACGAGGAGACGTTCCGCAACTTCCGGGCCGGCTACGGCGCGACCGTCGCGACGATCCTGTTCCTCGTGTTGTTGATCGTCACTCTTGTGCAGGTACGAATCATGGATCGGGACGATCAGCGATGACAGTGGTGAACAAGCCCGCGACGGCCACGGCGAAGAAGACCTCCGGCGACCCGCAGCGCACGCGCCGCAGCGCGAACATCCTCGGATACGCGGCCATGGTTGCCGTCCTGCTGATGATCGGGCTGCCGCTGTTCTGGATCCTGATCACCTCGTTCAAGGACCGCCCGGACATCTACGTGCAACCGGTCACCTGGTGGCCCAGCGTCTTTCACCCGCAGAACTACGACGAGGCGACGACGGAGGTGCCGTTCTTCACCTACCTGCGCAACTCGATCATCATCACCACGGCCGTATCGTCCATCAAGTTCGTTCTCGGGGTACTCAGTGCCTATGGTCTGGTGTTCCTGCGGTTCCCGGGCAAGAACATCGTCTTTCTCGTCATCATCGCCGCGTTGATGGTGCCCAACCAGATCACCGTCATCTCGAACTACTCGCTCATCTCCGAGTTGGGTTGGCGAAACTCGTTTCAGGGCATCATCATTCCGCTGGCAGGTGTGGCCTTCGGTACCTTCCTGATGCGCAATCACTTCCTGTCGTTGCCGCCGGAGATCATCGAGGCCGCGCGGATGGACGGTGCCGGGCCGGTACGGCTGATGTTCCGGGTGATCCTGCCGTTGTCGGGTCCGACGATGGTTGCCTTCGCGATCATCACGATCGTCACCGAATGGAACGAATATCTCTGGCCGTTCCTGATGTCCGACGACTCGTCGGTCGCACCGCTCCCGGTCGGATTGACGCTGCTCCAGAACAGCGAGGGCTACACCAACTGGGGTGCGGTCATGGCGGCGACGGTGCTGACCATTCTGCCGATTCTTCTCGTTTTCCTCGTCCTCCAGCGCCACATGATCAAGGGCCTCACCTCCGGTGCGGTCAAGGGCTGATTCACCTCACTATCAGGAGTCGAACACCATGGCACACATCATCAATCGGCGTGGCTTCCTCACGCTCACCGGTGCGGCTGCGGCCGCCGCAGCTCTCGCGGCGTGCAGCGGCCCCGGATCGGGCTCGTCCGGCGGCGGCGGCGGTGTGGAAGGCGATGCGAACACCATCAATTTCTGGTCGAACCACCCAGGCAAGTCGCAGGAGTTCGAGAAGGAACTGATCTCGCGGTTCCAGGCACAGAACCCGGGCCTGACGGTGAACCTCATCGACGGCGGCAAGAACTACGAGGAGGTGTCGCAGAAGTTCAACGCGGCACTCTCGGGCGACGACGTGCCCGACGTCGTCGTCCTCTCGGATGTCTGGTGGTTCAACTACGCGCTCACCGGTGCGATCGAGCCTCTCGACCAGCACTTCTCCGCGGCGGGAGTAGACCAGTCCGACTACGTGGATTCGCTTCTTGCCGACTACAACTGGAACGGCAACCACTGGGCTCTGCCGTACGCGCGCTCGACGCCGCTGTTCTACTACAACAAGGCCGTCTGGTCTGCTGCCGGCCTGCCTGATCGTGGACCGGCCACGTGGCAGGAATTCGACGAGTGGGGCCCGCGCATCCAGGCCGTCGTCGGAAACGGCAAGCTCGCCCACGGTTGGGGCAACGCTGTCGACTACCTCGGGTGGACGTTCGAGGGACCGATCTGGACGTTCGACGGGGCGTACTCCGATCAGTTCCAGCTGAAGTTCGACGACCCCAATACCATTGCGGCAGGCAAGTTCCTGCAGGACATGATCCACACCAAGAAGTACGCGGCAGTCTCCAACGACATCGCCAACGACTTCGCCGCCGGTATCCTCGCGTCCACCATCGCATCCACCGGCGACCTGTCCACGATCAAGGCCGGTGCCGCGTTCGAGTTCGGCACCGCGTTCCTGCCCGCCACCGCGGGAACACCGGGCTGCCCCACCGGTGGTGCGGGTCTGGCCATCCCGGCGAAGATCTCGGAAGAGCGAAAAGTGAACGCACTCAAATTCATCGACTTCGTCACCAACGGTGCCAATACCGCCTACTTCTCGCAGAACACCGGGTACATGCCGGTCCGCAAGTCGGCGCAGCAGGACCCGTCGGAGATCGCATTCCTCGAGGCCAACCCCAACGCCAAGACGGCCGTCGATCAGTTGGCATTGACCCGCTCGCAGGACTACGCCCGCGTCTTCGTTCCCGGTGGGGACAAGATCATCGGTAGTGGACTCGAGCAGATCGCACTGCAGAACGCCGATGTGGCAACGACATTCGCGTCCATCTCGGAGCAGCTGCAGCAGATCATCGACCGCCAGATCACCCCGAAGCTGCCGAAGTAATGGCCGCCGTTCACTACGCCGGTGTCTCGCATCGGTATCCGGGAGCCGAGTCGCTCGCTGTGGACAGCCTGGAACTCGACATCGCGGACGGTGAATTCATCGTCCTGGTCGGGCCCTCGGGCTGTGGCAAGTCGACGAGTCTGCGGATGCTCGCCGGCCTCGAATCCGTCGAAAGCGGTCACATCGACATCGGCGGAGTGGACGTCACCTCCTTGGCACCGCGGGCCAGGGATGTCGCGATGGTGTTCCAGAACTACGCGCTGTATCCCAACATGACCGTCGGCGACAACATGGGCTTCGCACTGCGCAACGCCGGAATGAGCAAGGCGGACACTGCAGCACGGGTGCTCGACGCGGCGAAGATGCTCGAGCTCGAGCCGCTGCTGAATCGCAAACCCGGCAAGCTCTCCGGTGGCCAGCGCCAGCGAGTAGCGATGGGGCGCGCCATCGTGCGTCAGCCCAAGGTGTTCTGCATGGACGAGCCGCTGTCCAATCTCGATGCCAAGCTGCGCGTGTCGACCAGAGCCCAGATTGCCGGTCTACAGCGGCGATTGGGCACCACCACGGTCTACGTCACCCACGATCAGGTCGAGGCCATGACGATGGGTGACCGGGTCGCGGTGCTGCTCGACGGCAAACTGCAGCAGATCGCGGCTCCGCGAGAGCTGTACGACAACCCCGTCAACACGTTCGTCGCGGGGTTCATCGGTTCCCCCGGAATGAACCTCGTCGACGCCCCCGTGCACGACGGCGCTGCCGTACTCGGCGAATTGCGCATCCCGGTCCCGTCCTCGGCACGCGAGCGCGTGGTCGTCGGGATTCGCCCCGAATCGTGGGATCTGGTGGGTGAAGGCAGCGGTCTGAGCCTCACCGTCGAGCTGATCGAGGAACTGGGTGCGGAGTCGTTCGTGTACGCATCCGCACCCAGCCCCGACGGTGGGTGGACGACGCCGTCCGGACGTATCTCGGTTCGCGTCGACCGCAAGCTGTCCATCGCCCTGGCCGAAACCGTTCGACTGGTGCCCAAGCTGGACGAGTTGTTCTTCTTCGACGCCGCTACCGGCCTGCGGTTGTCGTAGCCGGCTCACCGAGAGCCGGTTCACCGAGATCGATAGGGAGAGTGGCCCATCCGTGTAGGACGCGGGTATTGCGGCGGGTTCCCTCGCCTGCCGAGCGTAGGTGCGGGAACCTGTCGAACAGCGCTTTGAGGCCTACTTCCGATTCGGCCTTGGCCAGTGCTGCGCCCAGGCAGTAGTGGCGGCCGCCCGAGAACGACAGGTGCTTACCTGCGTTGGCTCGGGTGACATCGAATCTGTTCGGGTCCTCGAATACCAGTGGGTCTCGGTTGGCACCGGCGAGCACGAGGATCACCAGCGATCCCTCCCTGATCGGCACGCCCTCGACCACGACGTCGTGTTTGGCGGCCCGTGCGGTCAGCTGCACCGGAGATTCCATCCGCAGCATTTCGTCGATGGCGGTGGGCCAGTGCGACGGATCCTCCTGCAGCACAGCGAGCTGATCGGGGTGATCGAGCAGCAACCGAATTCCGCTGCCGAGCAGGTTGACGGTTGTCTCGAATCCTGCCGCTAATACCAATCCTGCAGTGGCTCTCAGCTCTTCGTCGTTCAGGCCGATGCCCTCGTCCTTCGCGGCGATCAGCTGACTCATCAGATCGTCGCCGGGATTGCGGCGCAGCTCGCTGACGTGCTGGGAGAGCCACGCATCGAACCCGATCAGCCCGCGCTCGACCTGCTTGAACTGGCTCCAGGACAAACCGATGTCGAGGCTCGGTGCGGCCATCTCACCGAATTCGAGCACCCGCTGGTTGTCCTCGACCGGAACGCCCAGGATCCGCCCGATCACCGCGACCGGCAGGCGCGCGCAATAACGATCGACGATGTCGACAACCGGAGAACCGTCGGACAGCTCGTCGAGCAGTGCATCCGCGGTCTCCTGCACCTGGTCACGCATCTGCGCCACGGCCCGAGCGGTGAACACCGAGGACACCAGTTTGCGGTACCGCGTGTGATCGGGCGGTTCGACGGAGAGGAGGGAGGGCGGCAGAATCGGGTGCAGTGCACCGGATCTGGTGTGTCGTTCGATCCACCGCAGCGGTGCGGGCAAGGTACCGCCCAGTTGCGTGACCCGGAAGTCGTCGGAGCGGAGCAAGTCGAATGCCACCCGATGGTGCACGGTGATGTTCGAGATGCGGGTCTTCACCAGCGGCGCCTTACGGCGCAGCATTTCGTAGACCGGCGTGGGATTGGCCCGCGTCGCCGGATCGGCGACCAGCATGGCCTGTGGGTCACCCGCCGCCGCCGCGCGCTTGGCCCCGAACCGGATGACCCCGTGCGCTGCGAGCCATCGTACGAATTCCCTCATCCGAACACCCTCCCCTTGTTCCTACGCGGTATTACCAGATCTTGACGCGCTGCCCCGGCTCCAAGTACAGCGCATCTCCGGGCTGTACGTCGAAGGCTTGGTGAAAACTGTCCAGATTGCGCACGACGCCGTTGCACCGGAACTCCGGCGGCGAGTGCGGATCGACGGCGAGACGACGGATCGCCTCGGCGTCTCGTGCCTTGGTGCGCCACACCTGCGACCAGCCGAAGAACACCCGCTGCAATCCGGTCAGGCCGTCGAGCACCGGGGCTTGTTTGCCTTCGAGCGAAATTTCGTATGCGGCGACCGCGATGGACAGGCCACCGAGGTCGCCGATGTTCTCACCGATGGTGAACTCGCCGTTGACCTTGTGCCCGGGCAGCGCCGCGGGCTCGAACTCGTTGTACTGCTCGATCAGGGCCGTGGTGCGCTTGCCGAACTCGGTTCGGTCGCTGTCGGTCCACCAATCGACCATGTTGCCGTCGCCGTCGTACTTGGCACCCTGGTCGTCGAATCCGTGGCCGATCTCGTGGCCGATCACCGCTCCGATGCCGCCGTAGTTGGCCGCGTCGTCGGCCTCCGGGTCGAAGAACGGTGGCTGCAGAATGGCTGCGGGAAAGACGATTTCGTTCATGCCGGGGTTGTAGTAGGCATTGACGGTCTGCGGCGTCATGAACCACTCGTCGCGATCGACCGGACCGCCGAGCTTGTCGAGATCGCGCTGGTGGTCTGCGGTATAGCCGCGGCGGTAGTTACCGAGCAGGTCGTCGGCGCTGATCTCGACGCCCGAGTAGTCGCGCCAGCGATCGGGGTAGCCGATCTTCGGGGTGAACTTGTCGAGCTTGTCCAGAGCCTTCGTGCGTGTCTCCGGACTCATCCATTCGAGCTCGGAGATGTTGCGGCGGTACGCCTCGGTGAGGTTCTCGACGAGCACCTGCATCCGCGCCTTGGAGTCGGCGGGGAAGTGGCGTTCGACGTACAGCTTGCCGACGGCCTCGCCGAGAACGTCCTGCACCAGGGAAACTCCACGCTTCCAGCGCTCGCGATTTTCCTCGGTGCCGGTCAGCGTCGTTCCGTAGAACGCGAAGTTCTCGTCGACGATTGCGCTCGTCAGGAACGGTGCGCGCGAATGGACGACGCGCCAGGCGAGCCACGCCTTCCAGGCCGCGATGTCCTCGGAGGCCCACAGTGCAACGAAAGTGCTGAGGAACGACGGCTGCCGCACGACGATCTCGGCGAACTGCTCGGTCGTGGCTCCGAGGCCGGAAATCCATGCCGCCCAATCGAATCCGGGTTCGCTCTCGACGAGGGTGTCGAATTGGACGAGGTTGTAGCTCTTCTCGGCATCACGCCTGGCGACGACATCCCAGTGGCCTGCCGCGATTTTTTTCTCCAGGTCGAACACCGTCTGGGCGTCGTACTCGATACCGCTGAGCGCGAACATCTTCGAGATGTGTGCGATGTAGCTCGTACGAATCTCCGCGTAGTCGTCCTGGCGGTAGTACGACTCGTCGGGCAGACCGATACCGGACTGGCTGAAATGCACGAGGTAGCGGTCGGACTGCTTGGCGTCGGTGTCGACGTACTGGCCGATGCCACCGCCCACGCCGGTGCGCTGTAGCGAGCCGAGAACGCCTGCGAGCGTGACCGGATCGGCCGCGTCGGCGATGGCGGTGAGCTCGTCGGCGATAGGCGAGACGCCGAGCTGCTCGGCACGGTCGGCGTCCATGAAGCTCGAGAACAGGTCGCCGATCTTCTGTGCGTCGCTGCCCACGGGGGGATTCGCGGCGGCGGACTCTTCGATGATGGTCTGCACGTCCACTTCGGCGCGGTCGTACAACGTCCGGAAGGCTCCGTCGACTGCGCGGTCCGCGGGGATGTCGTAATCCTCGAGCCACTTGCCGTTGACGTGCACGAAGAGGTCGTCCTGTGCGCGTGTGTTCTCGTCCTGGTAGCTGAGATCGATGCCCGAGTTCACTACTGAAGTCATGCGTCCATCTTTACACTCTTGCGCTCGATTGAACGGGTGTTTAATGTGCTGTACATGCGTACAGCAACGGAGGACCTCACGACGAGGGCGCGGATCCGAGATACCGCGATCGACGTATTCGGCGCACAGGGCTTCACCGCCGGGTTGCGGTCGATCGCCACGGCGGCAGGCGTCTCACCTGGGCTCGTCAACCATCATTTCGGATCCAAGGAGGGTCTGCGCACGGCGTGTGACGAGCACGTTCTGCGGGTGATCCGGGAGTCGAAGTCTGCGTCGGCCGGTCCCGCCGGAATGATGGAGCAGCTCGCGCGAATAGACGAGTACGCGCCGCTGGTCGCTTACATCGTGCGGAGCTTCTCGGCGGGCGGCGCACTGGCGCGAGAGTTGTTCGAGCACATGGTCGCCGACGCCGTTCGGTACATCGACGACGGTGTCCGCGACGGCCGGTTCACGCCCAGCCGCGACCCTGCGGCACGCGCTCGATTCATGACCCGACAGAACGTGGGCGGCCTACTGCTGTACGCGCAGATGGCCGGCCCCGACGTGGACTTCCGCGAGGCCCTCACTGCGCTGAGCGACGAGATCATGCTCCCTGCCCTCGAGCTCTACACCGACGGATTCTTCACCGATTCTCACGCTTTGGACGCGTACCTGGAGGCAAAGAAATGACCGAGTCAATCGAAGTCGACGGATTGACGAAGACGTTCGGGTCGGTCCGGGCACTCGACGGACTCGACCTGCGCGTCGATACCGGCGAGGTACACGGCTTCCTCGGTCCGAACGGAGCCGGGAAATCCACGACGATTCGCGTCCTGCTCGGGCTCGTCCGCGCGACGTCCGGCACCGTGCGACTGCTTGGCGGGGACCCGTGGGCCGACACCGTGGCCTTGCACCGACGTCTGGCCTACGTCCCGGGCGATGTGACGCTGTGGCCGTCGTTGACCGGCGGTGAGGTGATCGATCTTCTCGGCCGGATGCGCGGCGGCATCGACACCACTCGCCGAGCCGAACTGCTCGAACGGTTCTCTCTCGACCCCGGCAAACGCAGCCGAACGTACTCCAAGGGCAATCGGCAGAAGGTTGCACTGATCTCGGCCCTGGCATCGAACGTCGAGCTGCTGATTCTCGACGAACCCACCTCAGGACTCGATCCGCTGATGGAACAGCACTTCTCCGACTGCGTGAAAGATGCTGCTCGACGCGGAGTCACGGTGCTGCTGTCGTCGCACATCCTGTCCGAGGTCGACGCGCTGTGCAGTTCGGTGACCATCGTCAAGGACGGCCGAACGGTGGATACCGGCACGCTGGCATCGATGCGGCACCTCACCCGAACGGCGGTGACCGCGACTGTCGATCGAGTGCCGCAAAATCTCGCAACATTGGCCGGGGTCTCTGAGGTCGACGTGGACGGTTCCACGATCACCTGCACAGTGGAGAACGACGCCCTCGCTGCGGTGATGCACGTCCTGGCCGACGCCGGAGTGCGGAGCTTGGTCAGCAGCGCTCCGACTCTCGAAGAGCTGTTCATGAGGTACTACGCATGAACGGCACGGGAGCACTGCTGCGGTTGTATCTGCGCCGCGATCGCCTGGTGGCGCCCATCTGGGTCGTGCTGCTCGGAGCGCTGCCGCTGCTGTATGCGGTCAGCTTCGAGGGCCTGTATCCGACGGCGGCAGACCGGCAAGCGTTCTATCTCGGCACCGTGGCGGTGCCGGCACAGGCGGCTCTCGTCGGGCCGATCTTCGGCAGCGACCTGGGTGCCCTGGTGTCCTGGCGCGCCGGACTGATGCTCACCCTCGTTCCGTTGGCCGCGATCCTCACCGTCGTTCGGCACACTCGCGCCGAGGAGGATGCGGGGCGGACCGAGCTGATCGGGTCGACTGCAGTGGGCAGATACGCCGGGCTGAGCGCGGCCGTGCTGCTTGCGGGCGGCGGCGTCGCGGCGACCGGAATGTTGTCGTTCGTTTCGCTGTGGGCATTCGGTCTGCCGGTGACCGGGAGCCTCGCGTTCGGGGCCTCGATTGTCGTCGTCGGCGCGGTGTTCGTCGGCTGCGCGGCGCTGGCGGCCCAGGTGGCGTCCGGGGCTCGGGTGGCTCGCGGCTACGCCCTCGGCGTGTTGGCCGCAGCATTCGTACTCAGAGCGATCGGCGACATCGGCTCGGGAACCTTGTCGTGGTTCTCACCGATCGGCTGGTCGGCGCAGGTGCGTCCGTTCGCCGACGAGAGGTGGTGGCCGCTGCTGCTGTCGCTGGTGACCGCAGCTGCGTTCTGTGCCGCGGCGTTCGTGGCAGCGAATCGACGCGATCTCGGCAGTGGTCTGCGGGCCGAGCGACGCGGCCGGGTGGCTGCCGTGCCGTCACTGTCCGGTCCCGTCGCCCTCGCGTGGCGACTCTCGCGCGGGACCACCGTCGTCTGGACCGTCGGGCTCGCTCTGTTCGGCATCGCGATCGGCTCGTCCACGGACGGGATAGGTGACCAGCTCGGCAGCAGCACCGCCATCAGCGAGGCACTCGGAAAATTCGGCGGCACCACTCTCGAACAATCGTTCATTGCTGCCGTGCTGAGCATCGTCGGCATCATGGTGGCGGCCTACTCGGTGGCGGCGCTACTGCGGTTACACGGCGAAGAAGAGGCAGGACTGGCCGAGATCGTGCTCGCCACCGGCGTCTCGCGTCTCCGATGGCTGGCCGGGCATCTACTCCTCGCCGTCGTCGGCCCGGCGTGGCTGCTGCTGGTCGTCGGCCTCACCATCGGGCTGACGTACGGGTCGGCGACCGGCCATGTGACGGGCGAACTGCCGTCCGTCGTGGGCGGCGCGCTGGGGCAGCTCCCGGCCGTGTGGGTGGTGATGACCATCGGCGTCGCACTGTTCGGCGCTGTACCTCGGTTCGCGACTCTCCTGTGGGCGGTCCTCGGCGGCTTCGTCGCCCTGGGCCAGATCGGTTCCGTGGTGGGCCTACCGCAGCCGTTGCTCGATCTCTCGCCCTTCACGCACACTCCGCGATTGCCGGGGGATGCTGTGTCCCTTGCGCCGATCGGGTGGCTCGTCGTCATCGCTGCCGCCGTCGGCTTCGCGGGAATCGCAGCGTTCCGCCGAAGAGACATCCGCGGGTGACGTCGGTCGAATAGCATCACTCGTGGCCGATATGTCCGGACCGGTCCGACGACGAGTCCGGTCCGGCGATTCGGCCGACACGGGCTTGGAGGATACGTGCACTCGATATTTCTGCGCACGTGGTGGAACCAGCCGCACAGCTATGAATCGGTCGTCGATTACCTGCGGCTGCACGGTGCGCTCGCCCCGTATCGTCTCGCTGCAGCTCTGAGTACGTTCTCGTACGGACTCGGCGCGGCCGCGTTGCTGCTGCTCACCGACGCGTCTCCGACCTCGACGCTCGCCGAGCTCGTGTACGTCGTTGCGATCGTGTCGGCGCTCGTCGTCGGTATCGCCTGGCTGATGGCCCCGTGGCCGTCGAAAAGACTGTCCCTGTCGTTCGCTGCGTACGCGGATGTGGGAACAACGCTGGGGCTGCTCGCCTATGGGTCACCCCAGACAGTCATCTTGGCCTGCGCCCTGCTCGCAGCCAACAGTGTCTACATACAGCTCTTCCACAGTCCGCGAGTGATGGCACTGCATCTGCTGTGGGCCGCGGCGACAGTAGGGCTGATGTTCGGGCTCATCCTCTCGCAGCCCGATGCCGATCACGGCCTCGCCGTCGCGCAACTCGTCATGCTGGTACCCATCACTTTCATGGGCCCGACCTTCTTTCAGTACTTTCTGCTCAAACTGCAGGTTCAAGCGCAGGCGGCCAATCTCGACCCGCTCACCCAGATACGCAATCGTCGAGGACTCGAGGAGGCGCTGCCGGTTTACTTTCTCGGAGCCGGCGACATTGCAGTGATGGTGGTCGACGTGGACCGATTCAAGTCGATCAACGACCGATTCGGCCATCACCAGGGGGACGCAGCCCTGCAGCTCGTCGCGCGTCGACTGGAGAAGGACGGTGTGCTGCTGGCGAGGGTGGGCGGCGAGGAGTTTGCGGTGGTGACCAAGTTGGGCGTAGGCGAGGCGCACACACTGGCCGAGGAGTTTCTGGGTGCCGTCTACTCTGTGGGCGACCTCGCACCCCTGACCGTCAGCATCGGTGTGGCGCACTGCATGTACCCGAGTGCTCGCGACATCGGTGTCGACGCAGTCGAACTCACCGATCGACTGTTACGAGAGGCAGACGTGGCGATGTACGAAGCCAAGAAGCAGGGCGGTAATCAGGTGGTGGTGGCGGATCTGTCTGCGCGAGACGACTCGACCGGCTGAGGTGGCCGGACCGGCCGATGCACCGAGACGCGAGTGCACCGGCCGGCGGCTCAGTTCGGTGTCGAGTCGTCGTACTGGTTCTCGACGTTCTGCTGGAATTCGTCGGCGCATTGCTGTTGCGCTGCAGTATCGCTTCCTGCGTTGCTGATGCAGTCGGTGAAGTCCTGTCCACCGACTGCGTTGAACAGGCCGACGCCGACGACGACGAGAACGATCGACAATGCTGCGGCCACGAAACCCAGGATGATCGCGATGAGGGACACGGTGCCGTTGGTGGCGACGCGCTTCTTGTACCTCGAGCGTCCTATGAAGCCGAGGACGATGGCGATCAGGCCGAGAACAACTCCACCGACGATGGTCCAGGAGAACAACACACCCAGTATCGCCAGGACCAGAGCAACTGTGCCGATGGTGTTCTTCGGTGCTACCGGCTGTTGCTGGTACCCGCCCTGCTGGGGGTATCCGCCCTGCTGGGGGTATTCACCAGGTGAAGGGTAGTTTCCGGGCGGGGGATAATCCCCGGGCGGCGGGTTCTGATTCGACACGTCGAGTACCTCCGATGTTGGCGTTCGTGAGTGCTGGGAGTGTAAGCAGGTGTCTGCCGGGCCCACGCGCCCCACGTCTACCCGTGATCAACTTGTCATCGAACGTACATGTCAGCCGCCGAGCCGCGAATGCATCTCCCAGATCAGCACCTCGGCTGGTTCCGACGCTGTGATCTGTTGTCCGCCAGTCGAACTCAGGCGCACGGCATCGCCCTCGTACAGTTCACCGACGCCCTCCATCGAGACGGTGCCGCGGGCGACGAAAACATGGGCGAAGGGTGCGTCGGGCACCGTTACCGCGTTCCCCGGCAGCAACCTGGCCGCGTGCAGCGCCGCCGACTTCTGCGAGATGCCGATCGCCGCCTCCCCGCGGTGCTTCTCCATCCCCGACGCGACGGTGACCAGCCCACCGCGCAACAACTCGTCGCCGATCTCGAGCTGTTCGTATCCTGGTGTGGTGCCAGGACTGTCCGGCAAAACCCACATCTGCACGAAGCGAACGGGTTCGGTGTGCCGATTGCCGTCGATGCTCCAGGAGTCGTTCTTCTCCGAGTGCATGATGCCCTTGCCCGCGCTCATCCGTTGTGCGAGTCCGGGGTAGATGATTCCGGAGTGGCCGATGGAGTCCTGATGCACGAGTGAACCCTGCACCACCCAGGTGACGATCTCCATGTCTCGATGTGGATGAGTCTCGAAACCTTGACCGGCAGTGACGATGTCGTCGTTGTTGACCAGCAGCAGTCCGTGATGGGTGTTGTCGGGATCGTAGTGCTGGCCGAAGGAGAACGAATGCTTCGAGTCCAGCCAGGACACACGGGTTTTCAGTCGATCGCCGGCGCGGTGCACATCGATGTGGGCGGTCAGTGGAGCGGACATGTGACCACTGTACGAGCATGTCGGTGCACCGGGGCACGACCTCCGATAACGTTCGGGTGTCTTTGCTGTCGGGGTGTGAGCGTCGCTGTGAGTGGGTAGGTTCTGAGTCACTGCTCCGCAAACTCCGAAGAAGGCGGCGAGAGATTTTCATGGTCGGTTCCAGCTCGAGTGCGGCACGCACGGTCGAACCTCTGCTCACGGAGGCTTTGGCAACGTGGCTACCGGCCCAACGGTGGTTCGGTGCAAAGGGGTCGACCGTGGATTCGGTGCAGATCCTCGAACGCCAAGTTCTTCATGACGAACCACATTTCGCGGCCGAGCATGTACTGGTGGAGGTGCACTTGACGCAGGACGGCTCGGTGGTGACGCAGACCTACCAGGTGCCACTCGGCTTTCGCACCGAGCTGACCGACGACCTCCGCCCGTGGGTGCTTCCGGTAGCGGGCGAGGTTGCCGTGTTCGACGGGCTACGAGACCCGGAGATCATCGGCCTGTACGGCGACGCCTTCGCTTCCGGAAATTCCACGGGCAGCATCGAATTCAAGATCGTCGACGGTTCGAGTGTGCCGAGCGGTCTGCCCGGTCGGGTTCTGGGGGCAGAGCAGTCCAACACCTCGGTGATTCTCGGTGATCTGCTGTTACTCAAGCTGTTTCGACAGGTTCCGCCGGGAGTGAGCCCCGATGTGGAACTGCACCGCGCCCTGGCGGCGGCAGGCAGTGTCAATGTCGCACCGCTGCGGGGCTGGTTGGAAGCCGTCGTCGGCGGCGAGCCGACCACACTGGGCATGATTCAGGACTTCGCCGCGAACTCCACCGAGGGCTGGACCGCCGCTCTGGCAAGTGTTCGCGAGGTGTTCGATTCTCCCGATACACCGATCGAGGAACTGCCCGGCGATTTCGCCCGGGATGCTCATCGAATCGGAGCTGCCGTCGCGCACGTGCACCATGACCTGGCCTCGGTGTTGGGCACCGTCGAACGCTCGGTGGAATCGACCGCCGTCGAGGAGATTCTGGCTCGTATCTCGGGGGTAGCGCGGGTGGTGCCGGAGATCGCCCAGTTCATCCCGGCGGCCACGGCGCTCATTTCGCGCGCGGAGGCGTCGACGAGCACTACCGTGCAGCGCATTCACGGCGACCTGCATCTGGGACAGGTGCTGGGGTCGCCCGAGCGGTGGCTGCTCATCGACTTCGAGGGTGAGCCCGCCAAGACCCTGGCCGAGCGCCGACAGATGGACAGCCCCTTGCGCGACGTCGCGGGAATGCTGCGCTCGTTCGATTACGCAGCCAACCATCTGTTGGTCGATCAGCCCGAGGACCCCTCGATGCGGGAGCGCGCCGACCAGTGGGCAGCGCGCAGCATCGCCGCGTTCTTCGACGGCTACGCCTCGGTGGCCGGGCACGATCCGCGCGACGAGGCCGATCTGCTGCGCGCATACGAACTCGACAAGGCCGTCTACGAGGTTCTGTACGAGGCGCGCAACCGGCCGACCTGGTTGTCCTTGCCGATGCGTGCTGTCGAGCGTTTGGTCAGCTGATCGGTGAGCTGGGGGTGCACGTCGACGGGCCTGTCTACGACAAGTACCGTATTACCTGACACGGGAGGCAGGACATGAACGGTATTTTGGCAATCTTCGGCATCGCGGTGGTCGTCATCACCATCCTCGTTGTGGTGGTGCTCGTTGCGGTGTTGTTCGTCGCGTCGATCAAGCCCAACAGCCTCAACATCGACCTGGACCGCAAGAAGCGTGCTCGGGAAGAAAGTTCCTCCAAAGCCTGAGATGTCCGTCACGTCCGAGACCGATTCGGTCGTGCCCGGAGTTGTATCGAATCGAAGCGCCGACTGACGCTTTCGGTTCTACAACTGGAGATCTCGTGAGTACCTCGCTGAAAGCCGCGGCCACGCCCGGGCCGTCGGGCTGTGCGCCCCGCATCAGGTCGAGGATGCTCGGGGAAAGTGTTCTCGCTCAGTTCACTCGCTTCGTGATCGTCGGCGTATCCAGCAACGGCGTATACGCCCTGCTGTTCGTCGCTCTCGCTTCGCTCGGATCGTTCACCGCCAATCTTGTGGGCGTCGCAGCCAGCACCGTCCTGGCCAACGAGCTGCATCGCCGTCATACCTTCCACGCGGCCGGCCGGGTGGGTTGGTTCCAGACGCAGTGGGAAGCCGGTGGACTCGCCCTGATCGGGCTGGGTCTGAGTACCGCATCGCTGGCCGCGGTGCACATCCTGTTTCCAGGAACCGGCACGTACGTTCAGGTGCTCGTCGTCATTGCCGTGGGTGGGATGTTCGGAGCCGCTCGATTCCTCGCCCTCCGTGGTTGGGTGTTTCGTGCGCCGAACTTTTCGGGCCTCGAACCTGCCCAGCAGTAACCTGTGAGTTCGCACCACTCGGTGTCGAAGTCCGTTGCTACCTCTAACAGAATCTCGGCGAGGCTGCACACCCGTCTCGGTGTTGGCTCTAGGCTTGTCAGCTGACGTCGATGCGAGGAGACAAGCCAATGGCTAGGGATCTGACACAGCTCGAGCTTCTGCAGGAGCTGGCACCCACTGCCGAAGACAACGTGAACCGTCACATCACGATGGCGCGCGAATGGCATCCCCAC